>JAKPHF010000078.1 GCA_029550525.1 Planctomycetota bacterium
CGGCCACAGCGTGCCCTTCGAGTTCCAACCGACGCTCCAGCCCATGCAGAGTGTCTTCGGCCTGATCGCGTCCGAGTCCGACAGGCCCGCCCCGCGCTTTTATCGACCGGAAGCCGAGTATCGCCTCCGGTCGCCGCAACACGCACTCCTCGTCCTCGCGCCGCGCAGCCCGCCAGCCTCCCGAGCCTGATTGAACCAGCGGTTAGAAGGCAGAAGTGAGGAATACCTTTTTCGGGAGGCATTGTATGAAAAAAGCATCGGTTTGCTTGTTGGCATCCATACTCGTGTGCGTTGCTTCGCCTGCCTGGGCTGACATGCTCAAGATTACGTTCACGGATGAAAATTCAGATACCTCTATGGGCAGATGGGACAATGGACCGGATTCGTGGTCCATCACGTACGTCGGCAGTGGCAACATCAACATTGAATCCGTTCTTATCACGCTCGTTGGGGGCGGAGGCGGACCGGTCAAGTTTGACTTGGCGGGGGGAGTCCCCGTGTACAGCGATGGCTTTGATTTCGTGGAAGTGTCCTCGTCGGTCCTCTATTCATACGACGTCGAGGATGGTGGTACCTTCCTCCAGATCGATTTCACCGACGGCTTCTCTTCTGCTGACTTCTTGAACTTTACCATTGATGTCGACAACAGTAACGCCGCCGTCAGAGGTTCCCATATGAACAAGTCCTTTGTGACGGTAACCTACGACGGAGGCAGGACAGCAACCGCCAACTTCTCGGGAATCTACAATTCCTTTTCTGCAGAAGCCAACGTGCCGCTTGTTGTGCCTGCTCCCGCAGCGGCGGCGTTGGCCTTCGTCGGCCTGGGGCTCGTCGGCTGGGTGAAGCGACGCATCAGCTGATCGCAGAGCGAGTCCGCGCTCTTTGACCGGACCCTTCGTTTACACGCGCCCTCGTCGTCGGCAACACCGGCGACGAGGGCGTTGCTTGCGCGGAGAACAAAGCCGTGAGCCGTCGGCTGTTTAGCCTCGAAGGCTGGCCTGACACCACGCGATCGGACACTCCGCGTTCAAGAGCTTCTCGCCAGCACGGCGTCAGTGCCGACAGGAGTCAACAGAGCCAACGGAGAAGCCTCTCTGTTGCCTCCCTCATCTCCTGTGAAATTCCTTTGCTTGTCCGTGTCCGCGCGTGCCATCCGTGGTCGAAATGGCCGGGGGCAAGAAAACCAACGAGCTTTCGGAGCCGCAGGGGGGAGCTTTCACAATTCTTCTGTCGCCCGTTTTTCCCTGTATTGTTATGGCCGCCTCCGGACGGTGACATCGAAGGCGTCGGCCAGGGCGAGTTCCGGTGCCGAATGAAGAACCGCACAAACGGGCTTCCGTCGCAGCGCAACGCAAACGGACGCAGAGCCAACAACCATAAACCTCTAGAACGCATGAATTAAAGACGATCGGCCGGTTAACACGTGTCACAGAACGCTAACAGAGCGCACTCACCACGGCAGTCGGCCGGCCTGCCTCCGGGATGACTCGGGTTCCGGGCGATTACCTGACGAAGTCCCGCACCCGACAAAACCCCCCACTGTCGCATATAAGTCTCTTATTTATCAAAATTTAGGCTTGACTTGGCCGACGCAGCGATTACACTGTAGTCAAGTGAGCGGCAGTGCGCCGTGAACGCGAATAAAAAAACGAACAGCCCGGTCATGACCGGCGGGGGATGTTTGACGTGAGAAAGCCCATTGCTTTTTTGACCATCGTGGCCACGCTGGGCCTTGTGCACGCAGCCACAGCCAATCCCAGCCTCACCATCACGGCCGACCCCGTGCAACTGGTCTATTCCAAGGGCGCGGGACTGGCAGGCAGCATCGGCCGGATCGATGTGAGCTCATCCGACTCGAGCCTGCTGCTGCAACAGATCAACTTCGTCTCGGGCAAGTTCAAGACCACGTTCACGGGCGATGTGTTCCGCCTCGGCACGGGTCAATATGCAGTCCTCGGTACGTACACCATCACTGATTCCGAGAACCGAGTCCTGCTGGAAGGTGATTTCACCAGCACGTCCGTGACGATGGTGAACGATGCCCTCTCCATCTCCGGCGAACTGACCAATCAGAACGGCGTCATTCGTTCCGACGTTCTGGCGGCGTACCAGCCGTTGTACTCCGGCGACACGAGTGACACGCAGGGCACGCTCGATCTCAACGGCATCTTCGGTCAACTGAACAAGGCCTCCACACTCGGGAACTTGTTCCAGCTCCAGCTCACCGGAAAGCCCAATGAACTGGACACGCTGTTCGGAAGCAGCTTCCAGGTGAACGCCTCTGCCGATTTCACGACCCTCGCGGTGGCCGTCCCGGTTCCCGGCGCTGCTGTTCTGGCCATGCTGGGGCTCGGCATCGTGCTTCGGCGTCGGCCGCGTGGCCGATTGGCATGAGCTGTGAGCCAGCCATCTGACTGATAGCTGATGGCCCAAAGCTGCTGTTCGCCCAAAGCGACTATCCACAGATTACAAGGCTTTGCAGATTTGAAGCCAAGGCGTGTGAGCTTTGGGCTGTCAGCTGCGCGGCCATGAGTCAGGCGGCTCTTCCTTAGCCGAAGCTTCGCACTTTCGACGAATCTCTACATGGCGAGTGGCGACCCCGCATCCGCGCTCGCGTCGCCGTCTCGCCGACAGCCATCTCCTGTAATGCCGACCTTTGACGAGAACCGGGCCTGGCGATATTGCCCAACTGCATCGCCGATCCAGAGTGCGAAAGTCAGGCCAGACCACGGATAGCACGGACGGACACGGAGTATAAACAGTTTTTTACAGGAGCTAAGGGAGGCAACAGAAAGGCTTCTCCGTTAGCTCCGTTGCCTCCTGTCGACCCAACTTCGCATGCGTTGGAACCCTTTGAACACGGAGTGCCGATAGCGAGGCGTCAGGACGGCCTTCGCAGGTAAAGCGGCCTGCAGTGCCGACCTTTGACAAGAGTCGGGCTAGCACCATCGCCAAGCCCCTTGCTATTCTGAAGTGTGGAGGTTGGGTTAAGCATGTGGGCCCGTTGAGCCTCACAAGGATGCTCGCCCATAGCTGGCGATGAAACCCCGCGCCCTGCGGACCAAGAGACCGAAAAGAGATGGAAGCGGGTTCCTGCTTTCCTTCTGTCTCCTGTCTCCTGACTCCTGTCTCCTTCTTCCGTCACTCGCATCCGCTCGGAGGGATTGATCCTGCCGGAATGGTCAGGCAACGCTGCAGCATGGCAAAGTCGATCATGTCCACGTGACCATCGGTGTTGAGATCGGCCCAAGTGCAGCATGGGGAAACGGGGCCAAGCCCCGGGCCGGTCGCACAAGTCTGAAAGGCCGCGAGATCATCCACATCGACGTCGCGGTCCCAATCGAAGTCGGCCGCCACCGTATCGCTCGGCCGGGCCATCCATCGCGCCAGATTCACGGGCGTGACGCAATCGGTAATTCGTGAGAACTCGCCGGCCACGTACAGGCCTTCTTTGAAGAAGGCCATCGCATAGACCACGACCGGCTTCGGCTCGCAGGAGCACGACGGATCGCACCAGCAAGCGTCATCGGGGATTCCGTCGCCGAGGGCACTCCAGGCCGTGCCGTTCCATCGGGCGACTCGGCGAGTGTCCAGATCGCCCGACCGCGTGAACTGCCCGCCGGCGTAGAGTCCGGCGCTGCCGCCCTGACCGATCACGGTCAGCGTGTTCACGGGCTCATCACGCAGTCCCTCGGCCAGAGCGGACCACGCACTCCCATTCCATCGGGCGATACGTGTGGCATCGACAACGTTACCGGCACTGGTGAATGCACCGCCGACGTACAGGCGCTCGCCGCTTCCGTCGTTCCACACAACCAGGGCGTTGACCACACCACCGGCCCCCGTGCCCAGGGCCGCCCACGACGTGCCGTTCCAACGTGCGATGTTCTTGCCGGGACTGTTGAAGAAACCGCCGACGTAGAGTTCGGGGCCGCTGCCTGCGTCGTAGACGGCCAGCGCCCGGGCGAACGCGAGATAAAGAGGCGCCGCCCCGGTGAGCCCGTCCCCCAGCGGCGTCCACGAATCGTTCGCGTAGGCGGCGATGTTTTTTGCGGACGTGCCCCCGGCCATAGAGAACTGACCAGCGGCGATCAGAGCGGGCACACCGCCGACCGGATACGCCGTCAAAGCATACACGCCGCCGTCCGTTCCCGTGCCCACGGGCTGCCAGGCCGTGCCGTCCCACCGGGCGACATGGTTGATGGCCGTATCCCCGGACATGGTGAAATCGCCGCCGGCATAGAGCGCCGGCCCATCGCCCAAGTCGAGGACGGCCAGCGTCCAGACCGCGTCGTTGAAGCCGGCCCCCATGGGCGACCAGGTGCGGCCATCAAACTGAGCCACGTTCGCCGCCGCCGTGCCGCCGATGGAGGTGAAGACTCCGCCCGCGTACAGCGTCTGCCCATCAGAGGAGACAACCATGGCGCGAACGGTGCCTTGCACACCCTGCCGGGTTTCATCTTCCACCCACTGGGGAGAGGATGCGTAAGAAATGGAGAACACCGAGCCCGCGCATAGCAGGCCGAATGCGAGAAGTATCGCTTTCATCTTTTCCCTCCGCGGCCCGCACGAACCGCTAAGCTATTCTACGCGGGAAACCGCCGTTTTCCAGGAAAAAGGCGCTGTGATTCTTCCCCAAGCGAGTGGTGTCATTGTTGCGACAGTTGAGTCAAACGAAACGCCGCACGCGGAAAGCACGACCAGTCCCCGGGCCCATCGCATGTGATGAGATTACAGGACTCAGCTGCCGGCCACGACGGGCCGAGAAAAACCATGACCGCCCGGGTTTCGCTCGTGGAAGCGTGGATCCAGCAGCTCAATGAACCGCCGGGCCTGGGGCGAGAGGAACTTGCCCTTGCGAAGCACGACGCCGTAGGTGCGTTGGGGGAAGTACTCCTTCACCGGCACGGCCACCAGCCGTTCGCTGCCGGTCAAGCAGATGCTCGTGACAACGGAGATCCCCAGCCCCAGTTCGACGTACCGCTTGATGACCTCCCAGCCACCGGCCTCGACCTTCACCTGGTATTTCAACCCACGCTGCTTGAACGTCGAATCGACCACCTGCCAGGTGGTCAAATGCCGCGGCGGCAGGATCAACGGATATTGGGCGATGTCCTCCAGCGTAATCTTGCCGCCATGGGCCAACGGATGATCCGGAGCGGCGATGAGAACGGGGTGGAACGTGTAGAGCGGGATGTATTCGATGTCGTCGGGCACGTCGAGCATGGAGCCGAAAGCGAAATCGACTTCGCCCGCTCGCAGCATGATCAGCCCCTCACGTCCGGTCACGTTGTGCAGCTCGAGATCGATGCCGGGGTGATTGCGGGTGAATTCACTGACGTATCGAGGGAGGATGTACAGGATCGTGGACTCGCCGGCCGCGATATCCAACCGGCCTTTGAGCACGACGTCGCGCCGGGCGGCAAAAGACTCCTCCAACGTGTCCAGTCCCTCGACCAGCGGCGCCGCCAGTTCATAGAGCAGCTTGCCCTGCGCGGTCAACGCGATCTTCGGCCCGCTGCGATCGAACAACTGAACGCCCAGCTCCCGCTCGAGCGACCGGATCTGCAAGGACACCGACGGTTGCCGAAGAAGCATGCGCTGAGCCGCCTTGGACATGCTGCCGGCCTGAGCGGCGTAGCAGAAACCCCGCAGTTGCTGAAGGCGATTCTGCTTGTAGGCCGTTCTGAAGCGACAGGAGTTGCAGTCACGCTGCCGGACCACGTCGTTCACCTCGCTGCCCCGATGCCACTGCACTATTGATGAATTCTATACCCAGCATTGACATTATTGGCGTGTTCCGTTCGCAAACTGCTCCATATCCTTTTGCATCTGCACAAGCTTCCGACCGGAACGACAGCCGGAGCCGGAAACGAGTCCGAAGCGGGAACGCCAGCTTCCACTTTTTGGCGGTTCGATTCGAAACTCGAGCAGGAGCACCGTTATGTCGGTTATGACCACGCATGAGGTCGCGCGCAAAAACATCGAAATCACAGGCCATCAAGGGCCGGGTTACGATCGCGTTCTGACGCCGCAAGCGATGGAGTTCGTCGCTGGCCTGCATCGCTATGCCGAAGGCCGTCGGCGCGAGTTGCTCGCGCGTCGCAAGCAACGGCAGGCCGAGCTGGACGCAGGGGCAACGCTCGACTTCCTGCCCGAGACGCGTCACGTTCGCGAAGGCCAATGGAAGGTCGCCCCCGTCCCCGCCGACATGCAGGATCGCCGGGTGGAAATCACCGGCCCGACCGATCGCAAAATGGTGATCAACGCCCTGAACAGCGGCGCCAAGACATTCATGGCCGACTTCGAGGATGCCAACTCCCCCACCTGGGACAACCTCGTTCAGGGCCAACTCAATCTGTGCGACGCGGTTCGCCGAAGAATTTCCTATACCAGTCCTGAGGGAAAACAGTATCAATTGAGCGACAACCCGGCCGTGCTGCTGGTTCGGCCGCGAGGCTGGCATCTGCCCGAAAAACACGTGCGGGTCGACGGCGAGGCCATGTCGGGGGCACTCTTCGACTTCGGCCTGTATTTCTTCCACAACGCGCGCGAGCTGCTGGATCGTGGGACAGGCCCGTACTTCTATCTGCCCAAGCTCGAAAGCCATCTCGAAGCGCGGTTGTGGAACGAGGTGTTCGAGCTGGCCCAGGATGAACTGGGCATTCCGCGCAGCACGATCAAGGCCACCGTGTTGATCGAGACGCTGCCGGCGGCCTTCGAGTGCGAGGAAATCCTGTACGAGCTGCGCGACCACTCGGCCGGCCTGAACTGCGGACGGTGGGATTACATCTTCAGCTACATCAAGACGCTGCGGGCCAGCAACGAGCACGTCCTGCCCGACCGGGCCCGCGTGACCATGACCGTGCCGTTCATGCGAGCCTACACGCTGAACGTAATCCGAGTCTGCCACCGGCGTGGCGCTCACGCCATGGGCGGCATGGCGGCTCAAATCCCGATCAAGACCGATCCCACGGCCAACGAAGCGGCCCTGTCCATGGTGCGAGCGGACAAGCTCCGGGAGGTGACGGATGGCCACGACGGCACGTGGGTGGCCCACCCGGGGCTGGTGCCCATCGCCCGTGAGATGTTCGACAAACACATGCCCCAACCCAACCAGGTGGACCGCCTGCGCGAGGACGTGCATGTGACCGCCCGCGATCTGGTCGAGCCGTACCAGGGACCGATCACCGAGCGCGGGTTGCGGACGAACATCAACGTCGGCATCCAGTACCTCGAGGCGTGGCTGCGCGGAAACGGCTGCGTGCCGCTGTACAACCTGATGGAAGATGCAGCCACGGCTGAGATTTCGCGCACGCAAATCTGGCAATGGATCCATCACCCCGGCGGCGTCCTGGATGACGGTCGCAAGGTGACCACCGAACTGTTTCGACAACTGACCGCCGAGGAACTCGGGAAGATTCGGGAGAGCCTGGGTTCCACGGCGTACGACGCAGGTAAGTTCGAATTGGCATCCCAGCTGTTCGATCGTCTTTCGACTTCGACCGAACTGGCCGATTTTCTCACCCTCCCGGCTTACGAGCACTTGGCATAAGAAAGGATATAGCGCCGATGTTCCATAATGATGTTGCGGCGATGATCGACCCCGAACAGGAAGCCCGGCAACTGGCCGCTTCCTGGTCGAGCCAACCACGCTGGGCTTACGTATCCCGGCCTTACACCGCTGAAGACGTGATTCGGCTGCGCGGCAGCCTGAATATCGAATATACGCTGGCCCGACGCGGGGCCGAACGATTGTGGCGTGCCGTTCATTCGCGCGATTACGTTCCCGCCTTGGGCGCGCTGACCGGCAACCAGGCGGTGCAGATGGTGCAGGCGGGCCTGGAGGCCATCTATTGCAGTGGTTGGCAGGTCGCGGCCGACGCCAATGTGGCGGGACAGACGTATCCCGATCTGAGCCTCTACCCCGTGTCCAGCGTGCCATCGCTCGTTCGGCGGATCAACAATGCTTTGCAACGCGCCGATCAGATCCACGCTTGCGAGGGCAAGCCCGCCGCCGGGATCGACTGGTACGTGCCCATCGTGGCGGACGCCGAGGCCGGCTTTGGCGGCAATCTAAACGCGTTCGAACTGATGAAGCAGATGATCGAGGCGGGTGCGGCCGGCGTTCACTTCGAGGACCAGCTCAGTTCCGCCAAGAAATGCGGGCACATGGGCGGAAAGGTGCTGGTGCCCGTCCGGGAGTTCATCGAGAAGCTGGTGGCGGCCCGGCTGGCCAGCGACGTCATGGGAGTGCCGACGATTATCATCGCCCGCACCGATGCCGACTCGGCCACGCTGTTGACCTCGGACGTGGATGAGCGTGATCACCGGTTCATCACGGGCGAGCGAACGCACGAGGGCTTCTTCCGCATCAACGGCGGGCTCGCCTGCGCGATCGCCCGCGGAATCGCTTACGCCCCCTATGCGGACATGATCTGGTGCGAAACGTCACACCCGGATTTGGAGGAGGCCCGGCTGTTTGCCGAGGGCATCCACCAGGTTTACCCGGGCAAGCTCCTGGCCTACAACTGCTCGCCCTCTTTCAACTGGAAGGCCCAACTGGACGACGTGACCATTTCGAAGTTTCAACGAGAGTTGGGCGCCATGGGCTATCGCTTCCAGTTCATCACGCTGGCAGGTTTCCACGCCCTGAACCTGAGCATGTTCGAGCTGTCCAGGGCTTACCGGCAGGAAGGGATGACCGGATACGTCGGGCTTCAGCAGCGTGAATTCGAGCTGGAGCGCGATGATGGCTACAGCGCGGTCAAGCATCAACGGTTCGTCGGCACCCGGTACTTCGACGAGGTCGCCAGCGTGGTATCCGGCGGGATGACCTGCACGGCAGCTCTCACGGGATCGACCGAGGAGGAGCAGTTCATCGAACCGGACGGCTCGGCGAACGAGCCTCAGCCCGTCGCCGAAGGAACGAGACCGGCCGCCGATAGCAGGACGACCGTGATCTTGAACGGCACGCACACGACCAGCGAACGTGATAAGGAGATTCAACCCGAACGACCCGAGCAGCTTCTGACCGGCTCCCGGTCGCGGTGACCCTCCGGGGGGCGGGCGTCTCGCCCGCCTCGTTCTTGCGGTGCACGCGTCTTTGTGGTGCAGGGCTTCCCGCGTGCATGTGCAGGCAGGGTGCCTGCACCGCAACCTGATACCGGCGAAACCGGCACCTCATGATCGAATGGGCACGATGAGCAATGTGCCCGACCAACTGTCGAGTGTGCAGTCCACAATGCCCTGCTGGCTCACTCGCCCCTCCGTTCGCTCGCGCATGACCTCATACACGGGCTGCTCGACGATGCGTTCGATCGGTAGCCCCGGAATGGCGGACAGATCGATTCGCTCCCGGACGGGCCCGCGGCTGAAATTCAGAACCGTGATGGCAAGCACGGGTGTGCCTGGCACGCGCATAAGCAGCACGCAGAGGGCTGAATTGCTGACATTGGGAACCGCGATCAACTCGCCCTCGTCGATGCGATGCTTCTTGCGAACGGCCAGGATTCGCTTCAGTTGCGAGGCAAACGATTCCGGGTCCTTCAGCTGTTCGGGCAGCGATCCGTAAAGAGCTCGTGCCCGCGGCAGACCGAAGCGCGAGGTCGCAGCTTCGGGGTTAACGCCGAGCAGATCGACGCCGCCGCGATTGATCCAACGGTAGTCGGCATCGCGCAGGAGATCCGCCACCGATTCGGACGGCAGCGGCAGCGCGCCCACCAGATCCCAGCTTGACAGGCTGAAGACCCCCGGCTGGATGGCCGTGGCGAACGCCAACAACAGATGTCCGCGGCGAATCTGCTCGATCTGCTCGGGCGTGATCGCCCGCAGGTCGCGAACGCCGAGCGCGGCCGCCACGAAGCCGGTGTACGTCGTGGCCAGGCCGTCGCGAGTCGGCCGGTAGAGCAGGTTGTACGGCGCCGCTTCGCCGGCGGCTCGGCTCCGCATTTCCTGCAACGTGCGCTCGCGCAGGTGCGTGGCCATAATGGTCTCGCCCTTGTAGACGAGCTTCTCTTCACCCAGGAAGTCGAGCGGGACGAGCTGGTAGGTGATCTCATCGTGATTCTGCAGATCGTGCACGAGCTGGGCTGGCTGCACCTCCGCATCGAGAAGAAACGTGTACGCCTGCCGCAACAAAGCGGCGTCACCCATGAGCAGAGCATGCAAGGTTTCCGTGCGCGTGAAGAAGTCGTAGGACAGATCGGGACCGTTCGCCATGTACTCCTTGAGCTTGACGAGCGGCACGTTCAGCTCCTGGAAACTCCAACCGCCGAGCTTGCGTGTGAGGAAGGCCAGATAGTTGGTGCCGAGTATCGACAGCGGGTGCCCATAGGAGATGGCAAGCGACGTGCCCTCTTGTCGCTCGATGCCCAGGAATGGCACGGCATCAAGCCGCACCACCTGCGTCCCGAGATCGTGAATCGTGCGAACCAGATCGCCGGCAACCACCTGCTGCGCCGCGCACGATGGGTCCAGCCAGTTCAGAGTGGGCTGGCCGGGCTTGAAGATGTGCAGGTAGACCCAGCGGCGGATTCGGCCGTCCACGCCGAGGATCTCGCCGGTCGCGCTCCAGCCGCTGGACCCACGCACCTGCGGATCAGCATCGGCCGACTGGATTCGACCGGGTATGTAGCCGCGCTGCATGAGCTCGGTCGCCGTGGCGTTGTCGATGAGCGCGGTGGCCCATGCGCTGTCTACCGGCGGCAACAACGGCCAATCCTTCTCGTCGATCTCAACCATGGTGTACATGCCGACGTAGTTCTTGTACGCCCGCAATGCCAACAGGAAGTCGGCCCCCCTGCCGGTGTGCAGCGGCACGAGGTCGCCCGCGATGAGGCCGCCGGTCCGAGCCGCGACCGCGACCATGCGGCGATACTCTTCCTCTGTGCCCAGGTCCGGGTCGATCTCCAGCGAAATGCGGTCGAACCAGCCGTCGATGGTCGGCGTGTAGTGCTTCCGCACGATGCCGCCCGCACGCATGACGGGACCGGTGTGCAGCAGATCAATCCCAATCTCGTCGAACGCCTGCCAGAGCTGCGGATCGGCCCACGTTGCGATGACCGACTCGCCCGGACGGGTGATCACCGAGCCGGGGTAGCCCAGCACCCACACCGATGCGGCCCGCACGACCGCTCGCGGTTGCGGCTCGGCAAACTCGCGCTGCCATTGCAGACCGCGTCCGGAGACCATGGGCGCGAGCCGCTGCGACTGATACAACATGGATCGGCGCTCGAGCCAGTCGATGTAGTCGGGGTAGACCCAGCCCAGATCGGGAATGGGCGAGACAACCCGCTGCTCGGCTGTACTCGCACTCACAAGCCGACCGTCTCTCTGAGCCTCCAGCGTCGCCGGCGAAAGTGCCGTGACCAACACCACCACGCGGCCTGCGATCGCCATCCACCAGCCGATTCCGTGCCGGGGGCGTGAACGTTGCATGACGCCTCCTCGTAATCGGAAGTCCTCGCCCCGACGCTCACGCGGGATTGTAGGATCGTTCGCCCCCCGCCAATCCAGCGAGCGGACATCACAGCAGCACCATCCCCCGGCCGCCGACATACATCCACGTGTCGCTGTCCCGTCTTGTCCTTCGCCCCTATCGGGACTCCATCCAAAGAAACGAGTTCGGGGGGTGCGGTCGCCGACTGGGGGCTTACGCCGCCGGACTATTGACCGCTGCCCCTTACGGGGCCCAAGAGTGTGGTGAGGGCAGGGTCAGCGGAGGGCGGTTTCATCTTCGATTTCGATGACTTCACCGGTCTCGGCGTCGACCTCGACCTCGATGAAACGGCCCAATGTCCACATGGCGATTTCATACGTGGGACGGCCGTCATCCATCTCCAGCTCGATCTCGCAGGGTAGCCCTTCCATGGCCTCGAGAGCGCGTGCCAACGCTTCGCTGAACGTGAGACGCGCCCGGACGCGAGCGGTCAACGGATCGTCGCGCAAAAAGATCAACCGTTCCGGCGGCTCGACGCGTTCGAACCTGGAATCCAGCTCGTCCTCGAAAACCTCGCCGTCGCGCACGTGCTCTACGATGAAGACCAATTCGCCGCCCTCGATGGCGAGCCTCAGTTCCAACAGATTTTCCTCGCCGAACCGAGCTGTCACCTCGCGGAGAACGTCCTCGAACGGCACGGCCAGGCGCTCCAGCGCTTGCAGAGCCTCCCGCTGCTCATGGGCCAGCCCGAGCTTCGCCACGTTCTCGACGAGCAGCGTCGGCCCCAGTAGCGGGACCTTCACGAGCAGCGACAGATCCATCTCCGGCTCCGTGCGCACGGTCGCCGGATCGAGCGGCGGGCCGCCGACGCCAAAATGCGCCCGCAGGGCATCAGGATCGCACAGCGTCTGTTTGTGCTCCTCGAAGAAGGCTTGTACCGCCGGCCAGTCCTGCAGGATGATGGCGTCCGGATGGTACTTCACGCCGCGGCGAGGATGGACCACCAGTGCGAGCATATTGTTCGCGACGTACGCCTCGATATCGGTATGACGATCGCCGATTCCGATCAGGAGTGTGGGCAACGTATGACGCAACGCCCCGATAGCGCGTTTCTTGAACGATCCCGGCCAGTACACGTCCACCATTCGGGCCGTGGTGAGCACTTTGCCCGGCGGAAACTGCTGCTTGGCCAGCCATTCATGGGTCTCCCCGGCCAGCCACTGCGGCCGCGACGTCAGGTAGACCAGATCGAACTGTTCGCTCAAGCTCGCCAGCACTTCGCGAGCATTCTCGTACGGCTTGGAATCATCGTGGCCGATTCCGAAGACCAGCGTCGGGTAGTCCGTGATGGAGATGGTCTCGTCAATGTCGACGATGATGCCCGGACGATTCGCGTCGGCTTGCCGTGCGGGCGGCATTTGAGCCGGCAGTCGGACGACGGGCTCAGACGCCGAGCGGCAGGCGAGATGCCCGCTCGCCAGACTCGAAAGGACGAGGGCGACGGCGAGCCTGGCTTGCAAGATGCGGCGGCAATTCCGGTGCATGCAGATGGGCCCCATTCCTTCCCGGCCGGGCCGGGGCAGCGTTCGGAGGCCACGATTATACCCATGCGGCCGCAGTATTCACCGCACGCGACATCGACTCGTCCCCGGCACGAGCAGAGCCGTCGGCCCGCCCACGATGATCCAGCTGTTCGCCAGCCGATAGGCGGCTGCACCACTGCACGCTTCGACAAACTGAGCGATGCCCTGTGACTTGGCAGCGGGCCAAGTTCACGCTATTCTGTGTTGCAGCCCGGAGTCGACCAGCCGCACCGCCGGACGGCCACTCCACGAACGGCGTACCGCGCAAAGACCTGTTGACAAAGGGTTTGCAGCGGTTAAGATAAGTACAGAGTGCACCGCTAGCTCAATTGGATAGAGCATCGGTCTACGGAACCGAAGGTTTCAGGTTCGAATCCTGAGCGGTGTATTTTCCCGTAAAACAAAGAAGCGACGACATTTGCGCGATGGTTGGTCCGCGCCTGCAGTCGGTCTGGTCGGGCTCAGGGAGCGTCGGCCGCCCCGGAGCATCTTCCTGGCTGGTCAGCCACCGGCCGGCACGCCGACGCGATTCAGGACGAGCCGCGAGCAGCGGCGATGAATCTCGGGGCTAAGGTGTCGTCGGTTTCCACGGCCCAGTCGGCGAGCTGATCGAGCAGCCGCCGGGCGACCTGCCCGCCTCTCATGTCCTCCCAACGGTTGGTGGTCTCCTCGGGATCGTTCCGAAGATCGAGCAGTTCCGGCGGCCGTCGCGTGCTAAGGATCAGCTTGAACCTACCATCGAAGACGCAGCGTTCCTCGCCCTTGGCCGGTTCGAAGGGATAGGGCACATTCTCGATGAACACGCACGGACGGCCGGCGTCGGTGCGACCGCGGACGAGGTCGCTCAGGTCCCGGCCGTGAAGATCAGGCGGAACAGCCTGACCGGCCAAGCCCAGCAGCGTCGGCGTCAGATCGACCGAGCTGACCAGTGCATCGCAGCGGCGCCCGGCGGGGACCACGCCCGGCCACCGTATCATGAGCGGCACGCGAGCGGACGTGTCGTAGCACACGCGCTTGTGGTGGTTGTTCCATCGCGGTGCGAAGTTGTGGCCGTGATCCGACGTGAAGACCACCAGCGTGTCGTGGGCCCGGCCAAGCGCATCGAGCGCGGCCAGCAACTCGCCCACTGCCTCATCCACCTTGGTGCACATGGCGTAGTAGATGCGCTGCTCGCGGTCGGCGATGTCGCGGTATCGATCTTCGTAGCCGGGCGGCGCTACGAACGGCGGATGCGGCGGGTAGTACGACACATAGAGGTAGAACGGCTGGTTCCGAGGACGTTTCAGAAAAGCAATCGCATCGTCAGTGATGACGTCCACGGCGTAACGGCGATTGTCGTCTTTGCCGAAGTAATGACCTTCGCCCCGGCCGTCGTGCGGGTACTCGGGAAAAGTCGGGAAAGCATCGCGGCGTCCGAGATGCCACTTGCCGAAGTAGCCGCAGTCATAGCCGGCCGGCGTGAGCATCTCACTCAGCGTTAACGACGTGGACGGCAAGGAATGTTGGGCCTCCGGACCGCCCGTGTAATTGTCCGGAACGCCGGCGGCATGCGGATACAATCCGGTGAGGATGGCCGCCCGGTTGGGTGAGCAGACGGGCTGCGCGGCATACGTTCGGTTGAACCATGTGCCCTGGCGAGCCAGTCGATCCAGATTCGGCGTGTGGATCCGCGGATTGCCCGCCGCTCCCACGCAATCCCAGCGGTACTGGTCGGCTAGGATGAACAGAATGTTGGGACGAGCCTCGGCACGGCCCGCATCCTCCGGCGTAGTGCTCCGCTGGGCCATCACCGCGGTCGCGAAGAAGATCGCGGCAACGCAAGCGGATAGTCGGTACAGGCGGCGATCACAGCGGCCCCGGTGTTTCATCTTGCCGGCCCCCTGCTCTTGAACGGCCAGTCATCCTCCCTCGCCGCGTCAGTCTGTCACGTTAGCGCGGGCATGCGACGAGCGGCAGCGTCCGGACAGGCGACGGGCAGTTCGACAATGAACGTCGAGCCTTTACCGACCTCGCTCTCGAGCCGGATCTGCCCGCCCAACATCATGGACAACTCGCGGGTGATGGCCAAGCCCAGGCCGGTGCCGCTGTGCTCGCGGGTGACCGACGAGTCGAGCTGGCGGAACTTCTCGAAGATCTGCTCGCGATGCTCGGGTGCGATGCCCGGGCCGGTGTCGGTGACCGCCAGGCGAACCTGTTGCCCGCCGTCGATGGGCTCGGCTCGGAACCGGACCTGCCCGCCTTCGGGTGTGTACTTGCTCGCGTTGCTCAGCAGGTTGTACAGAATCTGGCGGATCTTGCCCGCATCGCTGTTCATCATGGGCAGTTCCTCAGCCAGTTCCATATGAAATTCGATGTTCTTCTTGTCGAACAGCGGGCGGGTGAGATCGTAGAGTGCTTCGCACACGTCCCGCAGCGTAAACATGCTGCGGTGCAACTCAATGCGACCGGCCTCGATCTTCGCCAGATCGAGCAGGTCGTTGATAATGTCGAGCAGGCCCCGCCCGCTGGTCAGGATGTTGTGGGCGTAGCGGGCCAGGCGCGTCTTGTCCACGGGGCCCTCGCCACTGGCTGAGTCCCGCAGCAGGTCGGCAAACCCGATGATCGACGTGAGCGGCGTCCGCAGTTCGTGGCTGACGTTGGCAAGGAACTCGCTCTTGAGCTTGTTGGATTCGTACAGAGCGACGTTGGTCTGGGCCATCTCACCGAGCCGGGCGTCGAGCGAGCGATTGATGGTCTCGAGTTCCAATCGCGAGCGTTCCAGTTGCCCGAGCATGTTGTTGAACGCGTCGGATAGTTCCTCGAATTCGTCGCCGGTACTCAGGTCGGCCCGCGCCGACAGGTCGCCGCCCGAGATGCGTTCAGCACAGGCTTTCAGTTCGCGCACGGGGGCAAGAATCAGCCGCTGCGAGATCAGATAGAACACCAGGATGGCCAGGAAGCCGGCGAGCAGGCCCGCGAGCACGACGATGGCCCGCGTGAGCAGCACGTCGCTGGTGGTGTCCACGCGGCGCTGCACGTCGATGACGCCGAGCAGCGGGCGGCGGCCGGTGCCCTGCTTGATACCGCGGACGGCCAGAATGCAGCGATACAATCGCGGGTTGCCGGGCGTGTAGCTCTCGGCCCACCGCATGCTCTCGTCGGTCTGCATCTCGCGCAGGGCTTTGACCAGAACGGTGTCCGCCGGATCGTAGTAAAGCCGCTCGCGAAGCATGAGCCGCGCCCGCGGCAGCATCACCCGGACCTGCTCGCGCGCCTGGTTACGGTACTCCAGCGGGATCAGATGCAGCCCGGCGGTCGCCAGTCGCACCGTCGTCGAACTCTTCGACAGCGTCGCCAGGATGCCGGCGGTATTCCGCAACCACTTGGGCGGACGGACCGGCAACGTCAGCACGGCGTCGATGGTGGGCATGGTCACGTCGGCGGGCGGGGGCAACTGGATGAGCCGCGGTCGTACGTCGGCGGGCAGACGCAAATCTTTGAGATTGTCCTGCCACCACTGGTCGAGGAGCTGTTGCTCGCGGCCCCAGTCGGCGGCAGTGGGATTGGTGCGGGCCCGCGCCAGCATGGCCAGTTCCCGCGTGCGCAGCGCGTTCAACTCGTGGATGAACATTTCCATCCAGTAGCCTGGGACGAAGAGCGTAGCCGTGATGATCAACGCCACGGCCAGGCCGAACAGCAACTGGCACTTGCGAGCCAGCGAGACGTGGAAAATCTGACGCCACACCATAAGGCCGGTTATTGTACCGTGAGGGCCTCCCGGCCGGTATTCCCCCATGCTCCAGCCACGGTTACACTAGCCCGCCATGCGTAACCGCCGCGTACTCTTGGCTTTGGGTCTGCTGCTGGCCGTCGTGGGCGTGCTGGGCGGGTCGCTCGGCTACGGATTGTACTACCGCAGCGATTCCTACCGCCGCAAGGTCGAGCGGGCGCTGACGACGTTCTTCGGCCTGCCCACCGACGTGGGCGCAGTCCGCCCGGACACGCTGCGGTCCCGCGTGCTCCACGACGTGCAAATGTGGCTGCCCGAACGGCGGGCCCGCATCTTCCACTCGCCGCGGGCGGTGTGGGACGCGTCGCCCAATGACAGCGGCGGCACGGTGCTGCACCTGTACGACGCCGTGCTATCCATCGGCTCGGAGGAGTGGGAGTCCGACGACTACATGACTGTGCTGCGGGCCAGCCTGCTGCACAACTTTTCCGATCTGAACATCAAGCGGGTCGAGTTTCACAACGCGAGCATCACGCGGCCTCACCGTGATTTCCGCATCCGCGCCGACGGCGTGACTGGCCGCGTCGACTTCGACGACAGCGGACACGGCCAGGCCGAGCTGGTCACGTATTCGCTCAACGGGGCACGGGTGGCCGACCCCATTCGCATCCGGGCGAAGATCGACCCGTCGAACGAGCAGAACTTCCTGCCCGAGGTGGTGCTCGACGTGCCGCCGCTGCCACTGGCTGCGCTGGGCCTCGAGCAGATGCTGGCCACGCCGGTAACGCAAGGAGCGTTCGCGGGCCGTATCAGTCTTCGGCAGCAGACTGGCGGCGACGTGATCGAACTCGACGGCGTGGCTCGCGAGATTCGGCTGGAGGAGATGACGAGCCGGCTGCGCGGCGGACCGTTGTCCGGACTGCTCGATCTGACCATCCACCGCGCGGTGATTCGCGCCGACGGGTTGGCCCACCTGCGATTCAGCGGCGAGCTGCGCGATCTCAATCTCGATCCCCTGCTGAACCGCTACGGCCTGCCCGCCATCGGCGGCAAGATTCATCTCGAGGTGCACAACGGCCTGCTCGAGGGCGAGACCATCCGAAGCCTGAGCGTGGCCGGTCATTGGCGCGAGGGCCGGTTGGCCGCGCTGTTGGAGATGCTGCTCCAACGCCCCAGCATCGACGGACGGCTCGATCTGCGCATTGCGTCGCTGATCATCAAGAATAACGAACTGAGCAGCGGCAATATCGATATCGACGCCACGCCGCCGCCCGGCAAACCGGGCACGATCGACCGATCGCTTCTGCTGGATTTGCTCAGCAAGCACATGGGCTTCAAAGTGCCCGACCTGTTGGCCCGTATGCTCCCGCCCTCGGTGGAGTTCGTGCGGGCCCGGGCCAAGCTGCTCATCGACGGCCAGCAGTTGCAAATCCTAAACGTCCCCGGCCCGGAGCTGGTGCCCATCCTCACCATTCGCGTGTCGGGACGGGAACTGCCGCTCGTGCACAGCATCGACCGCGTCTTCGATCTTGCCCCCCTGCTCGATCGCGCCCGCCTGGAAGCCCAGGAGTTGAAGAGAACCCTCCGAGAACGCCACGGCAGCAGGCCGTCGCCTTGATGCGTTAAGAGCTGTGAGCCGTGAGCTATGGGCTGTAGGCCATATATCGGTCATCCGCATTGGCAAGAGCACATGCCATGCGCACCGCGGGCGACATCAATGCCGTGTCGGCGTTGCGTTGCATCTGTCGCCCCTGTCGGGGCTCCATGAGACAGAAGGGACGGAAGGATGGAGCTTCGTCGCTCACCGGGGGCTTACGCCGCCCGGCTATTAACCCCTGCCCCTTGCGGGGCAGCATGTGCACGCTTCCAACGTGCACGTGCAGGCATGGATGCCTGCACCACAATGCCCCCCTCACGTGGACAGACTTCTTCTCAGCTTTCACCCTGCAATTCGGCCTTGCGGAGCACGGTCTCGCCCGAGCAGTCCATCTCGAAGGGACCGGCCTCCATCTCGACCTTAACGCGGTATTCATCTTCCAGCTTTGAAGGTACTCGCCACGAGTACGAACAGGTGAAGCCTCACCCATACTCGAACTGACCCTTTTTGACGAGGGTTCCGTCATTTTTCATGATCCTGAACGAGGGTTTGCCGGGTTGGCTGCCCTTGACCATGAGTGCATCACAGTACTCGCCGGCCGAACCGATGATGTCCAATTGCAGATGGACGTCTCGGTCGTTCACGTAGGCGACCCTGACGATCGGTTTGTAGGGCGGGCCGAAGACCAGCCTCTCAGTCTTGCCCTGGGCCACGGTCATCGGTTTGAACTCGTGAGTGGCGCGGGCTTGCGCGAGCGTGAGCTTTGGCCCGGTGCTGAATACAATCTCGTCGCCGTCGCCCCCGAAGATGCTCGCCAGCCGCTGGGCAAGCGACTTTTTCTTCTTTGCGGGAGCGGGCTGCGTGGCAGCCTCTTTCGATTTGGACGCCGGCTTGGCGTCGGTCAGGTCCAGCTGATACTCGAGGAGCCGCCACTTGCCGGCGGGCACAGCCACCGGCTTGTCTTTGTCCCCCGCGATCTTGATCAAACCTTCCTTGCCGTAGATCACGGCGCGGTACGGACCAGAGGCGTTGACCACCGAACCCAACGGCAGTTCGGCCGGTTCCAGCGTGACCTTGTCCCCGGCGGGAGTCACGGAGATGCGGTAGTACCGCCCCTCGACATTGACCAGTTTGGACAGATACTGGCGATCAGGTGAGTCGCACGGGCTGTAGCCCGAGTAGCGTGGAGCCTTGTGATCCGGGTCGATCAGCACCATGTCGCCGGTGTGGGGATACGCAGGAGCGTCCTGCCCGTGCACCTCCTCATCCATCCAGAACTCGTCGTTGAAGGTTCCGTTGCTGTTGTAGTCGAGCAGGATGATCTCATGGGGTTTGCCGTCGATCTGGATCTTGCCATGCCGATAGGCGCTCGCCTTCAAGGAAACCGAGACGTAGAAAAGGTCGTCCTCTACCACATGCGAACCTACCGACAGAGCAAAAGGCATCTCGAACTTCTGACCGCCGGCTTCGACCACCAGTGTCTGCGGCGGGAACTCACGGTGCCGATAGCTGCCTCCGAAAATGCCGTCCATCGGCCGGGCCCGGATTGGTTTCTCATCGGTAAGATCGCCGTTACGGTTGGCGTCGAGGTACAGCCGGTTGAAACCCTCCGCCGCCAGTTTGGTGGAGTCCAGCGCGAACGCATACCGGTACGAGCCAATCTTGGCCACCGCCTTGAAAGGCCGTTCGCACGAATACTTTGGCTCTTTCTTGACGATCTGCTCGAACTCTTCCCCCTGCCACTGATCCGACATTTCCCTGTGCAGGTAGAAATGCTGCGGAGATATCAGGTTCAGGTAGTACTCTTTGGTACGATACTCGTACGATTCGGGCAGCGTCTGTAACTCGAGTTCGGCGGTTTCGGCACGAATGATGGGCACGCCGATTATGAGCACGGCGACGCTCACCCCCATCAGGGCCAGGATACGGCTCATAGGTCGTCCTCCATTCGCTCGGGCGAAGTGCCCGAGAGCAGATTTGGCTCCCGTCAGTGGCCGGACCTCAGCAGCGCGACGCTGCAGCTCCGCGGCCGAACTCGCGAGGATCATTGCACCGTATTAGACGGCGGCGTACCGCAAACGTTGCACGGCGGCTCTTCGTCTGGCGGTCCGGATCGGTCTCGGCCCATGCCGGCAGGCCCCTGCGGGCTGCCGGCGGAACTTCCGGCGAACACCGTGCCAACCATCAAGGCGCTGCACCGAGTACACTCCAGACAACGGATGCAGCGGCCGTTGTTCACGCTCGCATTAGGGAGCACGCCGTAACGACACATCTTGTCGCACTGCCCGCACGTCCTGCAGGCATCGGTGCGAAACCGCAGAACGAACACCGATGCTCGATTGAACATCGCGAAGATAGCCCCGAGCGGGCAGAAAAGCTTGCACCAGGGACGAACGGCAAACAGCATACCGACCACCACGGCCACCAGAACGGCCAGCTTGATCGTGCTCGGCAGCACCAATCCGTTGCCCTCGCGATACATGCGGACGGTGTTGGGCAAGGCGCCCTCCAACGCCCCGGCCGGACAGACACGGCAGAAGAACAACGGATGGGCCTCGCCCCACAGGTACGGAACGAACACGACCAGGCTGATCAGGACGAGGTAGCGAGTGTAGCCTGCCCAAGCGGGAATGCGGAACCGCGGTGTCGGAATTTTGGCAGCCATGTCCTGCAGGAAGCCGAAGGGGCAAGCCCAGCCGCAGACCGCCGTGCCCACGATGGCTCCGATCGCCACGAGCGTGCCGACTGCCGCAAAGGGGAACAGATGCAAGGCGCTGAAGTTGGCCACCACACCGATGGGGCAGGCCAAGAAAGCCAGCGGACAGGAATAGCAGTGAAAAACCGGCCCGCACACGTTGTGCAGGCGGAGCAAGAAGGGATCGAGCCAGATGACCAGAAACGCCGCCTGCACCCAGGCACGGCGCCGGGCCACCCATCGCGTCACTTGATCCAGGCGTGATCCGGCCATGGCCACCATGGCCTCCGTTAACGCACTCAAGTAGGGCACAAAGCCGGACCGCTCTTGCCCGGGCCATACGTCAGTTTCAGCCGGCCGTTCTCCAGCCGCGCGATCCCCCCCACCGTCACCTCACGGATGACTCGGGGCTCGATGAATTGCTGCTCTTGCTCCTCGACGACTTCGACCTTGACCTTTCGGGGCCGAGGCGGTGGCGGCGGCATGGGCCTACCACCTCGTCCAGACGGCCCCCGCCACAAAGCCTCCGGCGGCCGTTCGAGAATGATCTGTTCCTTCTCGACCATGACCTCGGCCAGGACCGGTAGCGACCGTGCCGTAGCAGCGTAGATCAGTGCCGCAACCCCCGCGACCAGGAGTATGAAGGGGATCAGGATTCGGGCGACTGATCTCATGCCGTCGGTCCCATCCATGCCGCTTGCGGCCGGCCGGGGGGCACTTCGTCCGCCAAAGACGACTGTATCTCTGCGAATACCTCGGAGCCAGCGTATCTCCCCGAACCCTACTTGGTCAAGACACGCTTCGGGGAGCTGGCGCCTCGCTCGGCCCCGACGTTCTCACGTTCCCACCTTCCCACATTCCCACGTTCGCACCGGTTTCTTATACTGTCCGCCCGACGGCCGGTCTGCATCGGCCGAAACCCCGGACTCAGCATTACGGAGAGCACACGTGAGTTTCAACGGACTGGGCATGAACCTGGGCAACCTGTCCCGGATCAGCAGCGCTAAAACGCGATCCCTCAGTGCGGAAAACCCCACCGGCGAAAAGGGCAAGGGCGGGATGGCGACCGAAGGCCTCGGCAAGAACGCCGCCCGCGATCTGGGCCGCGGCTGGAAGATCTCGCCGGCGATCGCCATCAAGGCCGGCCAAACCGTCGAAATCGCCGACATTCAGGGCTCGGGAGCCATCCAGCAGATGTGGTTCACGCCCACCGGCCCCTGGCGCTGGACCATTCTGCGGATCTACTGGGACGGTCAGGAGATCCCCTCGGTCGAGTGCCCGATGGGCGACTTCTTCGCCAACGGCTGGGGCGAGTACGCCCACGTCAACTCGCTACCCGTCTGCGTGAATCCGGGCAGCGCGTTCAACTGCTACTGGGAGATGCCTTTCCGCAAGCGCTGCCGCATCACCGTCGAGAACCTGGGCGAGCAGGAGATGGTCCTGTTCTACCAGATCAACTACACGCTCACCGACGTGCCCGATGATTGCGCCTACTTCCACGCCCAGTTCCGCCGCACGAACCCCCTGCCCTACAAGACCGACTACACCATCGTCGACGGCATCCGCGGCCGCGGGCACTACGTGGGCACGTACATGGCCTGGGGCTCGAACAACAACGGCTGGTGGGGTGAAGGCGAGATCAAGTTCTTCATGGACGGCGACACCGAGTTCCCGACCATCTGCGGCACGGGCACGGAAGACTACTTTTGCGGCTCGTACTGCTTCCACGTCAACAAGGGCATCGGCGACGTGTCCGAAGGCAAGGGCTTGCAATACCAGGAGTACACGACCGCCTACGCGGGCCTGCCGCAGATCATCCGACCCGACGGTCGCGACCGCTCGCAGATGCGGTTCGGCATGTACCGCTGGCACATCATGGACCCCGTGCGATTCGAGCAGGATCTGCGGGTGACCATGCAGGCGCTGGGCTGGCGCAGCGGCCAGCGATACCTCCCGCTGCAGGACGACATTGCCAGCGTAGCCTACTGGTATCAAACACTCCCGACCGCGCCCTTCCCGGCCCTGCCCGACAAGGACAGTCTGGAGATCATCTGAGCCGGCAGTCGGCGCAGCTTCGACCCGGTCAGCCGGAGGCGTTCCCGCGCGAGGCTCGCCTGGCGCGGCCGTTATTATCGGACGCGATGCGGGCGGGGAGGCGGTCGGAGCTGCGACCCGCGACGCGCTTCGTCGCCTTCGGACCTGTTTTGCACGATGGGCTCAGCGGCAACCGAGCGGTGGCGCGGATGCCGCCGCGCGCGGTGGTCTCGATCTGGAATGTCCCGCCGACGGCGGCCGCTCGCTCCTGCATGCCCATGATCCCCAGCGAATGCGTTCCCGAGAGCCGGCTGGCCGGCGCGCCCACGCCGTTGTCGCGGATGACGATCACCAGCGTCTTGTCCTCGATCTGCACGGACACGCCGCACCGCGTGGCCTGCGAGTGGCGGGCCACGTTGGTCAGCGCTTCTTGCACGATCCGGAACGCGGGGATGGCGATGGCTTGTGGCACCTCCAGGTTGTCCGGGCGGATGGACAGGTTGCAGCGAATGCCCGAATACTGCTCGAAATCCGCCACCTGCGAGCGGATGGCCTCGACCAGCCCGTGGTGATCGAGCACGACCGGGTGAAGGCTCTTGCACAGGCTGCGAATGATGGTGGTCATCTGGCTGACGTAGCCGATGGATTCGTTCACGCGGGCCTGAACGGCGGACGGGCTGCTCTTGGTGCGCTTGTCGAGCCAGGCGAGGTTCATGTTCAGCGCGGTGAGGATCTGGCCGAGATCGTCGTGAAGCTCGCGGGCGATGCGGGCCCGCTCGGATTCGAGCCGGCGATCCATTTCCACGGTGAGCTTGCGGAGCAACCGTTCGCTCTTGCGGCGGGCCTTCTCGGCGCGAATGCGGCCGGTGATGTCCAGCAGATTGCCGAAAATGACCCGCTTGCCCCGGTATTCGCTGACCCGGCCGAGCACTTCAATGTTGATGACCGCTCCGTCCTTGCGCAGGCCGCGGCAACGGTATTGGGCGCGCTCGACGGCTCCGTGCAGGCGGCGACGAATCTGCTCAGCCACGGCGGACCGATCGGCGGGATGGATCAGACACAACGGGTCGAGCGAAAGTATCTCGTCGGGGGTATAGCCGAAGATCTCCGCGAAAGCGGAGTTGATGTAGAGAAACTGCTTGCCATCGTAGATGTACACGCCGCTCAACGAGTTCTCGGTGACCGCGCGGAACCGGGCTTCGCTCTCCTGGACGGCCTCGAGGGCCGCCTTCCGCTCACAGGTTTCACGACGCAGCTGCCGGTTGATCTCCTTGAGCTCAGCCGTGCGCTGCCTCACGCGTTCTTCGAGTTTCTCGTGAGCGGCTCGAAGGGCCTGTTCGGCGTAGACTCGCTCGAGTGCGGGAGCGACGATGTCGGCCACTTGCTGCAAGAGATCGAGATCCTTCCGATCGTAGCGATGCGGCTGGTAGGAGTGGACGGTCACGAAACCGATGACGCGCCGGTCGCACCGGACCGGTGCATACAGCATGCTGGCGGAGCGTCGCTTGCTCCCCACGATGTACATCACCGGGCCGGCCTTCGGATGTTCGCGGTTGATCAGGACGGGCTTGCCCCGCAGCACTTGGAGAATGGGTTTGCTGAACCCCAAGGCGCTGAGCGGCTGAGTGTTGCCGGGAAACCGCCGCTTCTTGCCATTGACCGTGTCGTAGTAGGCGATGATACGCACGTCCTTCTGCCCGGGCGGACGGTGGGCGAGAAACGTGAATTCCCACTCGAACAGCGCCTCGGTCGCCTCGCAGACGACCTCCATGAGATCCTGCTCGGAAGTCGTGGCCGCCAGCCGCTGAGCCAGGCGGGCAAAAACCGACCGCTGCTTTTCGTAGTGGCGATGCTGGGCGCACTCGGCTTCCAGCCGGGCAACGCGAGCGCGAAGCCGCTTCAGTTCGCTTGCCGACGTCACTGCGGTTTTGGGTTTGCCAGACACACCACACCTGCCCGCCGCGAGATTTGTTTCCATCAGCCTACTCGACGCGAGCCGGAAACGACAACCCTTGCCCGTCCGGCCCGCATGCATTGTTCGAGAAACCGAGTGATCCGGACTATAATCGCTTCGTCACCATGGCCGAACCAATCGATATCGGGCTGTACGTCCACGTTCCCTTCTGCACGTCCAAGTGCGGCTACTGTGATTTCTATTCGCACGTGGGCAAGCCGGGCGCGTTCGCACCGCTGGTCGACGCATTGCTGACCGAGCTGGATGCCGCGCTGCAGCGGGAGGTCCGAGTCGAAACCATCTTCGTGGGCGGGGGAACGCCCACGGTGTTACCGGTCGAGCTGCTGGCGAAGCTGCTGGATCGCTTAGGGGAAATCGCCCGCCGCGACGGCTGTGTCGAGTTCACCGTCGAAGCCAATCCCGCGACGGTGGACGCCGCGAAGGCCGATGTGCTGATGGCGGCCGGCGTGAACCGGGTGTCCATGGGCGCGCAGTCGTTCAACGTTCGCGAACTGGCTGCCTTGGATCGGGAGCACAAACCCGCCGACGTGGCCGCGAGCCTGGAGATTCTCCGGCGGTCGGGCCTCACGCGTTTCAATCTGGATCTGATCTTCGGCGTGCCCGGACAGAGTCTGAACAGTTGGCTGGAGTCGCTGACGACGGCCGTTGCGCTGGGCCCCGAGCACCTGTCGTGTTACGGGCTGACCTACGAGCCGGGCACGCCGCTGCAAAAACGCCTTCAACTCGGACGAATCTCGGCGGTGGGCGATGAGCTCGAATCCCAGATGTATTTGGCCACGCGCGAGACACTCGCGGCGGCCGGCTATCGCCAGTACGAGATCAGCAACTACGCCCGCCCGGGCTTGGAGTGCCGTCACAATCTGCGCTACTGGCACAACCTTCCTGGGATCGGGATCGGACCGTCGGCGGCCAGCTACTGGCAGGGACGGCGGTGGCGAAACCTGCCGGACACGGCCGAGTACGTCCGCCGCCTCAACGCAGGTCAGTCGCCGGCCATCGACGTCGAAGAGCTCTCGCCCCGCGACCGGGCAGGGGAAACCGCCATGCTCGCGCTGCGGACGATCGAGGGGATCGATCCCGACCGGTTCCGCCGGACCACCGGGTTCGACCCGCTGGAATTGTTCGCCGATGCCATCCGCAGTCACGTACAGGCGGGCTTGCTGGTGGCCGAGCCCCATCGAATCGCCCTGACGCAACACGGTCTCTTGCTCGCGGACATGGTGATGGCGGACTTCCTCTCGCCCTAGGGCATCGCCGTCCAGGTGTCACTTGAACCCCGGAAACATCTTGACATGGTCCACGCGAAGCGGCTACTTTTTTTCGTGAACCGCGCGAGGAAATAGGCGAGACTTGGTTGTGGCCGAGCCAATCGGGGCCGTGGGTGTCCCGATGAAGATAAGACTGTCTAGTCTACGTTCGAGGAGCATGCAATGTTCGAGACATGGCAGATTATTCTCATCATCGTGCTGATTGTCGTCATCGCCGGCCTCCTGTGGTATCGCAAGCGCCAGATGTGATGACACTCCAATCGACAAGGTAAGTTGATGATTTGTCTTGTTCTCCCGCCGGTGGAGAACGGTACAGGTTCTCAGACCGGCGAGGCGGCGTGCGATTGACGACCGGGTTGCCGTGCCTAGTTGCCGGCAACCCGTTGTCTTTTGACAACTATCCGCCGTACGACGCCCGCAACGCGCGGATGAGTTGATGGGGCCAGTAGAGCCAGGCGCCGATAGCCAGGCCCACGGCGCTGCCGACGACGAGCACGAGCTTGATCGCCAGCACGCCGCGATTCAAGCGGGCAATCGCCGAGGGGTCGGCCGCGTATTGGCGCAGTAGGCGAATGCGGTTGCCGATGCTCGAATGGCGCCAACTGCGAGCCTCGACCGGAATGCCGTTGAGCGTGGCGATGCGATGGAGGGCTTCGCCGAACGTGTGAGCGGCCGTGGCGCAGATCGCCAGACCCGACGGTAAGCGATCACCAGGATTCAGCGACGCGGGCTCGAGCGTCCCGTGGACCAGACATGGACGATCGCAGGAAGCGATATCGGGCGTGACGCTGCGGGCACCGAACAGGTCAGCCTGCCACTCGAACCGCCGTGACACCGGCCCGAAACCGAGTCCCCAGATGGCCACGATCATCACCATGGCCATCACCTGCAAGTAGTCGCGGACTTCGGTTTGTGAGCCGCTCGCAGGAGCCGCCGACCCGGCCTGCTGCACCCAGTCCGGAGCGAAGCGCACCACCAATTCGCTGATGCCGCCGACGATGAGCATGGAGAGGATGGCGAACAGCAAATAGAACGTGATGTGGTGATGCTTGATATGGCCCGCCTCGTGCCCGAAGACCGCCTCGATTTGCTCGTCGTCCATGGTCTCCAGCAGCCCATCGGATAACAACACGTACCGCACAGGTCGGATGAGGCCCATGACGGCGGCATTGACCACCATGCCGTCGCTGTGCCAGATCAGAATGTCGCGATAGCTCAGGCCGATGCGGCGGCACAGACCGTCCAGACGGGAACGCAACTCGCCGGCAGGCAGGCTCGTAGTGTGCCAAATATACCGCAGCAGCACCGGGGCGATCAGAAATACGCCGCCGGCCACCACCACCAGAACGGCCTGATCGGCCCAGACCACGCCCGTCGATTCACGCAACCATCTTCCATAGTGGTCGTCACTCACGGCATCGATGGCCACCACAATGGGCAGCATGGGCACGAAGATGATAAGCACGTGGTGACGGAACATGAACGCCAGGTACGAGCCCAGTCGCCACACCGGCCGGTTGGGCTGCGCCGTCCATAACCGCAACTCCAGCGAGACGTGTCGAATGCCGCGATCCGCCGGATACAGGGCGATCCACGACACCAACACGCCGAGCAGGAACGGGGACATCATGATCAGCTCGTCGAGGCCCCACACGCGGCGCATCCAGTCCACGCTGCGCACGTAATTCGACCAGTCCGTCAGGTACATGCCCGCGGCGAAGCTGCCGATGATGAAGAACCGCAGGAAACCCGTCCACCGGCTCAGATGCTGTTGGGCCGCGGGCAGCCAGGCAGGATTGTGCTCCAGTTGGCGGCAGACGAGCCGGCTGGCAACGCCGCCGAGCAGGCCCGCGAGCACGACCTGCCCCGCGATGATAGCCGCCGTCCACACCGGCGAGGTCACCACCAGCGACCGCCACGGCGGCCCGTCAGGCGGAATACTCAGCACAATCGCAAAAGCGGCGAAAACGATGAACTGCATTCAGCCGACCTGCTCTCGATACCAGGACTGCAGGCTTCAGGACGATGGCGGCGCGCCACCGGTTGTGTGGCCCCGAAGCCGTCAATCCTCCTGACCAATCTTCTCCAAGCGATCGCCGGGACGGACGTGCCGGCCGTTCACGAACGCCTGCCAGGTCATGGCCCGGCTGCCCGCGGGTTGGACGCTGTGGATCTCCAGCGTGCCCTGGCCCGTGGCGACGGTGAGCACCGACGTGATCGTGCCGGGAGCTTCGGCGGCATCAACCGGCACAGCAGTGGCGGTGATCACCGCGAGTTCCACCGGCTTGCCGCCATTGGCAGGCACGTACCGGCATCGGGCGGCCGGCCAAGGCCACATCGCCCGCGTCTGGCGAGCCAGGTACTCGGCGGGTCGAGTAAAGTCCAGGTCACCGTCCGATTTCTTCAGTTTGCGGGCGATGGTCACCTGCGATTCGTCCTGAGGCTCGCCGGCATAGCCCGGCTCGCGTTCGAGCAGGTCGAGGGCCGCCCCGATCGCGTCGCAACAGATGCCGGCGAGGCGATCGTGCAGTTCACCTGCCACCTCGCTCGAGCCGATCGCGGTTTCGCGTTTGAGCAGGATGGGCCCGGCATCCATCCGGTCCACGAGGCGAAAGACGGTCACACCGGTCTTGGTCTCGCCGGCCAGGATGGCCGCGTTAATGGGAGCCGCCCCTCGAAACTTGGGCAGGAGCGAGGCGTGCAAGTTGATGCAGCCGAGCGGAAACACGGAACGGAGCGGCTCGAGCAGTTTCTGGCCGAACGCCGCGACCACGCCGATGTCCGCCCGCAGATCCGCCAGCCGCTGCACGATCTCGGGCGTGTTGACGTTCTCGCACTTGAGCGTTTCGACGCCCTCCTCGGCCGCCTGAAGGGCAACGGGCGTGGGCTGCAACGCCTTTCCCCTTCCCGCGGGACGATCGGGCTGCGTCACGACCAGCGGCAACTCGTGGCGGCTGTTCACCAGCCAGCGCAGCGTGGGCACGGCAAAGTCGCCCGATCCGAAATAGACCACCCGCATTCAAACCTCCGGCCAAGAAGGGCAATTTCGGCGGCCGGTCTCCCCGCTCTGGTGAGGAGCCGACCCGCCGAGGTTTTTCCCAAGGTCCGCTGATCATACGCGCCGGTCCGGGACGCGGCAAAAACGGCGACGATCGTATGGGGCGCCAGCTCGGCGGGCAATGGTTACAATAGGAACGGGGTTGGCGGCAGCCACCACAGCGCATTGAAGGAGAGATACTTTGCCCCGCACCTCCAGCGACGTCCACGAGCAGATGGCCCGCGATTATTTGTACGCCGTGCTCCGTGAGAATGCGCCGGCCACCATCACGCCGGTAGCTGCCTTCGACGAATCGCCGCTAGCCGGTGAGGGCAAGGTGACAGTGTTCTCGTTCGAGGCCAGCTTGGGCGGGGATCCCCCAGAGCCTTATTACGTGGTGGCGGGTCAGACCGTGACCAACTACTACCCCCAGTGGGGGCTGGATGCCGAACAGATCTACAGCGTGCACCTGGGGACACGATTCATGCTGGTGGTCGAGGTCCGGCAAGTACCGCTCAGCGAATTGCCCCCCACGCTAACCACCGACTTGGCCGAAGCACTGGCCGGCGTGCTGCCTGGCGAGCCGGTGACCGACATCGAGCCGGTCTGTGCATTCGCCGCCGAGACGCAGAAGCATGCCGTTTGCCGAGCGAAGATCGCCGACGAAGATGTGTACGTCATGGGGGCGGACCTGCCGCTCGGCATCTATCGCGAGACGCAACTACCGCCTCACGTCGTCTACCAGTGGCACTTGGGCAACGTTATTCGCATGGAACGGCCGCTGGACGAAGACGAAACCGACGAACCCCAAGCAGACGACCCGGCGGCAGATACTGATTCGCCGGCGTAACCTGACGCGACTCCTGGGCACGGTTGTTGTGGTGCACGCTTCCAGCGTGTACAGGCAAGCAGGACGCTTGCACAAAGATCTCATCGCCACACGCCCACTGCGCACGCTCAACGCAGATCCGCGCTGGGCGGCAGAGCCAGACTGGGAGGCTCCCAGAAGCAATCCAGAACCGGCGGTTCGGCTCCCACGAACGTGATCTCACCGGCGATGCTCGAAATCGAAGCCAGCGGAGCGGCCTTGACCCCATTGGAGGTCACCGAATACACGAAGTCGCCGATGAACACGCCGCGCGTCGTCCCATGGTAGCCCCGGAAGCAGCCGCCCTGCGTGACGCCTTCCGCCGAGGCGATGCGCCCCAGGAACTCGAAGCCATTCTCGACGGTCACGCGATACACGTACAGCCCGGTGAACGCATGCTGGCCGTACTGCGGTCCGGAAGTATCGCCTTCATAAAGATCGATGGGGAAGGCCAGTACGTTCTTCTCGGCGAAGTAGTTGAAGGCCTTGGGATTATGGTTGGCCTCGCTGTACGTGCCGCGGCCGCCGATCTCCACACGAGCCGGTGTGTCGCCGATGGTGAGGATCTTCGGGCTGGCCATATCGCTCACGTCGAAGATGGTCAGCAACACGCCCTGCACCCAGGCGAAGTCGCCCGCATCCTCGGTTTCCCGGCCGATGGTCAACAGGTGATTCTCGTCGAGCATCTGGATGTGATCGGAGTAGCCCGGCACCTTCAGTTCGCCCACGATCGCCGGGTTGGCCGGATCGCTCAGATCCAGCGTGAACAGCGGGTCGATGCGGCGGAACGTCACCAGGAACCCGCGGTCGCCGACGAACCGGGCGGAGTAGATGGTCTCGCCCGGTGCGATGTTTTCGATCTTCCCGACCGTATCCAGTGAATTGTTATTGACACCCAGTACGTACACCGCGCTGCTGAGCGTCTCGCCGGTCATCCTGAACTGCTCGTTGGTGGTGGCGATGCGCAGATAGCCCTTGTGCTCGCCCATGGAATACTGGTTGAGCGGCCGGCCGGGCACGAGCCCGCTGGCGATGTACTGCGTGCATGCGTCGGTGAACGCGAGCTTGTGGATCATGGTGTCGCTGCGGGAACTGTAATTGTCCCACGAGTACTGCGTGTCGGTCAGATACAGCGCCTGCGTGCTGGCGTAGATCGTGCCCACGTTGCCGATGACCGCGGTGGTGCTCAACTCGGCGTCGACGTCGTCCACGTCCAGTGTGGCAACGACGGTCAGGCCGTAGCCGTCAGGGTCGGTCGGCCGCAAGGCATTCTGCCAGTTCACCACGTCGCCGCTGCTCGCCGAGCCGTCGGCGCTGACGATCTGCACGTCGGGCAGCCACTCGTCCGTGGTCATGGCCTCTATCGCCTCGACTGAGGGATCGCCAGGCAGCTCAGGTTGCGTGGTGATGACCAGATGCAACTTGGAGCCGATCAGCCGACTGCTGGCGATCGTCCCCTCGAAGCGGAATACCTTCTTGGACGCGGGATTGGCCGGCTCGGTCACGTCGAAGATGGCCACCGTTGCCTGAGCGCCGTCCGACCATGGACCACCGCCCCACTCGTCGCTGCTGCCAGCGCCGGTCGACGAACCGCCCGTCGACCCGGCACCGCCGTCGTGGCCGTACCAGACGCTGTATCGATTCGAGATCACCACCAGCGTGGTGTCGCGCAAGTACATCGACTCGCCGCCGGGTTCGACTTGCAACGTCGCGACCTCGGCCATGCTCTCGGGCGGTGTGGCCTTGACCACGTGAATCTTGTCGCCGCTCAGCATGTAGATGTACTCGCCATCATTCTTGATCAGGTCGCTTTCATCCACCCCCTCTTCCTGGATGTTGGTCGTGGAAAAGCCGCGATCGTCGCCCGCGTCGTCGGCGCTGCCCTCCATGGGCGCCGACGCCGGCATGGCACCCAGCAGCGGGAACAGCCACCAGCCCCCGCCGTTCCCGCCACCGCTGGTCTGATAACGGACCTTGGCCTGCGAGGCCATGAACGACCGCAGCTCGGCTTCCGACTCGAAGCCCCGCAGCAACGCCTCGCGAGGCGTCTTATCGGGCGGATTCGGAATCACGGGTGGAACGCAGTTGGCTCCCAGCGTGCAACCAATTGAGGCCGCCAACAGGAGCAGCCATCCAGTGCGCATGAGTGTCTCCTCAGCCATCACATGAACCGGAAGCGACCAACGCCGAATTGATTCTATCAAGACAAGATACGAGTGTCCAGTAGCATCAGAAGGCACCAGCGTGACTCGCCACGAATCGACAACGGGAATGCGTCACGTACGGGATCGCTTGCTTCCCGCCGTCCCGATCAGCCCCGAAGTCTTTCCCGTGTGGAAAAATCACGGGCCACCCGACACCGAGCCCTCCGGCCTGGACAACGCATCTTATCCACTTTTGCATGCGGACGTTAGATCAGACCCGGCACACATGGGTGGGTGCCGAGATGGGAACGGCAGTGATTGACCCGCTCTACAATTCGATCGCACCAGGTACGCCAAGAACGTGGATGATCAAGGAATGCGAAAGACTTGGTGGTGTAATCTTCCAGGGGCCATGCGGTGGTGGTGACGAGTTGCAGAGGGAGTATGTTCGGTGGCGTTCAAGGACGCTTTGACCGGGCGTTCACGCTTATCGAGCTCTTGGTCGTCGTCAGCGTGATCGCCTTGCTAATTGCGCTGTTGATGCCGGCGCTGTCGGCGACCCGCAACGCCACGCGCTCAACAGCGTGTCTGTCCAACCTCCGGCAACTCGGCATCGCCATGCAGACGTACACGCGAGACAACCAGGGATGGCTGCCCGCGGGGCCGGCCGATCAGTTGCTGTACATGAGGTTCGATAGTGCGACCGCTGCCCCTGAAATCTCGCGCGAGCCGCGAACGGGTGGCGGCTGGCGCCCGGTCATGGAGACTCCATGGCAATGGGGCGGAAGACGCGCCAGTTGGAACTATTTGCAAGATGAGGACGGCAATCCTCGCGCCGAGAGCCAGTTGAGACCGCTCACCCGGCAAATCTATCGAAGTGCCACACTCGACAGCCCGACACCCCTATTCGACTGTCCCACCGATCGCGGCGTGGAATTCTGGGATCGCCCGCACGCGGGCGCCTGGAAGCGCGACGGCCTGGGCGGCCGCCCCGTTCACGAGTTGGTCGGGAATAGCTACTACGTTCACCTGTGGGGTACGGCGGAATCCGGCGACGCCAACGCGCGCGACTTCAAACGGCGAGCCGGACAGGTCGTCCTGATCTACGACGCCATCTTCTATTACAACTATTTCACGCCCAAGAGTCCGTTTCTGCCGGACATTCCACCAGCCGTCCGCCGCAAGACGTGGCACTCGATGGACGGCGCGTACAACTTCCTGTTTCTCGACGGACACGCCGAACAGCGTCGGATGCACACACTGGACCCCGACCACATCAGCGGCAAGGGGTTGGTATTCGCGGGTTACCAAAGGATTATGGATTATTACCGTTGACGGGTGCACTGCCTGGTCGCACGCGACCAGGCTCAACGACGTCACCGCGCGTTCGCGAACCACGACTTACCGGATCCACGACACGCAGAATCACTGTCCGCCGGGCAGATGGTGCAACAGGACGATGCTAATGTCGTCGGGATGCTTGCCGCCGTTGAAGAAGCTCGTCAACTCGTCGGTGATGTCCTGGATGGTCTGGCTGGGCCGTTGCCCGAATCCATCGCAGACCAGGTCGATGAACCGCTTCTCGCTGAAGCGCTCACCCGCGGCATTCACCGCCGTGGCCACCCCTCGCGTGTACAACGCCAGCGTCTCGCCGGGGGCGAGTTGATCGATCTTGGAGATGTACTCGTAATTGCGAATGCGTCCCATCGAAGGCCCGTCCGCCCCGGAGACGAGCCGCGGCTCGCCGCGCGTGTTGACAATGAAGCCGCCGATGCGCCCGGCCCGCGTGTATCGGAACTTGCCGGTAGCGGGATCGATAACGAGGAACAACGCGTCCACGTTGGCCGGATCCTTCTCGTCGTACATCAGCCAGTTCAGCGTGCGGGCCAGAGCGTGCGGCGGGTCCATGTGCAGGAAGCCCACGCGAAACGTCGAGTGCAGCCGGGCCATGGCCAACGCCAGCGACGCGCCCTTGGAAATCACGTGGCCCAGCATGATGGCCGACATGTTCGTGTCCGGATGCGTCATGATGTCGTAAACGTCACCCGGATTGTCCTGCCCCGACCGACCGTAGGCGGCCAGCTGCAGATTCCTCCACGCCGGGGCTCCCTTGGGATCCAGCAGCGTCTGGATGGAATGGACCAACGCGATCTCCGCCGCTGACTGAATCGCGCTTTGCTGTTGGCGAGCCTGGAACATGGCGTCGAGCTTGGCGGCCACGTGTCCGGCCAGCGCCGACAGGATGTCGAGATCAATGATTTGGAACCGCTTGGCCCCCCGGCGACGATCGATATAGATCACCCCGAGATTGCCGGCCGTCGTACGAAGCGGAACCGCAATGGCGGTCGAGATATCCCCTTGGACAATCTTTCGGACACAGATGTGCTGGGCCCGCTCGAGACAGCGGTACTGGAGCAGATCGAGCACGGGCGTGCTGGCCGTCGTATGCCCCGAGGGCGTTCGGCCCGCGACGACCTCCAATTCGCCGACCGGCTTGCGCCGCACGCCGATCCAGGCCATCCGCGCGCTAAAAGCCTCCATCAACATGGTCAGCGCGGCATCGACCAGCTCGTGAACGTCGCGGCACGCACCGAGGTGCACGGCCATCCGCGCCACCCGCTCCAACTGCTCGGGCGAGAGATTCAGCGCCTCGTAGTGCCGCTTGACCACCGCGTTGGGCGGCAGGGGATACTGCTTGATCTTGGCCAGCTCTTCCGGGCTCAGCGGAGGCTCGTCGCTGGCGGACTCCTCCTCCTCATCGGCGAAATTGACGTGGATCTCGTACGAGCCGACGGCCAGCACGTCATTATTAACCAGCTTGCGGCGCTCGGTCAGCGGCGCGTCATTGAGCAGCACAGGGCTGTCCGGGTCGAGACTCTCGACGCGCCATTGGTCATCTCCGTCCAAGGCGATCCGGGCCACCAGGCCGCCCACGTCCGGCCCTTCCAGGCAGAGCTCGCAATCCGCCTGCGATCCAATGGTGAAGTCATCCTCGAACGTTTGTTCGGACAGGGTTTGGTCAGCTCTCTTGACGATCAGTTTCATGACAGATCCACAGCATACCGCATCCGCAAGGCAGGACCACCCCGCCCGATCCGGACACTGCCCAGAGCGGCACGAGCCGGCAGCCGAATCCGGCGGCTGGCCGAGTTCACGGCCCCGGAAACCCGGCCGTTTTTTGACATCGGCCGGCGCGGTCCGTAGATTCATCCGACCTGTGACAAGCCGGCTTCAGGAGGACCCGCCCGTGCCGTCTCGTATTGCTTCTGCTCCGAGCGTCATCGCCCAGCGGCTGGAAGTATTTCGCCAGAAGATACAGCAGAAAGCCGCGGACGGCTATTTGGTCACCAACCGCGTGGACCAGTACTACCTCACCGGCTTCGACGGCGAAGACGGAGGGACGCTGATTCTGCCGGACGCCGTCTATCTCCTCACCGACGGGCGATTCGCCGAAGAGGCTCAGATCCAGGCCCCGTGGGCCAAAGCCGTGATTCGCACGGGGTCGCTGGCCGAGGCGGTCGCGAAGGTGGCGCGTCGGCACCGGCTGGATCGAATCGGGCTCGACCCCGCTCACACCACGCTGGCCAGCCAGACCGCGCTGCGAAAGGCTTGCCGGGGAATCCGGCTGGTGGCCATGCCCGGGCTGATCGGCCCCATGCGCGAGGTCAAGGACGCCGGCGAGATCGCGGCCATCACCCGGGCCGCCGAGGTCGCCGAGGCGGCGTTCCAACACGTGATCAAGCGGATCCGCCTGGGCATGACCGAGAAGCAACTGGCCGCCGAACTGCTCTATCAGATGCTCCGCCGCGGGGCGAGCGGGTCCAGTTTCCCGATCATAGTCGCCGAAGGGGCGGCCTCATCGCTGCCGCACGCCCGGGCCGGCGACCGCAAAATCCGGGCCGGCAGCGCGGTTCTCATCGACTGGGGAGCCGTCGTCGACCACTACTGCAGCGACTTGACCCGGGTTATCTTCATCCGTAAAATCCCGCCGCGATTCCGGCGGATGTATCAGCATGTACTCGCGGCCCAGCAAGCGGGCATCGAGGCGGTCCGCCCCGGGGCTGCATTCAAGAAGGTGGATGCCCAGGCGCGGGGCGTCCTCAAACGGGGAGGCATGGCCAAGGCCTTCTCCCACGGCCTGGGGCACGGTATCGGTCTGGATATCCACGAGGCGCCTCGTCTGTCGAGTAAGGCCGAAGGCGTGCTGAAGGCCGGGATGGTGGTTACCGTGGAACCGGGCGTGTACTTCCCGGGGCTGGGGGGCGTCCGAATCGAGGACGATGTGCTGGTCACGGAGGACGGTCGCCGCGTCCTGACCCATCTGCCCAAGGATCTGGACCAGATGATTGTGTGAGGCGACCCCGGCATGACCTGCTCCGGGCCGCCCGCCGGTGAACGCAGGCAGGCCCCGGTTGGTGCCCGAAGATTTTTCCTCGCCCCCGCCGGCAGCGACACGGCAACCGAAGTTCCGCAAGGCACGGTGTGGCAGACCGTCCGGGTGCGGGCGTCAGGGTCAGGATTCAAGGTGCAAGGCACCCGGAAAGCCGCGACGCGGCCATCGATCCTGAGCCTCTCCGCGACCCGCGCAAGCTATTCTCGAGACCGCCACGCCCGCGACGCAACAGGAGATATCTCTGTGATTGACGTGCAGAAAGTGCGTGAACTGATTGAACTGATGGTCGAGCATGGGCTGACCGAGGTACGCATCCGCGAAGGCGAGACCGCCATCAACCTGCGCAAGGGTCCGGCCGGCGAAGTGGTGTACACGACTACTCCGGCTCCGGCGGCACCGGCGGCGGCGCCCGCCGCGCCGGCTCCCGCTCCGGCCGCCGCACCCGCAGCCGCGCCGTCGCCGGCCGATGAGGGTCTGGTCACCATCTCGTCGCCCATGGTTGGCACCCTCTACACGGCTCCCGACCCCGAGTCGCCGCCATTCGTGCACGTCGGCAGCCAGATCGAGCCCAACACCCCGGTCTGCATTATCGAGGCCATGAAGGTCTTCAACGAGATCAAGGCCGAGGTCTCCGGGACCATCGAACGCATCCTGGTCCACAACGAGCAGGCGGTCGAGTTCGGTCAGCCGCTCATGCTGGTACGTCCGCGGAAGTAGAAACACTGCGCGTTCGGATCGATCCGGGCCCGGCGCCCGGCCGCCGACATTCCCATGGAATGCGCCGACGACCCTAGAGGATTTTCGAAAGCACATGTTTTCTCGTCTACTCATCGCGAACCGGGGCGAAATCGCCCTGCGAATCATCCGGGCCTGCAAGGAACTCGGCATCCAGACGGTCTGCGTCTACTCGACCGAGGACAAGGATGCGTCGTACCTCAAGCTGGCCGACCGGGCGATCTGCATCGGCTCGGGGCCGGCGGCTGACAGCTATCTGCGGATCGATCGCATCATCGCCGCCGCCGAGGTGGCCAACGTCGACGCCATCCACCCGGGCTACGGGTTTCTCGCCGAGAATCCGCAGTTCGCCGATGCCTGCCGCGAGTCCAAGATCGAGTTCGTCGGCCCCAGCGCCGAGTCCATGCGGCTCATGGGCGACAAGATCGCGGCCAAGAAGCTCGCCAAGCAGGCCAAAGTCCCGACCATCCCCTGGATGGAGGGCGAGGTCGAGGACGACGACCAGGCGGCCCGATGGGCGGCCGAGGTCGGCTACCCGGTGATGGTCAAGGCCGCGGCAGGCGGTGGCGGACGCGGCATCAGGCTCGTTCACAACGAGGCCACGCTCCGGCATGCCCTGCCCGCGGCTCGCGCCGAGGCCGAAGCGTCGTTCAAGGATTCGACCATCTATCTCGAGAAGTGCATCGAGCACGCCCGCCACGTCGAAGTCCAGGTCATGGGCGACCGGGCGGGTAACGTCCTGCACTTCTACGAGCGCGATTGCAGCATGCAGCGGCGGCACCAGAAGCTGATCGAGGAGTCGCCCAGCCCGGGGCTCAACGAGAAGACCCGCGAGGAGCTCTGCAAGGCCGCCGTCCGCCTGGCCCGGGCCGCCGGCTACTACAGCGCCGGTACCGTCGAGTTTCTCGTCACGCCCAAGGGCAAGTTCTACATGATGGAGATGAACACCCGCATCCAGGTCGAGCACCCGGTCACCGAGATGGTCACCGGCTACGACCTCCTGCAGTGGCAGATCCGGGTGGCGGCGGGCGAGACGCTGCCCATGCGGCAGCGGGACATCAAGCTTCGCGGCACAGCGATGGAGTGCCGTATCAATGCCGAAGACCCCGCCAACGGGTTCCGCCCCTGCCCGGGCAAGATCGAGCACTTTATCGCCCCGGGCGGCTTGGGCGTCCGCGTGGATACCTACGCCCACGCCGGCATGCGAATCAGCCCCCGCTACGACTCCATGATCGCCAAGCTCATCGTCCACAAGCCCACCCGGGCCGAAGCCATCGCCTGCATGCAGCGCTGCCTGAGCGAGTTCGTGATCGAACCGATCAAGACCACCATTCCGCTGCACAAGGAGATTCTCAAGCATCCGGCCGTCCTCCGAGGCGAGGTCGATACTGGATTCATCGAGCGGACGTGGTAGAATCTCGGGGTTTTCATCCGGGGCTTCCCGAGCATGCCGGACGGAATTCAATCATGCTGACAAGGCCGGGTTTTGTGAGCCCGGCCCGATTATCAATAGGTGTTTCAAGCCGGGCCTCCATCGGCCCGGTGCGGGCGCGCAGAGGCCCTGACGCTCAGAGAGGTGCATCCCATGACAGGACCCAGAACCGGCAACGCAGTCGTCGGACAGGCCGGCGGGCCGACCGCGGTCATCAACCAATCCCTGGTCGGCATCATCCAGGAAGTGCAAAAGTATAACCACATCGGCCGGCTGCTCGGCGCACGGCACGGTGTGCGCGGCATCATCAACGAGCAGTTCTACGACCTCAAGCGCCAGCCCACCAACATGCTCGAGCTGGTCGCCCAGACGCCGGCCGCCGCGCTCGGCGCCACCCGCGACAAGCCGGACGAGGAATACTGCGAGCGCATCTTCAAGGTGTTCACCAAGTTTGACGTTCGCTACTTCTTCTACATCGGCGGCAACGACTCGGCCCAGACGGCCCGGATCGTCAATCGCATCGCGGCCGACGCCAAGTACGAGCTGCGTGTCATTCACGTGCCCAAGACCATCGACAACGACCTGCTGGTGACCGATCACTGCCCGGGTTACGGCAGCGCCGCCAAATTCGTGGCCTCGGCGTTCATCGGCGACAACCTCGACAACCGCGCCTTGCAGGGCGTGAAGATCAACATCCTCATGGGCCGTAACGCCGGCTTCCTGACGGCGGCGAGCATCCTGGCCCGTCAGCGACCGGACGACGGTCCGCACCTGGTCTACCTGCCGGAACGGCCGTTCAACATCGACAAGTTCGTGAGCGACGTCGAGGCGGTCTACGACCGCTACGGCCGCTGCGTGGTCGCAGTCTCCGAAGGCATCGTCGACGAGGCCGGCGAGCTGTGGGCCAAGAAGGTGTCGATCCTGAAGTCTGACAGCGTGCAGAAGGATCCGCACGGCAACATCGAGCTGTCGGCCGGAGCCGGCTCGCTCGCCGATTATCTCGCCGGCGCCCTGCGGGCCAAGTGCAAGAGCATCAAGCGCGTGCGGGCCGACACGTTCGGTTATCTGCAGCGCAGCTTCCCGGGCGTGTACAGCGAAGTGGACGCTTGGGAGGCCCGGCTGGTCGGCCAGATGGCGGTCAGCTACTCGCTGGACGCCGATCAGGACGGCAGCGTCGCCCTGGTTCGCCTGCCCAGCACGACCTACACCGTCGGCACCAAGCTTGTGCCGCTGGCCGAGGTCGCCCCGGACAAGCCGCCGTTCACCACGGTCGTGCCCGATGAGTACATCAACGAGGCCGGCAACAACGTACTCAACAGCTTCCGCGAGTACGTCGGGCCGCTCGTCGGCGACCTGCCCAAGGTCGGCTGGTTCGAGCAGATCTCGCCGAGCTGAGATATCGCCGACACAAGAACATCGAGCGAATCACAAACAAGCGGCGGGGCTTGACCCCGCCGCTTGTTTTTTTGCTGGAGAGAATGCCTCTCCCGCTTGCAATGAGTCCCCCGGGTTAAACCCGGGGGCTCGCTGGTCCTTCATACCTCAGTGGGACGGGTGGACCTGTTCGTTGTCTCCACTTATCGCTTCCCCGCCCATTTCAGGTCCGCGACCACCGGCCGGTGATCGGACGCCACCGTCTCGGGCACGACCCAGGAGTCCACCGTAGCAAATGCGCCGTTGTGCAGAATGTAGTCGAGGCGTTCCTTCGGATGGTTGGCCGGGAACGTGGGCGGCAACTGTCCATCGGCTTGCCGCACGAGCGTCAGGAACTGCCCCACCGTCCCCATGACCGCAGTGTCGGGGTAAGCATTGAAATCACCGGCCACGATCACCGCCTTGTCGCGATGTTTCGCGACAATCTCGCGAATCATCTCAACCGAAGCCAACCGCTCGGCATCGTCTTTTTGATGATCCAAATGCGTGGCCAGGAACACCAGCGGCCGCCCCTGACACTCCACGTGCACCTCCAACACGCCGCGCTGCTCGTTCTTGCCGAATCGCGGCAACAGGTGATGCTGGTAACTGATAATGGGCAAGCGGCTCAGGACGGCGTTGCCGTATTCGCCGCCGTCGCGCTCGAGATTCCTGACGAAGACCACCTGCATGCCGGTCAGCTCGGCCAAGCGGGCGGGCTGATCCATGCCCTCCGTCCGCTTTGCTCCGCGATCCACTTCCTGCACCGCCACCAGGTCGGGGTTCGCTTCGCGGATGACCCGAGCCGTCCGCTCGATGTCCAGCCGGCCGTCAAGTCCCTTGGCGATGTGAATGTTATATGTCATGACTCGCAGCGCCGGGCGGTTGGAAGAGCACCCCGCCGTAAACGCCGCGACCGCTATCGCAAACGCAACCATCCATCGTCTCAAGGCGAATCCTCCCTTCTACGTGAAACGTGCCTGCGCCGCACTGGGGCGCAGGTGAACGCGTGCAGCATAGCGTCTGTCGCGCACCACGTAAAAGGAGGTTGGCGATCACCCGAGACGATGGACGAGATCATCCCGCCAAGCGAGCGGCAGGGTTTACCCCCGCCGACTCCTTTCGCATGCAGTGCGTACCCACGTCGCAAGGAGTCCCCAGGGCTGAACCCCGGAAGCTCGCCTACGCGAACGTGCGTCAATTGGCGACTTCGAAGAGTTGCCCGCGAATCTCGCCCATGGGGTTGGCCAGTGTATGGATGTTGACATACGTGTTGCCCGCGCGAATGGCGGCAAGGGCGTCTTCGAACGTGGCCAGGCCGCCCGCCGGAATGAAGTCTGCTGCAGTCAACGTGCCGGTCACCGGACTGACGAAGGGGCCTTCGACAACATCGAAAAGAAAGAAGATGATCGGTCCGTTCACGCCCTCGGGCCCCACGTGAATGTGCGCGGCGACAACATTGGTGATGTTCTGAGCTTCGAGCCGATACGTGATGGCCTGATCGCCATCCTCGATGTCGATTTCGGCCACACCGCTGGCAGCCGTCGTGACCGGCGGCACTTCATAGATCCCGCTGAGCTGTGCTTCGAACTGGTCTGGTTCCCCGCCATCTGCGGGTGGGCAACCGACAACCAACGCCAAAGCCGCGACCGCCGACAAGAAACCCAACGCGATTTCGACTGTTTTTCGTGTCATGTGGGAGACTCCTGAAAAAGTTGACAGGCTCATTGTACGAGTCTCGACACGAGGCACTCTGGCACACTGGGCCGATGTTGTTCAATTTCAATGCATGACCGACCGGAACCACCCTGATGCTGATTCCGCCCGATCGGTCTCGCGCGGACAGTACTCGTCGGAGAACAACCATCCTGCCCCGCGAGCGGCGGGGCTTGACCCCGCCGAGCCTTTTCGCATGCAGTACGTATCCACCTCGCAAGGAGTCCCCCGGGGTAAAGCCGGGGGCTCGCTATCGCAAACAGTGCGAGTCCCGCATTGTGAGGAGTCCACCGGGTCAACTGCGTGCTCAACGTACAAGAGATCGACGTGGATTCGCCCTCAAGGGGCGTAAAGTTAATAGCCGTGGGTGTGAGCCCACGGACCACCGGTTTGGGATAAATCTTTCCCTTGTCAACCTGAGGGCGGCTTCGCCGCCCTCAGGTTGACAAGGGGGGTATCGCGAGTCCCACACCGGCGGCTCACGCCGCCGGCTGTTGACCAGCGCCCCTGCGGGGCGAACCATCCATTAGTCTGCCACGTCGGCGAAGGTGGGCACGTTCGTGTCAACTACAGCAAGCTCGAAGCTATTGATCGAGATGCTGATCAATGAGTACGTCTGCTCGCCCCATCGAATCAATGCAATCCCGCGAACGGCGTTGCCCCCGCCGTCTCCTTTCGCAACGGCGTGGGCGCAAACGCATCCCTTCGGGAATGCGCCTAACCCCGCAATCGTTGCATCCTTCCTCGCCGCGTCGCCGCGCCCCCGTGTCGCCGCGTCATCTTTCTTTTCCCGCTTCACTGCGTGCCGGGCGTGAGGCCGAAGCGGGCCATGACCTGCTGCAAGTCGCTCCAGGTCTTGGCCTTCTCGCCGGGGCTGCGGAGAAGATAAGCGGGGTGATACGTGGGCATGAGTGCGATGGGTTCGCCTTCGCCGGGCACGCCGGAAAGGTAATACTCGTGCCACCGGCCGCGCAGCTGGCCGATACCCGCATCCGTGCCCAGCAACGTTTGCGCTGCCGGCTTGCCGAGGGCCACGATCACGTCGGGACGAATCGTGCGGAGCTGCTCGTCGAGGTAAGGGCGGCAGGCCCGAATTTCGTCCGGCGCCGGCGTGCGGTTATCGGGCGGACGGCACTTGAGAGTGTTGCAGATGAAGACCCACTCGCGGGCCAGGCCCATGGCCTCGATCATCTTGGTGAGCAGTTGACCCGCCTTGCCCACAAAGGCCAGGCCCTGCTGATCTTCGTCGTAGCCCGGTGCCTCGCCGACGAACACCAGCCGCGTGCGCAGGTCGCCCTGGCCGAACACGGTTTTCGTGCGTGTTTCGCACAGGTGGCACTTGCGGCAGGTCTTGACCTGCTGATCGTCGAGGTTGCGCATGTGAGCAATCCGCTGGCGGTACTCGTCGGCCGGCAGATCCAGGCGCGTGATCTTGGGATGGTTTGAGGCGACGGGCCTGACGACCGGCGCCGATGCAGCGGCGGACCTCGCGCCGGCCACGGGCGGCGGGGCCACCCGCGGCCGAGACACGGGCACACCGGTCGCGGGTCGAGGAGCGGGCGGTGCGGTCGCGGCGCGCGTCGCCGGACGCCCGATGGACGCAGGCATCTCGGCCACGCTGGCCAGCGTCAGTCGAAGCGGGACGTGGCGAATGCCCAGCAGATAATCGGTTTCCAGAAGCCGCATGACGGCCGCTGCACACTCGTTGTTTGCGTGCTGCATGGGAGTCCTTTCCTTGACCTGCGTTTCTACGCGGCAACGGCCGATCCTGCAACCCCTGACAGTGCTCGCGGCTCGAAATCTCCGCCGATTTCGCGCAGCTCGACCCGCCGGCGCCGGTTCCGTATCATGGGCGCCTCGAACGCGAACGACATGCCATAACTCACAGGAGCCGACCATGGAGAGCACATCCCTCGAGAACCAGAATCCGACCCGCCGCCGTTTTCTTGAACAAATCGGCGCAGCCACGTTCGCGGGCACGCTGGCCGGCATCACTATCGTGCCCCGACACGTCCTGGGAGGTCCACGACACATCGCTCCGAGCGAGAAGCTCAACATCGCCGGCATCGGCGTGGGCGGACAGGGCTTCCGCGACCTGGAAAATTTGAAGGACCAGAACATCGTTGCGCTGTGTGACGTGGATGACGTGCGGGCTGCGGAAGCGTACCGGACCTGGCCCGACGCCCGGCGCTACAAGGACTATCGCGAGATGCTCGATGCCGAGGGCGACAAGATCGACGCCGTGGTAGTGGCCACACCCGACCACGTGCACGCGGTGGCGTCCATGGCGGCCATCCGGCGCGGCAAGCACGTGTACTGCGAGAAGCCGCTCACTCGCACGATCGGCGAGGCCCGCGCCCTGGCGGAAGCCGCCCGCAAGGCCGGCGTCGCCACGCAGATGGGCAACAGCGGCCAGGCCACCGAGGACGTTCGCGTGCTGTGCGAGATGATCTGGAGCGGAGCCATCGGCCCCGTGCGCGAGGTCCACATTTGGTCGGATCGGCCCATGAACGGTCTGTTCGGCACGTACTGGCCGCAAGGCGTCGATCGCCCCAAGGACACGCCGCCCGTGCCCTCGACGCTCGCCTGGGACTTGTGGCTCGGGCCGGCTCCCGAACGGCCCTACCATCCGGCATACGTGCCCTTTAAGTGGCGCGGCTGGTGGGACTACGGTACGGGCGCCTTGGGTGACATGGGATGTCACTCGTTTGATCCGGCGTTCCGGGCGCTCAAGTTGGGCTATCCCACGAGCGTCGAAGCGGTTTCGACAAGTGTGAACAAAGAGACGTTCCCGCTGGCGTCGCGCGTGCGCTATGAATTCCCCGCCCGCGAAGATATGCCGGCGGTCTCGCTCACCTGGTACGACGGAGGCATGCGGCCGCCCCGCCCGCGCGAGCTGGAAGACGGCCGGGAACTGGGCGAAGGGCAAAACGGCCTGTTGTTCATCGGCGATCACGGCACGATCATGACCAGTGTGGCCGGCCGAAAGCCGCGGCTCGTGCCCGAATCGCGCATGCGCAGCTACAAGTTGCCGCCCAAAACACTGCCGCGGTCAATTGGCCACTTCAAGGAATGGGTCGAAGCGTGCAAGGGCGGCCAGCCCGCCGGCTCGAACTTCGATTTCGCCTCGCGCGTGACCGAGACCGTGCTCTTGGGCTGCCTGGCGTTGCGACCCGAACTGCGCGAAGCCATGAACCGCCAGCGGCTCGAATGGGATGGCGCCAAGCTCGCCGTGACCAACCTGCCCGAAGCCAACGCGTTCATCCACACGACCTATCGCGAGGGATGGGAGTTGGAAAAGGCTTGAGACTTGAGGCCTGAGGCTTGAGTGGGCATACGGGCCAAGGGCATTGTGGTGCAGGCATCTTGCCTGCACGTGCATACTGGAAGCGTGCACCACAACGGGCCCCGGGTTTGCGCCGAGTGGCGATGCCGGTCGGCTATGCAGCGTGGCGGCGGCGTTTGAGCAGCGAGAGAGCTACGAGCCCGACGACCAGGGCTGAGCCCGCGCCGGTGCCACACGCACCGCAAACGGCCGGCGGCTCGCCGAGCACATCCTCGCCGGGAGCCGGCCCGGGCTGATCCGGCGGTTCAGGCTCAGGTTCAGGTTCGGGGCCGGGACCGGGACCGGACGGCTCCGGATCGGGCTCCGACGACGGGGGCAGCGGCGGCTCGGGCACGGATGGCACAGGTCCGGTGATTCGCTCGCCCGACTCCATGGCCAGGTTCTGGTAGAGCAGCACGCGCGAGTGCCCCCAGCCGACGGAGATGATGTCCAAATCGCCGTCGCGATCGATATCGACCAGTTGCGTGCCGTCGTGATGCTCGTCGCCGGTGTGCACGATGCGGGCCGCCCACGTCGTGCCAAGGCCGTCCGCGTTCTCGAAGACGATCGTGCGAGCCGTGTCCGGCTGGTCGAGATTGTGTTCGCCGATCACCACGTCCACGTCGCCGTCCAAGTCGATGTCGGCTACATCCAGACTCATCGGCCCCACGACCGTGGCGATGACGTGCTCGGTCCACAACGCCTGCGGATCCTGCGGCTGCTCGTACCACACCAGCCGGGCCGGTGTGCTGATCCCCAGAAAGCCCACGATCGCATCGAGCCTGCCGTCCTTGTTCACGTCGGCGAGTTTGTTGCGATCGGGTTGGTCCGGTGTATCCGAGAGCGTGTGCACACTCCACGAACCGCCGTCGTTTCGCAGCCACCGCGTGCCGAGCAACAGATCCAGATCGCCGTCGCGGTCGATATCGCCGGCACTGAGGTCTTCCTCCTGATCGACATCGGACAGCCTCGCCCACGACCAGGATTCCGTGGTCGGATCCGCGGGCGTGGAGAGCATCTGGATGCCGTTACCCGTGCCATCATGCCAGGACAGCGCCGTCTCGATAGGGCCGTTTCTCGCAAATCGGCCGACCGCGACGCCCTGCAGGAAATCGCCCTCGCCGGCGGGAACATTGTCGAGGATCGCGAAGCTCCCGAATCCATCGTTGCGAGCCCACACAAACGCCGGATCGGCGCCGGAGCCCGCCCACGGCGTGCCCAGGATGTCGAGATCGCCGTCCTGGTCGTAGTCGAACACCGCGGCCATGTTGTTGAGCGGCGAACCGATGGTATTGCGCTGCCATCTGCCGGCGGGATCGCCCGGGTTGCGATACCACCATCCGCCCGCGATTACGTCGGGCAGGCCGTCGCCGTCGATGTCGTCGGCGTCGATGAACACCGCGTTCCACGGCCGCGCATCGTCGATGACGTGTCGAGCCCACCGGTCCAGAGGCAACCGCTCGTTGAGGTCGTTGCGCCAGAGATGAACGGTACTGCTGTCGGACCAATCGGCACCGAACAGGTCCACGTCGCCGTCACGGTCGAAGTCGGCGGCCTTGATGCTGTGACTCGACGTGTTCGCGATGCTCTGCGCCGTCCACTCCGTACCTCGCCCGCCCGTACCGACGTTGGTGTACAGGACGACGGCCGGGTTCGCCCCCTGATGCATGGCGGCGGTGGCCAGGTCGAGATCGCCGTCGTTGTCGAAGTCGGCCAGTTGCAACGAATGGTGTACGGCTTCCACGTCGTCAGCGACCACGTGTTCGATCCACTCCGTGTTGTCGCGCGGATCGCTCGGGGCCTCGAACCACGAAATGCGATAGCCTTCCCCCGCCGCTTCCGACGGCGTCAGCGCGATGTCGATCCGACCGTCGCGGTTGATATCACCCGTGGCCACGATGGTGTCCGGCTCGGTCCAGGAACTGGTGTACGCGTGCGGCGCCCACGTACCGCCGATGATGTCGCGAGGATTCTCGAACCACACGCCGTTGACGATGACGTCCGGATCGCCGTCGCGGTCGATATCCGCCGTGGCCAGCCCCTCGCCCGTAGGCACGCCGGCAGTGATGGATGCTCGCACCCATGTCTGCGGCCCGTCCTGGCGCCACACTTGAATGGCGTTGCCCTGACCCTCCTGGAGCCGGGTCACCAGATCGAGATCGCCGTCGAGGTCGAGATCCACCAGTTCCAGATCATGGGCTCGCGGTTCGCCGATGGTATGTCGCGCCCAATCCGCCCCGTCGCCGAGATTCTCGAACCATTCGATGCCCGCGTCGGAGCGATACCACGACGAAATCACGATGTCGTTGTCGCCATCGTTGTCGATGTCACCGACGGCCGCATCCGTGCTCCAGCCGCCCAGCGTGGAAATGACATGCCTCGTGCCGGCGGGCATTTCGTACCACACGAGCGGTTGCCCCTCGGTCGCCCCGGCCACGATGGCATCAGGGTAGCCGTCGCCGTTCAGGTCGCCGACCGCCTTGATGTGCATGCCGTAGTACTGCTCGCCGCGCGGGCCGGCAGCATCGAGCACGATGGCCGCGAACGGCACCACGCCGTCCGCCCGTGCCTGGGCCGGCCCGACAAATGATCGCTCAACGCTCCAGAAGAACGCCCCGACCACCAAACACACCAGGACGGCCGGTCCATGGTTCGGTTGAGTTCGCATGCCGATGCTCCCCAGTCGTTTCCGACTTCGTGTCAAGCCTAAGCACGAAACGTGCACGCCGGTGCGTGGAAGGGCAGGTCAAGGAGGATTGCAGCTACCAGGACACATGGGATGCCGGCAGATGGGCCGGGCGGGAGTCAGCCTGAGGTAACATTTTTCAGGCACGTGACGGCACAGCAGACGCGCCGGTGTACCGTATGTGCGATACGCGGATCGACCGCATCGGGCGCCGTAGACGCACGCGTCGATCGGCCAAATACACCGGAATCGGAGTGCGTAAACCAATGGCTGGTCCCCGATAGCCGTCATCGTACCCCGCGAACAGGATTGCGTCTGGAGACGCGAAGTCCCCTGAGCATAGACCAGCCCGGACTGGGAAGGAATGGGCAGCGTACTTAAGCCGGCATCGGGCTGACAGTGAAAAGTGGCGCGACGAAATGCTGCACGCTGGGGGGCGGGCGGATGCCCCCGGTGGCGCTAGCGGATGGATTCCAGCCAATCGCGCGAGCAGGCGGTGACGCGCAAGCGATTGAGTCCACCGATTCGCTTGTCGCCCGCACAGTACGAGAGGATCATGCGATCGCCGATGAAACTGATGGACGTGTAGCAGTACCAGCCGTCGGGATCATTTTCGATGATTCGCGCGGGCGACCAGGTTCGGCCGTCGTCCCGGCTGATGGACACGGCCAGCGGCGTGCGTAAACGCGAAGGCCGGTCGGCGACGGCCGAGTGGTCATTCCACACGCACACCAGATCGCCGCTCCAGGCAATGCGCCGAATGCTCGCGGGACTGTACTGGGCCGAGATCAGCGGGCCGGGCTCGGGCGTACTCCAGTGTTCGCCGCCGTCGACCGAGAACGACACGTACTGGCGGTCGGTGCTGGTGCGCAGCCACATGCAGATACGTCCGTCCTTCAGCTCGACGACGCCCGGCTCCTGCAGCACGACCGACAGGTCGGCGGGAGGCGGCACGGTCTCGGCGGCTCGCCGCCACGTCCGCCCTTCGTCATCGGACAGAAACGCGACCGGTGTCGCTTTGGGCGACCACGTCTGCCGCGTGCCGTCACTGCATGGATGCAGCGCGGCGGGCACGATCAGCCGACCGGCCGAGGTCCGGATGACGCGGTCGTTGTTGACCACGTGGTAGCCGTCCACGACGGTGACGCGAACGGGTTCGCTGAGCGTTCTGAACTCGTCGCTCGTGCGCCGCACGAACATGTGCAGGTTGTCCCAACCCCGGCGCTCGAGATAGAACAGCAGCCACTCGCCGCCGGGCAGTTGGACGGTGCTGACGGACATCACGTTGTCGGCGCCAGCCCGCGGGATGAGGACGCGGCCCTCGTCCCAGGTTTTCCCCGCCGCGTCCGCGGTCCGCAGGACGATGTCCGCCTGGGCGTGGTCCTGGGCCCCACCGGTAAACCGGGTGTAGATCAGGCCCAGCCGGCCGTCCTGAAACTCGATCACATCGCCCTCGCTGTGGCGGGGGTACTGGGGGGAAGGCTCGATGGTCAGCAGCGGCTCGGCGGCCAGTACGGGCGCTATGACCGCCCAGGACATTATGACGCTCGTTCGTAGGTTCATGCTATCACGCTCTTTGAGAAAGGAAGCCCGGCCACCGGACAGGGCCGTGTGCCCCGGCCGGTCGAGAGCCGACCGTACCCGTCAGCGTACCGCCGGGGCGAAGGCCCGGCAACGCGCCAATCCGCCGCGAAGGCTTGTTTGTCCACCCGGGGGTTTCTATATTGGTGTTGTCAGGCGGTTGGCGACGCACCTGAACGCGTCCGGTGTCGGGAGGGCCTGCTCAGGGTCATCCCCAGAAACGCCTGACTCCCATCTTCGTGAGCGTATGAGTCGTGGTTTTCGGCTGACCCTCGACGGGGCTGCATCCCCGTGGAGGCAGAGGTGGTGCATATATGGCATTCGACATGAAGAAGTTCATGGCGGTCGGCACGAAAGTCCGAATCAACGAGCCCATGGACGTTCCCGAATACTCGGCCTGGGACGACGATCACGGCCGCACGTCGGCGGCCCTCAAGAAGCGACTCCAGGGCATGTTCTTCCGTGGCGACCGCAAGCTCGTCGCCGAGATCGTGTACGTGGCCAAGGAATCGGAACGCGAGCGGCTCCGCCGCAAGGGCCTGGTCAAGATCCGCATCAAGGATCAGGCCGGCTCCATGCTCACCATCACCGCCGATCCCAAGACCCTCGTGCCGTGCAACTGAGCGCGACAGCGTGCGACGGCGCGACGGTCAGACGGTGCGCGCAGATGACACGTGAGCGCGTCGAGGCGCCTCCCTTTCCGACAAACCGCGAGCGGATTGCATGTCATCCACGCCGGCGGCATAACAGGAATGCCGCCGAGCAGCACAGCAACAGCGCCCCGGTGGCCGGCTCGGGTATCCCCACAAAGGGATGATTGTGAAACTCGCCGCCGTTCTGCTGAATGGCGTTGAAAGCGATGGTGTTCCCGTCAAACGACCCGCCAGACAGACTCACGGTCGCATACGGAGCCAGTACGCTGCCAAGCACCGCGATGTGCTTCGCGTCGATGCTGGTCGATTCGAAGAAGTTGTAGAGCACGTGTGCCTGATCGACACCGTGCAGCGACAGCCCGCCCTGCATCGAGTGGCTCGAACCGGGGATATTGATGATCAGTGTCGATCCCGCCGGAGCCGTGATCTGGCGGTCGGAGGCGGCCGCCCAGTGCGCCGGGTCAATCGTCACCACATTCAGCACCGGATCGTCGGCGACGATGTTCAGCGTACTCCACTGGTACCACGATGACCCGTTGGCCGGGAGACTGGCGAGTTCCGCCGCCAGATCTCGAACATGAGCCGCTGCCGCCGCAAAGTCGATCGGATTGCCTTGGCTGATCGTGTTCGGAGGTAGCGTGCTCGGCGCGTTGATGACCTGTCCGCCATACACCGTGTTTCCGCCGTAGACTTGCCACTTGCCGATGGCGTTGAGGTCGTTCCCGACGACGAGATGATTTAGGGTCCCGTGCGAGTCGGGGCTGCGAGATCCCACGCTGTACCACTGCATGGTCGCGTTGCGTCCGGCCGCCAACCGGCCTTCCGTGTCTCCACCGATCGCGTCGAGGTCATTGAGGATGAACGCGTTGTATTCTCCGGCCACGCCGAAGATGGTTGCATGCGCCCAAGCCGATGCGAACAGGCAGACTGCACCGATCGCGGCACACAGGAGGAAATGCCGTTTCATGCTATCTCTCCCACATTCCATCTTTTTCAGAATTTTGACACAATCCCCGGCGAGCTGAGCGAAATGTAAGATGTACAATTTCGTGTGGCAAACGACTGCGTCATGACCACTTTCTTCCGAGCTATCAGCCCCATAGTCCCAGGCCGGTTAGTGGTTCTCCCTCGGTCTCCGGAAGGTACGACCTCGCGGGCGTAGTTCTTCGCTCAGCCTGGTTCCGTATCGAGCACCGATCGGAGCAGGAAGCCAGTCGTCCATCGGCCCAAGCCGAACGCATAGAACCACAGAGCCGCGGAGGCACAGAGAGATCGCCTGTCAGGTGCAAGCTGTCAGCGCTCAGCTCTCAGCCGTCAGCCGGATGATTGGCTCGCAGCTCACAGCCCACAGCTCAGAGCTCACCCGACGTCCGAGAAGCCCGATGGCACCGTGGGATGCGTTGCTTGCCGCCTATCCCGGTTCGGTTACCATGTCGCCATGCCGGAAAAAGGCGTCATGGTGCACAGCCTGAAGGAAGCATCGCTATACCTGATGCTCGTTCGCTGCAGCGCGTGCGCGGACGTGGTTGTCCCCACGTCAGTGGCGGGGCAGCCGGACGCGGGGTCCGTGCTGGAGGTGCCAGTGGCGTGCCGATCGTGCGGTCGTGCCGATCGCGTGCGGCTCGACCTGAGCCGGGTGGATCCGGCCGAGGCGGCGATGGGGCTGGCCGGGTGGGCGGAACTGGCCCAGGCCGGCAACGCTCCGCCGATCAACCGGACGGGCCGGGTGTCGCGAGCCATCGACGTGGCCGGCTGGCTGACGCTCCACAAGATGCTCTCGGCCAACGCCAAGGCGCGGGCGGAACAAGCGGTCTCACTCGCGGACCGGACAGTCGCCCGTCAACTGCAGCTCCAGGCCGGCGAGTGCATCGAGGAAGCGCTGAAGTTCTACGATGCTGATAACGACCTGCCGCCGGAGGACGCGTTCTTCACCGAGGAAGGCCGCCGGCAGTTTCGTGAGCAGCCGGATCTGTTCCTGCGGAGTCGGCTGGTGAGTCTGCGCGTGAGTTCGATGGTAAAGAAAAGCTATGAGGTGTGAGCTGTGAGCCAGAATGGCCAGGGAACGTGCGGCTTCGTCATTCGGCGTTCCTGTTGAGCATTCGTCATTCGGATTTCGTCATTCAACCTTGGGAGTTCCCATGACCGATCAAGAGCTGTTTCAGGCCATTGCTTCTGCCGCACTGCTCCGCGGTGATTTCACGCTGCGTTCGGGTCGCAAGAGCAAGTACTATCTCGACAAGTACCTCTTCGAGGCTCAGCCGGCCATCCTGCGGGAGCTGGGCGAGCGCTTCGCTCAGCGGCGGTCAGCGGCGACCACGCGGATCGCCGGTGCCGAGCTGGGCGGCGTGGCCCTGGCGGCCTCGGCGTCGATGGCCAGCGGCCTGCCCTTCGTGATCATCCGCAACGCCAAGAAAGACTACGGCACGCAGAAGATGTACGAGGGCAAGATCGAGGCTGGCGACGTGGTGCTTCTCGTCGAGGACATCGCCACCACCGGCGGGCAGGTGCTCGAGGCGGCCAAGGTGATCACCGGCCTGGGTGCCAAGGTCGAGAAGATCGTGGCGGTCATCGATCGACAGGAAGGAGCCCGCGAGAACATCGAGGCGGCGGGCTACGTGTTCGAGTCGCTGATGACCAAGACGGATCTGGGAATAGACGAATGATGGAAAAAGCTATCAGCTATCAGCTATCAGCTGTAAGCAGGCGAAGAGCTATAGGCTATAGGCTGTTGGCTGTAAGCCAGACGGTGATGGTCGGCTGCTTCTGGCTGCTGGCTGGGTGCTCGCAATCGAACGCGACGAGTGAGCGGGCGACGCCGACCGACGAGCCGTTGCACGTGCGAATCCTGGAGACGTTCCAGTTGTCGGACGCCGACGCCTGGATCTTCCGCACGCCCGAGCTGTGGACCGTCGCCGACGAACAGGGCCGTCGCTACCTGCAGATGCACGAGCCCCCGGCCCGGCCCATGCTACCGGGCATACGGCGGCCGCAGGAGTATGCGATCTACGCCCCCTACGAGTTCCGCTCGTTCTCGCTGTCCTGCTTCGTGCGAGTGGACCGCGATCCGGCGACCAAAGCCCGCGATGCCGTCATCATCTTCGGCCGCCAGGACGACACGCACCTCTATTACGTGCACTTGTCCGGCTTGTCGGACGGCGTTCATAACACGATCATCCGAGTGGACGGTCAAACCCGCCAGCGGATCCTGCCCGACAATTTCCACCCCGCGCCGGTCATGACCGACCGCGAGTGGCACAAGGTGGACGTGCTGCGCAACGCCGACACGGGACTCATCCAGGTCTACGTGGACGCATACGACGAGGCGACGGCTCGGCCCTACTTCGAGGTCACCGACCGCACGTATGAGTGGGGCCACCTGGCCCTGGGCTCGTTCGACGACTTCGCCAGCTTCGCCCAGATTCGCATCGAAGGCGAGGCTCGCAAGCCGGCTACCCCGCCCACCGCGGACCGCGCCGCCCCGGCCTCGCAACCGGAATCCGCGACGGCTGCGCCGAAACGGATACAATAGCCCGCATGCTTGATTCAAACGCCCGCATCCTGGCCCTGGAGACGTCCGGCCAAACCGGCAGCGTGGCCATCGGCACGGCCGACGGCGTCATCGCCGCCGAGCAGTTGCCCGTCGATGTGCGCCATGCGTCGGAGCTCATGCCGGCCGTGCAGCGGCTCATCGCTCAGCCGGGCTGGGCGCCCGACTCCATCACCGACGTGTTCATCTCCATCGGCCCGGGCAGCTTCACCGGTTTGCGCATCGCAGTGAGCGTGGCCCGCACGCTGGCGTGGTCGATCGGGGCCCGGATCGTCGCCGTGCCCACCATGGATGCGCTGGCCCGCAACGCCCTGCTCGCCGATCCGCCCCCCGCTCATGTGGCCATGATCGTGGACGCAAAGCGCGCTCAGGTGTACACGGCGTGTTACCGCATTGAACCTTCCGCGCCGGTTGATGCCTCCAGTTCCTCCGCGTCGTGGCGATGCGTCGAAGTCATCGGGGCATGCCTGGCCGAGCCGCGCGAGTTCCTCTCGCGATGCCCGCATCCGGTATCGGTGCTGGGTGAAGGCATCCCGCGTCATCGCGCAGCCATCGAAGCCGCCGGGGCGCAGATTCTTCCCGAATCGCTGTGGGCCGGGCGGGCGCAAGCGGTCCTCGCCGCCGGCTTGGAAAAAGCCCGGGCAGGAGCATTCACGCCGGCCCGCGAACTGGTCCCGATGTACATCCGTCGGCCCGAAATGGAAGAACGCTGGGAAGCACGTCAGGCCGCCGCCCGTCAGGCCAACTCCTGAAGAACTGCAACCTCCCTGTACATCATCACGGTGTTCACCGGATGCGTGTACGGACCCGCGTCGAATGGCTCCACCTCCGCTTTCCGGGAGTCACGTAAGAGTTGCCCGGAAAATGTGGATTCGGTCACCACGGCCTATACTCGAACGTCTGCATCCGGGTTTGATCCGCACGAGTGAGCAACCGTGATGCCGTACCCGGTGTTCTGCGCAGCGATCTGCTGCCTGGGGCCACACATGGAGACACAGAGAAAACCGGTTACCGGAAAAAGCTGTCAGCTATCAGCTTTCAATTGTCAGCCAGATCAGGTATTCGCCAGAGGTCTGGCTCACAGCTCATAGCTGACAGCCTTCGTACTACAGAGGCTTCGTCCCATGCGTATCGCCTCTGCCGCGAGGAACCTGCAAGACGATCATGTAACCGGACCCATGGTGGTGCCGAGTCTGATGGGCAGGTTCGTACATCGGCTTCCAACGACTCTGGTCCGACTGATTCGCGAGCATCCAGTGATCAGCGCCGGTATCGCGGTCAGTGTGCTTGTGGTGGCACTGATGTCGCACGATGTGAGCCGCAGCCGCCTTATCCGTCCGACGTCGCTGCAGGCTTCGCACCTGGCGAACGGCTCAGCCGCTCCGGCCGTTGATTCGGGCCCCACCACGGCCGCCCTCGGCGGGCCAACAACCGGGACAAGCACTGCTCCTCTCCCAGCCACGCAGTCGTCCAGCTCCATCCCGCTCGAAGACAGCGGCATCCGACTGCTCGGGGCTGGCGCCGTCGCCTGGGGTGACTACGACAACGACGGCGACCTCGATCTGATCATCTCCGGGCGCACGAACAACCAGTCGATGACCGCGCTGTACCGTAACGACGCGGGCACGTTTGCGCACACCAATGCCCAGTTTGTAGCCACATGGAACGCTTCCGTTGCGTGGGGCGACGTCGATCTGGACGGCGATCTCGATCTGGCCATCGCGGGCCAAACCGCGACCGGCCCTGTCTGCCGCGTGTACCAGAACCATGGTGGAGCCTTCACCGACCTTCACGCCGCCACGACCGGAGCAGGGTTCGCGTCGCTGGCCTGGGCGGACATGGACAACGACGGGCAGCTCGATCTGGCCGTCGCCGGATCCAACCTCGTCCGTGTCTACCGCAATCGCGACGGCATCTTTGAACCCACCGCCGCCAGCCTCGGTGGAGCTCAGTTCGGCGCGGTGGCCTGGAGCGATTGCGACGGCGACGGCGACTATGACTTGGCTGTCGCAGGGGAACACAACACCGGCGCCAAGCTCGAGGCTGTGGGCCGGTTGTTTCGCAATCAGGGCGAGCATGAGTTCACGGAGGTGGACGCGGACCTTCCGTCACTGGCCAACGCCTCACTAGCCTGGGCGGACTACGATGCCGACGGCGATCCGGATCTGGCGATCTGCGGCTTCCGGCCCGAAGGCGCGATCTGTCGCGTGTACCGCAACGACGGGGCCGACACCTTCACCGACATACTGGCCGGCCTGACCGGCGTCGGCGCGGGCGCTCTTGCCTGGGGCGATTACGATAATGATGGAGACCCCGATCTGGTCGTCTCCGGCTTCCACTACATCGAAGACGAAAGCGGAGCGGGCGAGCAAGTCCGCCTGACTCGACTCTACCGCAACGAAGGCAACGACCAGTTCACCGCGGTGGACGTTCCGCTGGAGCCCGTGCATTACGGCTCGCTGGCATGGGGCGACTACGACAATGACGGCGATCTCGACCTGGCGGTCAGCGGATTCGATTGCAGCTACCAGCCCATCACCCGCATCTACCGCAACAACGCCGCGGTGGCGAACGCGCCGCCATCGCCTCCGGGCAATCTCACGTCGGAGATCGTAGGCGATGCCGTCACGTTTCGCTGGACGGCAGCCCATGATGCCGAAACGCCGGCGGCCGGCTTGCTCTACCAGCTTCGCGTGGGCACTCGACCCGGCCGGGACGATGTTCACACGGGCATGGCCGACTTGACCTCGGGCTGGAGGCGGACGGCAGGCCCGACCGGCGCGCATCAGGGTTTGTCGTGGACGCTCCGCGGGCTGACCAACCCACCCTACTACTGGAGCGTCCAGGCAGTCGATGCCGCCTACGCAGGCTCGGCCTGGGCGCCCGAAGCCGTTGCGAATTGGTCGCGAGTTCACAACGCCACCCAGGGCACGTGGCACCCGACCATCCAGGAGGCCATCGACAGCGCCAACTATGGCGACGAAATCGTGCTGAGCCCGGGGGTCTACAGCGGTCCGGGGAACTGGGAGATCAACCCGAACAGCGAGCTGCCGCCGGAGGATATTCGCGAAGTCACCATCCGTAGCGTCGATCCGTCGGACCCGCGAGTCGTGGCTGCCACGGTCATCGATTGTGCCGCGCCGCCCGCGCGAGTGCCCCGGCGAGCGTTCCAATTCGTCTCCGGCGAGGGTACCAACATGGTTCTGGCCGGCCTGACCATCCGCGGCGCCAGGGCGGCAGCGGGCGGAGGAACCTCGGCCGACGGCGGCGCCATCCGGTGTGTGGCCAGCAGTCCGACCATTCGCCACTGTGTCTTCGACACGTGTGCAAGTCCTGCCCGCGGCGGCGCGATCGCCATCCTCGGATCGCATACGCACATCGCTCCGGACATCCGCGACTGCATCTTCGTGGGAAACCGCGCCGAATCGGGCGGAGGCGCCGTGTATCTCGCGGATACGCACCTCACCTTCCAGAGTTGCACGTTTCAAGGCAACAGCGCCGGGGATGGGGGCGCGGTCCTGGTTGAAGCGAATACGTCACGGGAGATTTGGTGGCGCAACTGCGCATTCGACGCCAACCACGCCAGCCAGCGAGGCGGAGCCGTCTGTACAGGCCCGGACATCGCGACATACGTGCAAAACTGTACCTTCACCAACAACGTGGCCCAGGAAGGCGGCGGGCTGCGCATCCTGTCGAGCGCCGGCGTCGTGCTGACCAACTGCATTCTGTGGGCCAATCGTGACGCCGGCGGAACCGGCGAGACCGCACAGATCCGCGCAAATCAGAATGCCTTCGTAAACTATTCGCACGTGCAGGGCTGGACGGGTCTGATGAACGGACTGTTCGCCACCGGACGGGACCCCCTCCTGTTGGACGTGGACGGACCGGACGACGACCCGGCCACCTGGCAGGACAACCGGTTGGGGCTCACGCGGTTTTCGCTCTGCATCAACGGAGCCGACCCGGGCCTGAGCTACGACGGGCAGACCGATGCCGCCGGCCAGCCGCGGGTGTATGCCTGCCAGGCGGATATTGGGGCGTACGAGTCGGCGTTCTCATGGCCGCCGGCCGACCTCGACAGTGACTGCCACGTGGATGCCAGCGATCTGGAAATCTTCGTTCCGTGCAGCACCGGCGCCGGCGTCCCGGTTTACGAGCCGGCCTGCATGGATGCGGATCTGGACACGGACGGCGACGTCGATGCGGACGATTTCGCCATCTTCCAACGCTGTTGGAGCGGCCCCGACCACTTTTCAATCCGCACCTGCATGGATTAGTGCCTCGGTGAACGGGCGTCCCGCCCGCCTCTCGTTCATCAGGAAGCACCATCCTGAGCAATGCAGGGTCGCATATCTCTCCCTATAGATCAGTCTGTTCGCATTCGTCTTTTTGTCCGCAGATTGACGCAGATGACACAGATTTAGAAGAGCGTCCGCTTAGCGCGCTCCCTGCGGATGGTATGCTTGTCCGGCGGCTTGTCTACCGGCCGAAGGCGGGTAAGATGCCCGCCCCCCCAACACAAAATCTGCGACAACCTGCGCAATCTGCGGACAGCTCCGCTTCGCAGTGTGCGAGGCGGCGAAAGCGCGGTGCTGCGCACGCGGTTCAGTTGTGGTCGAGAACCGTTTTGATCAGCCCGACCACGCCGGTGAGCAGAAGGCTGAAGATGAGCAGAAACAGCAGGACGGCCACGCAGAAGATAACCAGCGGCCAGGCCGTGCTGAACACGCCGGTATCGGACTTGGTGACCTGGGCGAAGATGAAAGCGATCACGCCGAACAGGGCGATCGCCCCGAGCGAACCACGAAGATTGCCCGTGAGCGGGGCCATTCGCACGGTCAGGCAGACAACCAGGTACAGGAACAGCAGCGTGTGCCAGTCGTGCAGGTCGCTGGCCCGGACGACCGCCACGAGGTGTTCGACCAGATTGAGTGTCCCGCGAATCGTATCGAAGAACGCCGGCAGACTGATGGGCAAGAGCGTGTGATTGAACTGGACCTGCCGCATGGCATCCACGAACGGCGTGCCGAAATACCGCGCCGTCCAGTAGATGGCGACCGCGCAGCCGGCCATGGGCAGCAGCGCGAGAATGATGGAGCCCACGATCGGCACCTTGCTTTGCGTGGGCTCGCCGGTCTGCGGCTCGCAGGATTCGTTGTCCTTGACCAGCGTGGTGTTGTTGACCGTGCCGCCGGTCACCAACGTCCCCACGATGTAGCCCAACTGAGCGACGAGCGTGCCGGGCAACAGGAGCGAGTTGACGATCTTGGGCTGGACGAGGCTGCTCCACAACCGGTGCACGCCCAGCGCCGAGAACACGATCACCGACAGCCAGAACGTCATCGCCGCATATTCCATGGCTTCTCCTCCGGCGCGCACGGGGATTGTCCGCGCGCAACTCGTGCTGACATATCGGCCAACCGGGTCGAGAAAATTGAGCGGATCCGCCGCTTGCGGCATAGCGGCACGCCCCAGCCGGCGAGACCGCGGGCTTGGCGGTCAAGGCTTTGCAATACACGAACGTTGCCGCCCGCACCCTGTCCCGCACGCCCGCCGGCTGGATCAAAAACCGGGCGGCAAGTCAAGCAAAAACCGGCAATTTCCACGGGGATTCGGACAATGCAAATTCCCCGCGCAATTGTTGAAAAACGATTTGCCCATGGGCCAAACGTGACGTATATAATTGGGTGACTGGAGTGATCAGACTCGCGTAAGCTTGCACGGGGGAAGAGATTACCGCGATCTGAGCCAGAACTCATTTCGCGAATCTCACTTGTGAAAACGAATCGCGAGTCGGATTTGACAGTCGCGCATCGGTGCAGATGACTTCGGCAGATCCTGTCGGAGACAAAGGTCGGGGGCTGAGACAGCGTGTGACTGTCTCTGTCATATGCCCGGTTCTTCTGTAAGGAGCAGCTTACTGGGCAAGGATGAGTTTGGACATATGGATCGAGCCGCTCATGCGGCAATCTAATTTGATGAGCCCCGAGTGGGCCCGGGCACTTGGTTCGTGCAGGCCGACGAACACAAGAGCCAAACTAAAGACGACAACGGCGAACCACGGTTAACAAACCCGGGTATCGCCGTTGGTCGTTTTTACGCGCGTTTTGAAGCCGTTGAGGTGGACCAGCGTGGCCTGCGTGGGCTTTTTCGAGAAGTGTGCTTACTGACGAGGGACTGAGACGGCGGGGTCAAGCCCCGCCGCTCGCTAGCGGGATCGGTCTCTGAGAAAGAAGCTCGGCTCACAGCTCATAGCCCATAGCTTATGGCGCTACTGCGGACGCGTGGCGGCAGGCGGTGCGGCGGTCTGGCCGGCAAGACGCTCGGCGATTTCGTTCAGCATCATCCGTTCGGCGTGCCGGTCGCGCCCCACCGCCACCCAATCATCCTCGGTCAGCGTCTGAGGGCCGGTGACACGATCGGTCTGCACGGCGGCCGGCCGGTCGTCCCCCCGCTGCGGCACGAAGGCTCCACGTTCGGCAACATCGAGCCGCTGCACCTGCACGGCACAGCGAACCAGGACCGAATCACCGCGTTCCACGAGCTGGAGGCGAGCCACCTGGCGCCGGCGACCGTGAGCCCCGGACAGCACTTCGCGCACACCCGCCTGCTCGTCGTCGGCCCGTTCGGACACTTCCAGCGGCCGCGAGATCAGCAGGGTCCCTGTCGAAGCGGTCCTATCCAGCCGAAACTTCTCCGTGAACACCTCCGCCGCCACCGGTCGAACCGTCGCGATACTCACGCCGGGAATGCGAACTGTGGAAAACTCGACCGGCTCCTGCTCGGCCGAACGCCCCGACGGACGAATCAGTTCATCGCAACCCGCGAAGACCGCAACCGACGCGACCAGGAGAATGCGAACAGTCCGGGCGAGGCCTAGAAGTGCCATAATTGAGTCTCTCCAATCCGCTGGCGGGCAAGTCCGCGCCATATCCGCGGACTCCTGTCGTGCCAACTCCCGGCACGGCATTATGCGAGCCGCGACATTTTAGTCAAGAAAAGGCTTGATCCCGAAGGAGCTTCGTAAAGCTCGTTTGCTCAAACCGCCGAAGGCATTCAACGCTTTCTGGCTCAAGCCGGTGTTCCGCGGTATTCTTTTCCGGCATGAGACGGTTTTTCGCGCCGACGCTGTTCAACCTTCTGGCCCCGGGCGTGGGCCTGGTCATGCTGGGCCGGCCGTGGATCGGCCTGGCGCTGTCGGCGAGTTTTCTGATTGCCGCCGAGCCGGCCATCCTCGGGCTGATCTCGCTTCCGGGGAGCATCCCCCGTACGTTCGGCTGGGCAGCCTTGGCCGCCGCCGGGGCCGTATGGGTGATCGGCCAGGGGCTGCTGGCGGCTCGAATTCGCTTCCTGCGAAGCCCGGAACTGCCCCGGGAAATAGCCATCCTGCACCGGCTGGCCCGCCGCGCTCTGAGCCGCTCGGATTTCGCTGCGGCCCAGGCCGCCATCGCACTGGCCCTGTCCATCGACGATGCCGATGCGACGTCGCACGTGCTGCGTGCCCGGGCCCTGAGCGGCACCGGGCGGCAGGCAAAGGCTCGCCGAGCCTGGCTTCTGGCCCGCCGCCTGGACACGGACGGCAAGCATACCGAAGAGATTGCCCAGCACCTGGGTCCCGCCGAGTAGCCATGAACCCCTATAACCCCTGTGCGTTTGAAACTCCGTGTACGATAGAAGCTTAGATCGATTGCCGTTCCTGATGACATACGGCCGAAATGGCACAATTCAACTGCTTATATGTGATGACTGCAGGGCCGGCTTGATGCGCCCAACGGCACCGAGCCGGGATGGACGCGTACGGGTTGCGCATTGGTTGCTGTATCCTTGCCGTCAATGCTAGAATCCCCAGCGTATCGATTGGAGGCACTACCCGGTGTTTTTGCGGAACACAATGCCCGGGTATTCGCCTACAATGGAGTAAATAATTGGGGGTCGTGGACTGCGGGGATGTTTCCCCGGCCTAGCATTCTGGTGAAAGAGGCGACACAGAACAGGCAGAACATGGCGCACGCATCACCGGCACGGCGGTGGACGCGAAGGCGGCATTGAGGAGAGCACGATGTTCGAACGGTTTACCGATCGCGCCCGCAAAGTCATGGCCCTGGCCAACCAGGAGGCCCAGCGCTTCAACCACGAGTACATCGGCACAGAGCACATCCTGCTGGGGCTGGTCAAAGAGGGATCGGGCGTCGGTGCCAACGTGTTGAAGAACCTGGAGGTGGACCTGCGCAAAGTCCGCCTCGAGGTGGAAAAACTGGTCAAGCGTGGTCCGGATATGGTCACCATGGGCAAGCTGCCCCAGACTCCCCGGGCCAAGAAAGTCATCGAATACGCCATCGAAGAGGCTCGCAGCCTGAACCACAACTACGTGGGGACCGAGCATCTGCTGCTCGGCCTGCTCCGCGAGCAGGATGGCGTGGCCGCCCAGGTCCTCATGAATCTCGGACTCAAGCTCGAGGACGTGCGCGAGGAGGTGCTGAACCTGCTCGGCGCCGGGATCGAGTCGGAAGAGCCGCAGTCCGGTGGCCCGGTTGGCGAACCCAAGAAGGGCAAGAGCAAGACGCCGGCCCTGGATTCTTTCGGCCGCGACCTGACCGAGATGGCTCGCGAAGGCAAGCTGGATCCGGTGATCGGACGGCAGCGCGAGATCGACCGCGTGATCCAGATTCTCTGCCGCCGCCAAAAGAACAACCCGGTGCTGCTGGGCGAGGCCGGCGTGGGCAAGACGGCCATCGTCGAGGGGCTGGCCCAGAAGATCGTCAATGGCGAGATCCCCGAGATCCTGGCCGACCGTCGGATCGTCGTGCTCGACCTGGCCATGATGGTCGCCGGCACGAAGTACCGCGGGCAGTTTGAAGAGCGCATCAAGGCGGTCATGAACGAAGTCCGCCGGGCCCGCAACGTCATTCTGTTCATCGACGAACTGCACACGCTGGTCGGCGCGGGCGGAGCCGAGGGCGCCATCGACGCGTCCAACGTGCTCAAGCCGGCGCTCAGCCGCGGCGAGATCCAGTGCATCGGGGCCACCACGCTCGACGAGTACCGCAAGTACATCGAGAAGGACGGGGCCCTTGAGCGCCGCTTCCAGCAGATCATCGTCGAGCCGCCCAGCCGTGAGGAGACCATCCTCATCCTCAAGGGGCTTCGCGATCGGTACGAGGCTCACCACCGCGTGCAGATCACGGACATCGCACTGGACCAGGCGGTCGAGCTGTCGGACCGGTACATCACCGGCCGCGTGCAGCCCGACAAGGCCATCGACGTGATCGACGAGGCCGGCGCCGCCGTCCGCCTGAAGACCATGACCAAACCGCCGAATCTCACCGAGATCGAGCGGGAGATCGAACGGCTGCTCATGGAGAAGGACGAGGCGGTCAAGAACGCCGACTACGAGCGAGCCGCCGAGCTCCGCGACAAGGCCGAAGTCGCCCGGGCCAAGAAGGAAGAAATGCAGCGCGAATGGCGGGACCGGGCCAAAGAAGTGGACGGCGTCGTCGATGACGAGGTCATCGCTGAGGTCGTCTCCGGCATGACCGGCATCCCGCTTACCCGGCTGGAGAAGAACGAGGTCGAACGGCTGCTCAAGCTGGAGGAGTACCTGCAGAAGCGGGTCATCAGCCAGCACGAGGCGATCAGCGCGGTGGCCCGCGCCGTCCGCCGGTCGCGCAGCGGCCTGAAAGACCCCAACCGGCCGATGGGCAGCTTCATCTTCATCGGGCCGTCCGGCGTGGGCAAAACCTACCTGGCCAAGACGCTGGCCGAATTCATGTTCGGCGATCCGGATGCTCTGGTCATCCTGGACATGTCCGAATTCATGGAGAAGCACAACGTCAGCCGGCTCATCGGCGCGCCTCCGGGCTACGTCGGGTACGAAGAGGGTGGCCAGCTCACCGAGCGCATCCGCCGCCGGCCCTATTCGGTCGTCCTCCTCGACGAGATCGAGAAGGCGCACCCGGACGTGTTCAACATGTTGCTGCAGATCATGGAAGAAGGCCGATTGACCGACAGCTTCGGTCGGCACATCGACTTCAAGAACACGATCCTGATCATGACCAGCAACATCGGCGCCGACCGCATCACCAACCAGGCGGAGTTCGGCTTCGCCAAGCGTGACGAAACGGTCGGCTACGAGAAGATGAAGAACGTCCTGCAGTCCGAGGTCGAGCGGTACTTCCGGCCCGAGTTCATCAACCGCGTGGACGAGTTGGTGGTCTTCCACAAGCTGACGCACGACGACATGATCCACATCGTCGAGCTGGAGCTGGAGAAGGTGGCCAAGCGAGTGGCCGAGCGCGGATACATACTCGAGGTCGACCAGAGCGCCAAGGATTTCCTGATCGAGAACGGCACGGACGAGAAGTTCGGTGCCCGGCCGCTGCGTCGAGCCATCGAGAACCGCATCGAGGACCGGCTGAGCGAGGCGATTCTCCGCGGCGAGTACAAGCAGAAGGGCAAGATCCTGGTCACCGCCCGGCCGAACGCCGACGGCGACATGGAACTGGTCTTCGAGGGGCAAGGCGGCGGCGAAGAGCAGCCGGCCGAGCCTGCGGGGGCCGCCCCGGTCGGAGCCACGTCGGAAGCGACGTGACATAAGAGCTGTCAGCTTTCAGCTATCAGCTGTCAGCCAACAGACTTAGGTGCGAAGTAACCCCGGCGGGTCGCTCGAAAACGAGTGGCCCGCCGGTTTCTTATTGGGCCCGGTGCTCGATCACGCGGCTTCCCACTCGCGGGCGACGCGGTCAGCCACCGATTCGACCGTGTCGTCCTCCGTCACGTCCACGTAACGCAGATCGCGGAAGTGGCGCATCCAGGTGCGCTGGTGCTTGGCCAGATGACGCGAGTTGATTTTGATGCGCTCGACCGCTTCCTCCAACGTCAGTTCCCCGCGAAGGTGAGCGATGATCTCGGCATACCCCACGGCCTGAGCGGCCTGCGGCCCGATCCCTGCCGGTTCGGCGAGCAATCGCCGCACTTCGTCCACCAGGCCGGCTTCGACCATGCGGTGAACGCGGGCGTTGATGCGGCTGTGGGCCTGCTCGCGCGGCCGCCGCAACGCGACCATCCGGAAATCGTACGACGAGCGCGATGCCTCCCATTGCCGCTGCAATTCGCTGATGGGCGTGCCGCTCTTGTGGTAAACCTCGAGCGCCCGCTCGATCCGCCGCAGATCGTTCGGATGAATGCGCGCAGCGGCCTGCGGATCCACCTTCGCCAACTCGGCATGGATGGTTGCGGTGCCCTCGCGGGCCGCCCGCGCACGAATCTCCTGGCGAAACTCCGGATCGGCCGGTGGCCCCTCGAACACGCCCGACACCAGCCCGCGCACGAACATCATGGTTCCACCGACCGCCAGGACGGGCTTGCCGCGGGCCGCGATATCGCGAATGGCGGCATCGGCCGCTGCCACGTAGCTGCCGAGGTTGAACGAGTCGGCCGGCTCGACGATGTCGATCAGATGATGCGGGATCTCACGGCGAGCCTCGGCCGACGGCTTGGCTGTGCCGATGTCCATTCGCCGATAAATCTTCATCGAATCGATCGAGACGATCTCGCCCCCCATGCGGCGAGCCAGCTCGAGCCCCACGCGGCTCTTGCCGCTGGCGGTGCAGCCGATCAGCATGTTCAACCGTATTGCCATTCACACTCCCAACCGTTGCAACAGACACGGTCCGCAAAAAACAGTACGTGAGTCTACGGCCAGCCCGCCCCGGCTTCAAAGCGTGCCAACCTCGCCACTGACACCCCTAAGTCAAGCCGCCAGGCGGGCTTACAAACGTCGCCAGCCGCGCTCCCCTGCCAGGCTGACAGCCGCGGCTCGACTGAACCACGCGAACACACAAACACAAATCCCGACCCAGCAAGAACTTACGGCCCCGGCGATTCATTGGCACACCCGTTGCCATTACTCCCGGCAACGGAACTGGGAACGATCGGAATCGTCCGGTTCCGGATAAGGACCATGAAGCCCCGCCGGCTCGCCTGTTAGGGGCTTGCAAAATGCATTCGAGAGGAGATCAAGCCATGATGTTCCCGATCGCTCGTGTCAACGGCCGTCAGTTGTTCAACCAGTTGTCCTGCGACATGGATCGATTGTTCAACCAGGCGATGTCGCCGGTCGCGCGAGCTATGCCAGTCGATATCCACGAAGAAGGCGAGCGGTTCGTCCTGGAAGCGGAAGTTCCCGGCGTGACGCGGGAGGAGTTGGAGATCACAACGGAGAACGGCACGCTGACCATCGCCGTCAATCGCAAGGAGACCGACAACGGCTCGAACGGCAGCGAGTACCACGTCCGCGAACGCCGCTTCGGTAACGTGAGCCGGACGTTCCGCTTCCCGGAGACGGCCAACCTGGATGCAGTCGAGGCTTCCCTGAACAACGGCGTGCTCACGCTGCATGTGCCCAAGAAAGAGGAAGCCAAGCCGCGGCAGATCCCGGTGAGATAAGAAGCGCTGAGCTATGAGCTGTGAGCTATGAGCGACATATATAGCTCACAGCTCACATTGGCTCCATCATTCCTCTGGGGCGGAAGAGTTGATTTGGCCACAGAGCTCACAGAGTACACAGAGACGAGCACATCGAATTCTCCTCTCTGTGTCCTCTGTGAGCTCTGTGGTTTGACTGCCTGAGAAAGCTGTGAGCTATGTTGACAGCTGATAGCCGATAGCTGAGAGCTGACAGCGCTGCTTTCAGGTTTGCGTTCTCGTGCAGTTCTCGAAGACGATCGTCGCGTTGCGCTTGAGCATGGCCAGGCTCGCGCGTTTCATGGCACTGCCGGCCAGATGACGATCGTACTCTTCCTGCGACCAGCCTTGGATCACCCGTAGCGGCACACTCGGCGGCAGCGGGTTACGATCGTTCAGTCCGTAGGCCGGTTCGGCCACCTGCGGTGGCCTGCGGTTGAAGGGGCAGACATCCTGACAGATATCGCAGCCATAGAGCCAGTCGCCCATCCGCGGTCGCAGATCCGGATCGATGTCGCCGCGATGCTCGATGGTCAGATACGAAATGCACTTGCGGGCGTCCATCTGATGCGGCGCGGTCAGGGCCCCGGTCGGACAGGCCTCCAGGCATCGCGTACACGTGCCGCAATGATCGGTGGCCGGCGGCGTGGCGGCGAGTTCCAGCGTGGTCACGATCTCGCCCAGGAAGAAAAACGACCCGAACTCCTGGTTGAGCACCAGCGTGTTCTTGCCGATCCAGCCGATGCCCGCCGCAGCCGCCCACTCGCGTTCTAGGATGGGCGCCGTATCCACGCACACGCGCGACTCGAACGGCTCGTCCACTTGCTCCCGCAGTCTGTCTGCCAGGCGGTGCAGCTTCTTTCGCAGAACGCGGTGATAGTCCCGTCCCCAGGCATACCGGGCGATCCGGCCTCGCGGCTGGTCCTGGCCGACCGGGATTTGTCCTTTCTCATCGGTACCCGACCGTGAGGCGGCAACGTCGGCATCGCCAGTCGTCGTCGGCTCCTGCTGGCGATACACGTCGGCGACCACGATCACCGATCGAGCTCCCGGCAACAATTGCCGAGGATCGGCGCGGAGCTCGCGGTATCGGGCCAGATACTCCATTTCGCCCGCCCAACCCCGGGCCAGCCACTGCGCCAGGTAGTCCGCCCGAGGCACAGGTCCGGCCGTCGCCACGCCGGCCCGGGCCAAGCCGACCTCGGCCGCGAGACGCTGCACCAGGTTCGTCCGTTCTGCGGGCGTCATGCACCCGATGGTAGCCTCGCCGGGCGACTCGCTTCAACGATCCAACCGACCGAAACCGATTTCGCCAACACAGCAAACTCACCATGAGGGCTTCTACCCGTTTCACGTTCACCGGCTTGATCACACCGACTCCGAAACACCGTTGACACGGCCGGACCGATGTTCTACGGTGACAACCTTGCTTTTTTCGGTAGGCGCCCTTTCCCGCCGAGCTGAGTGCGAGCGGCGAGAGGGGAGACTGCAGCAGGCATGAGCAGCATGTTCAACTACGATTGGTTCACCGGGGCGGCCTTCGAGCGCCAGAAACAAGAGGCTCGGCTACGCTGCGCCCGCAAGAAGTTCCCCGACGTTCGTCCCGAGCAGGAGCAATCCCACAAGGGCTTCCAGACATTCCTGTCCGAGCTCGAGGTCCGCACGCTGATCTACCTCCGCGACGGGTTCAGCTACGAAATGAAGGAAATGGTGGACGTCGGGCTGACCAACTGGCTCACGTTCGAGTGCGAGCCGGTGGATGAGCACTACAAGGTGGGTGCGTTCGTGGTCTCGCTGGCGTACGACGAGATCGTGCGGGTGGAGATCTTCGCCGTTCATCCCAAAGAGAAGCCTGAGGACGTGCCGCTGATCACCGGTTTCCGCTCGAGCCCGGGTGACTCGTCCCGCGAGGACTCGCGCGAGCGCGAAGCCCAGTGACGGTGACGTTTGGGGGCGGGCCTACTGTCCGCCTCGTCCGTCTGCTGACACAGGACGGCCGGCGGCAACCCGCGTTCCACGCGCATCGCCGGCTGGACAAGCAGGCAGCACCGCGCACATACACCGGGACGACTGCATCGCCGGTGCAGACGCGTCGCTAGCCATAGAATCCTCCATGACTCCGATCATCGCCCAAGCGGAAACGGACTACCTCGTGGCCGCCGTCCTCGTGTTCGTGAACACCATCTGGCTGGCGTCGCTCGTGCTCGGCGTGCCGGGCACGTGGTTGATCCTGCTGTCCACGGGCCTTGCCGCCTGGATGCAGTGGGAGCCGGGCGTCCCGCCCAGCGAACAGGTCATCGGTGTGTACACGCTCCTGTCGCTCCTGGGTCTGGCCGTCCTGGGCGAGGTGCTCGAATTCATCGCCGGTGCAGCCGGGGCCCAAAAGGCGGGCGGCAGCGCCAAGGGAGCGTTGGGCGCGATCGTCGGCGGCGTGATCGGAGCCATCGCCGGCACCTTCCTGATCCCCATTCCACTGCTCGGCTCATTGCTGGGGGCAGCCGGCGGTGCAGGCTTGGTGGCCTGCGGCGTCGAACTGGCCGGCGGCAAGACCATGGAGACTTCCGTCCGCATCGGCGTGGGCGCCAGCGTGGGCCGTATACTAGGCACTATATACAAACTCGTGGTCGGCTTTATCATGTGGGCACTGGCGGCCGTCGCAGCGTTCGTGGGATGACGCAGGAAAAACGACGCGGAGACGCGGTGACCACCGAGCTCGAGTCTCAGGACTCAAGTCTTTCCCCGCCACGGCAACGTCAACACAAATCGCGCTCCATCGCCGTCGGCCGGTTCATAGCACAGGTCGCCGCCCATGCGGCGGGCGAGACGACGACTCAGAGCCAGGCCCAGTCCGACACCGGGTGCGGAATGAGCAGCCTGTTGGGCTGACTTGCTGAACGGGCGAAAGAGTCGCCGCTGTTGATCGGGCGGGATGCCGGCACCGTGGTCGGCCACTTCGAAAGCCACGGCGTCGCGTAGGAAGCGAACGCGAAAATGAATGGTCTTGTCCATCGCCTCGGCCGCGTACTTGCAGGCGTTATCCACGAGGTTGAACAGAATCTGCTCGACGGACATGGGATCGGCGTGGATCTGAGCGTTGTTCACGTCGTCACCGTCGAGATCCTCGACGACCAGGCGCATGCCGGACTGCTCGGCACGGTCGGCGAGGCGTCCGCGCGAGTGGTCGAGAATGGCGGCCGGCGTGGTCGGCTCGAGACGCGACGCCGGCTTGCCCCGTTCGAGCCGGGCGTAGGCCAGGACGTTTTCGACAAGGTGGGCGAGCCGATCGGCCTCCACCCGCAACGTGTCGAGGTAGCGCGTGCGACGTTCGGCGGGAACCATGTCCTTGACGAGCATCTCGGTGTACATGCGGAAGGTGGTCAGCGGCGTGCGCATTTCGTGCGTGACGGCCGAGACGAACGCTCCCCGGCGCTCGCTGAGCGACAGCGCGCCGGCCAACAGCAGCGCCACCGCGCCGGCGGCCACGAGCATGCAAGCCCACGCTACCGCGAGCGACATGCGAAGCGGAGAGGCGCCCGCGTCAGCCGTCGGCGGCAACGCACCGGGAATGAGCCGCACGGGCAAAGCCGCCAGCACGCGTTCGCCGTTCTCGAACGAGGCAGGATCACTTACCGGTTCGAGCCTGGCTTCAGGCAATAAGTCGCGTATGCTCTCGAGCAAGGACTGTTCGATGGCCGGCCAGTCGAGCCAGGAACCCTGGATGTATTCACGGCCGTTGACGAAGACGCGCCGGGCGAGCAGCAGACGACCGTCGAGCCACACCGGCCGCGTCAGGCCTTCACGCACGTCGGAGAGCAACGGCTGAAAGGGCATGGCCTGCTGGGCGTACACTCCGGCGTTGGAAAGCATGTTCAAAGCACGATTGGAAAACTCATCGCCGCCAACGGTCCGGGACACCGAAGGCGTTACCTGTTGTATCTCGAACTGTTGGAGCTGGCGTTGCTGGCGTTGGGCAAGATCGTAGTGCTGGGCGGCCGCTTCGCCTTTACCTCGTTGCTGCGTGAGGACTGACGGGGCCTGTCGTTGTGGGGGGACCACGATCGCTGGTAACTTCGGAGCATCGGGCGGCCGGAGGCAGCCGGCGAGGAAATCCGGCTTCAGAGCACGCTCCAACGCGCTCAACAGCTCGCGGGCAGTGTCGATCGCTTCCGGTGTGGTGAAACCCTGCTCGGCGAGGCTGCGGATATTGCCCGTGGGAACCTGAGGCGATGTGAACTCGCGGTCCGGCCCGATTTGAAAGTGCAGCAGTACGTGCTGCGACGGCCGGTTGAGCAACGGCGAGGGAACCAGAATTTCGCCCTCCTGCACGGGCGTGAGCATGTTGGTGTAGGCGCGCTGGGCCGGGTAGAAGGACGCGTAGGCGAAGTAAGGCCAGGTGCTTTCGCGGGCGATGATGGGCGCGAGAGCCGAATCCATGCGCCACAACGCCAATCGGACGTTTTCCTCCAAGGCGGCCTGTTGCCGGCCGGCGGTCTCGGTGGCATCGAGCCGCCAAACCGTCGCGCTGGCCCAGCCCATGGCCGCGAGCACCACGGCCAGGCAGATCGCGAACAGAACCCACACCAGCCAGGGCCTCATGCGTCATCCCCGCTATCAGCAGCCGGCTTGCAGTGACCCAGGGCGTAACCCTTGCCGCGCACGGTCACGATGATGCGCGGCGGCGTCGAGGTATCGCGCAGTTTCTCGCGCAACCGGGCGACGTGCATATCGATGGTCCGTGTCTCGATGCCCTTGGGGTCCAGCCGCCACACACGTGCCAATATCTCGTCTCGCGAGATCGCCCGCCCCAGGTTGCAGGCGAGATACCGCAGCAACTCGGACTCCCGCTCGGACAGCTCAACCCGCTGGCCGTCGTCGAAGCGCAGTTCGCGGCGGGCCAGATCGGCCGTCCCGCCGGGCAGCGGGATGGCGGCCAAGTCGATCGGCCGTTCCGGCGAACGCCGCAGCACCGCCTCGACACGGGCCAAGAGCTCGCCCACGCTGAACGGCTTGACCACATAATCATCAGCCCCGAGCTTCAGGCCGGTGATCCGATCGGCCTCGGCGCCGCGAGCGGTCAGGATGATGACGGGCAGTGTGGGACGCGCTTTGCGCACCTCGCCGAGAATCTCCAGGCCGTCCTTGTGAGGCAGCACGAGGTCGAGTAGCAGCAGGTCGCAGTCGCAGCCCACGGCCATGTCCAGGCCTGTCCGGCCATCGCTCGCCTCGAACGTGGCGTAGCCCGAGAACTGCAGCGCATCGACGATGCCGCGGCGAATAGCGGCGTCATCTTCGATGACCAGTATGCGTCGCGTGGGCATGGCTTTTGTCCGTGGTCAGTCGTCAGTGGTCCGTTGTCCGGTCCTTGGTCCTTTGGTCCGTTGTGCGCAGGCGGCAGTCTGCCCTGATAGTACGGTGAACCGACACGTGAAGATCTCCCAATTACAGAGTACCTAGTCACGACTACACCCACAACCGCCGCTCAGTGAACTGTTTCGTCATTCGGATTTCGTCATTCTTAGTCGTCGAGCACGGCGCGGCCCGACTCATCCACAGTCACTCTGCCCTCGCGCAAGACGAAGGCGTGGCCATCCTTGAACACGGTCACCTCTCGAATGGGCAAGGGGTCAAGCGGGTTGCTCTCGGCCTGGGTAGATGCCGGTTGCATCGGGGTTGCCTGCGCACACAAGGCGGTCGCCAGACAAAATGCCATGCAAGCGCAGTTTCCACGCACAGTCATGTTCGATCCTTCCATCCCAAATAAGTTTCACCAGTTCGGAATGAGTCAGCGGGATCAAGCTCCGCGACTCGGCTGCAGCACAACTGAATCGGTGGAGTCAAGCCTCGCCGCTCGCTTGTGGAAAGCGTACTACGGTCTGGGGAGAGGAGATGTAACTTGTATGTAACGTCAGGCGGCGTGGCGGTGCTTGGCACGGGCGTCGGGAAGCCACTCGGCGTATTCCGAAGGCTCCATGCGCAGACCGGAATGCTGGGCGTAGGCCTGCGTCAGCTCGGCGCCGAGAAAGACGATGGCGGCAGAGTAGTACAGCCACAAGAGCAGGACGATGAGCGAGCCGGCGGCCCCGTAGGGTGAACCAACGGAACTGTAGCCGAGATAAAGACCGATGAGATGGCGGCCGATGGTGAAGAGCACGGCCGTCAACGTCGCGCCGGCCCACACGTTCCTCCAACTGATGTTCACATCGGGCAGATACTTGAAGATGGCGGCGAACAGGACAATCAACACCGCCAATGTGACGGCGAAGTTGACGAGTTGCCCGACCAGGCCGGACTCCGGCAGGATCATGCCGATGACCGCAGTGACCACCACCGACGCGAGCAGCAGCAGACCGATGCCAATGATCATGAGCAATCCGACCACCCGCTTGCGAATCCAGGCCCAGTAGCCGGCGTCCGAGCGGGTGCGCACGTCCCAGATGCGGTTGAGCGAGGCCTGCAACTGAGCGAAGGCGGTGGTGGCCGAAAACGCCAATGTGAGCAGACCCAGGATTCCGGCCAGCGTGGCCGCTCGGGGCTGTTGTTTGGCATGCTGCAAGACCGTCCCGACCATCTGGCTGGCCTGCGGGCCGATGGCTTTCTCCATCTCGGCGATCATGCCGGCCTGTGTGGATTCGCCGAGAAAACTGGTGACGGTCAGGAACAGGATGAGCACCGGCGACAGCGCCAGCGCTCCGTAGAAGGCCAGCGCCGCCGACAGCGTCATGGCGTCATCTTCCGAGAAGTCGGACACCGCCTGCTTGAGCATGGCCCACAGCGACCGCTTTTCCATGAGACTCGCCTCACGTATTGCCGCCAACGCGTCGTTGCCGTCCTGGACAACGCCACATTCGAGCATACGCGCCCGGCACGCGGAAAACGGCCGACCGGCAAACACCGGATTCGCGTTCGGGGATCAGTCCGTTCGTTTGAACTCCCAGAATCCGCCCCGGGCGATATCCAGGCTGGGCCTGTTTTCGTCCGGGTGCCAGTCCCAGTTTTCCCGGGGGGTCTTGATCACGGGCCCGGCGGCGCGGGGCGGCTGCGGCGCGACCGTGATCACCATCGGCTCTTCGTGCGATTCGAGCGCGTTGTTGAAACGACGAGCCAGGTAACGCCCCGGAACCAGGCCCCGGATGGCGGTGAGATCCACGCGGGCGATGAACGATTCCTCGCGCGGCAGGTTGGTGAAGATGAAGGCATGCGTCGTGCCCTCGGGCAGCGGAATCTCCCCCGTCTCCCAGCGGGAGACCCAAGCGAAGGCGGTCGAGCCGCGGGAAATCATCATCTCTGGGTAGTGAAACTCGCGACCGAACGGGCGGAATTCGCCTTCGGTGAACGTGCGGGCGTGCGTCGTGTAGAAGTCGAACCACGCCTTGATCTGCGCACGTCGATCGGCGTTCATCTTCGTCAGATCCATGGAGATGCCGGGAACGCCGCACATCATGACCGCGCTGAGGCTCTTGGCCACCAGTTCGCGATCGTCGAACTCCTCGCGGCTCCACACCAGCGGATCACAGGTAAACGCGACCCCGCGCGTGAACGGCCGATACGCCATGGCCAGGAGACGATTGCGGTCCCAGCGGTGATCGGTGTAGGTCGTGGTGAACACGCTGGCATGACGTTTCGTGAGTAGATTGGCGAAGGGTTGGCGGAACAACGCAACCGGGGCCGGATGTTCACCCGCGAAGCCATTGTAGCACTCGCCCAAGAACTGCTCGAGAGCGATCCCGAACAGGAGCGGGTCCTTCTCGTGCGGGGCGTCGTTGCGGTTGTAGATGGTGTCGAGGAAGTCGACGTAGTAGCCGTCCACACCGAGCTGACGGGCCATGAAGGCGAATCGTTCGCGGATATGTTGGCGAGCCGCCGGGCTTCGGGGATCGAGATTGCGATCGTAGTCGCCACCGGGCCACTTGGAGCGATGGTCCTTCATCCTGGCGAATGATTCGGAGCCCGAGCCAATCCAGGTCGGAGCCGTCCACAGGTGCACAGCCAGGCCGAGCTCGCGTTGCATGCGCTTTACGAGTCCCGCCAGGTCGGGAAACTTGGGCGTGCAGGCTGTGTAATCGCCCCATGTGTTGGCCGAACTGAACCAGTCGCTGCACTGGGCCCAGCCGATGAAGATGATGAAGTTGCCCACGCCCATTTCGGCAGCCAGTTTGGCGTTCCCCCAGACGATCTGCTCGTTGATGTCCTCGCCGAACGCATACCACGTGCTGTAGTACGGTTTCAACGCAGCGGCGGGGATGGGCCGCGGCGTGTAGCCGGCGTGGGCATCGACTGCGTCGGCATACGCCCGAGTGGTGTCGAACCAGAAGTCCTTGGCCGTCGAAACGAAGAAACCGTCGGTGAATTCCGTCCCGCTGAACCATTCGTCGCCGACATACTCCGTGCGAGCGACGGAGATAGCATAGTGCTCGCCGTCGCGACGTCCAGTCAGGCGATAGGTGCCGGCCTGATCCATGGGACCGATGGCCAGACTGCTGCGCCCGTAATGATCGCCGGCGAGCATGAACGGTACGCCCGTGTTGGGTCGGACTTCGATGGCCACGTCGATCTGCGGTGCCTGGCGAAACAACGTCGGCGCTTCGGGAATCTGCGGGTTGAAGAGAACTACCACGTCGCCCAGCGGCACTCGCGCTTCCCAGGCATATTCACGGATGCGAAATGGCTTGCCATCGCTGCGCTGCAGTTGCAGCGTCCAGCAGGCGTGCTGGCCACGCTCGCTGCGGACGAGCGTGAATTGATAGCCGCCGGTCGATTCGCCGGTGATTCGCGCTGCCGAGTGTTGGTCGATGCGCCATACCCCCGCGGGCGGATCGGCAGTCACGTCGATGCGGGCTACTGCAAGCCCCTCGTTGAACCGGATGGGATCGGTCGCGGCGTTCGCCAGATTGAACGGGCCCGCGAGAGCGGCAACCAGAAGACAACGGCAAATATGGGTTGCGGGCATACGGCCTCCTGGAAAAAACAGGTCGCGTCGGGCAGGTTAACGGGCCGCAAAATACAGGAAAACTCGCGAACACTGCAACTTGACGTTCTCGTCCGCGGCATTCAATCGAGCTAATACGTCGACAAGGTATCCGTGCCAGCTTCGCGGCAATGCATCCTTGCCCGCTGGCAGCCTGCCCTTCCGGGGAGCCTCGAGCGTAGCATTAACCTTGCTGGCGGACGGCATGGCTGATGTTCGGCGGTTCAGCTTCGGCGAACTCATCCTGCTCTCGCGTGAGCGAAGTGAGTGCGCTGCGGTAGAGGTCTTGGAAGATGGTCAGATTGCGATCGTGTTCGAGTTGGTCGGCGCAGCTGACCGCGAGCGCTTCGGCGTGGCCGCGCAGTACCTGCCGCTGGCGATGCGTGCGCAGCTGAGGCGCGATCCAGCGGATCGTGTCCATCAGGTGGACGGCCACATTGGCGTCGTTCTTCACGTAAGGACGCAATCCATCGAAAACGGTGTCGGCCAGGCGATCGAACGTGACTGGCTGGGCGATCACGCGCAGTCGCTGGTGCTCGTCGAACCGCCCGGAGGCGGGGGTTTGACGGCCGGCCAGTGCCACTAAATTGCTGCCCAGCCAGTTAATGCACGTGATCGCCGTGTACGGATCGTTCTGCCCCGTGGACAGAGCTCGCGCGGCGATCTCGATCAGTTCCTTGATCAGAAACAGGGGGTCCTGGTAAGAGGTGCGCTGCGCACCCACCACATACGCGCCGGCGATCGTGGCGGCCAGATCGTCGGAGATCCGATGCGCGGGCCAGGCCAGGACCACCACGCGATCGCGGTTGACGAAGTCGCCTGGTTGATGGATCATCTCGAGGACGAGTTCGTTCTCGCACGCCAGCTCGAACAAGCCTTCGTCATCGACCGCTTGGATATACCCGTCGGTTCGGATTCGGATCAGCCGGGATTCGGCAGCGAAGTTCGCGGGCAAATCGATCGGACTCTCGTGTTCGACGGGGCTGCCGTCGCCGATGCACTCAGGGAACAGATCGCAGACCATGCGATTGAACTGTCCGCCCACGTCGGCCAGCAGGTTGAACACGTGAATGGATTCGGGCACGTGGTGGAAGAAATAGATGAGCACGCCCAGGCTCGAGAGTACCAACACCAGGTCAAGCGTGATCGCCAAATGGGGGACAAACGCGCCGCCTTCGGCTTCGCGGCCTCGCACGGTCAAGAGCACCAGGAGCGAAAAGAGAAATGTGGCGATGAACGTGCCTAGCGCCAACTGGTTGCCCCGATCCTTCATGAAGCTCGTCAGCAGGCGGGGACCGAACTGCATGCTGGCATAGGCGACGGCCCCGATCGTGACGGAAAATGCGACACCGCCGACCGTGATGAGAGAAGCCGCGACGGTGGTGAGCATGTCGCGGGCCGCCTCCGGCCGGTTGGACAGAAGCCAGATATCAAACCGATGGAGGCGGAACTGCCGGTCCAGCGAATACGCGATGACAAACAGAACAACGGCCCCGATGCTCATCAGGCCGGGCACCAGCCAATAGCTGGCCTTCATTTGCTCCCAATACGTGGCGATCTTGACTTTCATGGGCGTTCTCGCCGAAGCCGGAGCGGCTTGAGCGGTTCGGCCGCGCTCGGCCCGCTGAATACCGGCATTGTAGGAAGCTCGGCGGGCGACCACAGGATCGACCGCGGCGACTTGACGCGGGGGGAGGGGTCCGGTAGGCTTCAACAAAGCGTTTATTAGCAACGGGTTCGGTCTGTTTTTGCTCCTTTTGGATGCCGGTCGAGGCCCCGGGCCGCGGCACGCGAGGGAGCGGTCATGCTTTTCGCGAGTGCGGCATGGATCTGAGCAAACTCGGGCACACGTGTGTCGTCGGCATGCACTGGGGCGACGAAGGCAAGGGCAAGATCGTCGATCTGCTCACCGAGCATTTTGACATCGTGGTCCGCTTCAACGGCGGCGGTAATGCCGGCCACACCGTTTTGATCGGGCAGGAGAAGTTCGCGTTGCACCTGCTGCCGGTGGGCGTGCTGAGCCCGGGCAAGACGGCCGCCATCGGTCCGGGCGTCGCTCTGGACGCCGGCCGCATGCTGGAAGAGATCGACGCCCTGGCCGCTCGTGGCGTGGCCGTGGGTAATCACCTGAAAATCAGCGACCGGGCCCATCTCGTCATGCCCTGGCACAAGCGGCAGGACGTGCTCTCGGAGACCGCCCTGGGCAACAGCAAGATCGGCACCACCGCCCGCGGAATCGGTCCCTGCTACGCGGACAAGATGTACCGGGCGATGGCCATCCGCGTGGTGGATTTACTGGACGCTCGCGCCCTTCGCGAGAAGATCGAGCGGGTGGCGGCGTTCAAGAACAAGTTGTTCGCCGCTTGCTACGACGACACCGAACGGCTCAACCCGGCGGCCATCACCGAGGAGTACCTCGCCTACGCCGAGCGCATGCGGCCGTTCATCTGCGACACCACCACGTTCTTCTGGGAGTCGATCCGAGACGGCAAGCGGCTTCTGTTCGAAGGGGCCAACGGCATGTTGCTGGACGTCGACCACGGAACGTTTCCGTTCGTGACCAGCAGCACGACCGGCGCCATCGGCGTGCCGGCCGGAGCGGGCGTGCCCGCCCAGACGTTGCAAACCTGCCTGGGCGTGACCAAGGCCTACACCACCCGCGTGGGAGCGGGCCCGTTCCCCAGCGAACTGAAGGACGACATCGGTCAGTACATTCGCGAGCGGGGTCATGAGTATGGCACGACGACCGGTCGCCCCCGGCGATGCGGCTGGTTCGATGCGGTGGCTGCCCGGTACACGGCCCGTCTGGGCGGACTCACGCAGATCGCCGTGATGCATCTGGACACGCTGACCGGGCTGGACCGCGTGGGCGTCTGCGTGGGGTATGAGACCGCCGCCGGCCCGCTGCCCGGCATGGTCGCCGACGCGGCGATGCTCGAGCAGGTCAAGCCGGTGTTCGAGTATCTGCCGGGCTGGAAGGAAGACCTGCGCGAGTGCCGGCGGTTCGAGGATCTGCCGGCGGCCGCCCGGGCGTATCTCGACAAGCTCGAGTCGCTGATCGGTGTGCCGGTGACCATCGTGAGCGTCGGGCCGGAGCGCAACCAGACCCTCATGCGCGCATGACAACCTTGACATGCAAGCCCCGGGGTTGCGAACCGGCGGGGCCTTGAATCCGTGCAGAACTCAATGCCCGAACCGCTGGATCCACAACAGGAACTCGGACTGACGCGCGAGCAGTTGCCGCGGCACGTCGCGATCATCATGGACGGCAACGGCCGCTGGGCGAACGCCCGGGGCAAGCCGCGAATCTTTGGCCACATGGAAGGGGCTGCTAACGTCCGTGAGATCGTCACGCATTGCGCCCGGCTGCAACTCGATGCGTTGACGCTGTACAGCTTCAGCACCGAGAACTGGAAGCGGCCCAAAGCCGAGGTGGACGCCCTGATGAACCTCTACGTCGAGTATCTCATCAAGGAGCGCCAGACGGTGATGGAGAACAACGTGCGGCTCATCCAGGTGGGGCGGCGGGAAGGCCTGCCCGAACCCGTGTTGCGGGAGCTGGACGAGACGCAGCGAGTCAGCCGTGACAACAGCGGCTTGCGGCTGTGCCTGGCCATCAACTACGGTTCGCGTCTGGAGATCGTGGACGCGGTGCGCGAGATCGCTCGGCGGGTCGAGAGCGGGCAGTTGCGTCCCGATGAGATCACCGAGGCCACCATCGACGCCCACCTGTATACGGCCGGCATGCCCGATCCCGATCTGCTCATCCGCACCGCAGGCGAGATGCGGGTGAGTAACTTTCTGCTCTGGCAGATCAGTTACGCCGAGCTGTACGTCAGCAACGTGCTCTGGCCTGACTTCCGCCCCGCACATCTGAACGAGGCGATCCGCAACTACGCCGCTCGCCAGCGTCGCTTCGGCGCGGTGCTCCAAGACATCACTCCGAACCCAAGCTGACCAACCCACAGGTGCAGGCGTCTCGCCCGCCTGTTTCCTGCAGTCCATGCTTATAGTGGCTCACGCACTGTTGTGGTGCACGCTTCCAGCATGCACATGCAGGCAGGATGCCTGCGCCACAATGCGCTCGCCGTGACCGGAAGCGGCATTAGGCAGCCCACGGTGGGCTTCATCCGGCAGTGTCGACTCGGACGTCTCCTGTATTTCGATATCGCCCCGCCAGAAGCGCATTTCGAAATTGTTCAACTCCATTGCCCCCTACAATTGCACTGGTCTTCGGCGACGAATGTGCGGCACGGAGCCGAAGCCGGAGACAGACTCTTCCAGCGCGAAAGTAGTCGTCCCGATATCGATGCGATTCTTGTTTACAGGGGCATGCCATGAACCGAAGCGTACCTCATACAAGTAGCGGAATGTACTTGGTTTTGGTCGGTGTGAGCCTGATCCCGTGGCTTTGGGGCTGTCCCCCGGCCCCGCCGCCCGACGGGAACAATCCGCCGGTGGCCAACGCCGGGGCCAATCAGTCCGTCCGTCCGGGCGCGACCGTGACGCTCAACGGCAGTGCCAGCACCGATCCGGACGGCGACACGCTGACGTTCAGTTGGACGCAGACCGCGGGCATCGCGGTCACGTTAGACGGCGCGACCACCGCCACGCCGACGTTTGTGGCTCCTGCCGTCGCGACCACGCTGACGTTCGAGTTGACGGTCAGCGATGGCCAACAGAGCGACAGCGACTCAGTGGACGTCGGCGTCGACACCAACGTCGAACAGACGCCCATCCTGTTTGTGGCCAACATCACGGGCAACAACGTCACCGCTTACAAGGTCGCGGATCCCGATGATGTGAACGGCAACATCGCACCGGCGGCCAATCTGGCCGGCGCCCAGACCGGCTTGAATCAACCGGCTGACATGGTCGTGGAAGCGCTGGGCTCGCTCCTGGTCGTCAATGCCGGCGGCGACTCCATCACCAGCTACCCCGGCGCCGACGACCTGACGGGCGTCAACGGCAACGTCGCTCCCGATCGCAACGTGCAGGGGGCGGCCACGCAGTTGGTCGTCCCGGCAACGCTCGCCATCCGGCCGGAAAGCGAGCTGCTCTTCGTGGGCGATCTGACCGCCAATTCGATATTCGTGTTCGGTGGAGTGTCCACCAACGCGTTCAACGGCAACCTGGCGCCCTTGCGAACCATCACCAGTCCCGATCTCCAGGGTCCGATCGGCATCAATTTCGGGGCGAACGACACGTTGTACGTGGCCAACTCGGCGGGCGTGCCGCGTGTGTCGGTCTTCGCCAACGCCAGTACGTTGAACGGCAATGTGGCGGCTACTCGTGTCATCACCAGTACCGTCTTCAACGGCCTGTTCGACGTCTTCGTCGACGCCAACGACCGGATGTACGTGGTGGATGTCATCGACGACCAGGTCCACGTGTTCAACAACGCTTCGACGCTCAACGGCAACGTCGCTCCGAGCGTCACGCTGACCATTCCCGGCGCCGGCCAATTGACTGCCATCGCTGTGGATCGCCAGGGCGTCGGATACGTGGTGGACAACACGCTGAATGCTGTCTATTCGTACGACAACATCGCGTCCCGAAACGGGACAGTGACGCCCGACCGCGTCTTGCAGGGAGCCAACACGCAGTTGACCAACCCCATTCGGGTGTTCCTGCTCGAGTAGCGAACTCACCCCAGAGGAGCAGAGACACTGAGAAAGCGGGCTCTCAGCTCTCAGCTATCAGCTGTCAGCCAGACCTGGTATGAACCAGAGGTCTGGCTGACAGCTCATGGCCAAAAGGGCTACGGCCCCCACCACTGACAGCGGACAAAGGATTACGGACATACACCTTGGGTTGCGGACCGAGGCGTCGGATGTAACGGACGATGACCCGGCGCATCGGTGGTCGATACCTCACACACACATCTACACTCTTGCAGTTGGCGCGAACTCCCATTCATTCGTGGTCGACGTGAGGAGCAGGTCATGGTCACATCCGTCACGCTGCACCGCCTCGTCGTTGGCGTGCGCATTGCTTTTGTCACGATCCTGGCGCTGAATCTGCCCGCTCAGGCGGTCGAGTTGCTCGTCAGCAGCACATCGACGAACCAGGTGCTGCGATATGACGGCAACACCGGCACCCCCATCGACACGGGCGAAGGCGCCGGTGAGGGCGTGTTCATCGGAGCAACCGTGCCCGGCGGAGACGGCGGACTCGTCGCGCCTCACGACATGCTGCTCGGCACGGACGGAAACGTCTACGTCGCCAGCCAAGGCACCGACAGCGTGAAAGTTTACGACGGCACGAACGGGCACTACCTCGCAGACTTCGTGCCCCCGAACAGCGGCGGTCTTTCGCTGCCTTGGGGCATGGCCTGGGGCCCCGACGGCAACTTGTATGTCGCCAGCCACGGCTCCGATCAGGTGCTGCGCTATCAGGGGCTCAGCGGCGAATCGCCCGGCGCGTTCATCGACGTCTTCGTCCCCGCGGGCAGCGGCGGCCTGGCCGGCCCGCGCGGCCTGGTCTTCGGCAACGATCAATGGAGAGGAGACGACGTGCCACCCGGCCCTGCCCAGGACGGCTACCCCGAACTGTACGTGGCCAGCGCCACCGGACAGGTGCTGCGGTACAACGGCCTGACTGGCGCGTTCGTGGACATATATGCGGAGGCCCCGGCGGGCACGACGCCGGTCAGCTTGATCTACCAACAATCCTTCGACCGCAACTCGCCGCGATACAACCGGCTGTCCAGGGGTAATCTGCTCGTCAGCTACGACAACGGCGTCATTGAGGAATGGTCCGGCGCGCTGGCCATCGACGAAGCGCCTTTCCTCACCGACTTCGGCGCGTTCTTCAACCCGGCAACGGTGCTGGGACAAATGGCCTGGGGCCCGCGCATCGCGACCGACACCGATCCGCAACAGCGACAGACCCTCTACGTGCCCGATTCAGCTACGGCGAACATCCAGCTGGTCAGCGCCAACCGCGATGATCTGGGCATGCTGGTGAATGTCGCGACCACCGTTGCCGGAGCGCTGCCCAACAGCATCCTGTTCAAGTGCGGAAGCAACCCGCCCACACTCATCCGGCAGGTGCTCAACCCCAACGGCCTACAAGGCACGCTGCACACCGTCACGTTGCAAGGCGACAACCTGGCTGCGATCACGGATGTCGTGCTTCGACGCATGCGCGGCAGCGGCAAGCGCCTGGACAACGACGGCACGGCCGTCATCGCCGGCATCAATCGGCGCATGTCGGGCGCCGATCTGCTGGTGGATTTCGATCTGACCGGCGCTGAGGCCGGCCGCTACGCCATCGAGCCCACCGATTCCTGCGGCGTGGCCATGGCGTTCCCCGACGTGTTCCTGGTCTATCTGCCCGAACTGACCAACGGCAGTTTCGAGGAAGGATACGTCCCCGACCGTGAGGATGCGCCCATCTGCGTGAACCCAGCCGCCAACGGGAACAAGAGCCGGCCGCGCCACTGGGACGCCATGAAAGGCGGCGACTTCAACCTCGGCTCGGAAGACCAGTTCGAGATCGTCCGTGACGGCCTCATCTGGTATCCCTGCGGAGCCATGCGCGGCGTGAGCGGCATGCATTACGGTTCGATCCAGAACAACTTCACCAACAACGATTGGCACGGCATGTACCAGACCATCGCCGCGCCGTTCGTGAGCGGCCAAACCGCGTTCGCGGATTACCACGTGTACGTGGACGCCGACGTCGCGAGCTTCCGCGCCATCAGCACGGCCTCCATCCGGCTGGTGGACGGCGACAACTACAGCGGCGTGCTGATCACCGAGACGCACATTCCGAACACACAGAACACCTCGGGCGACGTCCTGGTCCGATCGCCGGAATTCCGAGCCACCGTCCCGCAAGGCTACGTGTACCAGTCCAACCCACCGCTGCTGACCATCGAGCTGATCTCGCAGTCCGTGCCCGGCGACACCTGCGCCGCCAGTGTCTGCGGCCAGGAAGTGAGCACCAAGGCGTTTCACGTCGATAACGTTCGCAACACCGAGATCCCCTGTGAGGAGCAAGCGGATACCGACGGTGACGGGCTGGGTGACGGCTGCGACAACTGCCCGAGCGTCGCCAACGCCAACCAGGCCGATTCGGACTTCGACGGCGTGGGCGATGCTTGCGACAACTGCCCCGACACGTTCAACCCCGACCAGGCCGACGCCAACAGTGACGGCATCGGCGACGCCTGTGATGGCACCAACGGCGGCGGCGGGAACGGAGGAGGCGGCAACGGTGGCGGCGACGGAGGAGGAAACGGCGGCCCTGACGGTAACGGCGGTGGTGACGGCAATGGCGACGGCGACGCCACGCCTCCCGGCTGCGCTCCCGGTTGCGGCAGCGGTGTCGCCACCGCCCTCCCGCTGGGCCTCGCCAGCCTCTTGGGCTACCGCCGGCGATCGCGTCGCGACCGGATCAAGAGGTAATCACGAACGTCGAAAGAAGCAGGTGGTCAGTCGTCAGTGGTCAGTCGTCAGTGGTCTGTCGTCCGGCTCACAGCTCACAGCTCATAGCTCAGAGCTTTCAGTTCACCGGGACGGCACTTCCACTTCGACTGTCTCTCCAGCCTTGACCGTCATGGCTCGCCGGCTGCGAGGTCTGACCGCGAGCAGCCGGTATGAGGCTGCGATCGCTGCCAGCCATGCCAAGCTCAGGCACTTCCGCTCATTCATCGAACTGTCCATACTGGGTGCTCCGCTGTGAGCAAGAATTGTCCTTGGGCTCGCGAGCAGACAACGGAACCTGAAACCATCCCACCACGTTTAGATGCTGCCCGGGGTTCCGCAGTTGCATGGCACGCGAAAATGCTGGCAGAGCGAAGCCTACTGCCCGGTTGGAGGCGGGCGAGACGCCTGCCCCGAAATGCGCGGGGCGTCCGGCCCGGAATACGCAGACGTCCTGCCGCCCCGACATGCGCAAGAGTCGGCGGCACGGGCCTAGCGCCGCCGCTGGCTTGGCAAACCGCACCCGGCCGGTTATCGTCCTGTCAGCAGCACAGCCGGCACGGCGTCGCGGCCGACTGGAGTGGATCACACACGTTCGCGCAACAAGCGAGTTCCGGTACACCCCGGAATTCACGGGAGGATTCATCCATGGCAAGAGGAAAGAGCAAGTTGACCCGAAGGGATTTCGTCCGCACGGCCGCGGCGGCGACGGCGGTCGCCAGCACGCTGCCTCGCTTCACCTGGGGCGCAGCGCCCGACAAGCCGCTCAAAATCGGCCTGATCGGTTGCGGCGGCCGGGGTACCGGTGCCGCTCACAACGCCATGGCCGCCGATCCCAACGTCAAGGTCGTCGCCCTGGCCGACATCGCCAAGGACCGCCTCGAGGCCTGCCGCAAGGACCTCAAGGACAAGCGCGGCGTCGATATCGACGAGAAGATGTGCTTCGTGGGCCTGGACGGCTACAAGAAGATCATGGACACCGACGTGGACTATGTCATCCTGGCCACGCCGCCCTACTATCGCCCCGAGCACTTCACTGCCGCCATCGCCGCCGGCAAGCACGTCTTCGTCGAAAAGCCCGTGGCCGTCGACCCGGTCGGCGCCCGCAAGATGTTCGCCGCCGGCGAAGCCGCCCAGAAGAAGAATCTCTGCGTGGTGGCCGGCACGCAGCGCCGCCATCAGAACGGCTACATCGAAACCATCAAGCGGATTCGCGACGGCGCCATCGGCGACATCGTGTCCGCCCAGTGCTACTGGAACGGCGGCCAGCTGTGGTACCGCAAGCGCGAGGCGGGCTGGAGCGACATGGAGTGGATGCATCGCGACTGGGTCAACTGGTGCTGGCTGTCGGGCGATCACATCGTCGAGCAGCACGTGCACAACATCGACATCATCAACTGGGTACTGGGGACCCATCCCATCAGCGTGGTGTCGTTCGGCTCTCGTCAGCGTCGCGTCACCGGCGATCAGTACGACAACTTCTCGAGCGACTTCAGCTATCCGGGCCCACGGAAGGATACCCCCATTCACGTGCACAGCATGTGCCGGCAGATCAGCGGCTGCAAGAACGACGTCAGCGAACGCGTCGTCGGCCAGACGGGTATTTCCAACTGCAACGGCTGGATCAGCACCGTCGGCAAGATCGAGCACCAGGGCAACGATCCCTACGTCCAGGAGCACAAGGATCTCATCGACGCCATCCGGAGCGGCCGGCCGCTCAATGAGACGCAGGCGGTGACCGAGTCCACGCTCTGCGCCATCATGGCCCGCACCTCGGCCTACACCGGCAAGGAAGTCACCTGGGACGAAATCCTCAATTCCGAGATGCAGCTCAGCCCGCCCGACTACGAGCTCACCGAGGAGAACATCCGGGCTCACATCCCCGTCCCCGGCAAGGCGTGATGTGATTGCCTATCCCCGACAAGCACACAGGACCGCGATCCAGAGAGGATCGCGGTCCTGTTCTCTTTCTCTCGCTGTCTCTTCGCGCGCGTGTCCACCCTCTTCTTCGCCGCGTCTCCGCGTCGCCGCGTCAATCTTTTTCCGGGGAAACCCTCACGCGCTCAGATCAATGTGCTGCCCCTCGCCGTCGTCCTCAACGACGGGCGTTTCGACCGGCTCATCGGGGCTGGAGAATGCTCGGCCTTGGCTGCCTGCCCCCTCCGCATCGGCGTAGATGTCCGAGGATTCCGACGTGATTTCGACCGTGCTGTCAGCTTGATCGACGGTGCGGGCGTGCAGCGTGTCGGCGCTGGCTCGCTGATTCCGCTCGGCGTCGCGGACGACCGAGACCTGCCGCTGAGCGAGGTTGCTCTGCAGGACGGAGGCGGTAAAATTGGGCGGAACGGCCGACATTGCAGAGCTCCCCGAGGCCACGCGGCCCGCTGCAGTCCCCTCCTCTGCATTATCGGCCACGAGCCCCAGCGTTCTTGACCGGCCGCGAGCAATCGCCGGGTTTGAGCTCTGTCCTCGCGTGCGGAAGACAGCCGTCCGTCGAGCGTTCGTTACCGGTCGTACTGCAGTTGCCCTCGGCGATTCATCATGGCGAACAGGCGGGCGAGAATGCTCGAGTGCATCTGGCTGACCCGGCTCTCCGACAGGTCGAGCGTGGTCCCGATCTCCTTCATGGTCATCTCTTCGAAGTAGTAGAGAATCAGGATGATCCGCTCGATGCGGGTCAGATGGTTCATGATCACCTGGTGTAAGTCGCGGCGCTGGAGCTCCTTGACCGGGTCTTCCGTGCGGCGATCCTCCAGGACGTCGATCTCCTCCATTTCACGGCTGGAGTCGTCGTCGTAGAACTTGCGGGACAGACTCACCAAGCTCACCGCGTTGGCGTCCTTCATGAGCTTGTCCAGCTCGCTGCGACTGATGGACAGCCGGGCAGCGATCTCATCGTCCGAGGGCAGCCGGCCGAGCTCGGCCTTGAGCACCTTGGTCACGCCTTCCAGCTTGTGAGCTCGGCTCCGCACGAGGCGAGGCACCCAGTCCATGGTCCGAAGTTCGTCCAGGATGGCGCCGCGGATGCGGGGCGAGCAATAGGTCTCGAACTTGACGCCCCGGTTCAGATCGAAGGCCTCGATGGCGTCGATCAGCCCGAAGATGCCTGCCGAGATCAGGTCGTCAACATCCACCTCGCTGGGCAGCTTGGCAGAGATCCGGTCCGCGGTGTACCGGACGATGGGCAGGTAATGCTCCATCAGCTTGTTGCGCAACGCCCGCTCGTGTGTCGCCTTGTATTCCTTCCAGGTGACTTGAATATCCTGCACCGGATCCGCCATTCTGCGCTCCTGCACACCTGTTGAACGACCCCCCGAAGGGTATTCAAGAGCGTGGTATAAACCCCGTTAGTTCAACTGACCATTTTGGGCGCACCTTCATCGCCCGTTTCCTGACTGGAAGGAATCGAAGCGAGTTCACCATCCGGGAACAGCTCGCGATGCTCCCGCAGCGAGTGCTCATCGATCACGCGGTAGGCGATCCAACCGACCACCAGCCCCAGCGCGAAGAAGATAAACATCGCCTGGATGGCCCGGATCAGTGTGGTCTCTACCGTGTTGCCCGCCGTGAGTCCGAGAATGATTGCGATTGCAAAGGCCAGAAACCCCAATGCTGCTCCCGTCAACCGAACCATGGCACTCCCTCATCGCTCGATGCGGCCCCGGTGAGTAACGGCAAATCGGACCGTCCGGTTTAGCTCAAACTGCCCATTTCCACGGACCTTCAGGATTATCGGCCGGAAGATCGGGCAGACGGGAGAAACAGAGGGCCTGGATTGGCCGACAGACGCCAATCCGTCACATCTGCAGTGAAAGCTTCCGGATGGCATGTCCGCCCCGGGATGGGAACAAATCGGATGTGGATCTGCGATTCAACCTTGCGCGAGTCGAGCCGACGGGAGGGTGAGCCGACCGCCGGAGTACCTCGAAGTGCTCCATTTCACGCATAAGCTCACGGCTGAATTTTTGCTTGCCAGTTGAATACGTCGCGCTGTAATCTGAGGTCGCATTCTCCAACTCTTTTCGCACTGGCGGGGAGTCCGAAATGAAGCCACACGTTCACCTCCACATCGCAGGTCTCGTCTCGGTCCTCATGCTGGCACTTGGCACCTTCGCCTATGCCGGTCCGTATCCGCTCGAAGACGCCTACTGGCGATTCGAGGAAGGCCAGGATGGCGCCTTGGTGCCTCAGGGCGAGAACACCGTGCTCGACTCCATCAACGAGAATCACCTGCAACGGTGGACCGCTCCGGATGGAGATCCGGATCGATCGGCCCCCATCTACACGTCCGAGGTGCCTGCGTCCATCATCCCGCAGACCGGTAAACCCAACACCCTGGCCCTGCGGTTCATGCGTAATCCGGAAGGCGGCGGGGATGACATCTATTGCGACGGTGGCAAGCACATCGGACACCCCATCAACGACAAAGGCTTCACATTGGAAGCCTCCTTCAAGGTCACGTTTGTGGGCGGCGGTGCCGACAAGTTCCAGGGCATCGTATGCAAGGAGGGCGCCATCCAGCTCGGCCTTCCCCGCCTCGTGCTCAAAATTCGCGGCGACGACGGCACGCTGCAGATCGAAATGTTCGACGAAAGCAACACCGTCCGAAGCATCCGGAGCTTAGACCCGATCCTCCCTAACCAATGGTATCACGCAGCGGTCGTCAATGACGGCTCGACGCTCTCGCTGTATCTCAAGTCGAACGGCAACTATGTCCTCCAGGGCACTGCGCCATTGTCTGGTGTACTGTCGACTGGCGCCTCGGGCTGGGTCATCGGACGGGGACAATATTATGACAACCCGGCCGACTGGACTGACGGCATCATCGACGAGGTCCGCCTGAGCAATCGGCCCCTCAGCCCGGACGAATTCCTCTTCGCCGAGGGCTACGCGCCAGGAGATTTCGATCATAACCGCCGAGTCGATATCGAAGACATGCTCATCCTCCTGAACTGCGCGACCGGCCCCGCCATCGCGTACGATCCGGAGTCTCCACCACCGGACTGCCCGCTGACCGCCGACGACGAGGGCCGCCTGGCAGCCGATCTGGACAAGGATGGCGACATCGATTGCACGGATTTCGCAATGTTCCAGGTGCTCTTGAGTCCGTGACGCCGGGAAAGCCTGACAGCTGACGTGAAGAGGGGGGAACCCCGTGCGAACAACGGGCACGAACCGCCAATCAAAGATAGGAACGAGGGTCATTGGGCTGTCGTTCCTCATCTTTTTGTGCGCCCTGGCCTCAGCGGCGACGGGCCAGACCTATTCGAACCCGCTCTACACACCGGCGTTTCCACCCGCCGGCAGTTGGTTTACATCCGGCCCCGCCGACCCCATGGTCGTCGAGTTCGAAGGCGACTACTACGTTTACCCCACGGGCAACGGCTTCACCTATCAGGTCATGTACTCACAAGACCTGGTGCACTGGTCCGGTGATGCGATCGCATTCGGCATCCCCACGAACAGCCCCTGGAAGACCTGGTCGCTGTGGGCGCCGGAGATCGAACGGATCAACGGTCGATTCTATCTGTACTACACGGCCGGCCTGGGTGACCTGCCGGATCAGCGCATCGGCGTGGCGGACGCCGATACTCCGCTCGGACCGTTCACGGATCGTTCCTTCGATCGTCCGCTTATCGACGAGCCCGCCATCGATGCCGAATGCTTTCAGGACGAGGGCACGCTCTATCTCTACTACGTGCGCCACACGCAGAACCCATTCAAACTGAGCATCTGGGTCCGCAAGCTGCTGGACCCGCTCGCGCTCGACCCCGACAGCCCGCCTCGACTCTGCATCGAGCCGACGCTCGGCTGGGAGGCCGCGGTCACCGAAGGCCCCACCGTGATCAAGCGCGACGGCCTGTATTACATGTTCTATTCTGCCTGGGGCGCCAGCTCGCCTAATTACGCCGTGGCGGTTGCCACCGCGCCGCATCCGCTCGGTCCTTGGGTGCGACAAGCCGAACCTTACAACCCCGTCTTCAAACGCAACGACGCCATCAGCCTGTGGGGACCCGGTCATGGCGACCATGTCATCGGCCCCGACGGGATCAGCGACTGGTACGTGTATCATCACAAGATCAACCCCGGCGAAAACTTCGACCGCTATCTGGCCCTCGATCGACTCGTGCCGGTGGCCCGGCATGGATCAAGAGACCTGCATTTCACTTCTTCCGGCGGAACCACGAGCCTCACGCCGGCCCCGCGATTGCCGTTTGAATACGCCAATTTTGAAGACGACCGTCTGCCTGCCAGCTTCGTGCCCGAGGCCGGGACGTGGACGGCGGCCGGCGGCAAGCTCATCGCCCCCGCCGACGGCGTCCTGAGAATCGCCCGCACGCTTGCGAGCGAAAGCCTCCAGGACTTCCACTGGGAATGGTGGTTGCGAGCTGCGGACGGCTTCATGCCCACGACCGACTCGACGTTCGAGTTCAGCTTCGCCACCGTCAAGCAGCAGATCCCGCATCGCGTCGGCTGGCAGATTCGCCTCGCCACCGACACGTTGCGCTTCGTGGAAATCAACGAAGCCACGGGCGCCACGGTCGTACATCAGACCACGACGTTCGCGCCTTCCATCAACTGGAGCCATCATTCGCGCCAGCTCACCATCTCCAAGACGGGCAATCTCTGGAAGGTCTTCGTCGATCGCGTGCTGGTGGCATCGGTACAGCACCATGCCACCTTACACGCCGACGCCTGGGTGCGAACGACCGCAGCGCCGGCGACGTTGGACGGCTACCGCCAGACAATCGCCTTCGTGGAGGACTTCGAGTGCGCCGCCTGCACGGCGGACCGGTGGGAGTTCCTCGGCGGGACGTGGGAATTCGTTCCGCCCGGCGCCGCCGACGACGGCTACCTTCGCCAGAGCGACTCGGCGCCGGGCCGGCGAATCGCGCTGTACCGCAACTTGCGGCCAGCTGAATTCGATCTCAGCGCGGACTTCATGCCTGTATCGCAGACGAGCGAAGGCGCGTCGCCTGCCTACGGCCTCGTCCACAACTACGCCGGCCCGGACAACCACGCTCTCGTACTGATCGATGATGCCCGAGCCACAGTGACCGCCACCGCAATCGTGAACGGCACGCCTCAACCGATGATTGACTCGACCGTGCCCATGCCGCCGACGTTCGCACAGGCTGACTATCGAAACCTCGCCGTGACCACCGATGTCGATACCGGAGAGTTCGTCTACAGCCTCAACGGCCTGGAGGTCCTGCGGCGCGCGTACCCCGGCCTTCCTCGGCGCGGCCGGGCCGGCCTGGTCACGGATTCGAGCGTTGTGCGCATCGACCGATTTCGTTTCTCCGACGCCACCGGCCGCCCGAGAATTCTCGTGAGCCCGCCAATCGTTCGCCGCGCCGTGTTCATCGCCGATGCACCGCCCGCCGATCACTTCACCGTTGCCAACGGAGGAGGCGGCGATGGGCTTTATTACCGGATCACCACTGATGCCGCCTGGTTGACGGTCGCGCCGGCGTACGGCGAATCGCAAGGGGAAGCGGACGAGATTACCCTGAGCTACGACATCACCGGTTTGACCGCCGGCACCTATACCGCGGATGTCCGCATCGAATCCGCCGACGCCGTGAACAGCCCGCAGATGCTGCGAGTGGAACTGACTGTCGAGACCGTCGCTCCCGACTTCGATGGCGACGGCGACGTGGACATGGAGGATTTCTCGTACATACAACTCTGCTTCACGCCGCCGAGTACGCCGCCGGCGCTGCCACCAGGCTGCGAGGATGCCGATCTGACCGGTGACGAACGTGTGAACGCAGCCGACTGCGCCATCCTGCAAGCATGCCTCAGCGGATCAAACATCTTCGCGCATCGCGCGTGCGCGAACGACTGATGCCGCTCGTCGCGGTATTCTGAGACCGCCAGTTGCGGATCGACCCGCATGCGGGCCGTAGTCAATAGACATGGGCGTCAGCCCCCGGTCGATCGTGAGCAATCGATCGTCAGCCCCGAAGGGGCGACAGGTCCGATCCGATCCGAGACAAACGTAACGCCCTCCGACGTCCTGACCGACGAGACCCACAACGTTTCGGGCCGCGGTGTGTCTGTCGCCCTGTCGGGGCTCCATGAGACAAAAGGGACGAACCGAGCGCGAATCCGTCCTTCACCGGGGGCTTACGCCACCCGGCTACTGACCCCTGCCCCTTGTGGGGCAGAAGACCCGACCATGAGCTGTGGGCTATGGGGTGTGAGCTATGAGCCAAAGAGCGGGAAGCTCTCGTCAGGTCACCACACGTGCCGACGGCGAGCACTCAGCGGAACATGTTGACGAAACGGTAGAAGAGCCCCTGGTCGGCCTGGGGTTGGCCGATGTCGCGCGAGAGCTTGGTCGCAATGGCCATGATGCAGCCGGACGCCGGACAGCGCGGGTAGCGCAACAGTACCGGCGCACGCTCTCGAACCGCTACGGCCACATAATCGTCCCGCAGGATGTGGCCATAGTCGCTCACGCCCACCTGCAGAAACCGGGCGGCCACGCTCGAGATCCGCTCGTACACCTCGGCGGCCTCCCGGCGATTGATGGCGTTGTTGACCACCAGGCCCATGCCGCCCATCCGCGCCGCCGCACCCGGTCGGTCCGACATGAACTGGGGCAGCACTTTGATCGTGGCGTAGGCATCGGTGAGCGAGGTCGGCTCCGGCGTGGTCACCACCAGCAACGTATCGCCCGTCGCGGCGAAGCTCAGCACGTTTCGCGAGATCCCCGCCCCGCAATCCAGCACGACCACGTCATAGCGCGATTCGATCTGCGCCATGGCCGCCATGAGTTGATGCCGCTCGAAGTCCGACAGATCAGCGAGTTCAGCGATACCCGACGAACCCGGCACGAACGAGATGCCACCTGGCGCGTCGATCACCACATCATCCAACCGACGCCGCCCCTTGAGCACCTCGGACCACGTCCCGCGGGCCTGCACGCCCAGCACGATATCCGCGTTGGCCAGACCCATGTCCATGTCGAACAGGATGACCCGGTGTCCGCGGGCGGCCATCGCGATGGACAGATTGGTGGCCAGCAGCGTCTTTCCAACGCCACCCTTGCCGCTGAGAATACTGACGACGTGACAACCGCGGGCGGCTTGCCCTCCCGGCGCAAGGTCGGCACAGACCAGTTGGCGCAAACGGCTTGCCTGATCGCCTCGATTGGAGAAGCCAAAAGCCATAGCCCACCCCCGACCCCAAAAAACGACACGGTGACACGGCGATGCGGCGAAAAGGGCCGAGCGCTGCCGGCAATGGCCGCGTCAGCGCATCAAAAGCGACCTGCGATCACGCCAACTGGTTGATCGCCGACGCCGACTTCTTCACCGGCTCGGATGCGACCCGGCTCGGCTCAGCCGCCGATGATGACGCCGGCGCTGCCGTGGGCGTCGAGGACGGTAGATTCAACACCAGTTCCGCGAGTCGCCGCCGACTGCCGACCTCGATATCGTCCGGAACATCCTGGCCGGTCGTCAGGTACGACAGTTGGACGTCCAGCCGATGCGCGATGTTGAGGATCACGCCGACGCCCACGGCCTCATCCAATTTCGTGAACACCACCCGATCGACGCCCACCCTGGAGAACTTCTCGAGCACCTGCTGCAACTGGTTGGAATGGGCGGTGCACGACAGCACCAAGTGCGTCTCCAGCGCGGAGCAGCGGCCGTCCTTGGCCGTCGGCTGCGGAGCCTGCCCTTCGCCGCTGGCCGCCGTCGCCTCCAATTCCTGCGCCGCGGCCGTCTCGCGGGCCTTCTCCAGGAATGCCTGCAGATCGCCCAGATGCTCGGTGTCCTTTTGGCTGCGGCCCGACGTGTCGATCAACACGACGTCGAAGCCCTGCATCTTGCGCATGGTCTCGGCCAGCTCGTCGGGCGTGTAGACCACCTCGAGCGGCACGCTGAGAATGTCGGCATACGCCTTGAGCTGAGCGACGGCGGCGATGCGGTACGTGTCCGTGGTGATCAGACCCACGCGCTTGCGGTCGCGAAGCTTGAACTGGGCGGCCAGCTTGGCGATGGTCGTGGTCTTGCCCACACCGGTCGGCCCCACCAGGGCGACAAACTTCGTGCCCCGGCCCGGCTGAAGCTGGACGGGGTCGGCCGTCGGCAGCATCCGCTCCACCACTTCCAGCAGGGCGTCCGGAATGAGCTTCTGGAAATCCAGCGGCTCGGTCTTGACCGGCCCCACTGCCTGCAGCCGCGCCCGCCACTCGTTCAGCCGCTCCTTAGCTCGCGAGACCACCTCGCGGGCCAGCTCATCGGCCACCGCGTTCTGGATGAGCTTCGTGTAGTACTCCTGCAGTTCCTCCGGGATGGGCGGACCGGGCCGAACCGGCCCCAGCCCCGCGTCGATGCGGCCCGGTGACGCCTTGGCCGACTGCTCGCGATCGAGCAACTGGCGAACCATCGTCCGCAGCTCTTCCATCTCGCTGCGCAGCGCCGAGGTCGAAGAGGAGATCTGAGCCAGCGTGTCCGAGCTCGCGGCCCCCCGATTGGCGGCCGCCGACTCCGTGGAACGGGGACCTCCGCTGGACGCCTCCGCCTGCCGCGTGCGCGACGACAGCGTCTCGCGCCGCGGGACGTACGTCCCGCGTCCCGGCGAGCCCTCGGGGCGAGGCAACAGCGTCAGATCCTTGCTCGCCGTGATCTCCACGATCGACCGGGCCCCGACCCCCATCAGGCCGCCCCGCCGAATCGTCCGGGTGTGCAGGATCACCGCCCCGCGGCCCAGGTCCTGCTTGACCTTCTCGAGGGCCTCAGCCATCGATTTACCCTGGTAGGTTTTCAGTTCCATCCGTGAGTACCACCAGTCCTAACGACTGAACTTCAATGCCTCGGACGATTTCGTTGTACGCCAGCACGGGCACATGCGGCATGGACTGCTCGATGAGCCGCCGCACCCACATGCGAACCGGCGGCGAGCACAGAACGGCGACGGTCTGCCCGGCCGCCTGATACCCGCCCTGCTCCACCCGCTCGCGAATGGCCGCCACGATCCGCCCCTGCGTCATCGGAGGCAGGCTCAGGTAGCTGCCCCGATCGTTCCGTTCGATGTGGGTGGCGATCAGATCCTCCAGTTGCGGATCCAGGGTGACCACGCGGATGACATTGCGTTCGTCTTTATACAGTTGACAGATGGTTCTCGCCAGAGCATTGCGACAATATTCAATGAGAATGTCCGGGTCCTTCGTCCGCGGCGCCCAGTCGGCCAGCGTCTCGAGGATGGTCTCCAGGTCGCGCACGGGAACCCGCTCGCGCAGCAGGCCCTGGAGGACCCGCTGCAATTCGCCCGGCTTGATGATCTCGGGAATGACGTCCTCGACCGCCTTGGGCGACTTCTCCTTCAGGGCGTCCAGCAGTCGGTGCGTCTGCTGACGGCTCAACAGCTCGTCCGCGTGCTTCTTGATGACTTCCGTCAGGTGCGTGGCCAGGACGCTGGAACAGGGTACGACGGTGTAGTTGCGCTGCTCGGCATCGAGCTTCTGGTCCTCGTTGATCCACAGCGCGGGCAGACCGAACGCCGGCTCGATTGTCTCGATTCCGGTCACCTGGTCGGTCACCATGCCGTTGTCGATGGCCAGGAGCAGGCCCGGCATGCACTCGCCTCGTGCAACCTCGACCCCCTTGAGCTTGATGGTGTACTTGTTGGGCTCGAGCTTGAGGTGGTCGCGCACGCGGATGGGCGGCACGATGATGCCCAGCTCGGTGGCCACCTGTTTGCGAATGTTGGTGATGCGATCGAGCAGGTCGCCGCCCTGCTTGCGGTCCACCAGGCGGATCAGCCCGTAGCCCACCTCCAGCTCCATGGGATCGACGGTGAGCAGCGACTCGACCCGCTCGGCCTTCTTGCCCGCCTCGACCTTGGCTTGCGTGGCCGCCGTGGCCATCGCCGCCGATCGTTGCGAATTGATGATGTAGGCCATACCGCCGCAGCCCGCCGCCAGAACGAGCAGCGGCATCGTGGGCAGCCCGGTCAGCGAGAGCAGCGACAGAAAACCCGCCGTCAGCGCCAGCGCGATGGGCCGGTTGGTCAGTTGGCCCAACAGGTCCTCGCCCAGGTTCACGCGGGCGTTGCTACGGGTCACCAACAAGCCGGCCGCGATCGAGATAATGAACGAGGGAATGGCCGCCACGAGGCCGTCACCGATGGTCAGCTTGGTGAAGACCTCGAGGCACCGCATGAACTCCATCTTGTGCTCGACCATCCCCACGTAGACGCCGCCCACCATGTTGATGAACGTGATGATCAGGCCGGCCACCGCGTCTCCCCGGACGAACTTGGAGGCACCGTCCATGGCCCCGTAGAAGTCCGCCTCGGCGGTCACCTCCTGTCGCCGCCGCCGGGCTTCGGCCTCGTTAATGATGCCGGCATTGAGATCGGCGTCGATGGCCATCTGCTTGCCCGGCATGCCGTCCAACGTGAACCGGGCCGCCACTTCGGCCACGCGCGTCGACCCCTTGGTGATGACGACGAACTGGATGACGGTCAGGATGAGGAAGATGATGATGCCCACCACCAGGGAGCCGGCGGTGACGAAGTTGCCGAACGTCTCCACGACGCGGCCGGCCGCCAAGGTGCCATCCTGCGCGTTGGTCAGGATCAGACGGGTGGTCGCCGTGTTGAGCACGAGCCGCAGGAGCGTGACCCCCAGCAACAGCGAGGGGAACGAGGACATCTCCAGCGGATGATTGATGTACATCACCGTCAGCAGCACGACCGCCGACAGCATGATGTTGCCCGCCAACAGAATGTCCATCAGGGCGGTGGGCAACGGCACCAGCAGCACGAAAATGAGCGCCGTGGCGCCGATCGGTACGAGCAGCCCGCGATGCCGCTCGATCAATCGCACTGGTCGTGAGTCAAATAACGCCAAACCCGCCACCGTTCATCACCCGGTTATCGAAACGACGCGGCGACACGGAGACGCGGTGAGGCGAACAAAAACGTCGCACCGACATCTCGCCTCCCAAGCCGCGCTCTTTCAGGTCTGTGTCCGCCCCGATCAGCCATCGCAAACCACGTTTCGCGTTCTTTTTCCGTGTTGTCTCGTTCCTCTTTCGCCGCGTCTCCGCGTCGCCGTGTGATCCTTTCAATTCAGGCTCACTCCCGCCGCGGCCCGCCGGGCGTAACCACGGCCGGCCAGCTCGTACACGTACGCCAGCACCTCGGCGACCGCCTTGTAGAAGTCGGCCGGAATCTCCTGGCCCACCTCCACGTCGCGATACAGCGCCCGGGCCAGCGGCGGCCGTTCGACGATGGGCACGCCGTGCGCGACGGCGATCTCCCGAATCTTCATCGCCAGGAAATCCGCACCCTTGGCGGTCACCTTGGGGGCCTGCATGGTCTCGGCGTCGTACTGCAGCGCCACTGCGAACTCCGTGGGATTGGTGACGATCACGTCGGCCTTGGGCACCGCGGCTCGGATCCGCTGCATGGCCATCTGCATCTGCACCTGCCGCCGCCGGAGCTTGATCCTCGGATCGCCCTCCATCCGCTTGAGCTCCTCGCGCACCTCCTCCTTGGTCATCCGCAGGTCCTTCTCAGTCCGGTAGCGTTGATACGCATAGTCGATCACCGCCAGAATCAACAGCACGATCCCCAGCCGCAGGCCCAGCGTGAGAATCAGATCCGTGGCGACGACGATCAGCGACAAATGCGACAGCCCGGACGCGCCGGCCAGCAGTTCCACCCGGCTCCGCAACGTCCACCACGTGACCAGCACCAGCACCGCCATCTTCAGCACGCCCATGAGCAAATGGACGAACGCCCGGGCGTTGAACATGCGGGCCAGCCCCGTCAACGGATTCAGCCGATCGAGCGACGGCGTAATCGGCTTGAACGTGATGAGCCAGCCGACCTGCAGGTAGTTGCTCACGATGGCCAGCACGACCAGGGCGAGCAGAAAAGGCAACAGCAGCCGAGCGGTCTCCAGCAGAACGGATTGGGCGATCGTACCCAACTGTTGCGGATCGACCGTAGCCACGCCATCTTCGCCCAGATACATCCGCATGAGGCTGAGCAGCCGTCCCATGGCACCTTCGCCCCACCACTGGATGAGCAGCACACCTCCCAACAGGATGACAGCCGAAGTCAGATCCGCGCTCCGCGCGACCTGGCCGCGCTCCCGCGCTTCTTCGCGCCGGCGTGGCGTTGGGGCTTCGGTCCTGTCTTGTGCACTGTCGGGCATGGGCTAGTCTTTCCTCCCAGCCGTCACGCCTGCGGCGGCAGGCCCAGCACGCTCCGCACGCTCTGCAGGCTGGTGTCGAACGCCTCGATCAGCAAAGGTTCCATGGACATCACCGTCAGCCCCAGCACCAGCAGAGCCAGCGCGAGTTTCAACGGAAACCCGACGGTCAGAATGTTCAGCTGTGGAACCGTCCTCGAGATAAAACCCAATGCCAACAAGGCGAGCATCAACGAGACCACCACCGGACCGCTGATCCGGATGGCCATCTCGAAAGACATCGTCGTCAAATCAAGGATCAGCTCCATCAGTCCCTCGCTCAGCCGGAAAGCCAGCGGCGGAAGCGTCTCGAAACTCTCCAGCAATGCTCGCACGAGGTGACGATGGCCGCCGATGGCCAGGAATCCCAGCAAGGCCGCGAAGTAGAAGAACTGTGACAGGACGGACTCCGAACTGTCCATCATCGGGTTGTACGTGCTGCCGAACAGGATACCCGCCTGGTGGCTGATGAATTCGGCCGCGACCTGCACGCCTATCAGCATGAGCGACAGGCACAAGCCAACGAGCAGCCCGATGGCCAGCTCGCCGAACAGCCCGACCAGCGCTGTTTCCAGCGTCACCGGGCCGACCAGGTGCACGGAGACCAGCGGAAACACCGCCGCCGCCATGGCCAGCGTCAGCAGAATCTTGATTCGGATCGGGATGATCGCCGAGCTAAACAGGGGCGCAGCCAGTACGAGCCCGCCGATGCGGCACACGACCAGCATGAAGGCCGGCAGATTCGCGTAGAGGTTGAACACCGTCCAGGGCATCGTTCACCGATCCTCAACACTCAACCCGAGTTCCTCTCCTCCACTCACCGCCCATCTCTTCTCTCGCCGCGTCCCCGCGTCGCCGCGTCATCCTTTCCCTTCCAGGCGTCGCCGCGTCATCTTTTTCTTCAGAACGGCACCTCACCTAACAACTCCACGGCATATTCGAGGAGCTTGTTGGCCAACCACGGGCCCAGGATCATGGCCACACTGACCATGGCCACGATCTTGGGCACAAAGCTGATCGTCTGTTCCTGCAGTTGCGTCATCGACTGGAACAACGAGATCACCAGGCCCACCACCATGCCGATCAGCATGATGGGCGAGGAGATGATGAGCGTCATCATCAGGGCGTCTCGCGTCAGATCCAGTCCGTCGCCGAACTCCATGGACTCCACCTCGCCGCGGGCGCTGCGCTCACGCGAAGCCCGCCAACAGTGCCCCCACCACCAGGTACCAGCCGTCGGCCAGCACGAACAACAACAGCTTGAACGGCAGCGAAATCATCACCGGGGGCAGCATGAGCATGCCCATGGAAATCAACACCGTCGCGATCACCATGTCGATGACCAGGAACGGCAAGTAAATGCGGAAACCCAGCACGAACGACGTCTTCAACTCGCTGAGAATGAACGCCGGCACCAGCGCCGAAGTTGGCACGTCAGCTCGCGTCACCTGCGTGCCCAGCGGGATGGCCGCCTTCCGCGAGTATTCGAGAAAGAGGTAAATGTCCTCCTCGTTCTTCGTGCGCTCGATCTGGTTGAACATAAATTCCCGCAGGTGTCCCTCGGCGATTTCGATGGCCCGGCTCTGCGTCATGCCCGGCGCGTTGTCGAGCCAGGGCTTGACCGCCTCGCGGTGGATGCGTTCGTACGTCGGGGCCATGATCAGGAACGTCAGGAAGAGCGAGATGCCCACGAGAATCTGGCTCGGCGGCAGTTGCTGAACGCCGAGGGCCTGCCGCAGCATGGCCAACACGATGAGGATGCGGGTGAAGCTGGTCGTCATCATGAGGATGGCCGGTGCCAGCGTGAGCACCGTCATGATGACGAGAATCTTGAGCGTGGCGCTGACGCCCTCGGGCGTGGTGGCCGTCGGCAGCACGCGGCTCAGGTCAGGTATCTGCAGCGGGTTGTCCACGCTTCCCGAGCCGGCGGGGCTGACTGACGGCCCGACCGGTGCAGGCGCAGGTTGAGCCACCGCGGTCGCGCCGACCGCCAGCACGGCAACCAGGGCCAGCCCCGGCCATCTCATCGAGCCTCCTGCTCCTGTTTTGCGCGCGACTCCGTCGCGCCCCACCAGTCAAATCAAGTCAATTCCGACTCGTCTCTTCTCTCGCCGTGGCTCCGCGTCATCTTTCTTTCCACCTCGCCGTGTCGCCGCGTCATCCTTGCCGCTACCCCACCACTGCATCCGTCTTGCCCGCCAGCTTGCGAACCTTCTTCAACAGGCCGTGCAGTTGGCCGTGCGTTTCGGCAGCCGGGTCGTCCTCGGGCACATCCGCGTACGCGACGGCTTCCTCCTGCATGGATTCGATGAACGCCCGGGTCATGGAGTGAGGCTGCGCGCTGGCCACCTGGCCCAGGATGAGGGCGACCTGCTCGGGATCATCGATGGTCCGCAGCGTGCACATCCGGTCGGCCGACACCCCCAGCAGAACCAGGCTGCGCCCAAGCTTGACCAGCATGAGCTGATGCTTGGCGGTCACGTGCGTCTGAGCGACGATCTGCAAGACCTGCGAGCCGGCCATGAGCCGACGAGCCGGCATGAACTTCTTCAGCAAGAACACCATGGCCGCGATCAGCGCCAAGACCGCCAACAAAGGCCACAGATCCCGCAGCAGACCGGGCCTGGAGGCACCCTCGCGACGAGTGATGGTTCGCCCATCACGACCCGGCATCGCCGCTGAGGCCTGGTCCTCGCGTCGAACAATCGGCTTGTCCTCGGAAGACATCGTCTCCGAACCGGTCAGCGGCGCTGCGGCAGCATTCGATTCACTTGCGTTGACGGGAGCGACGGCCGGCGCGGCCGGCTCATTCTCGACGGGCAGGTTCAGGATGTCGGGATGCGGCAACGGTCGCCGGCTGCCTGACGGCGAGGAAACCTGCCCCATCGCCGGCAAGCTACAGGCCAGGGCCACGCTCGCGAGGATTGTGAGTGTTCGTGCCGTCGTCATGAGACCATCCTGGTCCAGCGTGCATCCTGCTCGTCTAAAGTGCGATCAGTTCGCCTCTTCCACGTCCTGCCGGACGATGTCGTTGATGCGAACGCAGAAGTTGTCGTTCAGCACCAACACCTCGCCGCGGGCCACCAGCCGCCCGTTGACGTAGACGTCCACCGGGTCGCCGGCCAGTTTGTCGAGTTCCACGACCGAGCCTTCACCCAGCCGCAGCACGTCGTCCACCAGCATGCGGCTGCGGCCCAGCTCGATCTGGACGTTCAGCTCGACGTCCCGCAGCAAGTCGATCCCGCCGGCCGGCGCGGAATCGGAGCCCTTGCTGCTCAGTTCGGGAATGGAGAACGGCGTGGCCCCGGGCGGCAGAGGCGCACCGGCACCACCGTCGACCGCACTCGACGCCGAATTTGTGGCACTCGCCGCCAATCGTTCCTGTTCAATGGCCTCGGCCATTGCCGCCGCAACCTCGTCGAAGGGGCGACCGGCAGAATCCACACGCGGGTCGGCCACGGCGACCGCCGCCTGCTCGCGACCGCCCGAGCCCACCAGGGCTTCCGGATCCAAGCCGGCTTCCGCCAGCGCTGCGTTGATCTCCTCCTGGCTGAGCAATCCATGCTCGTCCGTCATGGCGTCATCCTGACTTACTTAGAGCTAGGAGCTATGAGCTGTAAGCTGTGAGCCGGAGAACCAACTCACGGCCTCGCTCCGAAACTCAATTGTCCACCGCCGACGTGAAGTCCGTCAGCAATACCTCGTGAATTTTCAAATCCGGCCCCATCACCTGGGACAGTTCGGCCTTGAGCTGCGTCCGCAACGTGGTCAGATCCGGCTCGAGAAATCGCTCGGGATCCATTGATCGCACGACGCGACTGAAGCGATCCTTGATGGTGGCCGACTTGCCTGCCAGTATCTCTTCCGCCTTGGCCTTGTCGGGCTCGGACACCGTGGCGAACAGCGAAAACTGCAGCATATACGACTGCTGGCCGGTACGATTCTGGGCCCGGAATTCGCCGACCTTCAATTCGACCTGGCCGGGCGCCTTTTCGCCCTCGGTGGCCACCAGCCCTTCGGCGGCCTGAGCGGTCGCCGGCGCTCCGGCGAAGCTCTTGACCAGCACGAAAACCACCAGCGCCTCGACGATCATCACACCGGCCAGAACGCCCAGCATCACCACGTTCTTGCGACGACCCGACGATGCCGCCGGCGTTTCGGTCTCTTTGGCTTGATCAACCATGATGCACTCTGTCCTTCCCCGGCGATCGATGCTGAATCCGGCAAACCTGTGATCTCAAATTGAAACTGTCAATTCGAGACTCTGAGGTTCCCCGTCTGTCACTCACTTTCGTTCTGCACGACGATCTCGATCCGGCGATTCACGCCGTCGGGCATCGGTTCGGTGAGCCCGGCCTGCGTGTGATCGCCGCCGGCCGTTCCGCCGGCCGCTTCGGCTGCGTCCGAATCGATCGTCGCCGCGGTATCAGTCAGCGGTTCGCGGTCGCCCAGGGCTGTGATCGCCAGCCGCTCCGGCGCCACACCGCGCTGAATCAGCACGTCGGCGGCCGCCCGAGCCCGGGCATACGACAAATCCATGCCGTCGCGAAACGGCACACCGGCGGGCAACGGCCCGTCGCCGGCGTGACCGCGCACCTCGATGCGGCCCTGGCCGCGAGCCATGTACCCGGCCAACCGTTCCAACGCTCCGCGGCCAGCCGGCTCGAGTGCCGCGCTGTGCCGGGCGAACGCACTGTGTCCGGCAATCCGCAACGTGATCGAGCTCTCGGCCACGATCACGTCCACCGGGGCCAGCTTCTCGTCATCCGGTCCAACCAACTGGACCGTTGATTCCCGTCTGAACCCCGCCTGCTCGAGCCGCTCCAAGAACGTCGGCGGGCGATAGCCGGCTGCACTCGCTGCCGCCACCGGCGTCGCGAAGCCGAACGCCTGCCGCACGCCGCTGCTGATGCGCCCGAAGCGATCGCCGGCCCGCAATTCGCTCATGGCCGCGATCATGACGAAGACCACGAGCAGCAGGCTCATGAGATCGCCGTACGACAACACCCACGGGTCATCCGTGTCGCTGCCCGCATCCTTGAGACGTTGTGTCCAGAACATGCGACCTCAAACTCCAGCCGGTCGTCGTTACGCTCCACGCCCGGACGCGCCTCAGGCGGCGTCCACGAACCGCTTTTGGCCGCGCAACATCTTCTGCAACTGTTCGGCCATCTTGCGGGCCGTTTCCTCGTCCAATGCCGGCTTGGGTGCCACGCTCACCGGAGGCGGCTCAATCAGAGCCTTCTCCGCCGGACGCGCCTCTTCCGCGCCCACCTGCGGCGGCTGGACGCTCTTACGTCCCACGCTCGCCCACGAGAACTCCTGCCCGCGCCCTGCCCCCGGCAGATACGCCCGGAGCTTCTGCGCCAGCACGCGCGGATTGTCGCCCGCCTGCACGCCCAGCACGCCTTTGAGCGCCACCGTCTTGGCCAGCAACTCCTGGCTGCTGCGATGCGCGAGCCGCCGAGCCAGCGGCAGGCAGAACAAGTTGGCCAGCCCCAGCCCGTACAACGTTGTCAACAAGGCGACGGCCATGCCCGGTCCGATCCGCGACGGATCGTCCATCTTGCCCAGCATGACCACCAACCCGACGAGCGTCCCCATCATCCCCAAGGCCGGTGCGAACCGGGCCATCGACTCCAGCACCGCCTTGCCCTCGGCGTGCCGCAGGTCGATGCTCTCGAGCTCGGCCTGGCACACGGCCTGGATCACGTCCGGGTCCACGCCGTCAATGGCCATCTGCATCGCCCGGCGGGTGAAATCGTCCTTTAACCCGCTTACGGTCTTGTCGAGCGCCAGCAGACCGTCGCGCCGGGCCACCTCGGCCAGCGCCACCAGCATGATGATCACGTCGTCGGGCGACGGCACCCGCACGGAGAACGCGTTCCGCAGGATGCTCGCCAGCCGCCGCGGCCCCACTCCCGGCGAGGCCACGAAAGCCGCCACCACCGATCCGCCCACCACGAAGGCGACCGACGAGGTTTGCCAGAAAACGTGAGCGGCCGGACCGGCTCCCGCCAGCACCACCCAGGCTAGCAGAGCCACCAACGCGAGCAGCCCCAACACTGTCGTGCGATCGACCACTCCGCCTCCTTAAACGTCATCGACCACGAGCGAAGGAGGATTCACCTCCCGCCGTGCGAAGCCAGCTCCCGCCGGAGAGAAACCCCAGGGCTGAAATCCGAATGACGAACCGGCACCTGCCGGCGCGGCTCACGGCTCAGAGCTCAAAGCTCACAGCTCATAGCTTCTTTTCTCACCGGACCTTCCTCGCGAACCGGATAAACGCCGGATCACGGCCGGAACGCCCGTACCGCCCGGCCGTACTCCACCGCCCGGGCCACCACCTCCTCCACCGTGTCCCGCACGATGAACGTCTCGCCGTTGATCAGCGTGATGGTGGTATCCGGACGCTCCTCGATCGTCTTGATGAGGTCCGCGTTGAGAATGAAGCTCGTATTGTTCAGCCTCGTCAGCCGGATCAACGCTATTGCCTCATGCCGGCGCAGCCCGCGCCGACCGGGGCCCGAACCGTTTCGAGTCCCCTCGGCGCAGCGCAACGGCATACCCGTAGTTATCGGGCTATCAGCAGCAATTCGTTGAGTAGTTCATTGGAAGTTGAGATGACTCGCCCGGAGGCGGAGAATCCGGTCGAGGCGGTGATGAGTCCGATAAATTCGCGGGTCAGATCCACGTTGCTCAATTCCAGCGCGCCGGAGACCACTCGGCCTGCCCCCAACTCCTCGGGAGCGGTGATGACCGCCGGCCCGGAGTTGGGCCCCACGAGGTACAGATTGTTCACTTTTCCGACCAGCCCCTCGGCGTTGGTGAAGGTGGCCAGGGCGATCTGACCGAGCGGCCGGGTGAGCCCGTTACTGAACGTGCCCGTGATCATCCCGTTGCTGCCGACCGAAAAGCTGTTGAGCGTGCCCGTCCCGAACCCGTCCTGCGAGGTCATGACCATGGCCGAGCGCTGCGTGGTCAGGCCGGTGACGTGGTCGAAGTTCAGCTCGATCTGCAACGGGTTCAAGGCGCCGGTGTTCTCCCGATCGATGCGGATGATGTTGTTCGACACCGCCGTCAGTTGCCCGTCGTTGTCGAAGGTGAGCGTCCCGGTCCCGCCGAGAACAGAGCTAACATCCGTGTCGTCATGACTTTCCGCGTAGTAGCGCCAGACGTTGCCCGCGTTGGTCTTGCTGTCCAGGACCAGCGTGAGTTCCACCTGGATGGGCGTGCCCAGTGAGTCGTAAGCGATGAACGTCGTGTAGACACTCTCGCCGTTGGCGGCCTGCGTTTCCGTGAAGTTGAACGGCACATTGAAGTTGATGTTGCTGCTGCGGATGGCCGACAGGTCGATCTCCAGCCCATTGGCCGTCCCCGCGTTGCCCTCCACCACCAGTGTACCCGCCGGAACGCCGTCGCTTCCGTCACTGATCCGCACGCCCGGCGTGCCGCCCGCCTCCGGATCGGTGTTGATGCCGAGGCTGTTCTGCAGGAACGCGGCGAAATCGCCCAGCGTACTGTCAGCCGTGACCGTGAACCGTTCTTCGGGCAGCTGCCGGCCGCCCTTCTTCACATTGGCCAACGTGATCACATCGCCCTCGGCGAACAGTGGCACGCCGGGAGCTCCCGGGTCCACCAACTGACTCAGTAACGTGTTGGCCGTAGCCGGGTTGCCGGCGAGATCCACGAACGCCTGCGACTCCAGGATGGTCCCCTGGCTGGCGATCGGACCGTTGGCGTTCAGGTTGCCGTCGAACGCCACGTTGCTCGTGGCCCGGGCCGCGCTCATGGTGCCCAGCGGGATGGTGATGTCCTGCAATTCACCCGGGATGATGTTGAAGTTGTCGTCCACGCCGTAGCCCTGGACCTTGAACCCGTCCGCGGTCACCAGGGTGTTGGTGGCGTCGAGCTTGAACGTGCCGTCACGGGTGAACGCCTGACCGTAAGCGGGCGTGTTGACGATGAAAAAGCCGTTGCCTTCGATGGCCATATCCGTGGGGATGCCCGTCGGCTCGATCGACCCGTTGCTGAAGTTCCGCTGCACACTGGACAGCGCCGAACCCATGCCGATCTGCAACGGGTTGGTGCCGCCCGACCGGTCGCTCGGAGCCGTGCCGTTCGAAACGGTCTTGGACATCAGGTTTTCGAAGTTGGCCCGGCTGCTCTTGAATGCCGTCGTGTTCACGTTGGCGATATTGTCACCGGATGTGTCGATTCGAAACTGATTCGTATTCAAACCGGTCAGGCCGGTGTACATCGCGGAAGTCAGACCCATGACTCATCTCCTCGATCTCAAACCGATATCGAGTTTTCCCTGGTTCGCACCCCACGCACGCCGGAGTCACGCCGCGGCCAGAACCGTGCCGTCGGCGTCCGTGACCAGCTCCAATTTGGTCAACGGCAACGTCTCACCGGTATCCAGCTCCAGCATGACCTCGCCCTTTTCCGTGAAGCGGACGCCGGTCACGATGCCCTCGAGAACGAACTCGTTGCCCTCGGAATCAGCGACCGTGCCCTTGACGTGCTTGCCGATGAGGGCGGCCGCCGAGCCGAATCGCTGCTGATCCGTCAGCTGCTCGAGCTTGCGGCTGAGCCGGGTGTTCATCTCCAGCTCGCGGATGGTCGAGAGCTGTGCCAGCATCTCCTGGTTGGTCATGGGCTCCATGGGATCCTGCATCTGCAGTTGCTTGACCAGGATATTCAGGAACTCCTCGCTCGATATGCCGCCCAGGCCGGCAGCCGTTGCGGCGCTGGTGCTGTTCGTACTTGCTGACACGCCGGAGATCGAAGTCGTTTCCATGCGTCACGTCCTTTCGTTCGCTCACGCCATGATGTCCACGGCGCCGGTCAGTTCGCTGTAGTCCAAGATCACTTCCGGCAGCACGCTCGATGCCGCTACCGGGAATTCTTCCGTCATCGATCGGCCCGTCCCGCCGTCGCGTCCATCGCCGAATGACTGACGAGCATGACCCGCGCTGCGCCCGTCGTCCGTTGGCGCCGACCAACCCGGGTCGGACGGCTGTTGTCCGCTCCACTCCCGATCGGGGTTAGGCGGCGCCGGCGAAAGCGTCAATTCCACCTCGATCCGATCGATCTGCAGGCCCTGTTGTTCGAGGACGCCTTTCAATTCGTCCAGCCGGCTTCTGATCGCCTCCAGCCCTTCTGGCGTCTCGGCCTGAAAGCGCACCTCGACTGCATCGTCGACCATGCGCACCTCGATGCGCAGCCGTCCCAGCTCGGCCGGTGACAGTAACAACGTCATCGACGAGTTGCGCTGCCCGATGCGAGTCTGGACGATGCGAGCCAGCTCGCGCAACGACTCGGTCGATCGCACATCGATCGGCTGGTCGGAACCGGCCTTCTCCGCGACCGTCCGGCCGCCGGCGGCGCCTGTCGCCGATTGGGACTCGGTCCCGCGAGATCGGCCGAGCGTCTGGAGCAGCGATTGAAACTCGCTCGCCGACCCGCCCGAACGGACGGAAGCGTTCGCTCGTCCCGTGGCGGCGGCCGCCAATTCCTTGACCGCGTCGGCCCGCTCGCTTGCCGTCGCTGCGGATCCCGGTGCAAGCGGTGCGGTCGCCGACCCGGCCGACGCCGTCTCGACGTTGGTCGACGCCGTGCCGGAACTGGCAGGCGCAGCCGTCGGGCCAACAAATGAGCCGGCGTTCGCCTCGTTCGTCAGCCCGCCGTCCGTCGGCGCGACGTTCGCTGTCGGAGCCGTCAGCGCTGTGCCCTGCGGTGTCGCGATTATGCCACCCAGCCAGGAGGGCTGCGGCGTTGCACTCTCGATCACCGACACCGGCCGGCTCGAATGGGCGGACGTTGCGTCGATCTCCACCGGCGTTTCCGCCGGCTGGCTGACTTCCGCGCGTCCGCGAGTCTTCGCTTCGTGCCGGCGGTGCAGGGCTTCGAGTTTGTCCGCCCGGCTGGGCTCGTCCGGCCGCTCCGCCGGCGGGTCGTTCTTCGACAGCTCGCTCGCTGCTTCGCGCTTCTCCTGCCGCGACTCCCTGCCGCCGGCCGCGGCGACGTCGGTCCGCGGCATCAACAAATCCATCAGCCGAGTCGAACTGCGGCGCGTCGCCCTGAGCACGGACGCGAACTGTCCGGTCGTGCCTTCCGACACGTTTGCAGTCGAGCCGGTTTTCTCATCCCCACGCCCGGCCAAGATGATTCGATCCTGCGATGTCGCTTCCACGAGGCGCATAGGAGCCCTCGTCCGGAGGCGGCACCGAACCATCCACGCCGGTTACCGACCCGTCCATTATTCGCCCGGCATCCTCCGGGCCTTCCTTGTTCTCACGCGCGTCGCCGTGACGCGGCGACTGCCGTTTCAACGCGCGTCCTGCTCGGGCACAGGCGAGAGGCCCGCCCCCCGGACGCTAGTTCTGGCCGATGGCCGGCGGACTGGCCGCCAACGCACCACCCGCGCTATCCGCCGGCATGATGTCGGGATCGCTCATCCTCCCGATCTGCGTCAGGATCCGGCCCATCCACTCTTTTTCCTGGGCGGTTTTGCAGGTATTCACGATCTTTTTCCGCTTGCCCGAGTCCATCCGGACCAGCAAGTGCGCGACGTCCGCATCTTTCTTCGTGATCAGGATGTCCTTGGCCAGCTTGGGATCCATCTCCGAGAACATGTCCAGCGCCTGCTGGAAGCCGCTCTGCTCGAGCTGTTGCTCGGTTTGCTGCTTTTGTTTTTGGAACTCCTGCTTCTGAGCCTCGATCTGTTCGAGTTGGCGGTTCACGTCCATCTGGATCGCCTGGTTGAGGCTGTTGCGATCGTCGATGTCGCGTTGGTGCCGCTCGCTGATGAGCGTGTAGAGTCGCTTGCGGGCTTCGAGTTGGGCGAGTTCCTCGCGGCTGGTTTGCGGCTTCTCGGGCGCGGCCGTCGGTTGCGTGGCGACCACCTGCACCTGCGGATATTCGCCCCGCAGCACCGCCGCGATCTGCTCCATCCGCTCGCCGTTGAGCCGCCCGCTGGCGAACAAATACGCCACCAGACCGGCCACCGCGAAGAGGTTGGCCAGCGCCAGCCAGGCGATTGCATGCCATACCCGCTTCAACATGACGCTTAGCTCTCCGCCTGCTCGAGTTCGCCGTACACGAACCGGGTGGTGGTCAGATCATCCGCGGTCCGAACCTCGGCTCGCCGCATTTCCAGCTCATGCCGATGAGCCTGACGTTCTTCGAGCTTCTCCAGAATCCGCCGCTGCTTGGCGGCCTCGGCCAGGGCGGCTCGTTCCTGGGCCAGCCGGGCTTCGAGCGCCGCCAGCCGGGCCTGCGCCTCCAGCGATGCCTTCTGCAAGTGAACGATCCAGCCACGGTGCGCCATCGTCTGCTGTAAATCGATGCGGCCCGCCTGCTGAAACATCCGCACCGAATCGACGCCGCTGCGAGTTAATTGCTCGAGCCGCGAAATCTCCTCGCGAACCGCCGCGATCTGGGCCAACCGTTCGCCCACGATCCGCTTATGCTCGTCCTCGCGCTGACGCCGCAGCTTCAGCAGAGTCTCGAATCGGAACCGGAACCGCTTGGCCACAACACGCCCCTACATTTCGAACGAGCAATGACGAAATCCGAAATCCGAATGACGAATGACGATGGAAGAAGCAGTACGCTCACCCGCCGTTCTGGCTCATGGCTCACAGCTCATAGCTCACGGCTTCTTCTTCACCGTCTTGTCCGTCTTGCTCAACCGCGCTGCTGTCTCCTCGATCTGCTGCGCCAGGACCAGCAGTTGCTTGCGACTCTCGGCCAGACTCACCCGGTCGCCCACTGCCTGTTGAAGGAACGCGAGCACGGCCGGCCGTGTCTGAATCACCGTGTCGAACTGCGGGTTGCTGCCCGCCGCGTACGCGCCGATGTTCACGAGGTCCTCGATCTCGTTCCACACCGCCAGGTTCCGCACGATCGTCCGCGCCGCCGACAAGTGCTGCTCGTCCACCACGTCGGGCATCACTCTGCTGATGCTGTCGGTCACGCTGATCGCCGGATAGTGAGCCTTGCTGGCCAGCGACCGCGACAGCCACAGGTGTCCGTCGAGAATGCCGCGCACGGCATCGCCGATGGGGTCGTTCATGTCGTCGGCTTCCACGAGCACGGTGTAGATGCCGGTCACGCTGCCCCGCTCGGTCTGGCCGGCACGCTCGAGCAACTGCGGGAGCATTCCGAAGACGCTGGGCGTGTAGCCTTTGGTGGCCGGCGGCTCGCCCGCGGCCAGGCCGATCTGCCGCTGAGCCATGGCCAACCGCGTCACCGAATCCATCAACAACAGCACGTGCCGCCCGCGGTCGCGGAAGTACTCAGCCACCGCCGTGGCCACGAACCCCGCCCGCACGCGAAGCACCGGCGATTCGTCCGACGTGCTGATGACCATCACCGACTTGCGACGGCCTTCGGGACCGAGATTCTTCTCGAGAAAATCGTTGACCTCGCGGCCGCGCTCACCGATCAGGGCACACACCACCACGTCGGCGTCGGTGTTCCGGGCGATCATGCCCATGAGCACGCTTTTGCCCACGCCCGTGCCCGCGAACAAACCCATCCGCTGGCCGCGACCGACTGTGGTCAGCGCGTCGATGGCGCGAATGCCCGTGCCGATCGGTCGGGTGATACGTTCCCGTTCGAGCGCTCGTGGAGCAGTGCGATACAGCGGGTACCAGTCGTCATAGTGCAGCGTCCGTCCGCCATCCAACGGGCGGCCCATGCCGTCGAGCATCCGCCCCAGCAGCGCCTCGCATACGCCGACGCGAGCCTCGCCCGGTTCGGCCACGACTTCGTCCCCGCGCGACACACCCAGCGCGTCGGACAACGGCATGAGCAACGTGCGATCGTCGCGAAAGCCGACGACCTGCGCCTCGAGAGGCGCGCCGTGCTTCGTGTGGATGCGGCACAACGTACCCGTGGCCGCGGGCAGACCGGTCGCGGTCACCGTCAGACCGGCCACGTCCGACACGCGACCGATCAACGCCGGCGAGCAGATCCGTTCTACCAGCTCAATCTCTTTGGCGAACGCGCCCATACACACGAAAAGTCCGAATGACGAAATCCGAATGACGACTGACGACTGACGAAACAGTACGCCCACCCGCCGCTTCGGCTCACAGCTCATAGCTCACAGCTCAAAGCTCAGGGCTCAGGCTCAGAGTCCACAGCTTTCCCCTTATTCAATTCCGCTTCGATCCGATCCAATTGCGTCTCCAGCGTGGAATCGATCGATCCGCTGCCCCAGTGCACGCGGCAACCGCCCGGCGAGAGCTCGGGTTCTTCCACGATGCGAACCTTCTGCCATTGCTCGCGCAAGTCCATGAGCGATTGGGCGAATGCCCGAGCCGCCTCGGCATCCAGAGGATGAACGGCAATGGTTACATCCGTTCGCGCCCCGACCAGCCGAACCGCCTCCTCCAGGTTCGCCAGAACCACCTCCCGGTGTTCACGACCCACGTGGTGGGCAACCCGCCGCGCGATGGCCATGGCCAGGTCGATGAGATCCTGACGCGCTGCCGTTTCCCACGCCTCGCGCTCCGCCTCGATGGTGGAGATGATCTGCTGGCACGCCGAAATCAGGCTCGCCTGCTGCTCACCAAACTCCTGTTTGGCAGCCTCGAACGCCTCTTGCCGTCCAGCCTCACGACCTTCGGCCAGCCCGCGCTCGTAGCCCTCGCGGTAGCCTCGCTCGTCGCCTGCCCGCCGGGCCTCCTCCTCGATCTGTCGTGCCCGCAGCTCGGCCTGACGCAGCGTCTCCTCCGCCTCGGCGTGAGCCTTGGCCACGAACGCCCGGGCCTCGTCCATGACGTCGTTGATCTGGAACGACCGAAACGTCGCATTGGGCAGTTGCCCTACAGCGTTCGCCTTGATGACTCCCGACGCTCTGCCCATCTCAGTCCCTTACCATCACAACATCCGGTCGAACCTTCGCCGCTCTCGCGCATCTTCGCTTCGCGCCGGCACGCGACGTCACCGCTCGCCTCTTGCTCACACCACCACGTCCGCGTCGCCGCGGCCCTGGAGAATGATTTCGCCCGCGTCCTCGAGCCGCCGCACCACGTCCACGATCCGCTGCTGGGCCGCCTCGACGTCGCTCAACCGCACCGGGCCCATGTACTCCATCTCCTCGCGGATCAGGTTGGCCGCCCGCTCGGACATGTTGCTGAAGATCTTCTCCTTCATCTCCTCGCTGGCCGTCTTGAGGGCCAAAGCCAACTCGTCGTTTTCGATCTCCTTCAGCACCGCCTGGATGCCACGATCGTCGATGAGCAGAATGTCCTCGAACACGAACATGAGCCGCCGAATCTGCTCGACCAGGTCGGGGTCCTCGGCCTCCAGCGTCTCCAGGATGCCTCGCTCGGTGGCCCGGTCGGACAGGTTCAGGATCTCGGCCACGGCCTCGACGCCGCCGACCTTCTGGAACTGCTGCGTCATGATGCCGCTCAGCCGCTGCTCCAGACCCTTTTCCACCTCCCGAATGACTTCCGGGTTGGTCTGCTCCATGTTGGCCACCCGCGTGACCACCTCGATCTGCTTGGCCGGCGGCAGACCCGACAGGATTTCGCTTCCCTTGCTGCTGGGCAGGTGCGACAGAATCAGCGCGATGGTCTGCGGATGCTCGTCCTGCATGAACGTCAGCAGGTTCTCGCTCTCGGCCTTCTGCAGGAAGCTGAACGGCTGCTGGTGAACCGAGTGCTCGATCTGCTCCATGACTCGGTTCGCTTCTTCTTTGGGAAGGGCCCTTTCCAGCACCATGCGGGCGTAAGCCAGACCACCCTCGGCAGCGTACTGCCGAGCCAGGACGATGTTGTAGAACTCCTCGACAACCTGTTCCTGCTCCTGCGGCGGTATCACGCCCAGCGAGGCGATCTCCCGAGTCAGGTCCTCCACGACCTCCCGGTCCATATGGCGCAGGATCAGGCCGGCCGTCTCCGGCCCCATCGCCAGGAGGAATATCGCCACCTTCTTCTGGCCCGATATGCCCTGCCGTTCGGTGTCACCTTGTCGCTGCTTCTTGGCCATTGAGACGAATTCCAGCTCGGGTCGCGCTCGCATGCGGAGACTCCGGGCGTGCCCTCGGTCGCCGCACGGCTCAGATGCGCGCTTATTGCTTCTCCATGTCGATCCAGCGTTGCAACACCGTCACCGCCATGTTGGGATCGGCTTTCACCAGCTCGGCCACCTGTTCGACCAGCTTTTGAGAACGCAGCGTCGTCTCATCGACTTCACGTCCCACGAGCAGGTGATCGCTCACTTCGGCCTCGCTCACCGCGACATCGCCAGACTCCATCTCGTCGCCCTCGTCCTTGCGCCGGCCTTTTCGTCGACGGCCCAGGAAGCCCGGCTCCGGCGGAGCCTCGCCCGGCAGAACCGGCCCTTCACCCACCCGCCGGACCATCATGAGCATCATGATGAGGCTCCCCACCGCGAGCATGCCCAGGCCCGCCTTGCTTCCGTACGCGTGCACGTAGGCCATCACCTGCTCGGTCGTGCCCGCCCGCATCGGCTCGCCTCCCAGCAACAGGCTGGCGTTATCGTGGAACCACGTAACGGCCACCTGCGACTGAGCCTCCTCCGCCCGGGGCATCAACGTCTCGACCTGAGCCTTGATCTTGTCCAGCGTGCTCTTGGTGGTCGGAGCGGCGTCCAGTTCGTCGTCCGTCGGATCCTTGCCGCCGTTCGCCTGCTTGTAGATGGCGGCCAGAAACGAACGCGGCACGTTGACCGACGCCGACAGGCTGATCAGCCGGTGCCGCGGACTATCGAAGATGGTTCGAGTGACGTCTTGTTCCGCACTGTAGGTCGTTTCCGTCTCGGTCTCCTCGGTGCGGCTGCCCAACGCCACGGCCGCGTCGGGCGAACCACTGTTGGGCACGATGCCGGGCTCGCCCGGCTGGCGCCCTTCCGTGGTCTCGAACGTCCGCGAACGGTCCTTGGTCGCCACCGGCTTGCCGTGTTTGGTCTCGGTCACTTGCGTGGCCCGCGGATCCAGTTCCGCCCGCACGCCCACCCGCAGGCCCGGAATGTTGTCCAGCAGTTCCCGGATCTGGTTCGCGAAGTAGCTTTCCTTCTTCTGGCGATCCTCCAGGTCGTCGTAGGCCATCGCGTCTTCCTGCTTCGGAACGCTGTACGTGCGTCCCGACGTGAAGTCGGTCACCTGGACGTTATGGATGTCCAGGCCGGCCACCGCTCGGCTCACGAACGACGCCATGGCCCGAACCTGGTTCTTGTCCAGCTCGCGACCCGGCTCCATGGTCACCTGAATGCTCGCCGTCGGCACGATAGGCGAGGGGCCGATCGTCCGCTTGGTGTTCTTGTCGATGAACACGCGGGCGTCCCGCACGCCGGCAAAGTGCCGCAACCGAAGCGACAGCTCGTTGGCCAGCGCGATATTCCGCCGCCACTCCTGGTCGTCGCGGCTCTGGAACGGACTGGAGGTCTGGATGATGTGATCGAACGTGATGCTGATGTCCCGCGGCAGAGCGTTGGACTGAGCCAGCTGCGCCTGCAGCCGCAATACGCTGTCGGCCGGCACGAACACGCGATCGCCGACCACCTCGTACTTCACGCCGCTGAGGTCCAACTGCTGCCGGATGGGGGCCAGTTCGTCGGGTTTGATGCTCTGGTCGAACAGCGGCACCATCTCCGTGCTGCCCGCCCAGCTCACCAGCCAAAACAGCGATATGACCACCAGACCGGCGCTCGCCCCGATGGCCAGCCGTTGCGACAGCGTCAGCCCGCCCAGGTGCTCTTTGGTCTGGAGAATGAGCTTTCGAAGGAACTCCATTTCCGTTGCTCCACGTCTTCCGCGTCCTGCGTCCGACTTCCCCCGCCTCGTTTCCCCTCTTCACCGCGTCATCGCATCAGCATTTCTTCTCTCCCGTCACGTCTTCCCCTCTTTTTTCACCGCGTCACCGCGTCACCGCGTCGCCCCCTCGCCGCGTCATTCTTCTCCTCAGACGCGCATCTGCTGCAGTTCCTGATACGCTTCGATCATCTTGTTGCGCATCTCCATCAGCATGCTGAACGCGATGTCGGCTTTGCGCACGGCACTGAACACGCCGGCCACATCATCGGTCTGCCCCGTCATCAACTGATCCACGCCTGCCGCCGCCTCCTGCTGCAGCCGGTTCACTTCGTTCAGACTGTTGAGCAGCATGTCCTTGAACGACAGACCGTCGGCCGTCGTTGTCGGTCCCGCCGGCGTCGTCGGCCGCATCGGCCCCGCCACCTGCCCCGTCTGCAATCCGTTAATCATCAATGGGTCCGGCATCAGTCCAGTTCCTGCCCCAAATCGAAACTCAAATCACCCGAATCTCAATCCCCAAAACCGAGCATGGCCAATCTTACGTAACCGCCTCTTCCCTTCTCCGTGTCACCGCGTCGCCGCGTCGCCGCGTCATCTTTGCCTCCCCCTCACGCCAGCAACCGCAGCGACGCCGCGAGCATCTGCTTGGTGACGTCCATCACCGTCACGTTAGCTTCATACGCCCGCGATGCCAGCATGGCATTGGTCATCTCGGTGATCGGTTCGATGTTCGGATACTCGACGTATCCCTTCCACTGACCTTCCTGAATCGCGTCGGGATGGTCGGGATCCAGCACCATGCGGCCCTGGCTGCGATCGCAGTCGATCTTCTCGACGTGCACACCCGGTCCGCCCTTGCCGTCGCCCGGGCTGAAGACCGCAAACCGGCGCTGATAGGGCCCCGGTTGGCCGTCCGCCCGCCGGGTCGTGTACGCGTTGGCCACGTTGCCGGCGATCGTGTCCAGCCGAATCCGCTGTGCCACGAGTGCCGACGTGCTGATATCCAGCGTTCCGAACATCCTCATCTCCCTTTCGCCGCTTCGCCTCTCCTCTCCCTGTCTTTATCACCGCGTCGCCGTGTCACCGCGTCGCCGCGTCATCTTTTCCCCTCCCTCATCACGTCACCCGCCCGCGGATCGCCTGCATGAGCCCCTCGTACTTGCCCATCAGCAGTTCCGTCGCCGTCTGGTACATCATGGCGTTCTCGGCCAACAGCGACATCTGCCGCTCGATGCGGGCGTTAGTCTTATCGTGAAACAACACGTTCTCCGCGGGCTCCACTGAGGGCTTGAACTCCAAGCCGCCGCCGGGCTGCTGCTCGAACTGGCGCCCCGATTCAATCCGCAGGGCGGTCGAGCGGGTATCGTTTCGCTCCGCCACCGCCTTGGCCAGCGCCTTCTGGAACTGCTTCGGGTCCAGGTGCTGCGTCTGGTAGCCGGGCGTATCGATGTTGGCGATGTTCTCGGCCAGCACGCGATGATGAGCCTGCGTGAAGGACAGCATCGCATCCAACACGGGGATCGAACTGCTGTTGGTGATGTCGGTAAAGAACATCTCAACCTCGCTGGACCGGCCTGAACAGAGCTCGCCGATCTCCGCAACCAGCAAGCCCCGGACCAATCGCCTTGCCCATTTTCACATCGTCCCAGGCCCGCAAATATCGGAACCAGGCGCAACCCCCGCGCCCACGAGCGCAAAATCTGCGCTGGCGACGCTCTCGCCCGAGAAACCAAATCCCTCGGGGCGATTTATCCCACCAACTGCGTCGTCCGCTTCGCCGCTGCCTCCTCGCGCCACTGTTTGAGCTTCAACCCCAGCGTCCGGACGCCGATGCCCAGCGCGGCCGCCGTCTTGGCCCGGTGTCCCTGGCACTCGCGAAGCGTCCTTTCGATCAGCTCGCGCTCCATGTCTTCCAGCAGATGTCCCTTGCGAAGCGTGCGGCCCAGCCCGTCCACCCGCGAGATGCCGTTGAGCCACGGCGCCAGGATGTCCCGGGTCAACACGCCGTCGATGACCAGCACCGAGGCTCGTTCGCAAAGGTTCTCCAACTCGCGGATATTGCCCGGCCAGTCATACTCGCACAGCAGCTCAATCACGCCCTCGCCGAGCCGCAGCCGCGGCCGACCCGTCCGCGACGCCGCCCGCGTGAGGAAATAATCCACCAAATGCGGAATGTCTTCCCGCCGCTCCCGCAGCGGCGGCACGATCACCGGCAGCACGCTCAGGCGGAAGTACAGATCCTCGCGGAATCGCTTGCGAGCCACCCAATCCCTCAGGTTGCGGTTGGTGGTGGCGATCACCCGCACGTCCACGCGCCGCGTCACGCCGCTGCCCACGCGCTCGAACTCGCGCTCCTGCAGCACCCGCAGAAGCTTGGCCTGCAGGTTGATCGGAATCTCGCTCACTTCGTCGAGGAGCAGCGTCCCGCCGTCGGCCAGCTCGAACCGCCCCTTGCGCATGCGATCGGCGCCCGTGAACGCTCCCCGCTCGTGGCCGAACAACTCGCTCTCCAACAGATTGCCCGAAAGCGCGGCGCAGTTCAGGCACAACATGGGCCGATCCTTGCGAGGCGATGCCTGATGAATGGCGCGGGCCAGCAACTCCTTGCCCGTGCCGCTTTCGCCCTGGATGAGCACCGTGTTGCTGCTGGGGGCGATGCGCTCGATGGTGCTTCGCAGGCAGCGCATCTCCGGCGACGTGCCGATCATTTCTCGGGCCTCGCCGTCGGTCAGCGAGCGTTTGAGGGCCTCGTTCTCCGACCGCAGCGACGCGTGCTGGATGGCCCGATCCACCACCATGCACAGGTGATCCGCGTCGAAAGGTTTTTGGATGTAGTCGAACGCGCCCAGCTTCATCGCCGCCACCGCCGACTCGACCGTGCCGAACGCGGTCATCATGATCGCGGGCGCGTCGCAGCCCGCGGCCCGCGCTTCCTGCAGCAGCGCCACGCCGTCCATCCCCGGCATTTTCAGGTCGGTGACGATGCAATCGTACGGAACGCTGCGGATCGACTTGAGCGCCTCGATGGGATCCGCGAACGTGGTCACCTGGTGATCGTCGCGAACCAATGTCTCTTCCACCGACTCGCGAAGCATTTCGTTATCGTCAATGACACATATCCGACCCATCGCACATCCTCCGTACCTGTGCGTCCTGAAATGCCTGATCGAGCGGATTCTCGCGCCCGTTCAATCCTCACCCATTCGCCCGTTCACACTCCGTGACCCGGACCGGCAGACACATCGCGAATACCGCTCCGCCTTGCGGCGCGTTGGCCACCTGGACGTTGCCGCCCAGCAGTTCGGCAATCTGGTGAACGATGGCCAGCCCAAGCCCCGTGCCGCGATCCTTGGTCGTGAAGAACGGGTTGAAAATGCGATCCATCAATTCCGCCGGCACGCCCGGCCCGTTGTCGGCCACCGCGATGTTCACGTGCTCGGGATCCTGCATGCGGGCTCCGACCGTCACCTGGCCGCCGCCGTCTACGCCTCGCGATGCATCCACCGCGTTCAACAGCAGGTTGAGCAGAGCCCGCTTGATCATGGCTGCGTCGCTGACCATGTTCAGATCGCCGGGGACAACCGTCTCGATCCGCACACCGCTCTCCGCCGCCCGATGCAGCGCCAGCTCGACGGCCTCCCGCACGACGGCGTCGACCCGCAAGGGCCGTGGCTCCGGATCGCGCGGACGACCGAATTCGAGAAAGTCGGTCACGATCGATTCGACCGACGCCACGCCTTGGGCGATCTTGTTCACCAGCCGGGCCTGAGCAGGCGAGCCCTGCAGATCCTTCTGCAACAATGACGCGAACAGCTGGATGCCGCCCAGCGGATTGCGAATCTCATGAGCCACGCCCGCGGCCATCTCGCCCAGCGCCGCCAGCCGCTCGCGCCGGCGGAGTTGCCGATTCTTGCGAGCCAGTTCCTCACGCAACCGGGCCACTTCGTCCCGCAGCCGCTCGTGCGACTGCTTGAGCTGCTCGGTTACCTGGTTGTACGCGTCAATGATCGCCCCCAGCTCCCGCTCGCGCTGCGTGAGCGTCGCGTTGGCTGCCATGTGATCGGTGATCGTGCTCATGCCTGTGTCCAATCAAGGCCCGAAGTCTGCCCCGAACCGTAACCGGCCGCGGCCGCATACGCCGTTCCCGCCCGGCGGCTCACCTGCAACGTGCCCATGGCTCGCGCCGTCTCGCTCTTGCGCGCCGACAGCAGGGCCGTGTCCGCCTCATCCTGCTTCAGGATGTCCGACAGCAGCGTGTTGACCTCGGCCACCAGTGCGTCGATCTCGCGAGCCTGCGGTGCGGGCAGTTGCTCGCGGACCTGTCGCCAGTTCATCTGGTGCGGCTTGAGCTCGCGCCCCGTGGCGGTGAGCCGGTCGATCAGACGCTGCCGCTCGGCTAGCACGTCGAGCAACCGCTCGGGATGGTCTCCCGTGATCAATCCCCGCTGCTGCTCGGCCAGCCGCGCGAGCTGCCGGTACAGGTCGCGCTGCTCGGTAAGCAACGCCACAATGCGCTCCCCCACCGGTTCCGCAGTTATTTGTTGTTGCAACACTACCTCACGCGCTCCCTTTCACACGTAATTGCCTGGACGCGTTGCGGCCCGTGTCGCCGCATCTCTTTCGCTTCGCCGCGCCGTTTTTCTTCCTACTCCGCCTGGGCCAACGCCACCGATGCGAACGTCGGCTTCTTCTCCAGCCAGTTCAGATAGCCTTCCCAGAACGCACGGCTCTGGGTCGGGTCGTAGCGTTGAAACTCCTCGTCCGGAATGTTCCGCAGCGCCCACCGGGCCCGCTGCAAGGCCATCCACGCCTGTTGCACCTGCCCCATCCGCAGATAGCAGTTCATGATCTGCACGTAGGCGGTCATGGCCATGGGGTCGCGCTGAAACAGCCAGGCTGTCTTCTCGTACATGCTCAGCGAACGCGCAAACGGCTCGCTGTCCTCGCTGCCCGCCACCAGCGACAGGTCGTACACGCAGTCGGCGCTGTACAGATAACTGAGCTTGCGACACGCGCGGTCCAGCTCGCTCAGTTCGGATTCCGGCCGGTTGCTGTAGCGTTCGATCACCTCGTCGAAAAGCTCGTGCGCCCGGTGCAGCCGCTGCTGATGCGTGGATCGCAATGTGTCCTTGAACGCGATGTTCTTCGGATCCTGCAGATCGGCGCGAACGCGAGCGGCACTCTTGCGGTACGAGTCGGCCAGATGGAACGTGGCCACGTCCGCCCGCGGATCGGTCGCATACCGCTCCAGCGCTTCCTCGTAACGAGCGATCGCCTTCTCGTACTGCTCGGCTTGGATGTACAGGTCCCCCAACCGGAACAGTGCGTCCCGATACTCCGGGGCTTCAGGCGTGATGAGGGCCAGGCTGTCGCCCGGCCGTGGCGTAACGATCCGCAGGAGTGTCTGCTCGGCTTTGTCCGCTGCTCCCGTCTCGCGGAAACAGTCGGCCAGCGGAATCAGCGATGACAGCGCCGCCGGCGTGCGCGGAAACTCGATGAGATTGCGCTGGTAATACTCGATGGCTTTGGACAACTCGCCTGCCGCCTGATGGGCCCGACCCATCTGCAGCAGGGCGTCCGGAACGCGCGTGTCGGTGGCATACTCGCGGACGAACGTGTCCAGGACGGCAAGCATCTGCTGCCGATCGCCCGCCAGATCGAAGCACTCGGCCGCCTGCCACAACGCGGCGGTTACCGTGGACGCGTCCAGCGTGGCCAGCTTGGCCAGCCGCAGATATTCCGCGCCCGCCTCCAGCAGGTATGCACGCCCCGCTTCCACCTGATCCGGCGCGGACGCCTCACTCAACACCGACCGGCCCAGCTCGAATCCCAGCCGTGCCAGCCGATTCGAGTAGGCGATCTGAAGCGGCAGATCCACCGGCGGCGCCAGCTTCGCCGCCAGCTTCAAGTACGCCATCGCCTCCGCTCGCCGGCCCGCCGCGTACAACGTCTGGTACCACGCCGTGGTCGAGTCGCGAACGTCCTTCAACTCGATCTGTGTGCCGAGCGGATCCTCCGACGCGATGCGGATCGTCTCCTCGTATGCCTGAATCGACTCGTCGAAACGCTCGATCTCCGCCAGGCACTCGGCCCGCCCCAGCACACAGGCCGCCCGGCTCGGGCTGGGAACCGTTTTCTCCAGAACCTCGTTGAACAGCGACAGGGCGTACTCCGGCGTCCCCGCCCGCTGCAGGATCGTCCCCAGCAACCAGCCGACCTGAGCAAACAGCGGATCGCCCGGCACGAGTTGCTCTCGCAGGCTCCGCAACAGCCGTTCGGCGTCCTCGTCGCGACCCACGTGATACCACGCCAGCGCTCGGAGGAAGTCGTATTCCTTGCGCCGATCGCTGTTCTCGAAGCGCTGAGCATGGCTGGCCAGGAACTGCTCGGCCAGATCGTGCTTGTCCTCGGCGGCGTACAAGTCGATCTTGCGCTCGGCCGCCCAGAACTGAATGTCCAGCGGCACGTCGCTGGCAGCCAGGAAGCCGTCCAGCTCCGTATGCAGGTCTTGATTCGGTATATCGTGGGCCAGCCGGCGGAGCTGCAGGATGTGCTGACGAACCTCCCAAGGGTTTTCGATGCCTTTGTCCAGTGACTGGCGATGTTCGTGGACCGCTTCGAGCGTCAGGCCAAGCCATTCCAAGGCCAACCCGCGCATACGGTGAGCTGCGGCATCGAACGACTCGCCCGCCAGCAGCGAGCGGTCGGTGTGGTCGAGGATGCGGCGGCAATTGTTCCGGCCGTGGACGCGGTTGCCCATCTCGTGGGCAAAGATGATTTCGGCCATCAGCCGATGCAGACGAGCCTGTTCCTCCGGCGTGCGGACCGGATCGGCCAGCAACGTCTCGACGTACCGGCTCGCCTCCTCATACAGCGTGGCCTCCTTAAGGGCACTGGCCCGCGCCCACAACTCCGAGAACGGAGGCGGAGCCGGTTTCGGCCGCAAACGCCAGACCGACACTCCCAGGAAGACCAGCGCGATGAGCAGGAGCGGGATCTGCCATCGCCCCCGCAGTTCCGAGCCGAGTCCGCGCGCAGCATCACCCGCATCCACGCTCGCTGGCGTGCCCTTGCGGGGTGGCGAGACCTTGCCCCATGACTCGTCCTGCGCTGTGACGCTCATCCTGAGCCTTCCGTCTTCGCCGGGTCCTCCATGACCACGGTGCGGCCGAACGACCGTTCAGCCAGCGCCCGGACGCGCAACTTATCGGTCCGGGTCCTCTGTCTGTCGGCATTTCCTCCCGCAACGGTTGAGTGCATAACTGGAGATCACGGCAAAATTTGCCGACGGCCCCGCAACTTGTGCCTGCCCGTCTGGGGGCTCAGCTGCCGGCGATGGCAACTTGGATGCAACTGGCAGTACTGAAATCGCCAATTGCCTCATCACGTCCGATAAACAGCGCAACGGAAGACAGGTCCTCGACGCGAGAGTTCGAGTCGTCTGCCCATTATGATTCGCCATTCGACCTCGGGGCGAGCGGCGCTGACGTCCACCTGGCATTGGGGAGATCGACCGGGTATCTTCCCCCGTCCGGAGAAGGGGCTTACGGGAGAGTTGCCGGGCTGACGCGATGGTGCGATCGGAGGAACGATCACCCGTGCCCGGCCCAGGGGCCGATGCCGCCCCGACCCCACTAAAATGATCCGGACATGAAACCCCTACCCGGACCGGAGACATCGAAATGGCAACCACACCGTCCTACCGGAATACGTTCGGCGCCCAGACCACTCTGCGTACCCGCGGCGGCACGGTCGAGATCTTCCGCTTGACCAAGCTCGTCGAGGACAACATCGGACCGGTGGACCGGCTGCCTTTCTCAATTAAAGTCCTGCTGGAGAGCGCTCTGCGCAATGTGGACGAGTTCCAGGTCCGCTCGCAGGACGTGGTCAGCCTGGCCAAATGGAACGCCAAGTCTCCCGCCCCCGTCGAGGCCCCCTTCAAGCCCGGCCGCGTCATCCTCCAGGATTTCACCGGCGTGCCCAGCATGGTCGATCTGGCCGCGCTGCGGTCGGCCATGAAGCGGCTCGGCGGCGACCCCAAGCGGATCAACCCCCAGGTACCCTGTGACCTGGTCATCGACCACTCCGTGCAGGTCGATGCCTTTGGCCGGCCCGATGCCTTGGAGCTCAACCAGAAACTCGAGTTCCAGCGCAACCGGGAACGGTACGAGTTCCTCAAGTGGGGCCAGCAGGCCTTCGACAACTTCCGCGTCGTGCCTCCCGCCACCGGCATCGTCCACCAGGTCAATCTCGAATACCTCGCCGGCGTGGTGCTCACGCAGCAGCGTGACGGCCGGACCTTCGCCCTGCCCGACAGCCTCGTCGGTACCGATAGCCACACCACCATGATCAACAGCCTCGGCGTGGTCGGCTGGGGCGTCGGCGGCATCGAGGCCGAAGCCATCATGCTCGGCCAGCCCATCTACATGCTCACCCCCGAGGTGATCGGCTTCAAACTCAGCGGGCGGCTGCCCGAAGGCGCCACCGCCACCGACCTGGTCCTGACCATCACGCAGATGCTGCGGGCCCGCGGTGTCGTCGGCAAGTTCGTTGAGTTCTACGGCCCGGGCCTGGCCGAGATGTCGCTGCCCGATCGCGCCGTGGTGTCCAATATGTGTCCCGAGTACGGCGCGACGATTGCTCTGTTCCCGGTCGATGCCCAAACGCTGGAATACCTGCGACTCACCGGCCGGAGCGAGGACCAGATCGATCTCGTCGAGCGCTACACCAAGGAACAAGGCCTGTTCCGCAGCTTCGAAGACCCCGATCCCGAGTTCACCGAATATCTGGAACTGGATCTTTCGACCGTCGAGCCCAGCCTCGCCGGCCCCAAGCGGCCGCAAGATCGCGTCGCGTTGGGTCAGATGAAATCATCGTTCCATTCCGCCCTCACGGGACCGGTCGCGTCACGCGGCTTTGCCGTTCCCCAGGCCGAAGCAGACCGTCGCATCCCCGTGGCCGGCATGGACGGAGCGGCGATCGGGCACGGCGCCGTCGTCATCGCCGCCATCACCAGTTGCACCAACACCTCCAACCCCGCGGTCATGCTCGGGGCGGGCCTGCTCGCGAAGAAGGCGGTCGAGCGCGGCCTCAAAGTGAAGCCGTGGGTCAAGACCAGCCTCGCCCCCGGCTCGCGTGTCGTGACTGACTATTACGCCAAGGCCGGACTCACGCAGGCTCTCGAGGCACTCGGCTTCCACACTGTGGGCTATGGCTGCACCACCTGCATCGGCAACAGCGGCCCGTTGCCCGAGCCGGTGGTGGACGCGATCAACGCGGGCAACCTCGTCGCCGCGGCCGTGCTCAGCGGCAACCGCAACTTCGAAGGCCGCATCAATCCCCACGTGAAGGCCAACTATCTGGCCAGTCCGCCGCTCGTCGTCGCGTACGCCCTGGCCGGTACGGTCGATATCGACCTGGCCTCCGAACCGCTCGCCACCAACAACAAGGGCGAGAAGGTCTACCTGCGCGATATCTGGCCGACGCAAGCCGAAATCGAAGAAGCCATCCGGCAAAGCGTTTCGGCCGAGCAGTTCCGCCGACAGTACGCCCACGTGTTCGAAGGCGACCAGCAGTGGCAGGCCATCCCCGTCAGTGGCACGGCGCTGTACGAGTGGAAGGAGGACAGCACCTACATCCAGGAGCCGCCGTTCTTCGTGGACATTCCCGCCGAGCCGCAACCTATTCAGCCCATTCGCGACGCCCGCTGTCTGGCCATGCTCGGAGACTCGGTGACGACGGATCACATCAGCCCCGCCGGCTCCATCAAGCCCGACAGCCCGGCCGGCAAGTACCTGCAGTCGCTCGGCGTGAAGCCCGCCGACTTCAACAGCTACGGCGCCCGTCGCGGCAACGACCGCGTCATGACCCGCGGCACGTTCGCCAACATCCGCCTGCGCAACCTGCTGGCCCCCGGCACCGAAGGCGGCGTGACCACCTACTTCCCCAGCGCCCAGGTCATGAGCATCTATGACGCGGCCATGAACTACCAGCAGGATCGCACGCCGCTGATCATCTTCGCGGGCAAGGAATACGGCACGGGCTCATCGCGCGACTGGGCCGCCAAAGGCACCGCTCTGCTGGGCGTCCGGGCGGTCATTGCCGAAAGCTTCGAACGCATCCATCGCAGCAACCTCGTCGGTATGGGCATTCTGCCTTTGCAGTTCAAACAAGGCGACAACCCGCAAAGCCTGGGCCTGACCGGTCGAGAGTTCTTCAGCATCGAGGGCCTGGACGATTCGCTCGCGCCGCTCAAGGAGCTCACCGTGGTCGCCCGTGACGAGAACGGCAAGGAGACCCGCTTCCCGGTTACTTGCCGGATCGATACGCCGGTCGAGATCGAGTACTACCGCAACGGCGGCATCCTACACACCGTCCTGCGCAAAATGCTCAAGGCGTGATCCGCCGATCGTCGCGTTTGTCGAGGGGCGGGCGTCTCGCCCGCCTCAAACCGATCGTGCCATTTATAACTAGCCCCCCACGCCACTGTGGTGCTCCACTTCGCATCACAAAACCCCGCTCCTTGGCAAAATTTGTATTGCCACTGACAAGGCATTCAAATAGAATGCAGGCTGTCTCAGACACGTCCCAGCCAGCTTGCACAGGTCAGAGGGGAAAGCCTGTACAACTCCCGGGACACTGCACTTCCAACTGAGTAGGAGGACGTAAGATGCGCCTTTCCGTCGGTTTGCTGTCGTTGCTGCTGTTCGTCATCCCGGCACAGGCCCAGTTGCTGAACGCCGACATGGAAGACCAGGACTCCGGAATTTTCGGCTGGGTCAAGAATTGGTCCGTCACCGGCGGCGGCTGGGCCGATCACGCCACCTTCGCCAGGGCCAACAGCGAGACGCTCGGTGAAAAGTTTGCCTTCTGGAGCGCTAACCTCGACCAGATCCTGGGACAGGTCTCCTCTTGGACCTTCGCTCCCAACACGACCTACACCTTCACGAGCTGGGCGATCGGCGGCGGTAACGATATCGGGATCGTGCCCTACCAGATCGGCTATCTGGAGGGCGGCACGAACATCGCCACCAACTTTGTCGAACTGGCCACCCAGACGTATGACGTGACCGGCCAGGGCGGTTGGGCCCTGCTGCCCGGCGTCAGCTATACGACCGGCTCGGACGGCCCGGAGATCGGCCAGCCCATCGTCGTGCGGTTCGGCGGCGTCAACCAAGGCGGCGACAGCGACATCTGGGTGGATAACGCCAGCCTCACCCCCGAGCCGGCCAGTCTCGTGCTCGTGCTCCTCGGCGGACTCGCCGTCCTGCGCCGACGCTGATCATCGCCGCAGCCGAACACCCTCCGCCGGGGCTCAATGCCCTGCACGAATCGATTCGAATGGACGGAACGGTCCTGCCTGACTGGGGCCATTCCGTCCATTTTCGTTCATCAGTCACGCCATACCTGCCACTACCCAAGGCGGTCAAGATGCCCGCCCCCCGACCATCCGCTCGCATTCGCGATTGAGTTCGCTATCATGTTGTCCATTCTGGCCGGGTGGGTTCAGCCCGGTTCCCATCACCACAAGGAGGTCACATCATGTCGGCACATTGCGATTCTCACGGATGCTCCTGTTGTTCGTCCGGCTTGGCCGCGGCCTTCCAGGCCATGCAACGCGCGGGCCTGTCGCGGCGCAATCTGCTGCTCAGTGCCGGCACCGCGGCCGTCAGCAGTTGGGCGGTAACCTCCGCGCGGGCCCAGTCAGCAGCAGCGACGGCCGTCACCGACACCAAGCCCAAGTACGCGCCGGCGGACAAGCTGGTCATCCAGCCCATCCTCACCTACGCCTTGCCTCAACGGCGTGAGCAAACCAGTTGGCGGCCCTGGGGCGGCATCCAGACCGAAGCCCACCTCGCCGAAGAGGTCAAGCGAATCGAGACCGAGCTGAACATTGTGGTCAAGGCGGGCAAGCTGCCGCTGGAGATCAAGCCGGTGGCGAAGGTCTGCACCGCGGCGGAAGCGGCCGAGGCGAGCAAGCTGGCCGCCGACGTCCGCGTGATCTACGCCGCGGGCGGCGGACGCGACGTTCTCGACAGTGTCGTGGTCAAGGATCGGCCCAACATCATCTTCCTGCGCCATCGCACGGGACCGGTCTCGCTGTGGTACGAGATTCTGCATCCCCACTTCCTGCGACGGGCCACCGATCAATACGCCGATACCGGCATCGACGTCAACGACGTGGTGGTCGATGAGTACAGCGATGTGGTGTGGCGGCTGCGCGGCCTGCTGGCTCTGCGCAAAACACTCGGCACGCGCATCGTCGCTTTGGGCGGGGCCTTGGGCTGGGGCGCCGGCCGCACGCTGGCGCCGCCGATCGCCCGCGACAAGTGGCACCTGGACATCCGCGAAGTGAGCTACGAGGACTTCGCCAAGAAGCTCCAGGCCTTGCAGCAGAATGAGGCCGTCGTCGCCGAGGCCCGAAAACAGGCCGACGCCTATCTGAAAGAGCCCGGCGTCGAGTTGCACTGCGACCGGGCGGCCGTCGAAAACGCCATGGTGCTCACGCGGGCCTTCAAGGACCTCATGGCCGAACACGACGCCAAGGCGTTCACCATCGGCCACTGCATGGGTGCGGTCATGCCCATCTCCAAAACCACTGCTTGCGTGCCGCTGTCGATTCTCAACGACGAAGGCTTTCTGGCTTTCTGCGAGTCGGACTTCGTCGTCATCCCGTCGGGTATCCTGATGCATCACATCATGGGTACACCCGTTTTCCTGAACGATCCGACCTGGCCGCATCACGGCATCGTCACGCTGGCCCACTGCACCGCCCCTCGCAAGATGGACGGCAAGAACTGCGAGCGCACCAAGCTCTACACTCACTTCGAGTCGGATTACGGCGCTGCTCCCAAAGTCGAGATGACCGAAGGCACCGTGGTGACGCATGTCATCCCCGACTTCGAGTGTCGCAAGTGGGTGGGCGCGACGGGCAAGATCGTGGGCAATCCGTTCCACGACATCTGCCGAGCCCAGATCGACTGCACCATCGACGGCGACTGGCAGAAGCTGCTCCAGGAGATGCGTGGCTTCCACTGGATGATGGTATACGGCGACTGCCGTAAGGAAGTCGGCTACGCCATCAAGCACCTGGGCATCGAATGGGAAGACGTGTCCGCATAAGCAACCGGACCCGTACATCTGATAAAGCTGGACGGGAGCGGCGGGGCTTGACCCCGCCGTCTCTTTTCAATCGCAACACACATCCCCATGTCCTCGCGAAACAGACTATCTTATCGCGAAAAACGCCGCCGGCCCCCGCACACAAGCGGGTTGCCCGCGCGTCGTCCAAACCGCTAACATGCACCGCATGCAAACGCGAAACAGACTCCAAATCGTGTGCGGATTAGCGATTGTCGCAGCGTTCCTCGCCGACCGGGCCCTGGCCGATCAAGCCGGCCGGCCCATCGACATCGGCTCGCGCCGCGAATTGTTCGTGGATCATCTGCTGATCGATCGTATGGACGGCGTCACGCTGCAATTGCACGAGCCTCAGCCGGCAGGCGTGGCTCTGACGTTCGACCGGCCTTACGAGGGCGTCTTCGCCGCCTACGTCACCGTCCTTTACGACGGCCAGAAGTACCGGATGTACTATCGCGGCCTGCCCGCCACCCGCGACGGCCAGGCCGACCACTCCATCGCCAGCGAAGTCACCTGTTACGCCGAGAGCACCGACGGCATCACCTGGACCAAGCCGTCACTCGGCCTGCACGAGGTCGGCTCGAACAAGGACAACAATGTCATCCTCGTGCGCAACCCTGCCTGTCACAACTTCGCGCCCTTCCTCGACAACCGACCCGGCGTCGATCCTCCCCAGCGTTTCAAGGCCGTCGGCGGCAACCGCACGGTCGGACTGCTCGCGTTCGTGTCGGCGGACGGCACGCGATGGTCTCCGCTGCGCGACGAGCCCATCATCACCGGCGGCGCGTTCGATTCTCAGAACGTCGTGTTCTGGTCGGAACACGAACAAGCCTATGTCTGCTATTTCCGCACCGCGAAGAAGATCGGCAACGACAGCTATCGCTGGATCAGCCGCTCGACGTCCAAGGACTTCCTGAACTGGACGCCGCCCGTGGAAATGGACATGGGCGATGTGCCGCCCACGCACTTCTACACCAACCAGACGCACCCGTACTACCGCGCCCCGCACGTGTACGTCTCCATCTTCGCCCGCTTCATACCGGGCCGGCAGGTGCTCACGCGTGAGGACGTCCGGCGGCTCGGTGTCGTGGGCGATTACTTCCACGACGTGTCCGACGCCTGCTTCATGACCACACGCGGTGGCAACCGCTATGACCGAACGTTCCTGGAAGCCTTCGTCCGCCCGGGCCGCGGCGAAGCCAATTGGACGTCGCGGACGAACTATCCCGCCCTGGGCGTCGTGCCCACCGCCGATAGCATGATATCCATGTACATTCAGCGCAATTACGCCACGCCGACACACCACCTTCAGCGGTTGATCCTCCGGCCCGACGGCTTCGCCTCCGTACGAGCGGGCTTCGCGGACGGCGAGATGATCACCAAGCCGCTGACGTTCCAAGGCAGGGAGCTCGCGCTGAACGTCTCGACGTCGGCCGCCGGCCAGGTGCGGGTCGAGATCCAGGACGCCAACGGCGCACCGTTGCCGGGTTACGCCCTGGCTGACAGTAAGCCGGTCATCGGCGATGAACTCGAACGCGTCGTCACGTGGAAGAACGGCTCGGACGTCGCCGCCCTGGCGGGCAAACCCGTTCGCCTGCGCTTCGTGATGAACGAGGCGGACCTCTACGCCATCCAGTTCCGTCAGTAGTTCGGGCGATCGCGGCCCAGCTCCACGTCCTGCAACTCGCGACTGCGATCGCGGGTCAGATCCGTTTCGGCAAAGCCGGTGTCGGACTCGGGTAGGCGGAGAAAAAAGCGGTAAAGCGGATCGACTTCGCAGCGTGCTGCCGCCACCTCCAAGCTCAGGATGTGGCCGCCCCGGCTCCGGTCGTCGGTAATGAAATGCAAATGGTACCCCGGGACATTGATGCCTTTGACGTAAGCGGGCGATCGAAACCCCACGATCGTGCCGGACACGTCGCGCATCTCAAATTCGGGCTGGTGCTGTGTCACCTGGTGGAGCGGCGGGTACGGCCTGGACTGCCGGGGCACGCTTCGCGTCCGCATGGAGTGGAACCGGCCCGTGATCCGGATCGCGATGAAGATGTTTTGGTTGGGCATCACGTCGTCGATGAGCTTCTGCACGACCGCAAAATCGGACCCGGCCGAAATGTCGAAGCTCGACTGCGGCTCGAAGCGACAAACCGTCGCGAAGGGCGTTCGCATTGAGGGCTCGGGCCGGTACACCTTCCCATCCGCCCGCACCTGGTAGACCACGCCGTCGAGCAGAACCATCTCGCCGTCGAGCCCGTCGAACGTCCCGATCCCCAAGTCGCCGTGATCGCGCAACCGCCCGCACTCCAGGTCCCCGTCGTACACGCCGGCCAGCAGCGCATCGATCGTGGAGGTCTGGAACACGACGTCGCGCCAGCCCGGGGCGGCGCAACCGGCCGCCAGCAGACCCACCACCACACCCAGTGAACGCCATCTTCGCATTCGAGCCCCCTTCCCGAGAGAGTCGCCGGAACCGCATTGTAGCGAAGAGAGCTGTGAGCCAGACCTCTGGCTGACAGCTGATAGCTGATAACTGATAACTGACCGCTGACAGGTCCTTCCGCCACGCGACACAACAGAAGCAGCACTAATGCAAATCATAAGCTCTCGTGTTGGCTGGATTTGACCCACGAACCATCTGGCGATAAACAGTCTGTCGCTCAATCAGATATTCGAGCAGCTAATTCGTGCCAAAAGGGGTACGCAGCGAGTCCCCCGTCGGCCGTGCGTACATCCGACCGGGGAGCTAGCGCGCCGGAGATCCAGACATGCCGCGACGCAATGACATCCAGAAGGTTCTGATCATCGGTTCGGGCCCGATCGTCATCGGGCAGGCCTGCGAGTTCGACTACTCGGGCACGCAGGCGTGCAAGGCGCTGCGCGGTCTGGGTTACGAGATCGTGCTGGTCAACTCCAACCCGGCCACCATCATGACCGACCCCGGCATGGCCGACCGGACCTACATCGAGCCCCTGACGCTCGAGGCGGTGAGCGAGATCATCGCCAAGGAACGCCCCGACGCTCTCCTGCCCAACCTCGGCGGCCAGTCCGGCCTGAACCTGGCGTCCGAACTCCACAAGGCCGGCGTGCTCGACAAGTACGGTGTGAAGGTCATCGGCGTACAGGTGGACGCCATCGAACGCGGCGAAGACCGCATTGCTTTCAAGGAGACCATGCGGAAGCTGGGGCTGGACCTGCCCCGCAGCACGGCGGTGTACACGGTGGAAGACGCCGAGAAGGTCGCCGCCGAACTGGGCTACCCGGTGGTGGTGCGGCCTGCGTACACCATGGGCGGCACGGGCGGCGGACTGGTCTACAACGTCGAGGAACTTCGGGTAGTGGCCAGCCGAGGCATCGCGGCCAGTCTTATCAACCAAATCCTGATCGAAGAGTCGGTGCTGGGCTGGGAGGAGCTGGAGCTGGAAGTCGTCCGCGATGCCAAGAACCAGATGATCACCGTGTGCTTCATCGAGAACGTCGATCCCATGGGCGTGCACACGGGTGACTCCTTCTGTGTCGCCCCCATGCTGACCATCGACCCCGAGTTGCAGAAGAGGCTCCAGGACTACGCCTACCGCATCGTCGAGGCTATCGAAGTCATTGGCGGCACGAACATCCAGTTCGCCCACGACCCCACGACCGGCCGCGTGGTCATTATCGAGATCAACCCGCGGACGTCCCGATCGTCGGCGCTGGCGTCCAAGGCCACGGGCTTCCCCATCGCGCTGGTCTCGGCCAAGCTGGCATCGGGGGTCACGCTCGACGAGATCCCCTACTGGCGAGACGGCACGCTGGAGAAGTACACGCCGTCGGGCGACTACGTGGTGGTGAAGTTCGCCCGCTGGGCGTTCGAGAAGTTCAAGGACGCCGAGGACAAGCTGGGCACGCAGATGCGGGCCGTCGGCGAGGTCATGAGCATCGGCAAGAACTACAAGGAAGCCTTCCAAAAGGCCATTCGTTCGCTGGAGAAGGATCGCTACGGCCTAGGCTTTGCCAAGGACTTCAACCGCCGCAGCCTCGAAGAACTGATTCAGATGTTGCGCGAGCCGTCGAGCGAACGTCAGTTCATCATGTACGAGGCCCTGCGCAAGGGCGCCACCGTCGAGCAACTGCACGAGCTCACGCACATCAAGGCGTGGTTCATCGAACAGATGAAGGAGCTCGTCGAACTGGAAGAAAGAATCCTCCAGCACAAGGGCAAGCTGCCGCCGGACGATTTGCTCACGCGGGCCAAGCGCGACGGCTTCTCCGACAAGTACCTGGCCCGGCTGCTGGGCGTGGAGGAAAAGGCGATTCGCAGGCGGCGAGCCGACTTGGGCGTGGTCGAAACCTGGAACGCCGTCCCGGTCAGCGGCGTGGAGAAAGCGTCGTATTACTACTCGACGTACAACGCGCCGGACAAGGTGTCCACGACCGGGCGTAGGAAAGTGCTCGTTCTGGGCGGCGGGCCCAATCGCATCGGCCAGGGCATCGAGTTCGACTACTGCTGCGTGCACGCCGCGCTCGCCCTGCGCGAACTGGGTTACGAAACCATCATGGTCAACTGCAACCCGGAGACGGTCTCCACCGACTACGACACGTCCGACAAGCTCTACTTCGAACCGCTCACCGTCGAGGACGTGCTGAGCATCTACAACAAGGAGCAGCCGGAAGGCGTGATCGTGCAGTTCGGCGGCCAAACGCCCCTCAGCCTGGCCCAGGAACTCGCCGCCGAAGGCGTGCGGGTGCTGGGCACGTCCCCCGACACCATCGACTTGGCCGAAGACCGCGACCGCTTCCGTCAAATGATGGACCGGCTGGGCATCCCCATGCCCGCCTCCGGGATGGCCAGCACGCTGGACGAAGCCCTGGCCGTCGCGGCTCGCATCGGCTATCCGCTCATGGTGCGGCCTTCTTACGTGCTGGGCGGACGGGGCATGGAGATCGTCCGCGACGAGCCGATGCTGCGCCGCTACGTGGCCGCGGCGGTGGACGTCACGCCCGATCGGCCTATCCTCATCGACAAGTTCCTCGAGAACGCCATCGAAGCCGAGGCCGACGCTATCTCCGACGGCAAGGATACGTTCGTGCCTGCGGTCATGGAGCACATCGAGCAGGCGGGCATCCACTCGGGCGACTCAGCGTGCGTGATCCCGCCCATCAGCATCGCCCCCAAGCACATCGAAACCATCTGCCACTATACGCACAAGATCGCCAAAGAATTGGGCGTGGTCGGCCTGATGAATATGCAGTACGCCATCGCCGACGACGTGGTGTACGTGCTCGAGGCCAATCCGCGGGCATCGCGGACGGTGCCCCTGGTCTCGAAGGTTTGCAACATCCCCATGGCCCGCATCGCCACGCGGCTCATGATGGGCGAGAAGTTGGCTGACCTGGGTCTGAAGAACGTGCCCATCCCGCACTACGGCGTCAAGGAAGCGGTCTTTCCGTTCCCCATGTTCCCCGAGGTGGACCCCGTGCTCGGGCCGGAGATGCGTTCCACGGGCGAAGTGCTAGGCATGGCCGACTCGTTCGGTCTGGCGTTCTACAAGGCCGAGGAAGCCGCCAAGAGCTGTCTGCCCACGCAAGGGACGGTGCTGATCTCGGTGCCGCGGCCGGAGCACGAGGCCGCGTTCATCCCGGCCCAGCGATTCGCCGAGTTGGGCTTCCGCATCCTGGCGACCAAAGGAACGCAGGCATTCCTGGAAAGCCGAGGCGTCCGTTGCGAGCGGATCAACAAGCTGGCGGAAGGCCGGCCCAACATCCTGGACGCCATCACCAACGGGGACATTCAACTGGTGGTGAACGTGCCGGCCGGGCCGCTGAGCCAGACTGACGATTCGTACATCCGCAAGGCGGCCATCAAGTACAAGGTGCCTTACATCACCACCATCGCCGCCGCCAAGGCCGCTGCCGAAGGCATCGCCGCGTACCGCAACGGGCGTGCCGCGGTTCGCTCGCTGCAGGAGTACCACGCGAACATCAACCTGATGGCGAAGTCGTGAGAGGGGTTGGCCCGGCCCAGCAGGCTCACAGTTGCAGCCACCGCCAGGTTCGAGACCAGATCACCCAGGTGGTGGACTGATCGCGCACCAGCAGAACCGGATCCCCCTGCTGCCAGAATGTCGGCAGTCGAGAAGGCAGGAGAGGCTTGGACTCGCCGTTGGTGAACATCAACCGGCGCGTGGCGGAATCGTAGCCGGCGATGGTCGTGGAGGTGGCCAGGCCCAGCGAGCGGACGGGCACGGGAATGTACCGGCCCACCTGCAGCAGCTCGTAATGATCCCCCGCGACCTGGATATCGATAGCGCTGCCTCGAGCCCACCCGCCGAGCTCGGCCTTATCGGCGGCGGTGGCATCGTCGGTCAATCGCCAGGCACTCCAGTCGTCCAGCACGACCAGCCCCACGCTGGTGATACCGAGCAGCTTGGGAGAGACCTGCCACAATCGATTCTCCAGCGCTCGCCCATCGGTGTCGTCCAGGATGATGGTGCGGAATAGTGCAACCCCGAACTCATAATCCTGCTCTCCCAACGGGGCGCCGGCAGTCACCTCGACACACAGCAGATCGCCGTTCGCCAGAAGGGCGTAGGCGGCGAGGCTCTCGGCCGCTCGCTGGGCAGAGATCGATTTCACCGCGCTCAGGATGAAGTCTCCACTATCGGTAATGTGTCCGCCCTGGATGCGAAGGCAGGCCGACGAGAAGGTGTAGGGGCCGCCCGGCGGCGGCGTCTCTGTCCGGATGACGATCAGCCGCTCGGCACTGCCGTAATACTCTTCGAATCCGGCCTGGGGATCAGATTCGATGTCGCTGCGCACGGTGAACTCCGGCGGCACGATCAGCGAAAAGCCTGGACCGGTAACGGTCTTAGCCTGCGCCGGCGGCGGCTGGACGTCGGGGTCTGTCGTCGGCGTGTCCGTGATCTCGTCGGGGACCGATTCAGAGAGTCCGCACATCTGACCGAACAGCAGCGGAAGCGACAGAGTGATCAGGGCTAGCCGCAAGGCTTTCATGGAACGACTCCTTCATGATCAGCGACATGCGAACCCCGTTTGCCGGGCGGCCCGTCTGTGCGCATGGCTTCCCTGCTACGCCCACTCAGGGACGCATTATCGTCACCGAGCTATGGATCAAAGAATTGCCGTTAGAACAACGACCTTCCGCACAGGCTAAACTGTGACGCCATTTATTAGACTGTCAAAACAACGAAAAGTTTCGCGGAATCGAGGAAAATTCGGCGCAGAATATCCCGGCTACCCTTCTCGTTTCTTAAGGCAGGCATTAGTCACGACTTGCAGTTTTGGTCTGAACCCGAAGCCGACGAGCGCCTCGCCATTCCAGCCCGCTTCCCTCCGGTCTGCCTCTTGAACCGCCACGAAAAAGGGCGCTGCGCCCGAATGGCGCAGCGCCCTGAATCTCGCATCGGCTGAAAGCCTATAGCTTCGCACTCCTCACACGCCCAGCAGGTGCTCGACGACCAGGCGCTCGAGGGCCTCGTAGTCGCGATTCTTGATGCACTCGGCCTCGGCCTTGCGGTTGAACGTCCGCACCTTGTGGACCATGAGCTCGAAGAACCGCTTACTGTTGGACAGGTGAGCCGTGGCGTTGTTGGCCTTCTGCGTTCGCATGACCTTGACGTCGAGGCCGACGAACTCGCCGTTCAGACCGAACCCGCCCTCCTCCAGGACGCGGACCTGGTTGAAGGCTTCGCGGAGGTTGGCCGCACCGAAACTCTTGTCCTCGTCAAACTTCAGGCCGTTCTGATCGTTGAGATGCACGCTCCAGAGCTTCTTGTGGAACAAAGCGAAGGCCATCTCGTCCGACGGGTCGAGCCCGGCCAGCTTGGCGTGGGCGGTCTCGATCAGTCCGCCGACGCGGTTCGGGTCGACCGACAGATACGCCAGCGAAATCGCATGGCCGATGGTCGGCACGTAGGCGTGATCCATGGGCTCGTTGGGCTTGGGCTCGATCATGACCCGGATCTCCGGGTTGTGTTCGAGCATCGCGTTGATGGCGTCCAGGATGTAGCCGTTGGCAAGCCGGGCGTTCTTGCTCTCGCGGATGTACGTGCCTTCACGAGCCAGCCAGAGCACGATGTTCTTGCTGCCCAGCTCGGCGGCGATGTCCACCGCCTGCAGCGAGCGCTGGAACGCATACTTGCGCTCGGCGGGATTGTTGCTGGTGAAGCCGCCGTCGATGGTTTTGGGGCTTTCCCACAACCGCGGAGCCACGAACTCGGGCACCAGGCCTTCGTTGGCCAGCAGCTTGCCGAGCCGAGCCGCTTCCTTGCGGACCTGTTGGGGGCTCTTGCTGTCGATGTCGGGGACGGCATCATCATCGTGGAACTGGATACCCTCGAACCCCAGCTCGCGATACTTCTTGAGCTTCTTGGCGAACGCGATGGGCTGGCGAACGGGCGGACCGAACGGGTCGGCGCCTTCGTGGATGTTCCATGGCCCGAACGAGAATCGATACTTTCTTCCCTTGCCGCTTGCTTTGACTTTTGCTCTTGCCATGCTCGTGTCCTCTTAGCTGTAAGACGCGCCACCAAAGAGCCGCGGGCTCCAACCCGCGCCGGGGCGGGACGAGGGCGGCTGACGAGTTGCAGAACTTAACCGCTTAGTCGAATTCGGACAAGACCGTGATGAACCGACGCAACTCGAGCGCGATCCGCGGCCCCGCGCTGAGCCACTCCGGACCGCCGACCGATCGCACCCGCCGTAGTCGAATAGCCTGCAAGTCGCCCACCCGCGACCAGGCGGCATAGGCGTCTGCCATCGCGTTTGAATCGACGGGATCGCGGAACTCGAGAATGATCTCGGGATCGAGAATTCGCAGCACCTCGAGCGGAATTTCGCCCTGACTGGACTGGAGCAATTCGCGCGCCGCGTTCGTATGACCGGCGTACTGGACGAGAGCGTCGAGGAAAAGCCCCGGGCCGGCGACGAAGACAGCCTGCGGCGGAACCGGCAGTTCGCCGAACAAGACAAGCACGCGCCGGGGCTGGTGAGCTGACGCGCGGGCGGCCGCCTGGAGGCGCTCAATGTCGGCCTGGATGGCGGTCACGAGCATCCGAGCGGTTTTCGGCCGGTCGCAGAGCGCCCCCAGCTTTTCGATGGCCGAATAGAGTTCGGGCAGCCCCTCATGCGGCAGGGCCTCGCAGCGAAAACCCAGCCGCGTGAGGTTAGCGAGCGTATCGCCGCTGTTTCGGGTCGCCAGCACGAGGTCGGGGTCGAGCAACTTCATGAGCCCGTAGTTACTCTCCGACAAAACGCCCACCGTTTGGACGTTGCTGATGTCGGGCGGCCAGGTGCAGTGACGCGTGCGGCCGACCAAACGATCGCGCATGCCCAGCGCACACACCAACTCCGTGATGCTCGGGGCTAACGAAATAATCCGCCGCGGACCGGCGTTTTCTTCGCCGGGGGCGACCATCGGCTCGATGACGTAGTCGCGCACGGTGGGCAGATCCACCACCGGCCGGCTGGCGGCGGGCGAGAGGTCGATCCGGACGGCTCGCTGGTTCAGGTGGCTCTTGACCCGCAGGCCGACGGCGACCACCGCCGCGAGGGCGACCAGCGTCATGAGGGCGTACTTGCGCGTGTTCATCCCCTCAGCATACCGCATTAGAGGCAAGAGTTCTCGCCCAATCAGAGGGAGGTAGGATGCTCACCGGCCGAGCTGCGACGCGAAAGCCGGTGCGTCAGCAGGCGATACCCGACCAGCAGCCCGATGGTCAGAATCAACAGCTGGGCGGCCCGCTTGGACGCATGATCGATGACCGCAGCGATCTCACGCGAGACGCTCCCGTCGTCGAGCAAGGGCCGAATATCTGCCACCAGGGCGCGGAGCTTGTCCACCGTCACGCCCAGCGACTCGGCGCTTCTGCCGACCGCTTGGAAGCTGAACGACGTGTCGTCGGCCGGCGCGGTAGCCGGAGCCTCGGGCTGGCCACCGATGATCTGGCCGTCGGCGTCCTTCATCGAGGCAGGAATGAACTTGAGAATCTCGTGAGCCGTCTGCGTCACGGCATACGCGGTCTTTTCCAGAGCCTGCGACGCGTCGCGGACGTGATCCACGGTCTCGGTGATCTGCGCGGCACTACGGCGCACCTGCTCGCCGGCCCGCGACACGGTCTCGGCCACGCGGGTCGCTTCGGCAAGCGTGCCGCGCAGCTCAGGCTGTGATGCATCCACGCGATCGAGAAGCTGTTCTGCCTCGCAGCGCAAATTGGCCGGCATCTGCTCGGCGATGCGGGCGATCTCGGCAGAGTTGGCCGCCAGCGTGGTCGAGCTCTGCGACAGCCGCTCCATGCTGGCCACCGTGGACGTGACCTGCGGCAACTCGAGAAGATTCATCCCGAGCAGTTGCAACTCCCATCGGGCGTTGGCCGGAAAACCCTCGGCAACCTCGGCAAAACGTTCGACCGATCGCGAGACCGATCGAATCGAATCCGGTGTGCGGCCCACGCCCGCCAGCGCGGTCAGCGGTGCCAGCGGGAGCCCCACCAACTGTTGCAATGCCTCGCCTCGGGGGTCATCGCTCAGGTCGCGAGCTGGAGGATGCGAGAAGTCGCCCTGCATGGGGTGTTCGGAGGCATACGCCTTGACGGTCTGCTGAGCGTGCTCGAACGAGTCCTCGATCACGCATCGACGGGCCAAATCCTCGATGGCGCTGTGGATGGACCGGGCCGCTGCGACGGCCACCGCCTGTCGCTCGCCGAACGTGGATCGGCCGGCACCGGTGGTGACGTAATCGAGCATTCGCTGGCTCAGCGCCCACAGGTCCAGGAGCGCTTCTCTGGGGTCGGGTTCAGCCGCCGCGTCCCGGGCCATCTGGAGCATGCGCACGCGAAACAGGATGGCCGCTCGCCGTTCGTCGGGCGTGGCCGCCTTGCGTTCCAGCTCCATGGCCGCTTGCTCGACGGTGGAACGGAAAAATTCGACAAAGTCGCGGATCTGTTCCTCGATCTCGCTGTGTTCTTCGTTGAGCGGCAGATCCTGCGCAGACTGGCGAGGTCCGTTCGGCGTCGCCGCCGGCGGCGTGCAGCCGACGACCAGGAGCATGAGCGCGACCGTCACCGCGCCAGTGGTCATCCATCGAGCAGGCGTCGAGCGGTCCCCGAAATATCCGATGAACGGCATCGCTGATCTCCCGTTGGCCACGACCGGCAGGACCGTCGGCGGGCTGCGCGGCATCGATGGCCGCCCGTGGCTTATCGGACGCCCGGTTCGCTTTGCGCGTTCCGCCAGCGCTCCCGTATCCGAGTCATCGGCTTGCCGGCCCCCCCATTGGAGTTGGACGTGTACGGGCACGGCAGCCACGCCCGCCTGCGAATCGATTCGCCGCGCCCGCGTTCGGGCCGATTCACAATTCACATTCAGTCATGCTGTAGATCATCCAGGAGCGGGTGTCCGAGCATCCAGCCGATCCACGCACGGACACACGGCCTCCCGGCGTACACAACCGCTGGCATCAGGGCTATACTGGCTCGATTCGGTCGGGAGCACGGAAGCCCGCTGACGTTCCCCTGGTTACCGCTCCCGGTTTCCAACCCATCGTGTTTTTCGGAGGAGTGTGCTGAGTTGGCTGATCTTTCGGTTTGCGTGAACGGTTTGAACCTGCCCAACCCCTTCCTGATCGCCTCGGGGCCGCCCAGCACGAACGCCAACGTGATCGCCAAGGCGTTCGACGAGGGCTGGGGGGCGGTGGTGACCAAGACCTGCTGCTTGCGGGCCGAGCGGATCATCAACGTGGCTCCCCGCTACGCCCGGTTGCGAGCCGAAGGGACGGACGAGATTTACGGCTGGGAGAACATCGAGCTGATCAGCGACCGGGCGTTCTCCACCTGGCTGAGCGAGTTCCGCTGGCTCAAGGAGCGCTACCCCGACCAGGTGGTGATCGCCTCGATCATGGAAGAATGCAACCGCGATGCCTGGATTGAGATCGTCCAGCGCGTCCAGGAGACGGGCGTGGACGCGCTGGAGTTGAACCTCTCGTGCCCGCACGGATTGCCCGAGCGGAAGATGGGCTCGGCCATGGGCCAGGACCCCGAGATCACGCGACAGGTGTGCGAGTGGGTGATGTCGGTGGCCAAGGTGCCCGTCTGGGCCAAGCTCACGCCGAACATCACGCGCATCGAGGATCCGGGTCGGGCGGCGCTGCAGGCCGGCTGCTCGGGCTTGAGTGCCATTAATACGCTCCTGTGCATCATGGGAGTGAACCTGGAGACGCTCCGACCCGAGCCGACGGTCGAGGGTTACAGCACGCCGGGCGGCTACTCGTGCAAGGCGGTGCGTCCGATCGCCCTGCGCATGGTGGCCGAGCTCAGCCGCCTCCGCCGCGACGAGTTTCCCGACCGCACCATCAGCGGGCTGGGTGGGATCGAGTCTGGCGAGGACGCCGCCCAGTTCATTCTGCTCGGGGCTGACACCATCCAGGTCTGTACCGGCGTCATGAAGCACGGCTACGCGCTCGTTCGGCGCATGCGCGAGGCATTGACCGCGTTCATGGAGCGGCACGGCTTCGAGACCGTCGAGCAGTTCCGCGGACACAGCCTGCGTTACCTCACCACGCATGCCGACCTCGTGCGTCGCCAGGCCGAGGCCCGGCAAGCCGGGCGCGACGGCGCCGTCCTGCGGGACACGGACTGGCGAGCCGACGAGGTGGTCGCCCAGAGCGAACGGCTGGCGCGGTCGGTCGGGTGACGAGCGAATGACGAATGACGAAGGCCGAATGACGAATATGTGATTTCGTCATTCGGCCTCTTGGCTGTCGTTCACCGCAACGATGGACGGCGCACTCAGGCGTGGCCGATCATCTGCGGCACGAGGCGCTTCTTCTGCTCGTAGACCCACCGGTAGTAGTCCGCCCGCTTAAGCTTGGCTCCCGCGTCGGCATCGAGGATGACCACCACGTCGCGGTGCATCTGCAACGCACTGGCGGTCACCTGCGACGTGATGGGACCTTCGATGGCTTCGGCCACGATGGCCGCTTTCGACCGCCCGCTGGCCAGCAAGATGATGCGCCGGGCTTCCAGGATGGTGCCCACGCCCATGGTGATGGCGAACCGCGGCACCTCGTCGGCGTTCGAGAAGAACCGTGCATTGTCCTTGATGGTCTGCTCGGTCAGTGTCTTGAGACGCGTGCGCGAACCGAGCGACGACCCGGGCTCGTTGAACGCGATGTGGCCGTCGCCGCCGATGCCCAACAACTGAATGTCGATCCCGCCCGCGGCCACGATCTGCGCCTCGTACCACGCGCAGAACTCCATCACCGACTCGGCGTGGCCGTACGGCACGTGGATGTTGCCTGGTGGAATGTTGATGTGCTTGAACAGATTCTGGTCCATGAAGTAGCGGTAGCTCTGCGGATGCGACGGCGGCAACCCGAGATACTCGTCCAGGTTGAACGTCACGACCTGCGAGAAATCGAGCCCCTCCTCCTTGTGCAGCCGGACCAGCTCCTTGTACGTGCCGATGGGCGTGGATCCGGTGGCCAACCCCAACACGCTGTTGGGTTTGATCAACAACTGCTGGCGAATGATGCCGGCCGCCAGCTTGCTCATGTTCTCGTAGTTGTCGCAGATGATGACTTCCATCCGATCCTCCTGACGCGAACACAGGAATGACGGGCAAACCCCTTCATCCCAGCCAGACTTCATGCGGGAACCATCGAGCGGTGGTGGTTATACCCTCGTCTCCGGGAAAATCAAAGATAGCCATCAGCTCGGTATGGTTTGCGATTGGGCACGCATGCGGTATAACGGCAGGACGATGGAGTCCGAACGCATCATGAAACGCATGCTGCTGTGGGGGCTGGGGGCGTGTATTATCCTGCCCGGCGTCGTGATGGCGGGGAAGGCCATCGCCGACCACGCACGCACGTATGCGGTGTACAAGCGGTTCGGGAGCATGGCCGCCCCGGAGCGTGTGAAGACACTGCATCGCATCGGCGCGGAACGGGACTGGCGGCTGGCCGAACTCGTGCGGCAGACGCTGGACGCCCCGGGCAGCCGCGAGGAACTGGAGGCCGCCGGCTACGCCGCCATGCGCTTGGGCGATGCCGAGTTCCTGCCCATGCTACAGGCCCGGGCGGACGCCGGGCCCGACGATTCCGTTCGCGCCACGCTCATGATGTACGCCGCCCGCATGTCCGACCGCGACACCCGACTGTGCGACTGGTTCGATGAGGCGGCCCGATCCGAGGAACCGTGGCGGCGAATCGGTGCCGCGACCGGCCTGCTGCATCTCGGGCGAGTCGAAGCCGGTCCGCTCCTCCTGGCCGCCGTGCGCGGCAGCGACGCCGAGATGGCCGCCTTCGCCTGGCGATCGCTCGCCTGGGTCACCGGTCCCATGGGTCAGGCCATCGGACAACCGATGAACTGGCTGCAAACCGACGCCCTTCCGACCGAGCCCGCCCAGTTCGACGAGGTCGAGCAGTTCTGGCGCGATCGTGTCACCGTAACGCTGTTGAATGATGTTGTCCGTCGCCTGACCGTTCGCGATCCCAGTTGGACGGAGATGGGCCGACTCATTCATGCCCGCAACCGCGTCGCCCGCTTGATGCAGTAACTCGGGGGGGGACATCCTGCCCGGCTCCGGCCTACGTGACGAATGTAATACACTTTCGCGCGTGGGTCGGTGTTGTGGTGCAGACATCCTGGCTGCACGCGCACGCTGGAAGCGTGCACCACAAGAGCACAACACGGCGCTACGCACCCTCGCCCGTGACGGCGGATGCCACCAGCTCCGGCGTGAAGCCGTGACGCGACGTGTTCTCCGTGATGGTCCGTGGCTGGAGGAATTGCAGCAGGTAGTCGGGGCCGCCGGCCTTCGTGCCGACGCCGCTCATGGCCAGGCCGCCGAACGGCTGGCGATCGACCAATGCCCCGGTGATCCGCTGATTAATGTAGAGATTGCCCACACGAAACTTGCGCTTGGCCTGTTCGATGTGCGCGGGATGCCGTGAGAACACGCCGCCGGTCAGAGCGTAGGGCGTCCCATTGGCGATCTCCAGCGCGTGGTCGAAGTTGTCGGCGATCAGCACGACCACGAGCGGACCGAAGATTTCTTCCTGAGCGATGCACGCATGGGGCGGCACGTCGGCGAAGATGGCCGGCGGCACGAAGTAGCCGCGCTGCGCGAGGTCGCTCACATCCCCCTGGTAGACCAGCCGCCCTTCCCGCCGGCCCCGCTCGATATAGCCGAGGATTCGCTCGCGGCTTTCCTGGTCGATCACCGGTCCCAACACGGTGTCGGGCTGCTCGGCCGGTCCGACGATCACCGCCCGTGCCGCCTCGACGAGCCGCTCCAGAAAGCGGTCGTGTATGCCGCCGTGCACGATCAAGCGCGAGCACGCCGAGCACTTCTGCCCCGCGTAGCCGAATGCCGAAACGATCACGCCCGCCACCGCCTCGTCCAAATCGGCGTCCGCATCGACAATGATGGCGTTCTTGCCGCCCATCTCGGCGATCACCCGCTTGAGGCCGCGCTGGCCGGGCCGCCATTTGCCCGCCTGCTCGTAAATCTGCACACCGACGTCGCGCGAGCCGGTGAAGGCGATCACATCGACGTCGGGATGCTCGACCAGGCCGGCCCCGACGATCTCGCCCGCCCCCGGCAGATAGTTGACCACGCCCGGCGGGAAGCCGGCCTCGGACAGAATGTTCATGAACTGCGCGGCGATGACCGGGCTCTGCTCGGCCGGCTTCATGACGACGGTGTTGCCCGCGGCCAGTGCTGCCGACGTCATCCCAGCCAGGATGGCCAGCGGGAAGTTCCACGGCGCGATCACCGCCACGACACCCTTAGGCTCGTACACGTAGACGTTGCTCTGGCCGGGCACGTCGCGCTGCCGTGGGCGGTCCTCCAGCCGACGCATCTCGCGTCCGTAGAACCGGCAGAAGTCGATGGCCTCGCACACGTCGGCGTCGGCTTCCCTCCACGGCTTGCCCGACTCGAACGCGATCCACGCCGCCAGCTCGTAGCGCCGGCGTCGCATGATCTCGGCGGCCCGACCCAGCAGCTCGGCTCGCTGGCGGGCGGAGGTCTGCGACCATTCCCGTTCGAACGCCGAGCGTGCCGCCTTCACCGCCTGGTCCACGTGCTCGGCCTGGCCCGCGTGCGCCCGCCCCACGATCTCGTCGGACTGTGAAGGATTGACCGAATCCAACAGATGCGATGATTCGACCTCCCGTCCATCGATGACCAGCGGATACGTTCGGCCGAACCGTCCGCGCACCTGGGCGAGAGCGTGCCGCATCGACTCGCGCGCTTCCTCGCGGGAAAAATCCGCCATGGGTTCCAGTTCAAACGGCGTCATCATGGACGACTCCTCGGGATCGATGGCCACCGCCCGGGGCACAGGCCGTGACGCGGGTTGAGTCTCGGCGGGATTGGCCAGCAGCACGTCAGGCGGCTGGTGCACGCTGAACGTCGCCCGCACGAACGACTCGTTGGCCGTGTTCTCCAACAGTCGGCGGATGAGATACGCCATGCCCGGGATCATGGGCCCATACGGCGTGTAGATGCGCAGACGGTAGCCCAGACCGGCCACGGCCTGCTTGAGCGGATCCCCCATCCCGAACAGCGTTTGAATCTCGAAATCGCCGGGAGGCGCGTCGATCTGCTGGGCGTAGGCGATCGCGGCGGCCAAGCTGCGCACGTTGTGACTGGCGAACGCCGGCCGCAGCCACTGCCGATGGTCCAACAGCATGCGGGCGAGTGATTCGTATTGGTCGTCACATCGCCACTTCTCGGTCAAAACGGGGATAGGCCATCCACGCTGGACCGCCTGCACGATCTCATGATCCCAGTACGCACCTTTGACCAGCCGCACCGACACAGGCGTGCCGCGGCGTTGCACCCACGCCAACAGATCCTCGAAATCGTGCACCGCGCTCTTGAGATACGCCTGAATGACGATGCCCACGTCGGGCGTGCTGTTGAACTCGGGCTCGACGAGCAACCGCTTGAATGCGGCGAAGGTCAAATCCTTGAGCTGGTGTTGCTCGACATCGACATTGATGAACGCGCCCACGCGGCCGGCCAGCCGCACGATGGGACGCAGTCGATCGAGTACAGCCCCGATCGCACGGTCCGGGTGGATGGGATCGAAATGCGGCGACAGTGAGCTGAGCTTGAGCGAGAGATTGACGCGAGGGATGCCGGACGCCGGCGGGCCGTCGATCGACTCGACCGGGGGCCACGATCGGGCGGCCTCGGCCAGCGCCTCGATGGTCTCGCAGCAGCGGCCGGCATACCAGTCAGCCTGAGCGTCGCTCGAACATGCCTCGCCGAGAATGTCGATGGTGAAACCCATGCCGCGCTCGCGCAGCCGCCGCACGGTGGCGATGGCCTCATCCGCGGTTTCCCCGGCGATGAACTTGTGAGCCATCCGCTCCACCTGCGACCGGATGAACGCGGCCAAGCGCGATCGAATGAGCCGGTTTGAGGCGGCGGTGCGTAGTGCCACGTTCCAAGGAGACGGCCGGGTTAAACCCGGCCGGTCGCAAGCCGACCGCTCGCTGACTGGGCGCAAGTACGCGTCCAGGTGCTCGATGATGTCGCCATCGGTTTCGAGTGTGGGAAAAACGTCGACGAAACGAAAGAGTTGCACACGGCGGCGGGCGTCGGCCAAAACCCACTCCTGCAGTCGCTCGGACCAGCCCTCCCGCGACAGAATGGACGGCTCGGCGGCCCGGGCTCGCTCCAGGATCTCCCGGCCGATCTCGTGAATCCGCCGCTCGTGATCGGTGCGGTTGGCCGCCGGATCCCACCGTTTCTCGATCCAGATCCCGCTTGTCAGCGTCGATCGATCCACGCCCCATTATAGGGAGAGCGGGACTTGCCGGCAGGACTGGTGTACAGTAGTCCCCGTAGCGGCGGGCGGACGTCCAACCGCCATAACGAGTGAGGTGACCAGCATGCGCAGACGGGATTTCCTGGCCGCATCGGCGGCGGCGACGGCAGCGGTGAACACCATGACGGAACGCTTCGCGTGGGCGGCCGACCTGCCGCGGGATATCAAGATCACGCGGGTAACCAGCTTCGAGCTGAAACTCACGCGTCCCAAACACGTGGGCAAGAACTCTTACCGTCACGATCACGGTCCCGAGAGCGCTGACCGCGTCCTGCGCGTCCACACCAACGCGGGCATCGACGGTTTCGGCACGTCGTGGTCCGGCGCCAACGAGTGCGCCCAGTTGCTGGGCAAGAGCCCGCTGGACTTTTTCGACCGGGATGCCCGCAAGGTCACCGGCCCGCTCGCCCGCTACACCGCGCCGGTGTGGGATCTCGTGGGCAAGATCCTCGAAAAGCCCGTCTGGCAACTGCTCCGCAATCCGTCCGATCCGGACGTCGATGCCGAGGTGCCCGTCTACGACGGCTCCATCTACTTCACCGACCTTCGGCCGCCGCACCTGCAGAACTGGCCCGACGAGTTCAAACGCGAACTGGATATGTCCTTGGCCCGCGGCCACCGGGCGTTCAAGGTCAAGATCGGACGCGGACGGCTGTGGATGCTGGCCGAGGAAGGCTACCAGCGCGATCTCGAAGTCGTGCGGCTCATCCGCAAGCATGTGGGCCCCGACGTGCTGATCGGTGTGGACGCCAACGACGGCTACGACTTCGCACGTACCAGACGATTCGTCCAGGACACGGCCGATCTGAACATCGCGTTCATCGAGGAGATGTTCACCGAAGACGTGCCCAAGTATCTCGAGCTCAAGGCGTTCATTCGCGAACTGGGGCTCAATACGCTGATCGCCGACGGCGAGAACAAGCGTCTGCCCGCCGAGATGCAGAGCTGGGTGGAGGCCCGGGCGGTGGACATCCTTCAGGGCGACATGAATCTGTTCGGATTCGAAGACATTCTCGCCGAAGCGGCCATGGCTCGCCCGCACGGCGCGATGATCGCCCCGCACAACTGGGGCTCGCTCTTCGGATTCTACCTCCAATTACAGGTCGGCCGGGCCATCCCGAACTTTTACCGGGCCGAGGAAGACCCGCTGAGTTGCAAGGCCGTGGGTACGGACGGTTACCGCATGCGCGACGGACGTTGCCGCCTGCCGGACGCTCCGGGGCTCGGTCTGACGCTGAATGATGCCACACTACCCGAGGTCGCCTGCGTACACTTCGATCTGAAGCGGTGATGGCTCGTCTTCGTTGTGTACTGCCGTTACGCTTGGCCGCCCTGGCGGGGGTGTTTCTGTCCGCCACCGGCTGTGCGGCGTTCGAAGGGCCGACGCTTCGCCTCGTGACCTGGAACGTGCACGGCACACAGGCAGGGGCCGGAATCATCGCCGCCGAGCTGCGCGCGCTCGATCCGGACATCATCTGCCTCCAGGAGGTCGAGTCAGGAAATCTCGTTTCGCCCGGCCCAGACCAGGCCCAGACCATCGCGCGGCTGCTCGGCATGTACGTCGTGGCCACACCCACCCCGGAGCCGGGCAGCACGGACGAGCAGGTGGCCATTCTGGCTCGCGGCGAGTTGGAAGACGTCCGCTATCTCCGCGCCGGCACGGGCCGGCACTATGGGATCACGGCCGAAATCGATCTATGGGACGACTCGGAGCTCCGTATCATCTGTGTGCACCTCACGAGCACCGACTGGTCGTCCATCGACCAGATCCTGGTCACCAACACGGAACGAATGCAGGAGGTGAACGACCTGCTCAGACGAATCCCGCGCTGGGACGATGACCTGATTCTGGCCGGCGACTTTAACGCTCTGCCGTTCTCGATCGAGCACGCGACCATCAATCGCCGCATGGCGTGGGCGGGATCGACCGAACCGACCTTCCAGGGCGAGGGACTAAACCTGCAGCTGGACCATGTCTTTACAAAGGGCAACGTGAAAGCCGAACGCATCTTCACGGTGCCCACACAAGCTTCGGACCACAAGCTTCTGGTGGCCGATATCCGCCTGCTGGGTCGACCGCTGCTCGTCGGGCGGGCAGGCGAGGCCCTGTTCGAACCGCCCGACGACGATGACGATTAACGCCACTGGGGCCGGCGCGCGGGAGGCCGGTGAACGGTGGATGCGCCACAATTTCAACCATGCGCCCGAAATCGCCCATGCCATTGCAGCGAAACACGGGAAGGAAATCGTATCATTGAAAACGGAAAGCCGGTTAGGTAGGGTTTATTGAAATCGAGCCAGACGGGCCGGAAGGATCCGGTTTGACGGTTTTCGGTCGGTCGGGGTTCGCCGCCTGTGTCCGGTCAGGAGTTCCCGCAAGCATGGTCAGCCCGCTGTACGGTTTTCCGGCACGTCCTTTGGACGCGACACTCCAGAGGCAGATTCGGGCGTTTCAGGACGCACCGGACGTCACCAGCGTTCTCAATGCGCTCCCGCACGTCGTGCTCATTTTGAACGAGCGGCGGCAGGTGGTGTTCGCCAATCGCCATCTGACCGAGATGCTGGGACTGGAGAGCCTGGAGCCGGTGTACGGCCGGGCGCCGGGCGAGTTACTCGATTGCCCCCATGCCTTCGACCTGGACAACGGGAGCTGCGGCACGACGGACGTGTGTGAGGGTTGCGGGGCCAATCGTGTGATCAGCTTCTGCCGCCGTGGCGAACAGAGCGTCCAGGAGTGCCGCCTGACCCAGCGCAGCACCGGCCGCGCCATCGACGTTCGCGTGGCCGGCACGCCCATCCGGATCAACGGCGAAAGCTTCACCATGCTGGTCCTGACCGACATCAGCAGCGAGAAGCGGCGTCAGGCCCTGGAGCGCGTGTTCTTCCACGACTTGCTGAACGTGGCGACCGGCATCGTGGCCTATTCAGCCGTGCTCCGGCGGTCGCCGCAGGGCGAGCTGGCCGCCGAGGCTGCCGAGTCCATCAGCATGCTCGTGCATCGGCTGGCCGACGAGATCAACGCCCAGCGATGCCTGAACGATGCCGAGAACGGCGAGATGCAGCCCCGGATCGAACCGGTGCGCAGCGGCCGGCTCATCGACGCCGTCGTGCAGAACTTCCGCGAGCACCCGGTGGCCGAGAATCGCCAGCTCGTGGTTCATCCCGAATCGGCCGACGTGGAATTCATGAGCGACGACGTGCTGCTCATGCGCGTGCTGGGCAACATGGTCAAGAACGCACTGGAAGCGATCGAACCCGGACAGAAGGTGGTGATCGGCTGCAAAGCGGTGGACCATACGGTGGAGTTCTCGGTGCACAATCCGGGCGAGATGCCCCGCGACGTGCAGCTACAGGTCTTCCAGCGCTCGTTCTCGACCAAGGGCCGTGGACGAGGCCTGGGCACCTACAGCATCAAGCTGCTCACCGAGCGTTATCTCAAAGGACGCGCCTGGTTCACCAGCACCGCTGAGGACGGCACGACGTTCCACGTGAGCATTCCCCGCGAACCGTAATCAGCCGGCGTTTCCGCCCGCTTCTCCCCGCCGCGTCGTCGTGTCTCCGCGTCGCCGCGTCTTTTCTTTCTCAAACCTGGTCCCACTCCTCAAACATGGCTCGCACATTCTCGGGCCGAGCCCCCGCGCCGAACTCGCACTGGGCGATCACGCCACCGTTCCCGTCGTACAGGGCCCGGGCCACACGTCGAACGGCATCGCGAGTCTGCTGCACGTCGGGCGAGGGCAGAATGTGCTGCCGATCGATCTCACCCCAGAACGTCAGCCGGCCTTTGAACCGCCGGCCGATCTCCTCGATGTCCATGCAGAACAATTGCGAGTTGACGGCATCAAACCCGATTTCGATCAGGTCCTCGTAGATGTCGAAGATGTAGCCATCGGAGTGGAAGAACACGAACTTGCCGGCCTGCTTGATGCGGCGGGCGTACTCGGCATACATGGGCTTGAAGAACTCGCGCCACAAGCGCGGGTTGATGAGCAGGCTGCGCTGCGAGCCCCAGTCATCCATGCCGACGATAAAATCCACGGGCGTTTTCACCCAGGCGTCGATCATCGCCAGGTTCCATTCGTGCACCCGTTCGACCATCTTCAGGAAACCCGCAGGTTGTTCCATGAGATCGATGTACACGTTCTCCGTGCCCCGCAGGAACTGAATCCGCTCGAACAACCGGAAGCACAGGACCGACCCCATGAACTTGTCGGTCTTCTCGCAGAGCCGGTGCACGTCGTCGAGCGGCATCTTCGCCCACTCCCACGGCGGCCGCACCTTGTCGAGATCGGTGTCGTAGTCCTGCACCAGCGGATGTTTCACCTCGCCGATGACGCCCTCCTGGAGATTGACGAACTCGCAGCCCCACTCGTCGACGCTGGTGCCGACGGCGTAGGGATCGCCGCGCATCCCGTTCACCTCGGGAAAACGGATCACGTCGTAGGGATACGCGATGTCGGAGGGAAAATCGCGGCGGATGGCCGCAAGTTCAGCCGGGTATTTGCGCTCGGCCCAAGGCAGCGTCCACAGATCCCGGGCCGGCCGGGGCGTGGGCTGGAACCGAAGCGTGCGAAGCATGAGTTCACGCGAAGTCATGGGGTTGGTCCGTTGTCCGTAGTCCGTTGTCAGCGATTCCGCACTCAAGCCTCAAGACTCAAGTCTCAAGCCTCAAGTCTTCCCCTCACGTCGCCATGTTCGTCGCGATGTACGGCGCGAGTTCCTGGGGCGGCATACCACGAGTCAGGTCAGCGCTCACCAGCGGATGGTGCAGCATGGACGCGTGCTTCGCGAGCAGTTGCGTCGTGACTTGCGGCCCGCAGAAGAACCGGAAGACGAACTCGTGACGCCCCTGGTCAGCGTAGACGGCCCGCGGCCCCTGGCCCGCGAACGGCCAGTGATGGGCCATCTTCGGGCTGCGGAGCAGCGTGATGCGCACCTTGTCGCCGCTCGCATCAAGCGCGTACGCGTGAGGAAGCACGATGCCGTAGTTCGTACCGTCGGCCAGCGGGATCAGCGTGAAATCGGTCACCGGCCGTTCCTTGCCGTCCGGCTGGCGCACCAGCTCGCCGCCGGGGATCCCGTCGATGCGCTCGCCCATCTCGCCGGGCAACGGCAACGTGAGCTTCAGCAGCTTGTGCCGCTCGTTCCAGTACACCCGCACGTGGTACTCGATGAACGGCTCGCCCGCGAACACGCGATACTCGGTCACCAGCTCGCTCTCGCCGATCTTGCCCTTGACCTGCAGCGAGGCCATGAGCGGGCCGGAGTCGAGCACTTCGGCGCGGGTCACCACCGGCCGGGCGAGGACCTTCTGGCTGTAGCGGTCCACCTCATGCGTCCACGTGTCCGTCAGATCTTCCACCATCTCCAGCATGGGCAGCGGCAACGACCGTTCGGCGAACTCGATCCGCGACGGCTCCAACGCCACCGCCACCTGGACGTCGTTCTCAATCCGCGACGGCGACGTCTTCACGCGAGAGGCGATCTCCGGATACGGCTTGTTCTTGCCGGTCTCGGTATCGATTCGCAAAACGCGCAGCTCGCCCGGCCCCAGCTTGATCGGGAACACCAGCCGCAGGAAGAACAGGTAATCGTCGGGAACGAGTGCCTCGGACAGCATGCGCTGATGCGGTACAACCTTGCCCTGCTCGTCGAGCAGCCGCCAGTGAGGCTGCCAATGCGAAGCCTCGAGCCACGGCTCGTGGTAAGCCGGCCCCTCGTACGCAGCGTTCGACGCATTCAGCAGCACGATGCGCTGGAGCGAATCGTCCGGGAGCTTGCCCATGATCCGCCGCATGCCGTGCTGGATGGTCTCATCGGCCACGGCGTACGCATAGCCGAGTTGAGCGTGCACCTGCTCGTACGCCGACGGAATGCACGTTCCGCCGAACGTGTCATGGAAATGCCCAAAGCAGATCCAGCGCCACGCCTCCTTGAGCCGCTCTTCGGTCTGCGGTTCGGGATGGGGATCCTGGCGATGCACGACAGCGGCCTGTACGAGCCGATCCTCGCCGTTGTGCACGCCCACCTTGACGGGCCGATGCACGGAGTAGCAACCGATGCTGTGATGCTGCAGCTCCCCGGTGACCACCGGCAGGTTGGGAATCTGATCAGCAATGGCGTCGAAAAACGCATCCACGTGCGAGAACACCAGCTTGACGCCGGGAATCTTGTCCATGTGTTCCCGGCACCAGGCGATCTGGCCTTCCGTCGGTCCCCCGCCGTGATCGCCGAAGCCTACGAAGCACATGGTGTGCTGAACACCCGCCGGCAGCCCTTCGCAGGCGGCCAGGATGTGCTCGGCGGTGATGTTTCGCGTCGTGTAGGCTTTGGCGATGCGGAACGCGGTGACCTCGGGGCCGTTCTCGTAGCCGCGCCACCGGAACACGCGGCCGGGCAGATCCATCTCATGCTCCTGCGGCCGCATGAAGACGTACCGATCCTGACCGGCGGCTCGCATCATGCCCGGCAGCGTGGCGGCGTGACCGAAGCTGTCCACGTTGAACGCGCAGCGCGGGAAGAGCCGGAACTTCTCCTGGAAGTACTCCTTGCCCAGACTGATCTGCTGCTCGAAACCCACGCCGGCCGGACCGTTGCAATCGGGCTGCAGCCACCAGCCGCCGACGATGTGCCAGCGTCCCTCGTCGATGTGCTTGCGGATGCGAGCAAACAGTTGCGGATCCATCCGCTCGATCTCGCGATAGGCCCACGCTTCGCCGCGGCAAAAGTGCACATCGGGATGAGCATCCAGCCGATCGCACGCGCTGCGACAGGTGGCCAGCAGCGTGTCGAGCCCGCTCTGCCAGGGCCACAGCCAGATGGGGTCGATGTGGGCGTTGAAAATCAAGTGCACGGTGATCATGGGGCCAGATCCTTAAAACGTTTCAAAACAAATACAAACAAACGGGCCCAAGCTAGACGAGGGCGAAGTTCCTGTCAATGCACGGTGTCTACTCAGCCGCAGGCGGTATTTCTTTCTCTTCGACGAACATTTTCGCGGGATGCGGAGCGGTGTTCGCGTCACGTGTACTGGATCACCCGCCCGGCCTGGTCGAGGTCGGTCCAGACGCCCGTCCCCACGCCGGCCAGCAAGGCCGCCCCGAACGCCGCCTCCTCGCGATGCCGCGGAATCCGAACGGGGCATCCCGTGCGGGCGCCGATGATGCCGGTCAGCAGCGGGTTCTTGCGGATGGCGTTGCCCGAAGCCACCGCCCAGGTATGCCGGCAACCGCTTCGCCCGCCCACCGCGTCGTACATCGAGCAGAGTTCGTCCACCATGCCGGTGAGGATCGCCCGGGCCACGTTGCCGAGCGTGAAGTTGTTCAGCGCGATACCGGTAATTGCCCCCCGCAGGTCTGGATCCGCCCGCGTGCCGGCGAACGTGGTGACGGCGGACAAGCCTTCACAGTCGGGAGCGGTGATCGCGGCTAGTTCGTTCAGCCGCGCGTATACCTTTTCACGGTCGAGCGTCTGGCCGAACACCGCCAGCCAATCCCGCACGACGTCGTTGAGCCACGCGTACGCCCGCCCGCCGCACAGCGACGCTCCCACCAGCATGAACCGGCCGCGGAATCCGCCGGGCAACTCACCGGCGCCCCAAGGCAGGTAGCGTGTCTCCATGCCCGGCTCGCGCCGAAACTCCGGAATCGCCCAGCTGATCTGACCACCGGTGCCCAGGTTGATCAGCACCGAACAGGCCGCGTCGGCGATGCTGCCTACCACACTGGCCTGGTTGTCGCCCACCGCGTTGCACACCGGCGTGCCCGCCGCGATGCCGGTCGCGCCGGCCATCTCCGCCGACAGGCCGCCGATTATCTCGCCCGACTCGCGCACGGGCGGAAGGAACTTCTCGGGCAGTCCCAATTCGCGGATCACCTCGGCATGCCACCGCATCCGGGCCAGGTCGAACAGGCCCGAACTGGCGGCGTCGCTCGGATCGGTCACCGGTCGTTGGCCGGTAAACAGGCCGCCCAGCCAGTCATGGATGAAGCAGACGCGGTCGGTTTCGGCGGGAACGGCGTCCCGGCGACTCATCCAAAACAGCGTGCTGCCGAGAAAACCGCTGGCCGGCTCGCAGCCGCACGCCTCCCACGCCCGCGGGCTGACGCGCTGCCGCATTTCGTCCAGCCAGCTCCCGCCGCTCGTCGACGGCTCCAGACAGCGACCATCCTGCCAAGTGATCAGGTTCGTGAGCGGGCGGTTCTCGCCGTCCACGCACAGCATGCCGTGCATCTGACCGGTCAGGCCGATGGCGCTGACGCTCTCGCGCAGGTCGCCCACGCGAGCGTTCAGTTCGCGCAACACTTCCACCGCTCGCTCTCGAATCCGCTGCGGCTGCTGCTCGGCCCGGCCCGGGGGCAGATCCGTCGCGCCGGAGTCGTTCGGCCGCTCCACCGAGGCGATCCGTTCACCGGCCGGCTTGATGGCCACGCCGCAGATCGTGGTCGTTCCGATGTCGAGACCGATCAGTGTGCTCATCTCAGGTGCATCCCCGAACCGCAGGTTCACACGACAATGCCGGCGCGCCGGCTCGCACGCACCGGTCAAGTGTATCCGGACGGCCGGGAACTGGCGAGCAGATGAGCGGGGGATGCATTGCCCGCGCGCCAGGCGGCCGCCGACCAGCCCTGGTGCGTTTTTCAGTACGATTAAATTGTTTTAATGCGCGAGAGAACCGGTCGCGGGGCGGCTTGCTTTTTGGTCGCCCAACCCCGACACTGGGCAGTCCGCCTATGAAACACGCGCGCGGTTATTTGGTGGTCTTTCTCTGCGGGGCGGTTCTCGCCGGCAGCGCCCGCGCCCAGACTACGCAGCGGCGGATTCGGCTGGTTTACGCCACGCCGGTCACGCAGGCGCAGATCTGGGAGGCCGGCGAAGCCACCGTGATCCGCCGGTTCATGGAGGCCAACCCCGACATCGAGGTGGTCGCCCGCCAGATCGCGTTTGAAAGCTACGACACGCAGGTTCTCCTCAGCGTCCGTGGAGGCACCGGCCCCGACGTGGCCCGGGTAAACACGCCCACGCTGCGGATGTGGGCCGGGGCGGGCTATCTCCAACCGCTCGACGAGTTCATCAGCCGGTCCGACGTCATCCAGCCCGCGGATTACTGGGAAGGGTTGTGGAACTTCTGCCGGATCGACGGCAAGCAATGGGCCGTGCCGCTCGGAACAGACTGCCGCGTGCTGTTCTACCATTTCGGTTTGTTTCGGGAAGCGGGTCTGACGGGTCCGCCTGCGACCTGGGACGAACTGGTCGCTGCCGCACAGCGCATCCAGGACAAGCCCCGCAAGCGGTACGGCCTGGCCATGCCCACGAATAACGAGTGGAACGCCGCCTACGACGCCCTGGGCAACTTCCTGGTCGCCAACGGCGGACACATCCTCAACGAGCAAGGCACGCGCAGTACAGCCGGCGAGGATCCCGCGGCTCGCGAGGCGTTTCAGTTCCTCTGCGATCTGATCACCCGGCACGACGTCTGCCCGCCCGGCATGGCCAGCATGAGCGGTGAAGTAGTGGACAGTCTGTTCGTCCAGGGCCGACTGGGCATGCTCATGGGCGGCCCGTACGAGCGCGGCAACTTGGAGCGGCTGAACCCGAACTTTCAGTGGAACGTCCATTATGGCACGGCCGTGATCCCGGCCGGGCCCGCGACCGGCAGATCCGGTAGCGCCCAGGGCGGCTGGCTGGTAGCGGCGTTCGCTCAGAGCCGCCATCCGCAAGAGGCTTTGCGACTGCTCGAATTCTTTCAGCGTCCCGAGTCGCTGGCGATCATCGCGGCCGTGGAGAATCTGCCGCCGCGCCGGGCGGCCATGAACCTCGGCCCGTTCAGCGACCCGTTTTACAAGGTGTTTTTTGACCAGTTGCCGACCGCCCGGCCGCCGTTTCCGTCCGTGCCGCAGGCGCCCAACGTGGCGAGGGCCGTACAACGAGCGTATCAACGCGTGGTGGCCGGCGGAGCGACCGCTGATGAAGCCATCGCCTGGCTCGACAATAAGCTGACTCACCACTTTTTGCGCTGACCAGCCAGCGGGTTCGCAGCCCGAACAGAGATCAAAGGACTGACGATTCTCGAGTATGCGATGAGAACGCCGCCGCCCATCACCGCCGCTCGCTCCCGCTCCGACGCGATGCTCGGGAACGTTCTCTTCTTGCCCGCGCTGGCGGTGATCGTCCTGCTGTTCGTGATTCCCGTGTTGTACGAGCTGGTCATCAGTCTGTACCGCTCACGGCTGTACGAGCAGACCAACCCGTTCGTCGGCTTGCAGAACTACGCGTGGCTGTTCCGCACGGGCGATTTCCCCACCGCCATGCTCAATACGCTCATCTGGACGGTGGGCTCGGTCATCGGCCAGGCGGCGGTGGGCATTTTCCTGGCCGTCGTGCTCATGCAGGATCTGCCCGGGCGAAACGTGTTCCGCACGCTGCTGCTGTGCACGTGGATCATGCCCGGCGTGGTCGGCGGGATCATCTGGCGCTGGATGTTCGATCCCATCGTGGGCATTCTCAATGCCGCCTTGAGCATCGTAGGCCTGCCGGAGTTCGACTGGCTCGGCCAGACCAGCACGGCATTGGGTTGTTGCATTCTGGCCAACATCTGGAAAGGCGTGCCGTTCTGGCTGCTGATGGTGTCGGCCCGGCTTCAGGCCGTGCCCAGCGAACTCTACGACGCTGCTGCGGTGGACGGAGCGGGTTGGCGGCACCGGTTCGTGCACATCACCATCCCGCAAATTCGCGGCGTGGTGACCATCTGTGCCTTGCTCTCGTTCATTTGGACGTTCAACTCATTCGATCTCATTTACGCCCTCACCCGCGGCGGACCCGACATCGCGACTACCACCGTGCCGATGCTCATCTACGAGATCGGCATGCGCAACGGACACTACGGCGAGGCGGCGGCCTCATCGATTATCCTGCTGATCATGATGGCGGCAGCGATCGGCATCTTCATGCGACGTTCCCTGACGCGGCAGGAGGAAACGTGAGAAATCCGAATGACGAAACCCGAATGACGAATGAAATCCGAATGACGGAGTCACACGCTGACGTGAGTGTTTGGCTCATGGCTCAAAGCTCATAGCGCATAGCTTCCATGCGAAAGTTGTCTCGCGCCATCCTGACGTTCTATCTGCCGCTCGCGCTGGTCGGCCTGCCCATGCTCTTTCCGCTGTACTGGCTGGTGATCAGCGCCCTGAAGTCGCCGGGCGAGGATTTTTCCATTCCTCCCACCTGGTTTCCGCGGCAGCCGACGCTGCACGCGTTCCGCGCCATCTTCAGCGGGCAGAACGCGGCCTTCGCTCAGGCCCTGGTGACCAGCCTGATGGTCGCGGGAGCTACTGCCCTGCTGGCCGTCATGGTCGCCATCTGCGGCGGCTACGCCCTGGCCCGGCTTCAGTTTCGTCTCCGCCACCTCGGCGGGTTGGCGTTGCTGTTCACGCAACTGTTCCCCGTTGCTGCCATCCTCATTCCGCTCTATCTGTTCTGGGCCCGCATCGGCCTGCACGGTTCGTGCGTGGCGCTAATCATCACATACCTCGCCCAGGCTGTGCCCGTAACGACCTGGCTCATGAAGGGCTACATCGAAACCATCCCGGTCGAGATGGAACAGCAAGCTTGGATCGACGGCGCCAACCGATTCCAAGCCCTCGTGTACGTGCTCTTGCCGTTGATCGGACCGGCCGTCGGCGCGACAGCCATCCTGGCGTTCGTCGGGGCTTGGAACGAGTTCGTCTTTGCCCTGGCCCTGACCGGCACGGACCCGCGCACCAAGACGCTCCCCGTGGCCATGGTGGACTTCATGGGCCAGCACGGCGTGCAGTGGGACTGCCTGATGGCGGCGGCCACGGTCGCGACGCTGCCGGCGGTCGTACTGTTTTTCTGTGCCCAGCGCTTTTTCCAGCGTGGGCTCACCGCCGGGGCGGTCAAAGGCTGAATCACCGTAAGCAACCGTGCCGCAATCACTTGCGACACACCACCCCCTTCCCGATGCCGGACGGACTGACTCACATTCGCCCGGGTAGGCAAATTGATGGCAGTTCCCTGGCCCGATTTGCGATAATATGAAATGGGAGGAACGGGTCTGGGGAAAGGATGTGCACGTCTGGTCCGGGAATGCGATCCGCTCTCCCCGAGCATGTCTGGGCAGGAGCGTCGTGGCCATGAACCGCAAGAGACAATCCGGTCGCCTCGGTTTCACCCTGCTCGAGGCGATGAGCGTCGTCTCCATCACCGCGCTGGCAATCTCGATCCTGATTCCCAGCCTGGCCCGCGCCCGCGTTCAAGCTCGGGTCACCAGTTGCCAGGCCAACATTCGACAGATCGGCATGCTCGTGTCGCTGTATCAGGCGGAGTCCGCCGATTTCGTCCCGCTGGTGATGGACTACTGGTCCAACACGACGCTGGCCGGTTCCAAGCCGGCCGAGCAGTGCTGGCTGTCGGTCGCTCTGCGGCGCTACGACGCCCAGACTCGTAATCTGGAAGCTCGCCGCTTCGATCCTAAGATCTGCTGGCCCGATCAGCCGGTGGACGGCCTGCCTCGGGTCGATGAATACCAGCGCACCATCATGCCCGAGCTGTACGCCTGTCCCTTCGAGCGAGGCAAACCGCCGCTGCCGGAAAACCCCATGCGCGAGAACCGAGAGGAGTACTGGGAATACCGTTTCGGCGGCACCTGGGAATCGTATCACACCTGGACGCGACTCCCGCGCCTGCTGGCGCAGTGGCAGGCCGGACCGCTGGCCCGTTACGACCAGAAATACCCGACGCTTTACTTCAATCGCGACGGTCGGCACCGCAAGTGGACTATCCACGACGCCAAGAAGGTCGGCCGCGGCAGCCTCGCCGAGATGACCACCGTGTTCTGCGCCCAGGGCGAGTTCATGTCCACCATCTATTATCCGAGCATCAGCTGCAATTGCGGGCCCACCAAGCCCTTCTGGGCGAACATCGGAAGCCACCGCCAAAGCGAAGGCGGCGGCACCAACGCGTTGTTCGCCGACACCCACGTCGAGTGGGTGCCCGGGTACCGCATTGGCAGTCCTTGAATCGTTTTAGAATTTGCGATTCCACCACCCCGTCCGTACAATTTTCGGCATGAAATCCTTTTTTGTCGCCGTGATCGCGTTCGGTACCGCGGCCGGCCCCCTGCTGGCCGGTCCGCTGTTTGACGATTACCTCAATCCCGTGCGTCCCGGCTCGGACACCGGCCCGGGTTCCGAGCAGGCCGTCGCATCGGCTCGCTCGCCGCTGGGCCAAACGTTTTCGGTCGAGGGCGGCGTCGGCGAGGTCTACCGCATCGGGTTGCGACCGGTGTACGAGACATGGGAGCCGGGCGAAACGGTCACGCTCACGCTCTATACATCACCCGATCGCAAACAGAAGCTCGCTTCGTATGCGATCGAGGAAGCGACGTCGCATGTTCAACCCATCCACAACACGAAGGACTGCGTCCTCTACTGGCATCTTCGGGCGCCGACGCAGGGCCGCACGAGCTTTTATTTCGAACTGACGGTCGCGGGAGGCAACGAGCAGGTCGCGTTCCAGGCGATGCCTCAACAGAAGGGCTTGTCGTACGTCGTTCACATCAAGCCGGTCGCGGACCGCGAAGCCAACTTGCGGCGTTTCTTCACCGAGCGGCTCGATATCGACCGGCCGGAACTCGCCGAAGTCAAGAAAGCTGTACAAGCCGGCGACTGGGAAGAAGCCATCGCTCGGACGGCCATGCACTTTCATCAGCGACAGGAGCTCTGGGCCGACTACGCCGCCGTCCTGCAGGAAAAGCCGCGTTTGGATGCGGACACCGAATTGGCCGACTTGATCATGAGCAACCGGTTTCGACATGTGGAGACGAAGCAACCGGTGCCCTGGCGGCCGGAAGACTATTGGGTTCCCGAGTTCAAGACCGAGCGTGCCCAACCCAAGCGCGGGGCGGAGCCCAGCGTGTACACGTGGCACATCGATCGATGTCTGGCCGCGGCCTACACGCACACCGGCAAGGCCGAGTACGCCCGCCGGGCCATCGACCTGCGCATGCAGTTCATTCTCGACAACCCCAGCCCCAAGCTGACCGGCGTTCCCTGGTACTTCGAGTTGTGGAACGACCGGACCGCCGCCGCCCGCGCGCCGGGTCACGGTCTGCTGCCCTACCTGCGGCTGTACCATTACGACGGATGGACCAACGATGAACGCCTGGTGTTCTTCAGCTTCCTCGAGGACAACGCCCGCTGGGATTACCAGGCGGACAGCGGCGCCAACTGGGGTGCTGAAGCCGCCCGGGCCTGTTACGAGTTCGGCCTGAAGTTCCCCGAATGGAAGATGAGTTCGGAGTACGTGCGCTGGGGAACCAATCGTCTGGCCGAAATCGTCCTGGCCGACGTGCGGGGCGACGGCACGAGCACCGAGGCCGCCATCAAGTATCACGCCATGGTCGCTCGCCGGCTCAAGGGCATGCTGCAGGATCACGTGGAAGGCCGGATCCGGCTCGACGATGACATTCTCGGCCGGCTCATGAAGACGGTTGAAGGCATGTACGAGCACATGGCGTACACGCTGATGCCCAACAGCTTCGTGGTCATGTGCGGCGACTCGTGGTACGAGAACTTCGCCTACACGCCCACGCTGGGGATCGCCGATCTGTTGGATGCCCGCCGAACGATCACCCGGTTTGCCAAGTCTGCCGATCCGATCAGCCGGCACCTCCGGATGCGCCTGGTCGCGCTCGGCCCAGCGGCCGGCGCTGATGCGGCGGATGTGCTGAAGATGATCGACGCCTACGACGGATCGGCTCAACCATCCGAGGAACTGTGCCGGACGTTCACCGCCCTACTCAACCGGCTGATCGTCCCCAGCGTGGCCGAGCCCGGCGATTCCGAGGCCACGAGCATCACCGAGGACCAGGCGTGGTTGTATGACGAGAAGGTCTTCGCGGACGTCAGACTGAGACCGCAAACGCGCAATCTCCTGAAAACGCGACCCACGGGCGCCAACCGCGAGCTGCTCAACCGGATGCTCATCGAGGACGCGTGGCCCGACGAGATCCGCAAAGGGTACAAAGCCAACGAACTCTACGAGGCGGGTCGGCTGGTGCAGCGACCGGACTTTATCTGGATTGCCTCACAAGGCTTGGAAGGCGAACCGCCCGCGCATATCAGCAAGATCTTCCCCGATGCCGGCTATTTCATCATGCGGTCGGACTTTGGATGTCCTGTTAATGTCACCGATGAACGCGATTGCGATTACCGGAATGCCCGCCAGCTGTTTATCCACAACGGAAACTGGTTCGGCTCGCACGGCCACTGGGACTTCACCAGCGTGAACCTCTATGCGTTCGGCCGGCCTTTGATCGTCGATCCCGGCCAGTACGAACACGAACCGCCGCCCGGGATCGGCAAATACTGGAATTCCAACATCCATTCGATGCTCGTGCCCGACGGGCGCGACTGCAAGCGGCAAGCCGGCCCCTCGGAATGGGCGGTCAACTCGGTCGCCGATTTCTTCGACGGTAAGCACTTCGGCTTCCAGAAAAGCGGCCGAATCGGCGCCGTGCGCCGACGCATCGCTTTCATCAAGCCCGACTATTTCGTCATCGATGATTCCGCCGAGACCGAGGTCTCGTCGAGTTGGGCTCAGTGCTGGAACCTCAGCGATCCTGACGCGAAGGTGCAGGAGAACGGCGGCACGATCATCACCACGTTCCCAGCGGGTGGCAATGTACTGATCCTCAATCAGAACGCCTCGCGTTTCACGGTGGAGCAAGTCGACGGCATCACCGCCGCCAAGCAGGAGATGCCGAAAACGCGCATCGTTCGCCTGACCGAGAACACGAGCCGCCCGCGATTCCAGACGCTGGTGTATCCGTTCGACGGCCCGGTGCGGCCGGTCATCAACTGGCAACTGCAACCGGCGGACGGGCGGCAAGCCGACGATCTGGTTTATGCCTTGAACATTACGAGCCCGGCCGGCCAAGACTGGGTGGCTTGGGGCGAGCGCGGGAAAGTCGTGCGGTTCGCCGAAGGCACGCACGCGATGGCTGCGGATTTTGCGGCCGTGCGGCGAAGTGCGGACGGCGCCGTGACTTCGTTTGCGTGGGCTTTGGGCCGGTCGTTGAACTTTGAGGGCAAAGTCCTTGCCGAGGCAGACGCACTCGTGCATACGCTCGGTGTTACGCAGCGTGAGGATACGCTACGCGTGGAAGCGCCCGAGCCCGAAGCCACGCTGCGAATCCGCGCGGGTGCGTGCAAACGATTCGTACTCAACGGCGAACCGGTGAGTAATCCTGCCCTCCGCGACGGTATGTGGTATCCATTCGCGGACCAGCCGCGCGCGTATACAGCTGACAATCGCGACGATTTCCAGCGACTCACCGAGACCGATGAGTGGGAGGAGAAAGCCGACCCCGCTGCATGGTCCGGATCGTATCTCCAGCATGAGACCGACATCGGCCGTCACGAGAACGGCGTCTACGTGCTGGACGTTCCCGAGACCGACCGGTATCGCGTGGAAGTGTTCCTTCCGAAGATCACCGTCCAGCCGAGCGATCGCGTCGAGTATCGCGTGATCGGCGAAGGCCGGCCGGCGGAACGGTCTGAGGCCATCGTTTCGTCGCGAAGCGCGAGTCGCACGCACGTGATCATCGTCAACCAGCAAGCCATGTCGGGTTGGACGAGTCTCGGCGAGTTCACGCTGAGCCAAGGCAAGCTGCGGATCGCCGCCCGCAACGTGACCGAAGTGGACGGACTGTACTTCATCGCCGACGCCGTGCGGATCGTGCCGTCACGATGATCCCACCCGCTCGGCCAGTTGCTGGCGCACGGCCATGATGAGTTCTTCCGGCTCGCCGCCCTTGGTGAGATAGGCGACCGCCCCGGCGGACAGCATGGACTCGGCTGTGCCGGACTCGCCGTACGCCGACAGACCGAGCACGATGGTGTCGGGGATCTCGCGGGCGATGATCCGCGTCGCCTCGATGCCGTTCATGACGGGCATGTTCAGATCCATGAGCACGACGTCGGGCTTGAGTTGCCGCGTGAGCTCGACGGCTTCGCGCCCGTCGCCCGCCTGGCCGACCACGCTCATGTCGGTCTGGCTCTCGAGCAGCATGACCAGCCCTTCCCGCACGATGCGATGATCGTCGGCGACTACGATGCGGATCAATCCGCTGGGCAGCGTCGCCGAGGTCGCGTAGGCGGGTATCTCCGCCTGTGTCTCGAACACGACCTGCTCCTCGCGGGAAATCGAAATCTCCTCTTCGGGCACGATAAGCATCACCCGCGTGCCGCGTCCCGGCACGGAATCGATGTCGGTCTGGCCGCCCAACGCGATGAGCCGCTCGCGCAGGCGGAACAGCCCGATGCCCGGCCCGGAATCGTCGACCTGCGACGGACTGAAGCCGACGCCCTCGTCCTCCACGGCCACCAAAATCTCGTTGCGTTCACTTCGACTCAGTTCCACGCGAGCCCGACTCACTTTGGCGTGCTTGGAGATGTTGAACAACAGTTCGCGGACGCTTTCGAACAGCGTGGCCCGCAGCTCGATCGAGCGAGGTTCGGCATCCGGGCTCAGGTCCAGCGCGACGTCGAGTTGGAACTGCTCCTTGGCCCGACCCGCCAGCCACTCCAGCGCGGGAATCAACCCGTCCTCGTAGAGCACCGGCGGCCGAAGTTCGGTGGTCAGCGATCGGGCGGCCTGCAAGGCTTCGTCGAGCAAAGTGGCGGCTTTGCTGAGAGAATCCGCCCGGATTTCCGGCTTGCCCTGCTTGGCCAACTGCACCCGCATGCGGGCGGCGACCAGAATCTGCTGCAGATGATCGTGGATGACGCCGGCCAGCCGTTCGCGCTCGCGCCGCTCGGCATTGCCGATGTCCGCCGCCAGCCGGCGCAAACGATGTGTCTTATCCTCGAGCTCCTGCGTCCGTTGCAACACGCGGCGTTCCAGCGTGGCGGCAAGCCCCCGCAGTTCCCGCTGGTTGCGACGCAACTTGTCCTCCATCTGCTTGCGGTCGTCGATGTTCAAGTTGATCCCGACGAGACCGATGACATTTCCGACGCTGTCGCGTACGACCCGGCCACGGCTCAGCACGGCGTGATACCGGCCGTCCTGGCCGAGCAGATGCAACTCGGTATCCCAGTCACGCTGCGTCCTGGCCGCTTCATTCCAGGCCTGCCGGGTCGGCTCCACTTCCTCGGGACGCAGCCGCGTGAGCCACTTGCCGTCGCGTACCTCCTCGAAGCTCATGCCCAGCAGATCGAGGAAGGACTGGCTGACGTGCTCGAGCTTCCCGTCCGTACCGCGCCACCAGACGCCATACGGCAAAGCCTCGCCCATGACGCGAAATCGTTGTTCGCTTTCTCGCAGGGCCTGCTCGGCCAGCTTGGTCTCGGTGATGTCCTGGCAAGTTCCGACCATGCGCACGGCCTGGCCGGACGAGTCATAGAAGATTCGGGCCCGGGCCGCCATCCATCGGTGCTGACCATCGGCGCGCCGCATCCGGTATTCGTACGCGAGTTCCTCGCGGCGCTCGCGAATGCCTGATTGGATGGTTTCCTGGATGTTTTGTCTGTCTTCGGGCAAGAGGCAGTTAAGCCAGGCCTGGCAGTTCCCTTCGAACTGCCCGGGTAACAGGCCGTACAGTTCCTCCAGCTCTCGCGTCCAGACCACGCGCTGGGTGCGCATGTCCCAGTCGAACAATCCGACGCGACCGGCTCGCTGCGCCAGCGCCGTGCGTTCCTGCGAGGCTCGCAGCATTTCCTCGACCTGCTTGCCTTCCGTGATGTTCCGGAAGTACACGCACCAACCGGTGTCCCAGCAGCAGCAGACGCACTTGTACCACGCCGCCCCGGGGCTCCTCCATTCCACCCCTTCCGGCTTCACCTGGCCGCGCACGAGACGAACCTTGCAAAGGCGAGGCGTGTCCGGCAGCACCTCGTGAGCTGATCGTCCCAGCAGGTCGGACACCGGGCGGCCGAGAATATCGGCCGCGTTGATGTTGGCATGGGTGCAGCGGTTCTGGTCATCGAAGCAGACCAACCCGTCTCCCAGGCACCCCAGCAGTTCCGACCATAAGATGTGGTCTTCCTGGTGGTCGGAGGCGGCTCCCGCGGGCGGAGTGTGTGGAACAGCGGAGGTATCGAGTTCGCGATTCATCATGGACGGCAGACATCCCGCGTGCAGTGAAATGGGTCGCGCAGCCGGAGACGGCTGGCCCCGGTTCGCTGATGCAACACCTCTCGATTCTATTGCTCTGCCGGTTCCGCCGGACGCGTCGAAACCATCAGGAATATCCCGTAATCCCACTCGGCACTTGCGGAGCCACGATAAAAGGCGAGAACCCGACCGAAACGAATTCGGGCCGCCAGGTTGCCGCCACGAAAAAAGAGCAGCCGAACCGTCGTCCGGCTGCCCTTTCTATTTGCGTGGATGGTTGTGAGAATCTGCCTACAGGGCCATCTGGACTCGCAGGCCGTACACGAGGGCGACGTCGTGCTCGCCGGTGCCGCCCGGGTTCACGATGACCTGCAGATCGGGGCTGATATGCAGCCAGGGCGTAATCTGGATGTTGTAATAGGCCTCGATGCCCTGCTCCGAGTGGAACCAGTAGGGCATGTCGTTGCTGAGATCCGCGAAGTAGTAGCCGATCCCGAACGTATCGTGGTCGCGCGTGGAGATCACGCCCTTGCCGCCCACGCCAATGCTGTAGAAGTGAGCGATGGGATTGACTTGCTGACGGGCCCAGCCAAACCGACCGAACACGCCGATGCCCTGCGTGCGATCCTCGGCCTCTTGATAGAGGTACTGGTCGAAATTGTAGTACAGGCCGCAGTTGCTGTCGCTGCGCTCGTACGGCAGCAGTTTGGCAATCTTGCCGAAGAGCTTCGGACCGAGCAGGTTGTACAACGCCGGCCCGGTTTGCCGGAACGGTGAGATGGGCTGCAGGTGGTTGTAGTCCATGCAGCTTAGAAGCATGCCGATCCGCTGGTTGCCGTCGAGACCGAAGGGCTTGACGTGGGCGGACCACTCATGCACCACCGACGTGTTGGTCTCGCCATGGAACGCGGTCTCGAAACCGGTGGTTTTCGCCCGTCCCTCCGCATCCACCACGGCCGTGGACGTGCTCAGCCAGTCGGTCAAGTTGAGCACGAAGCCCGCCCCCAAGGTGGTGTAGGGTGCGAAGGCACCGATGATTGGGTTGTTGCGGAATCCGAGGTTCATGAACTGCGTCCGCTCGTCGTTGGCGAACAAGTTGCGGTCGAAGGCGCGGGAACCGTCGAGCTTGCCGGCAATGAACACGAGCTTGCCGTCGAAGAACGACTGGAACAGGATGTACTCGGAGAGCGTCATCATGCAGCCTTCGCCGAAGGCCGGCTTGAAGGCGTCGAGGTTCACCGGCAGAAGCGAGCCGACCTTGTTCTGGATGCCGTCGCCCCACTTGGTCTCGGCATTGAGCAGGATCGTACCGCCCTTCCACAGCCCCATCTTCGCCGTGTCGAGCGTCAGCGTGTAGTCGGTCGAGCCGGAGTAGCGGAACGCGTTTTTGGTCGAGACGCCACCGTGCGCGTTGCCCTGCATGATCTGCGTCACACCGACGTCCAGCGTGATGCCGATGTCAGCCAAGTCGTCACGGAGCCCGCCCCAATCGCCGGTCAACGTACTGCGCGTCCACAAGTCGCCGCCATATCGCCGTGCCGGCGGAGCAGACTCCGTTTCGGCGGTCGTCTCCTGGGCGACAGCCGTCTCCGTGGCGGCATCCGCCGGAGGAGCGGTCTGCTCGTTATTGTCCTGTGCCAGCACGGCCGATGTGCCGGTCAGCAATAGTAGAATGGCGAGGCTTCGGACCATCAGTGCGACTCCTTTCTTCCCGATGTGTTTGGCTAGTTGTCCCTTTTGAACCTGCGCGCATGAACGACACATATTTGACACTGAATCTGTCGCCCATCCGCCTGAGGTTGCTTCCCGACTGACGAAAACTCGCTGATCCCGAGAACGACCGCGCTGCCGTCCCGGACCCGCACCATTGTGTCGCACTTGAAATGCAAAAGCAAGACGCTATTTCGCAAAGACTTAGGGGTGCTGGTCGTGATTCCGTCCTGACATCGAGACGATAACCCGCCCTGATGGACGGACATTCGTCGCACCAAGTCACCTCGCTCCGAGGAACGAGCGTCTCGCCCGCCTCCCCCCATACCAACTCAGCCACCAGCCCCGAGAAAATCGCGTACTCCGTGCGACCAATCAGCAAAAATCTGCGCAATCTGCGGACATCCTTTTCACATCTCGACATCTTTTTGTCCGTAGATTGCGCAGATGGTCGCAGATTTGGAGAGCGCGCGGGCGGACGTTTTGTGGATGCTGTGCTGGTCGGAGAACGAGTACATCGTCCTCAGGCGGGCAGGATGCCCACCCCCCAGTGCGCGTCGGTGAATTCAGGTGGGCAGGATGCCCCTCAGAGGATGCCGTACTTCTTGAAGGCGTCGGTGCTGGACATGCCGTTCTCGATTTCCTTGCGAACGAGCTTTTCGCCACGGGCTTTCTCCAACGCCCGCTCGATGACCTCGGCTTCGTGCTTCTTGGGGATGACCACCACGCCGTCGAGGTCGGCAAAGATGAGGTCGCCCGGTTCGATCCAGGTGCCCTCGATCTCGATCGGACAGCGGTAATCGACCACGCCCATGCGGACGGACGAGTCCTGGGCAAACCGGCCGCGAGAGAACACCGGCCAGTTCTGCTCAAGCACCCGGGGCGTGTCGCGATGGTAGCCGTTGACGACCGCGCCGAGGGCGCCACGCATACGCGACGTGGCGGTCAGGATCTCGCCCCAGTAGGCGCAGCGCATGGTCCCGCCGGTGGTCACGTAGATCTCGCCCGGCTGGAGTTGGTCGAGAGCCTCGGTCAGCAGGCCGAAGGGTTTCTTCTGTGGGCCGTAGCAGTCGGCCACGAGAGCGGGCATGGCCCGGCCGGCCAGCTTGTCCGACTCGCGAATGGGCTGAATCTGCGGCGGCAGGAACTGATGATAGCAGCCCAAGCCGTCGAGAATGTCGCCGACGACCGGCGTGTAGAGGACCTCGCGCATCAACGCGAACAACTCAGTGTCGTTTTTCCATTCGGGCATGATGCTCTCGTTTGTCGTTCGTAATCTTCAGGTCACACTCGCAAAAAGGCTACTTCATCATTCGGGCTTCGTCATTCGTGCAGCGAAGCCGCCGCCAGAAGGAACGCGCCCGTCCCCCACGTGTAGGTCCCCTTGGCCTTCTCGGCGTAGACCTCGAGCGGCTGAGGCATGGTGCCACCCGAGACGTCGAAGACACGGCCGTCGGCGTCGACCTTCTTGGCCAGAGCGGCCCACGTGCGCGGGATCACGCCGCGATCGGCGGGACGGTAAATCCCCAGACGATCAGCATCGATCAAGCTGCCGAGGATCATGGCCGTGGCCGACGTCTCGAGGTACGTCTCGGGATGATCGAGCACGGTGTGCCACATATGAGACTCTTTATCTTGCACGGCAAGCAGGCCGTCCATGAGCCGGCGGAAATCCGCGAGAAGCTCGGCGTATTCCGGCGAGCGCCGCGGCAGGTGCTCGAGAACCTTGACGTAACTCATGGCCACCCAGCCGTTGCCGCGGCCCCAAAGCACGCCCTTCCGCTCGCCGCTGACCTCATCGTACATGTGCCAGAACAGGCCGTTCGCTTCCTGCGTGTGCGACTGGTAAATGTTGAGCTGGCGGACGGCCTCCTCGAGATACCGCGGATCGCCCGTCACCTTGGTCAGATGGGCGAACGGTGGGCCGACCATATAAAGCGTGTCCACCCAGAGTTCCTTGTTGTCGCGCCAATGGCCCAGGCCGCCGTCGCGGGTTCGCGTGGCGTCGTTCATGATGAACGCGGCAATCTGTCGCGTCATGTCGAGGTAAGCCTCATCCCCCGTGCGCTCGTACAGGAGCATGACGGGATAACCCGGCCCCCATCGGCCGCAATAGCCCTTGAGCTGGTCGTTGGGGCTACCCGCCAGCAGTTCGGCCAGACCCTGCTTCCGCCAATGATCGGCCCATTGCTTGACGAAGTCGATGTATCGCGGCTCGTCGAGCACCATGCCCGCCCGCATCATGCCGGCCATGAGCACGCCCTCGCCCCAATCGAACGGCGGCGGCTCGGGGAAGTCTTGGAGAACACGGTCGGCGACGCGTCGCATGGCCTGCTCGGGCGACGGCTGCACGCCGGCCCACGGCCGGTCCGGACCACAGCCGCCCAGTGCAGCAACAAGCAGCGATATCGCCGCAGACAAGATCATTTTGGGATGAGCAAGCGGATACCGCATGAGACTGGCTCCAAAACGCTCTAAATAGTTTTAATGGGGCGATAATTCGCTAAGCCCACGCGGGAGCATAACTTAAGCTCGCATGGCCTGTCAAACCTGGTCGCGCGCGGGCAAGACGAAGCCGAGTTGCATTGCTCTGCTCGCACAAGCCCTTTATCATGCAGCTCCGCGGCGGGCGTATCGACACGCCGCTCGAGATCAGGCGACGCCACTCCATCCCGTGGAAACCCGCCGCGACCCGCAACGGAGAACACCGATGCCCAAGCGATGGTTTACCGTTCTGACGACTACAAGCTTGCTGACCATTGCGGGAGGCGCGACGGCCGCCTCGCCGGTCATTCGCGTCACCAACCCGACCGATCAGGCCTGGACCGAAGCGCCAGTGGTCGTGCCGTGGACCAAGGCGATGGAGCGTGCGTGGCAGGCAGGCCGTCGCGTACTGGCCGGTCCCGAACCAATCGCGTTTCAACGTGACGACCTCGACGGTGATGGGCGGATTGACGAACTGGTCTTCCTTGCGAAGCTCGGTCCGCGCGAGACGCGAGAGTGGCGGCTCACGGATCAGGGCACGACCCCGGCCGTCCCGCCGCGTGCCCATGCGTTGATGTCGCTCAAGGGCTTCGACGGTCCGGCCTGGGAATCCGACGTGACCGCCTATCGCATCTATTGGAACGCGGACAACGCGATGGACATTTTCGGCAAGACCCGCCCCCGCCTCTCGCTGGACGGCTGGGCCACGCCGGGCGTGCCGCACAACGTCGAAAACGAGTATGGACTGGACGTGCTGAAGGTCGGCCGAGCCTTCGGAATCGGCGGCTTCGCGGGCTGGTTCGACGGCCGCGTGGAGAAGGTGTCGAACGTCATGAAAACGCATCACATCCGCGCCGACGGGCCGATCCGCGCCGTGGTCGAGCTCGAGTACGTCTACTGGCAGCCCGGGCCTATCCCCGACCTGAGCCGGGAGGCAATTACCTCCAAGGACGCTCCGCACTACGACCTGGTGGTCCGCATGAGCATCTTCGCCGGCCAGCGCTGGGGCGAGGCCGACATCACCATCCGCCCGCTGGGCGACTCGCCCATGCCTGAGATCGTGACCGGTCTGCCTCGGCACGAGAACACGGAGCTGATCCGCGATGAGAAGGCGGGCGTGCTGGGCCGTTGGGGCAGACAGGCGCTCGGCGACTACGATGCCCCCGCAGCGGGCGATCTCGGCCTGGGCGTGATCGTCGATCCGCAAACGGTCGTCGCATACGGCGAGGACGATTTCAACACGTACGTGCGGCTGCGACCGGCAGACGGCCGCGTCCGCTATCGCTATCACGGCAGTTGGTTCAAAGAGCCCGGGGCAGCAAAATCGACGGCCGAGTACGAGCGCATGCTCCGTGACGTCGCCGCCCTGCGGCCGATAGTTGAGATCCAATGAAGCTGTAAGCTATGAGCTTTGAGCTGTGAGCCGGACGCACGCATGAGCGTTTGATTTCGTCATTCGGATTTCCTTCGTCATTCTGCTTTCGTCATTCGTCATTCGCAGGCCCAGCAGGCCTGCGCATTACCGACAGGAGACAGTGGTGGCTCAACCGATCAACAACATTCCTCCCAGTGTGCATCGCAATACCCACAAACACACCGGATTTCGGGAGATCTTCTCGCCCCAGTCGGGCGCGATGGCTTACCTGACGTACGCCCGCATGATCTGCGCGCCCGGTGCGTGCTCGCACACGTTGCCCGGCGACGACCGCGAATGGGCGATCTTCTGCATCAACGGAACGGCGAAAGTAACCGTGGGCAACGAGCGTTTCGATCTGGGCCGACACGACATGCTTTATGTGCCGCGGCAGCGCCGGATCGAGATCACCGGGACGGAAGGTGCCGACCTGGCGTTCGGTGCCGCCCCGGCCGACCGTGATGCCAACTGTGTGTTCATCCCGTTCAAGCAGGTGAGCGGCGATCCCACCCGCTGCATCGACGTGGGGACGGATGAAGCCCACACCAAGCGTCGGATTCACAGCTACATCGACACGAGCGTCCCCTGCTCGCGCCTGCTGGCCGGCTTCACCGCGGGCACGCCCGGAGCTTGGACCAGTTGGCCGCCCCACGAACACAACGATTCGAAGGAAGAGTTTTACCTCTTCTTCGACATGCCCGCGCCGGCGTTCAGCACGCAATACGTCTACTCATCACTGGACCGACCGGAGTTCGTCGAGGTCGTCCGCGACGGCGATTGCGTCGCCATCCCCAGCGGATATCATCCCACGGTGGCAGCTCCGGGCTTCTCGACCGTGTTCTTTTGGGTGATGGCCGCCTACGACCCGGACAAGCACCGCGATCTGAAGTACGGGATCACCATTCAACCCGAGTATTCGAACGTGAAGTTCCTCTGACGGATCTGAGAAGCCACGACATGTGGAACAACCTTCGTTTGAAATCGCCGATCGCGTGGGCGGCCCTGTCGGTCGTGCTACTGGGAGGCGGCTGCAACCGAGGTGACGATCCGGGCACGATCGTGGTCAAGATCGGCACGGTCCTGCCCGAGTCGCACCCGACGGCCGCCTCGCTGAAGTTCTTCCAGAAACGGCTAGCCGAGCTGTCCGGCGAGAGCATGCAGGCCCAGATCTACTACAACAGCCAACTGGGCGACGCCAACGAAGTGCTCGAGCTCTGCCGCATGGGTGACGTGGAGATGAGCCAGGTATCGGCGGCGAACCTGAGCGTCTACGTGCCGCTGTCCAACGTGCTGGCCATGCCCTTCATCTGGAAAGACTCGGCCCACCAGGCCCGCGTGCTCCAAGGCCGTGTCAGCCAGGCCATCCGCGACAAGGCCCGCGAACGCGATCTGGAGATCTTCGGCTACTTCGATGCCGGCACGCGCAACATCACGACGACGCGCGGCCCCATCCACAAGCCCGAAGACCTGCGGGGTATGAAGATCCGCGTGATGAACGCCCCGCTCATGGTGGCGACCATCGATGCGCTGGGCGCCAGTGCCATGGCCCTTAATCAGGGCGAAGTCTACACCGCGCTGCAGATGGGCGTGATCGACGGCTGGGAAAACAATCCCATGACCATCGCCACCACCCGCATGTACGAGACGGGCTGCAAGTATTTCGCCTGGACGCGTCATTTCTCGATTCCCGACATTCTGCTGGCCGGCACGCCCTTCCTGAATCGGCTGACCGCCGAGCAGCGCGCGTGGGTGGAGCAAGCGGCCAAGGAGACCATCGCCGAACAGCTGCGGATGTGGGCCGAGTCAGAGGAACAGGCGCTGGAAACCATGCGGCAGGCCGGGATGCTGCTCAACGACGTGGACGTCGAGCTCTTCCGCCGCCGGGTGCAACCCATCTATGACCAGTACTATCAGCGATACGGGGACGAATTCAAGCAACTCTGTGAGGAGATTCTGAACGCATCATGATTCGCCGCCTGTTCGCCAATCTCGAGGAACTCCTGTCCGTCGTGCTGGTGACCGCACTGTGCGGCATCGTCACGCTGCAAGTCTTTTGCCGACTGGTCCTGCGCATGCCGCTGTCCTGGACGGAAGAAGCCTCGATCATCGTGTTCGTATGGATGACCATGATCGGCTCGTCACTGGCCCTGAAGCGCGGCGAGCACTTCGCGGTTGAACTGCTGCATCGCCGGTTGCCCCCACCGTTGCGCCGGGCCACCGGCGTGCTGGTGGGGCTTATCCTGGTGGCGTTTTCGCTGCTGCTGGTATACGAAGGCGTGCTCATGGGTTGGCGCAACGTTCACGTGATCACGCCGGCCATGGAGATCTCGCGGAGCATTCCGTACTCGGCGGTAGCGGGCGGCGGGCTGTTCATGCTGGTTCGCAGCATCGAGATCACGCTGCGGCGCATCCGCGGCGAGCAGCCGAACAACGGAGGTGCCGCAGCATGATCCTCCTGGTTCTCTTCGGCGTATTCGTGCTCCTCCTGCTGCTGGAGGTGCCTATTTCGGTCGCTTTGGTGCTGGCATCGGCGGCGGCCATCCTGACGGGCACGGACTACTCGCTCGGCTTGGTGGTCCTGAAGGTCTACACCGCCTCGGAGTCGTTCCCGCTGATCGCCATTCCGTTCTTCGTGATGGCCGGCGGCATCATGGGCGTCGGCGGCATGTCGCACCGACTGATCGCCCTGGCCCGCTCCGTGGTGGGCAACATGCATGGCGGTCTGGCGATCACCAGCGTGGTCGCCTGCATGCTCTTTGCCGCCATCAGCGGCTCGACCGCGGCCACCACCGCCGCCATCGGCTCGGTGATGATCCCGGCCATCGTGCACTCGGGCTTCTCGCGCGGTTCGGCGGCTTCGCTACAGGCCTGCGCTGGTTCGATCGGCATCATCATCCCGCCGTCCATCCCCATGATCCTCATGGGCTACATCGGCACAATGTCCATCGGCGGTTTGTTCCTGGCCGGCGTCCTGCCCGGCATTCTCATCGGCGTCGCCCTGATGGTAACCTCGTACATCATCGCCCGGCTGGGCCACCACGACTTGTCTGGCCAGTCGCTCTCGCTGAGCGTGTTCTTCCGGAGTCTCTGGCGAGCCGTGCTGCCTCTCCTGGCCGTGGTCTTCGTCATCGGCGGGATCATGGGCGGTTACGTGACGGCCACCGAAGCCGGCATCGTCGCTGTATTGTTCTCGCTGGTGGTCAGTCTGGGTGTGTACCGTGAGATGAAATGGCGCGATCTGGTGCCCGTCATGGCCGACACGGCGAAGATCACAGGCATCGTCGTGCTGTGCATCGGGGCGGCTTCGCCGTTCGCCTGGTTGCTGACCGTTCAGCAGGTGCCCGCGCTCGTGGCCAGTTCGCTGCTGGAGTTCACGCAGAATCCGGTAGTGATCAAGTTGATCATGCTGGTGGTACTGCTGGCCGTGGGCACGTTCCTGGACCTCACGCCAGCCATGCTGATCCTGGTGCCGATCTTCATGCCCATTGCCGTCGATCACCTGGGCATGGACAAGATCCACTTCGGGACGATGGTGGTGGCGGCCCTGGGCATCGGCCAGTGCACGCCGCCCGTGGGCATCGCCTTGTTCGTGGCCTGCAGCGTGGCCGGCACTCGCATGCACGAGTTGATCCGGCCGCTCGTGCCGTACCTGGTCGCCATGATCATCGTCCTGCTGCTGGTGACGTTCGTGCCGCCGCTGACACTGTGGCTGCCGAAGATGTTGATGTGAATTGGTCAGTGGCCAGTGGTCAGTAGCTATTGGGGCTGGGGACTGGGGCCTGGGGGCTGGTAAGAGAGTCTAATCCTACCCCGGGCGAGCGTTTTTTGTGGTGCACGCTTCCAGCGTGCACGTGCAGGCATGATGCCTGCACCGCAGTGCCACGGACCAACGGACCAAGGACCCAACTACGGATCACTGACAATTGACAACGGACAACCGAGTGCAAAACCATGATCCTCGATCTGTTCAAACTGGACGGTAAAGTCGCCATCGTGACGGGTGCAACCAGCGGCCTGGGGCAGGCCATCGCCATCGCCTTGTCGCAAGCGGGGGCGGACGTCGCCGGCGTCGGCTCGAGCGGCAAGTTTGCCGAAACGCAAGCGGCCGTGGAGAAGAGCGGGCGGCGGTTTCTCGGTATCCAGGCCGACTTGTCAAAGCTCGAAAATATCGCGCCCACCGTCGCCCAGGCCCGAAGCGAGCTGGGCCGCATCGACATCCTCGTCAACAATGCCGGCATCATCCGCCGCACGCCCTCCATCGATTTTTCCGAGAAGGACTGGGACGATGTGGTCAACCTGAACCTCAAGTCCGTCTTCTTCATGAGCCAGGCGGTCGCCCGCGTTTTCCTCGAGCAAGGCACGGGCGGCAAGATCATCAACATCGCCTCCATGCTCAGCTACCAGGGCGGGATTCTCGTTCCGTCGTACACCGCATCCAAGTCGGGCGTGGCCGGCATGACCAAGACGCTGGCCAACGAGTGGGCGGCCAAAGGCATCAACGTGAACGCAATCGCTCCGGGCTACTTTGCCACCGCCGCCACCGAGGCCATTCGCAAAGACGAGGTCCGCAACAAGGCCATCCTCGACCGCATTCCCGCAGGCCGATGGGGCGCGCCCTCCGATCTGGGCGGCATGGCCGTCTTCCTGGCCTCGCCGGCGTCGGACTACTGCCACGGCGCAGTCTACCCCGTGGACGGCGGCTGGTTGGCGAGATGAGCCGATGCGGCTTTGCGATTGATCTATTGAGACTATGATGAGAAGCGGGCATCTCGCTACCTGGACACGAGAGGTATTATCTTAATTCCTGCGGCGGGCGGCGCGCCCGCCCCTCAAGAAAAGGAGTTCCGATGATAGGCAACCGGTAATACCGCAGGTTTCAACTCACGTGGATGTTGATCCGCCAAGTGGCGTCGCCCGCGAAAAACCGTGGCACGCCCGGGAGGTATTACCATGGCCAGCCTTTCGTTCCAGAACGTCGCTTTTGCTTACGAGACGCTCGCCCAACCGATCATCGACAATTTCTCCGTCCAGTTTCCCACAGGCTGGACCGGCATCGTCGGCCCCAACGGCGCGGGCAAGACCACGATTCTGCAATTGGCCGCAGGAATCCTATCTCCGCTGCAGGGGAGTATTCACAGGCGCACTCGCTGGCACATACAGCCGTTGGCCGACCGGCCGTCCTGTTCGAGACTGACCGTCAGCCCAATGAACGACCTTCTCGCCCGGGAATCGGACTAAAGCAAGGTTGCCCCGGAAGCCGGCTGATGGAGCCCGATTCTCCTGCATAGGACAACTGGCTTTGCCCTGCAAAAGATTTGCCTTATGCTTCCGGGATCGCAAAAAGACTGTGCTTTGCTGCGGACCGGATTCATACTGAGGAACCAACATGTTCAATCGAAAAGCCCGCTTCATTGTTGCCACACTCCTGGCTTGCTCGTCGGCATGGGCGGCTGATTTCAGCGGCCTGTCCAGGCTCGAACCGGGGCGGGTACGGGCGGAGAACGGCCTGTGGATCGAGGTGCCGCTGGAGCGCCAGTTCAAATCTACCAAGCGGGTGACCGTGGCCGACATCAAGGGGCCGGGCGTGATCACCATGATCCACTTCGCCTACCCGCACAAGCAGGTTGCCGAACCCAAAAACTACCAGATGAACCGCGACACGCTCCTGCAGATGTACTGGGACGACGAGACCGAGCCGAGCGTGAACGTGCCCATGGTGGACTTCTTCTGCGACCCGGCCGGCACGCGCGAGAGGGTGAACACTGCCCTGGTCAACAAGCGCAGAGGCTGGAACGCGTACTTCCCCATGCCCTTCCGCAAGTCGGCCCGCGTGGTCCTCTCCTACGAGGGGCCGGAAGAGCCCGGCGAAAAGCTGTGGGCCATGATGCCCTGTTACAGCTACGTGGTCTATCGGGAAGTGAAAGAAATCCCCGCGGACGAGGGTTACTTCCACGCCCAGTGGCGACAGGCGGCCACGCTCACCGGGAAGGAAGATTACATCGCGTTGGAAGCCACCGGCCGGGGCAAGTTCGTGGGCTGGAACGTCACCGTCCGCCGGCCGGGCAGCGACGGCTATCCTGTCGACATGAACGAGAAGTTCTACATAGACGGCGAGGCGGTGCCATCAGTCGAGTTCCAGGGCATTGAGGACTCGTTCGGATTCAGCTGGGGCTTCCCCGAAAGCGAAAACATCTTCCCGCTGACCGGCTACTGGCCGTTCATGAAAGGGGCGATGGCCTACCGGTTCTTCATCAACGACGCCATCAGCTTCGACAAATCGCTGAAGGTGACTATCGGCTACGGCGAGAACGAGCACCCCATGTTCCGCGAGCAGTTCGGCGTGCCCGGCACGGAGCTGCAGTTCTCCAGCACGTGCTATTGGTACCAGCTCGAACCGCATGCGCCTTTCCCGCCCATGCCGGCGCCGGCCGACCGGGCTCCCGCACCGGAAAAGCTGTTCTGGCTGCACGGCGAGCAGTTGCCTGACAAGGCAGCACTGAAGGCGGGCGGCGTGAAGCTCCACGTGCTGTGCGGACGGCCCGACGAAGAGACGTACCTGGCCGAGCCCGGCTTTGCCGCCGAGGTCCGGCAGGGCTACTCGTTCGCGGGTTGGCCGCCGCCGGTGTACCACTGCCGGGCGGACCACAACGAAGTGCAGATCGAGCTGAGCGTGCCGGCCAGAGCCGAAGGCAAGCTGCGGATGTACATCATCGACCCTGACGAGTTCCAGGGTGGCCGCCGTCAGAGCATGGCCGTCGATGGCCGGGACATCGGCACGTTCGAGAAGTTCCGGCAGGGCCGTTGGGTGGAGACTCCCGTGTCCGCCGACGCCACCGCGGACGGCAAACTCCTCGTCACCGCCCGCAACCTGACCGAAAAGAGCAACGCGGTGATCTCCATCGTGGAATGGGTGGGACGCTGACCCGGCTTGTCGACCCGGCAGACCTGCACAAGGATGTGGTATGATGGTGTAGGTATCCGACAAGACGGAGACGAAAATGACGATCGTTTTTACACTTCCTCCGAGCATCGAGCAGCGGCTCCTCGACGAAGGCCAGGACCCTAACCAGGCGGCGAAGGAGGCAGCGCTCGTTGATCTGTACCGTCGCGAGAAGATTTCGCACGGCGAGCACGCGCAGGCGCTCGGGATTTCCCGCTTCGACACGGATGCTCTGCTGAAGCGCCATGGCGTGACCGAGGATCTGCTCACTGCGGAGGAGCTTGAAGACCAGCTTACGAGCCTCTTCAACTTACTCAAGCGATGATCGTCGTTTCAGACAGTTCGCCGCTCGATTATCTGGTCTTGGCCGGATGCGAGCATGTCCTGCCGATCTTATGAAATCCTGCTGCATTCGCTCCGGTGCGAGCAGTGGATTGGGAGAAATGAACCAACTTCCATACCGGCCCGCATGCGGGCCGCAGTCAGTAGACGGGGGCGTCAGCCCCCGTTCTATTGTTGCCAGACGATGGTCAGCCCCGAAGGGGCGACAGTTCGATCCGATCCGCGAACAACGCAAACGTCCTTCACGCACCGGCCGGAGACCAACCTCGCTTCGGCCCCGTAGCGTCTGTCGCTCCTGTCGGGGCTCCAAGAATGAAAAGAGAGACTGCAAAATGGGCTCCCGTCGCCAACCGGGGGCTTACGCCGCCCGGCTACTGACTGCCGCCCCTTGCGGGGCGGAAGAGCACGGCGACGTTCCATCACCGCGTCCACACCGTCGAGATCGGGACGGGCCTGGAAGCAGAAGAGTACACGGACGTCTCCATCATCGCGTTCATGCCATCGAAATTGGAGGCGGTATCAGGAGACAGCAGAATACCGCGATGTTTCTGACACGGGCAGCTCGACGGCTTGTTGGGATCATGCGGCGGGTCAGGGAATGACCAGAACGCGGTTCCACATGCGGTTGCCCTGACGCTCGCTGAGATGCACGCGGACACGGCGACCGGCCAACTCGTTCGCCTGCTCGACGTTGAACTCCTTGGACACGCTCTGGCCGGGCAGGATGTTCTGGAACAGCCGGCTCAGCCGTTGGCGGGCGGGCATGATCAGGTCGGCATCAAACGAAACCGGTTGCGACGTGTAATTGGTCAGGGAGACGCGCACGATGGCGTTGGAGCCCTTGCGAAACACGCAGGTATCCAGGTCGATATCCTTCAAGCCGAGTTCGAACCAGGCGGGCGTGACAATCTGGTATCGCCGCGTGCTGTCGATCGAGAACTCGCCAAGGATGGCCTTCACGCCCGCTTCCGCGTTCACGGGAAAGCGAATATCCACCGGCTGGCGGAACTCCTCACCGGGCTGCAGAGCGAACGTCATCCGCGAAGGCCGAACGTCCCAGTTCTCCGGACCGACCACCCGCAGCAGCCCGCTGATCGGCTCGCGATGCGTGTTCTTGAACGACAGCGTGAGCTGATCGGCGGAGTAGTTGGCCTCGAACAGCGAAGGGGTGGCCACGAACTGTCGCCGGAACTCCATGAGCCAGGTGGGCGTATTCACGATCAGGCTTGGCACCGGGCCGATGCGCACTTTCTGGCGGCTGCCCACCGTCGGCAACGCCGTGCGCCGACCCCACAGATCGATCTGCTCGGCATAATCGCCGAGGTACAGCAGATGCTCGTAGCCTTCCGGGGGCGCGCGGTCGTTCCACACGAAGAGCACCGCCTGGCCGTTTTGATCAAACACCGTGCACTCAGCCAGCCCGTCGATGTTCGTCCGCGACACGGGAACCGCGTTGCCCAGGATGTCGGCGAGCGTCCGCAGAACGAGATACTCCTCGCGCGGGCAAACATGCGTGGCCATCAGATCCGATTCGACCTCCCACGGCGCGGGCACGAACACCGCTCCACAATCGAGGAACAGCGCCTCGGCCAGGCGATGGGCGTAATCGGAGATTCGCATCTCGCGTGGATACGCCTCGTGCTCGAGTGACTCGAGCGTAACCCACGTCCGCGAGGGTGATGGGGCAAACAACGGCCGAATGTGCCGCTCGATGTCCCGCGGCATGACGGCGGTCGGAACGTTGATCGCACGGTAGTCCGCCAGAGCCCCGGCACCAGCCGGGTATCTCACCGACACGCAGGACGCCAGCTCGGGATCGCTCATGAGCGTGCCCATCTCGCGGCGTAAGCTGGCGAGCACGTTGCCCAGACGATGATCGAGATACAGATGCTCGTCGCCATCCCGCCCCACCTGCCACACGTGAATGAGCCCCGTGTAGCGCGACCATGTGCCGGAGATCAACGGCGTCCAGGCCAGCGGATCTTCGCTGAGGATATCGAGCATGGAACGCAGACCGCCCACACCTCGCGCGAGCGGCATGGCCGGGTCATCCATCTGAATGCCCACGGGGTTGCCGCCCGAGTCGACAATGGCCTGCAGATATCTGTCCACCGACTCGGTCAGATCGAGAGCTCTCCCCGTCGCCGCCCGCTGCGAGTACCAGACGGGCAGTTTGACCCACTCCGGGCGGATGCGACTCAGCAGCGCATGCTGACCGGCCACCGCAGGCGGCTCGATATCTTCGATGATCACGCCGAAGCGCCTGCCCGCGGATTGGGGAGCGGCATAGTGCTCGGGCACACGGGCGAACCGCAGCGTCCGCCAGACCAGCGGCGTGCCATGCGTGCTGGCTTCCAGCCGAACGTTGTACAAGCCCACAGGCAGGCGGTCGTAGACGAACTCTTGCGGTCCGAGCTCGCCGGCGCGGATGGGAACCGGGCGCTCGTCATGGAACGAACCGTCGACGGCCGTCACGGTCAATCGAGCGGTGAGGTTCAGGCCGTCCGGATCGGTGATCTCGGGCCGCAACACGACCGGCGCCGGTTCAGGGAACACGTTGCCCGGGCTGGACGACGTGAGCGAGATCCGGGGCAGCCGATAGACGGTGATGTCGTCGAACCAGGCGGTGGCTCGGACATCTTCGTTCTCGATGGCTCGCGGACCGGGCGGCCGTGGGTCCCAGACCCGCGGCTGGACCAGCCAGACGCTCAGGCCCATGTAACGGGCATCGGGCACGTTGCCGGTGAGCCCGACCTGAATCGGTTCCCAGCCGGTGGTCTCGCCCGTGCCGCCTGCCAGTTCGGTGGTCTGCTCCGTGCCAGGGATGCGGTTGCCTTTGCGGTCGAGGAAGTAGGCAGTCATATAGGCGCGGGCGTGTTTGACGCCGGCCGTCTTGACCCAGGCCACGACGAGATAGTCGCTGTTGGCCCGCACGGCGATGTCGTTGCCTTCGTACTGGTAGGCGATGGAGCCGCCGTCGAGGTCCAAGCGGAAGCTCGGCGGCGAGTGATGGCCCTCGTTGGTGTCGAATGCCCCCTCCAAATAGAGGGGAAAGCCATCCGCTCGCCATGGTCGCCAGTACAGCGGCACGGTCCCGAGGTTGTTGAGCGGCCGCTCGTCGAAGTCGAAGTGCTTGATGATCCGCCGACCGGAGATGGGCTCGCGAACGGGCGGGTCGCCGGATGCGGGATCGCTGGCGACGTCCATCGCCGGCGCCGAAGCCGTCACCACCGCTGGTGCCGTGGCTGTCGGTGCGGGCGCGGAATCCTGGGCTCGCCCCGCCACTGGCGCGAACAGCAAGACCGAGATGAGCACCAACGCCCGCAGCACGCCAACCGATCCTCCGGCCCGAACGGCGACCGCTGGCAGGACCTTGCCAGCCGGCCTGCGCGCAAACCGGGCCTTCTGTGGTTATCGGCTGTTTCCGTTCCCGACTTGGACAGGTTCGACGGGATGATTACGAGATATAGGACCTGGACAACGGCCCACCAACGCCTGGGCGTACACCTCGGCCGTTCTGGCCACCATCGCCTCCGCGGTGCTCACGGGTTGCAGCGGCGGCGGGTTGGCCGGATGACTGACCCATTGGTTCAGGCAACGAGCTAGATCGGCCGACGAGCCGGTCTTGAAGCGCATCGGCTCGGGCACGGTCTCGGTCACACCGTCGATAGCGCTGGCCATCACCGGCGTGCCGACCGCCTGCGTTTCGAGCACCACGATGGGCAGGTTTTCCGGCCAGGTGCTCGGCATGACGAACAGATCAAGTTCCCGCAGAAACGCGGGCATGTCCGCCGACTCGACGCGGCCGACGAACTCCACGTTCAGGCCGGCGGCGAGCTGGTGAAGCCGCTCGATGTAGTGCGCGTCGGTGCCGCCGCCCGCGATGCGGATGCGCGTCTGCGTCCAGCCCAGTTGCCGTACCGCCTCGAGCAACAGATGCGGTCCCTTGTGGACGGCCAGCGCCCCGGCATAGCCGAGCGTCAAACGTGCGGGATCGGCCGGCGCTTCGATCGGCCGCGAGCGTGCGGCATCAAACCAGCGTTGCTCCAAGCCATACGGGATCGAATGGGCCCGCGCGGAATCGACTCGCGGCCCGAGCCGTTCTCGCGCTCCGCGAGAAGGGAAGATCACTGCGTCAGCTTGCCGCAAAGCATCGAGCACGATCCGCTGGCGCTGCGTCCATCGCGCCAGCTCCGCGACCGTCGCGCCACGGCCCAACGCGCGCACACTGTACAAACCGGTCAGCATGGCCGTTCCGATCGCCGGCACGCCGGCCAGCTGCCGCACCCATGCTCGCGCATCGCTCGCCCCCATGCATCGCACGCACTGCTTCCACGTCACGTTCGCATCACAGATCGTCCCGGAAGCGTGAAAGAGCGTGTGCTTGGGACATAGCCACCAGAAGTCCATCACCGTGACGATCACCGGGATGCCGCGCTGCCGGGCCGCGACCATGAGTCCGATGCCGATGTGCGCCGGATTGGCCACGTGCACGATGTCGGGCTTCTCGCGATCGAGTAGGCCGCTCAATTCGCGGGCGGGTAAGCCCTCCACCGACATCCAGCCTCGCGTGGGATAGTAGAGCACAGGCGGATCGTCCTGCACGCGCTCGCCGAGGCGGCGACGCGGTCCATGCCGTTCGGGGTCGCCGGCGAGAATCGCCACCGCGTGCCCGCGCTCGCGCATGCCCGCAGCCAGCATGGCCACGTATCGCTCAGTCCCCTGAGCGTAGTCGCGACCGAACTGCATGGTGGCGTAAAGGATCTTCATGACGACGCCCACTGTAATGGAAAGATCCGCCGGACCAAACTCGCAGGCTCGCTTTATCCGATCGCGCGTCGGTAGGTTTCAAGCGTCTGTGCGGCGCAGCGCTGCCAGGAAAACGTAGCCGCTCGAGCGAGTCCCTTCTCGCTCCACTGTCCGCGCCAGGCCGGATCCTCGACCATGCGTCGCATGGCCTCGGTCCAGCTCTCCACGTGGAGCGGATCGAGCCGCACGCCGGCGTCCCCCACCACTTCCGGCAGCGAAGCCACGTCCGACACGACCACCGGAGCGCCGCAAGCCATGGCCTCCAACGGCGGCAGACCGAAACCCTCGTACAGACTCGGCCACACCAGTGCCGTGCAAGCCGAATACAAACATGCGAGCGTTTCGTTACCCACGTAGCCGAGCACGCGAACGTCGCCGGCGGCTTGCCCCGCCTGCAACGCGCTGTCGAGGGCTTCGTTTTTCCATCCCCACGCGCCGACAAGCACGAGCGGGTATGCTCGGCGAATCGGGGCGGGCAATCGCATGTGCGCTTCCAGGAGCGTGCTGACGTTCTTGCGCGGTTCGAGCGTGCCCACGAACAGGAAGAACTGTTCGGGCATATTTATGGCACGAAAAGTCTCGTGCACCGTCAACATTTCCCGGCGATAGAATTCCGGCCGCGCCGCCTGATGCGTCACGTCGATCCGGTCGGCGGGAATCTGCAACCGTTCCACCAATTCCCGCCGCGTGAACTCGGACGCGGCGATGAAGCGCACGGACTGGCGCCGGCCGCGCTCGAACTGCCGTTCGTACCAGCGCACGCGGTGATCAGGATGCCATTCCGGATGCGACAGCACGGAGATGTCGTGGATGGTCGTGACCGTCGGCAGCTTCGTGGCGATGGGGATGTGATTCGGCTCGTGATACAGTTGAAAACGACGGGTCAACCATCGAAAGAGCATCTCGTACGGCGGCTCGCAGGCTCGCCGCGCCAGTCCACGCATCCACTCCGCCTCGCGACGCCACCGAGTCGAACTCGGGCCTCGCGCATCACTCGACGTTGAAGCCGCGTCCGGCCCGGGAGCGGCCCAGTACCGGCCGAGAAAGGGCTGGACGTCCAGCTCGCCTGTACTCATCTCCCGGAATGCGCGCAGCAACTGGCGAGTGTAGTGGCCGACGCCCGTCAGCGGGCGATACAGCACACGATCGTTCAGGATGACTCGATAGCGGTCCGACACAATCTCTCTCGCTCCGGTTGCGGCATTCGCCGTCGAAAGTCGCGCCAACGCGGGAGAGCATTATCGAGCCCCTGCCGTACGGTGTCCACCTGCATTCATCCAGCGCGGACAAGCGTGCCGGCAGAATCGCTGCACGACGAGAGACTGTGAAGCGGATCAACGCACGGTCGAGGACGGGAGGGTTCGTTCGAGAATGAGCTTGGCCTCAGGATCGTCGGGCCTGGCTGCGATGATCTGCTGAGCGGCCGTGCGGGCCTCCTCGCGATCACCGGCGGCCAGGCAGCAGTAGGCCAGCAAGAGACGGGCATCCACCGAATCGGGAGCGAGACGGCACGCCTGCCGGGCAGCTTCACGGGCGGAGGCCGCTCGATCCAACATGAGCAACGCCTTGCTCAGAAGCAGCTGCGCTTTGACCGCCTTGGGATAGCGTGTGGTGGCCTCCTGCAACACGCGGACGGCCCCTGCCACGTCGTTGGTGTCGAGCAATGCCTGAGCCCAACTCTGCAGCAGCATGACCGACGGTTGAGCCTGAGGCGATTCGAGCAGCGGGGCTATCGCTCGGCCGGCTTCCGTGACTCGCTTGGCCGACAGCAGTACGAGCACGGCCTCCTCACGCAACATCGGATCATTCGGCTCGAGCAACAGAACGCCCAGGTAGACGTCACTCGCCTCGCGGTGCTTGCCCAGAAGCGAAAGGCACTGGCCCAGCAACAACTGAACCCGCACGTCCTGGTCGAAATCGCGCTCTCGCTTGACCAGCAGTTCGGCGGCGGCCTCGGTTTGTCCGGCCGCGATCATGGACTCCACGTAAGCCAGCAGATAGTCCGGCTCGTTGGGAAGCGCCTCGTACGCCCGCCGATACCAGTCCATCGCCTCACGCGCCGGCCCGCGGGCCTCCGCGAGCATGCCGCGAAGATAGGCCGCCTCCGGTGTCGTCGGCCCGAATTGCTCGGTGGCGTCCAGTGCCGCCTGCGCCTCGGCGAATTGACCTCGTTCGAGCTGAATGCGAGCCAACAGCAGGTACGCGTCCAGACACGCAGGATGCAGCGCGATCACTTCCTGGCAGGTCTTCAACGCGGACTCAATCTGACCTGCCGCGAAGTCGCGCTCGGCGAGCTGGAACTTCACCTTGGCCCGCATCTGCTCCCAGCGGGCTTGCGCCTCTTCCTTGTTCTTGTTCTTCGCGGGAGTGGCGCAGCCGACAAACAACGCCAGCCCCACTACCATGGTAATACGCAGCTTCATGACACCTCCCCCTCCGCGGGAATAGGTCCCGGTTCCTCATCGAACGGCGCGGGCACCACGATCCTCTCGGGCTCGCCCAGCAACCGCCGGTTGATGAAATCGCGAATGTATCCGTCGCCGTGCTCGAGTTCGCGGCGTTCGTGCAGTTGTTGCTCGAGTTCGAGCGCTTGCATATGCGTCGGACACAGATGCAACGCGAGCCTCGTGTCCCACAGGGCCTTGTCGATCTGACCGGCCTCGGCGTGCTCGACCGCCCAGCGATAGTGGGCCTGGGCCAGCCGGTTGCGGCCGTACGCCTGCAGTCCCTTGCGCATGCCGATGCGGAGCCGCTCGACACCCTCGGCCACCTTGGCCGACTCAGCCGCGTACAGGTCGTCCTTGACCACGTGCACGGTGAGCAGAATGATGATCTCTTCGCGTTCGACAGAATCGGTATTGGTCTGCAGCAGGGCCCCGGCCACGGGGATGTTGCCGAAGTACGGCACCTGGGCCCGGATCGCGCTGTTCGCCTCGCGGAACAGCCCGCCGATGAGCACGGTGTGCCCGTCGCGGACCATGATGTTCGTGGTCACTTCGGTGGTACGTTTGAAGGGCAGGTTGTTCTCGTTGAGTCCGCCGCTGCTGTCTTCGGGATGGATTTCCAGTCGAATAAACCCGTCGTCGGCGATGAACGGGCGGAAGAACAGCCGAGTGCCGGTCTCGAGAAACTCCACCGATTGCGTGGCGATCGTCTCGGTGATGGTGGTGGTGATGTAGCCGTCGCGTCGGCCGACGATGACGTGCCCTTCCTGCCGGTTGAGCGTGAGCACCTTGGGGTTGGCCAGCACGGTTGCGTCGCTGACCGCCTCGAGGGCGCGAATGAACGCCGCCACGTCGTTGTGGACAATCCCGAACGTGAAGCCGCCGCGCGGAACGGCGTCGTTAAAATCGGTGCGAATGGTGAAGTTGCTGCCGTTCAGCTCGCTCTGCGGGATGGGCCCGACCGTGATATCCGTCACGCCGGGAGAAATCGCCCCGAGGTTTTGGAAGTTCACGCCGCCCAGGACGTTGAAGTCGATGCCCAGCGAGTTTTGCTCGCCCAGGCTGGCCCGCATGATGGTCGCTTCGACCAGCACCTGCTTGGGCCGGACATCGAGCTCGCGAATGACTTTCTCGATCTGCTCGAGCCGGTCCGGATAGTCGCACACCATGATGACATCCGGGCGGGACAGCAGGTTGCCCGCTCCCAATTGCGTCGTCCCTTCCGAGACGCCGCTGCTTCCCGAGCTTCCGGTCGTGCCTCTGCCGGTCGTTCCACTGCTGCTGGCGTCGGCCTCCGGCATGGTGGCGATCTTGCCCTCCTGGCTGAGCAGAGGCTTGATCATGGGCTCGACGTCGCTGGTGTTCACGTAATTGAGATGGAACAGCCGCGCGACCAGCTTGGGAGGCTCTGCCGCGACCGCCTGCCGCTGCTCGGCCTGCCTGGCCGCTTCCTGGTCCGCGAGCTCCTTCAGTGTGTACACGTGGATGAAGTTGCCGCGCTCCACGTATGTGCAGCCGTTGGGGCCCAGGATGGACTCGAGCGCCTCATGAAAGGTCACGTCGAACAGGTCGGCGGTGACTTTCCCCTGCACACCGGCGCTGGCGATGATGTTCTTGCGGCTTTGGGTGGACAGCATGCGCAGGACGGTCGTCAACGGCACATCCACCACGTGGAGTTCCACCACATCGGGGGATTTCATGACCACCGAAGGCTGCGTGGTCGAGACCGCCTCGGCGGCCTGAGCGCGGCCGCACCACAGCCAGCACGCTGTCACCAGCGCGATCGCTGCCATCCATGCGTCATGTCGGGCGTTGCCGATTCTCAAGCCGCACATCCGTGCACAGCCTCGATTCAGATCGGCGGCTGCGGAGCCGTCGAATTCGCCTGCAAGTGGAACGAAACGACCGTTTACCGCGACGATCCGGCGGGCCAAGCGCCGGGCTGACCCCGATCCGTTCCCCGGGAACCGCCCGCACTCGGCTCGAGCAAGACCGGTGAAAGCGTCCCGGATGTCTTATCGGTCTCGACTACCCTCACCTTAAGCGTCCCGCTCCGAAGCAACGACAGAATCTCGGCAACTTGCCCGTTGAGCCGGGCAATCCCCTCGTTCATTTCAAGCCGTTGATTGGCCGGACTGGGCAGATCCGCGTAGGCCGATCGGTTCAGCCCGCGGGCCGATAGACCACAGATCAGCCCCAGGGCGAACGCCGCCACAATCGTCCGATAACCGCGCCGCTGTCCACCACGCGCATGTGCGATGGCGTCCATAGGTCACCTCCTCACATCAGCATATCGGCACGCGCGCAAGCCAAGTGGACTTCAACCGCAGACCCGATCCTCAAGTCTCAGGTCTTCAGGTCTCAAGCCTCACACTCCGTGGTTCACTCGGTAACCGCTTGCCAGGTGCCCGGCTCCAGTTCGAGCCAGCTTGCCCGGTACATCAGGGGCGGCGACAGGAACAGGTTGGGATCGGCCGTGAGTTGAACCTGGTCTTTGATCGTCACCGGCCCGTCGGCGATGAGCACGCCACGAATGCGGGTTTGATTCTCGATGACGACGGTCGAGGAGGAGCCCACCACGTGAAAGACGCCGCGGAGAAGGCCGGAATAGCTGTCCCAGAAATCATTGTCGCTCTGGTCCTCGTACGGCATGCCGGGCGGGTTGAAGTTGGCCCGGCCCGCTTCCTGGAGGCTCGAATCGAGGCGGATCTCGCAGGGACCGTTGACGATGAGCGATGGATAATCCGCCCGTGCCGGCTCCCACAACAAGCCATCGCTGAGGATCAGCTTTCTGCCGGCCGCCAGTTCAACTACCAATGTGCCGACTATACGGCAGTTTCGTATCCGGAAGTCGCCGGACGGCTTGAGATGAAAGAGACCATCCGGACTGGACTTGGACGGCACCCAGGGATTCGAGTCCGGGCCGATCGCCGTCCACTCCAGCACACTGCCCGCCAAGGCCGCAGGAACGGATATGGCCGTGCTTCGCGAGCGGTAGTAGCTCCAGGCGGCGGCGGGCGACGGCTTGTTCGACGCGTCGGACATCACCGTCCCCGAGATCCATCCCCAGTTGGAGACCTGACGGGCTTCCACGTCGCCGATGACTGTGCCGGTGTTCGTGAACGTGGCATTGGTCGAGATCGGCCCTTCCGCGAGTTGGAGATAAGCGCCGCTGGCGGTCACATTGGACCCCGAATGCAACGCCGTCCGCAGCAGATCCAGCGTTGGGTGATAGGCTCGCACGGTCCAGCGGAAGATCGCCTCGGGCCGCGCCGGCGTGCCGGCGATGCCCGTGCCATGAATCAGCACGGGCGTGTCGGCGTCTACGAGCAGGGCCGAACCGTCGGGCTCACTGATCCCGGCCGAGCAGTACCCGCGATCCAGAGCAAGCGGCATGCGCGAGGCCCACGTGGCGTAGTTGCTGCGCCAGCTCGGGTCGGCCATGGAGTGCGCGACCACGGTTTCCACCGCCGAGCGGGCATGGATCCGGGCCCGCTGGGCGGCGATCGCGGTCTGACCGGCCCGGGACTGCACGCGCACCAGCGTCAGCGAGGAAAGCCCGACGACCGACACCAGCATGGCCGCGCCGAGGATGAGGATGTACCCGCTGCCGCGACGGGTGTGCCGGCGCACGGCGGCTGATCGGCGCAGGCAGTGTGCCATCATAAGCCCCGCCCTCGTCCGGCAATCGCCACCAGCGTCGCCACCGGACGGCGGTCCTTGGCGGCGCTCACATTGCCGCCGGGCCGCACTCGGCCCACTTCGACGCTAATGCGCTTCAACCCGTAGTCCGTGCCGACCGGACTATCAAGGTTGTTGAAGTTCACGAACGTCACGGTCACGCTCCGATACCAGCCACTCTCGATCGCCAGGGGAGTGCCGTCAGCATGGCGAGGCGGACTGGCCAGCCACCCGTGGTAATCGTCCACGTCGTCGAACAAGGACCGGTTCCCGGTTGCCTGCTCCTCGCTGCTGGGTCCCAGCGACGTCGAGGAGGTTGAAGCCGGATCCCAGTAGCTCTTGGTCAGGATTTCCGACAGGAGCTGCTCGGCAAGCAAGTGGGCGACCTGCTGCTCCGTGGTGACTTGGCGCGATCGGCTGGTGCTCGCCACGCCGGTCAGCGCGGCACACATCATCACCGCGACGACAATGGTCGAGATGGCCGCCTCGGCCAGCGTGAAGCCAGTCCGCAGTCGTCTGACGCTCCCGGGCCATTGCGTCGTAATCATGTCACTCGGGCAGGTTCGCAAGCTGAGCCCCCGCATACAGGCGATTCGACGCATCCCGGCCGGCCTGCAACTCCCAACGGACCGTGCCCAACCGCATTTCCGTATTCCTGTCAGAGTCTCCGCCCGAGCACGTACCATATACCTCGAAGAGCAGCGCCTGCTTGGAGCGGACGGTCCAGATCAGCCCGCCGAGGCTGGTGGTCATGAACACGTACCCCTCCTCGACCGCATTCTTGCTGTGGTAACGAAGCTCGCACACGTCGGTCCAGTTTCCCTTCAAGAGCAGACAATAACTGCCGTTTGGCGACAGGTTGCCGGAATAGGGCACGGCAATGCTGTACCAGGCGTGCGAGGTTTTGAATTCGCTTTCGGGGACCGTGTTCTCCGCATACAACGTGTTGCCCGGCCGGCCGTCGGATTGGGCGGATCGAAACTGGAGCGTCAACTGTCCACTGGCGCCGCCCACCTGCCGGCAGTAGAACACCGCCCGCGTGATCTTCCATGAACTCGCGCCGGCGGGCAGCGACACACGAAACGACTGGCTGGCCCAATCGAGCGTATTGATGCGGAAGCTGCTTAAGTCTTTGGCTGAATGGTGGCCGGCCACCAGCTTGTCCGATCCCATGGCTGGAACGGGCACGGGCACGAGATCGTAGCTTAGCGCGAATGCGAAAACATTGGTGAGCAAAGCGGTTTCGGGTTCGGCGTTGTAGCGTCGCATCAGGCCGTCGCCCGGCGTGCCCGACCACCAGTAGCGGATTTCCTCCGACACTCCGTCGTTATCGCGGTCGGGCACCGAGAAGGTCACCGCCCGTGCGGACCGTTCCGACACCGCCAGGGCCTCGTTCAACTCGCGCACCATCTGGTTGGATACGTCGGCCGCACTTCGAATGCAGGCGGATGGGCTGGAAGAGGTTTCGATCGAGCGCACGGACACCAGCACCGCCGAGGAGATCCCCACTGCCAGAACGCTCATCACCGCCATGCTGATGATGAGTTCCACCAAACTGAAGCCGAGGCTCGCCCGGGCGGCGAAGCTCGATCGTATGCGTGAAGCGTTACTCCTCGACATACGCTCGCCCCGTCGATGCATCGATCGTGATCCGAACGTTTCGGCTCTGTCCTGCGAGGACGATCTTCAGTTCGGCCTCTGCCAGATCGCACTGAATCACAGGCCGGCCGTGGGCATCGTACGCGAGGACCGATCCTCCGGCCCCGTCCAGATCCACGTTCTTGATGGCGACACCGTATGGCGGCAGCGTGAGATCCACGACGTACGGCTTGTCGGGACGGTTGATGTCGGCCACGCCCTCGAGCGCGTACGTGCTCGCCGACTTGTCGAAGCGCACCTGCCGGGTCGTGCCCAAAGCGACCGCCTGCTGACGAGCAAGATCCAGATCGGCCGCCACACGCCGGGCCGCCGCGGTCAACTGGTGGTGCGCCGGCGATCGCGACAACCGGGCGAGACCGATGGAGGCCATCACCGCGATTACCACGAGGACCAGAATCAGCTCGAGCAAAGAGAAACCGGCGGTCCGCCGCAAAGGCAGAGCACCGGCTTGCTCGCTCGACCACGTTGTTCTCAGCCGCCAACCCATGGGTCACCCTGCCCATTGTTGCAGCGGTGCATTCGCATTCCTCGAGAGTCTCCGGCCTCTTGGGGGGCGGGCGCCTCGCCCGCCTCCGAGAGGCGGCCCGCCACGCTGCAGGCAATCACGAGCCGGGCTCGCTCTTACCAGGAGGCGTACTCGGTTCCGTTGGAGGCCTTGACGCCGGCCGCCACGTTCGCCGTCAGCTTGCCGGTGGTCTCGTCGTAGATCCAACCCACGTCGGCTCCGGCGGACGCCGCCACCTTCGTCTTGCCTGCATTATCACCCACCGTGAGCGGCGGAACCTTGTGCAGGTACGGGCCATAGATAATGCCGTTGGCTTCGTCTCGGGTCGTGGACGTCGCTGTGCCGGCCTTGTTGGTGTATTTGGTCAGTTGGTCTTCGAACTCTGCCACGGTCGGGAACTTGCCGCCGTGCTCGGCCGCATACGTCTCGATCGCGGTCCGCAGGACGGCCAGATTCTGGCCCAGCGCTGATTCGTCCGCGCCTTTGGCACCGCGGCTGATTCGCGGCAGGGCAATGGCGGAAATCACGGCCAAAATGACGATGACGATGACCAGCTCGATCAGACTGAATCCGGTTGTGCGAGAACGACTCATGGTATGACCCTCATTTTCGTGATCGTGGTTTCCGGTTGCCCCCAAACGCGGGATACTGTTAGTCAAATCGTGTCACCGGCGATCCCACTTTACATCTGAAATATCCAAAGAAGGTTTCGTGTCCGGGACGTGTCGCAGCGCGACTGTTCGCACCGTTTTTATGGGTCAGGGCAACGGCAGATCGAGCGTGACCGTCCGATCGCCCTTAACCAGTTGCACCCGATAACGTTCGACGCGGACGAGTTGGTATCCGTCCACCGTCTCTCCCACTCGCACCACGCGATCGTCGATGATGGCCCAGGAACGTTCACCCTGCAGTGTGGTGCCCTTGAGCGTGTGGGCGGATTGAAAACGAGCAAGCTCCTGTCGGCGCAGTTCCAACTCGCTTTCGAGAGTCTTTTGCCTGGTGGCCTTCCTCTCGGGCGACATCTCCTCGAATGCCGCCTGCATGACGGGCGTCAGTTGGAACACGTCGCGCTGAGCCGTTTGGACCGGCCGGCTTGGCGTGCCGGACTGCTCTTTCAGCAGCACCTCGAACACCTGAGCGATGGCGGGACCGGACACGTTGGTACCGGCCCGCGGCTTGTTCGCGTCCACCGCCCCGACTGGTGTGACGAGCTGCGCTGTATTCGATGCCTCGGCCGGTCCGCCGCTCAATCGGTCGATGATCAGACCGAACAGTGCCGCCACCAGCACCAGCCCGTACATCATCGCCTTCTTTCGTCCGAGTTTGTTCATGGTCGAGCCACCGCCATCTGAACTGCCTGCTCGGCTTTTCCACGGTACAGTCTGAGCGAGCAGGAGAACTCGCACGCGATCTGCCCCGCACCGACGGGCGTGCTGATGGTGATGTGCGTCACATCCAGCAACGGCACGCCCTCCTCCACCAGCGCCAGCCATTGCAGGAGCGCGGGCCAGGTCGCCACGCCGTCCAACGAAAACGCCTCCTGCTGGTACTCGGCGAGCAGTTGCACGTTCTGAGGCTGCCAGCGACTGATCCGAACGTCACACTGCCGCGCCAGCTCGTTGATGCGAGCCAGCACTTCGCCGGGTGCACCCGTGCCGGTCAGGCCGCGACTCCGCAGTTGCAGTTCAGACCGGGCCTCTTCCAGGGCTCGCAAACGCGTCCGGTATTCTGCTTGGGACGTATGAATGGCCTGCGTGGCTGCTTCCTGACGCTCCTCCAGATCCTTGCCCGCGAGCATGTCGCGAAGTGGCTGATCCAATAGCAACACGTAACCGACCACCGCCAGCGCGATCACCGCCGCGGCACCGGCGAGGTCGATTTCCAGGCCCTTCAGGCTGTTGCGATGAATCACCATTGCGTTCGAATCGTAAACCACACGCCTTCACCGTTCAGGAACGGTTGCCGCAAGGCCGACTCCAGCGTGCATTGCCCCACTTGCCCCCGGTTGTTCAGATTCTTCAGGAACCGGGCCACCGAGTCGTGATCGACGGCCACGCCGCTGATCACCAACCCGCGAGCCACGGACGCTTGCTTGCCCTCATCCTCGGCTGTTACCCCCGGCCCTCGCACCGGCACGATCGGTCCCGAAACCACGGGCGCCGTGGGAGGGTCGGTCTCCAGCCGCGTTAACACCGCGGTTTCCGGCACGCACTCCGACAACGCAGCGAACAGCTCACTCCAGCGATGCTTTCGGCTGAGCCGTTCGGCCAGGGCGATCTGCCGCTGCACTTCCGCATGCTCGACGGCCAGCTTCGCCGAGCGAGCCTGGATGCTCGCTCGTTGCTGCTCGGCCGCCGCCAGTCCGCGCTGCAGCTCCCGCGACTGCCGCCCGAGCTGTCGCAGTGTGAGCACCGCCGGAACCTGCAGGGCGATCACCACGACACCGACCGTCACCCACATTCGCAGGCGACGAGTGCGCCGGCATCGCCGCTGATAAGCGTCCGGAAGCAGGTTCACCCGCACGGACATCAGTTCATCTCTCCCAGGCACGCGCCCAGCGAGTTGACCACGCGCGAAACCGCGGACTCCCACCGGCCGGACGGAACCACCCAATCGCCCGGCAGCAAGTCCGGCGTGACCTTGTGAATCACAACACCCAGCATGTCGCCGAGGACGTCCGGAAATCCGGCCAGATCCGCGCCACCGCCGATCACCCACAGCCCGGCGATCGGCCGATCCGGATACAGGCCCATGGCGTACCGAAACGACCGCTGTATCTCTTCGGCCAGGCTGCGGATCGTCGGACGAAGCGCCCCCAGCAGAATGCCCGCCATCCGCCGACTGTCCACCGCGTCCGAGATGGGCAGCCCGGAACGGTAATGTCCGTCCGTGCCGTGAATGCCGTAGTGCCGTTTATAAGACTCGGCAATGCCAAACTCGACACCGAGCTCTTCGCTGATCCGCCGCGTCATCTCGTCACCGCCTTTGGGAATGCAGCGAACATAGACGGGCACCTCGTCGATCCCGATGTACAGGCGGACGGCGGCTTTGCCCACGTCGAGCACACCCCACAACTGCTCCGGCGCAGGTCGATTAGTCAGCCGGGAGCAGGCTCGCATGGCGGCCAGCGGCCCCACGTCGATTCGGCGGCAAGTAAGTCCCTGCTCGTTAAGCCACGCCAACACACCCAGGATCACTTCGCGGCGAGCGGCCGCCACCATCAAATTAGGCGCGTCGAGATGACCGGGCACGAGCCGCCAAACGTCCATCTCCACGCTTTCCACCGGATGGCTGATGTGACGGCCCACCTCATGCTGAATGGCAGCCAGCAACTGGTCGTGTTCGAACTGGAGCAGATTCTCGGGCACCCGCAGCGGAGCACACTCGATGTCCGGCGGTGCCAGCGACACGACCACTTCGTTGCCCTGGAAGCGGGTTCGATCGATCGCCGGCCAGCGCGGCATTGCGGCAGCGCCATCACCCGCCGGTGGATCGCCGCCCGGCGCGGGCTTCACCGGCAGTTCGCACCATCGCTGGAGGGCCAACTTGCCGCCCTGGCGATCGAGCTGCACGACGTGCAGACTCGCCGTCCCCAGGTCAACCGCGATAGGACTGTGTTGTTTGACCGACCGGAACAATCGTGTCTCCCTATGCCGTGCACGTCGGCCCGCGTTCTGCGGCCGCGGGCGCGCACGGCCCGATGCGGCATCAGCCCGCCGCCGATGTCAGATCGAACAGCGGCAAGAACAGCGAAATCGCCACCACGCCCACCGTCACGCCCATGATCACGAGGATGACCGGCTCGATGAGCCGCGTGAGCGTGGACAAAGACTGCGTGTTCTCCTCCTCCATGTAGCCGGCCAGAAACAGCAACGACTCGCCCAACTGCCCGCTCTGCTCACCGGTGGCGATCGCGGAGGCCATGGTCCTGGGCACGAGTGGACTGCCCATCAGCACGCTGCCGATGGAATTGCCTTCCTCGACCGCCTTGACCACCTCATCCATCAGCCCGCGATAGACCACGTTCCGCGTCACCCGCCGGGCCAGCTCGAGGCTCTCCAACAACGGAACATTGCTCCGCACCGCCGTTCCCCAGATCCGGAAGATCCGGGCGAGGATGATCTGTCGCGCAAGTCGTCCCAGGCCGGGCAGTCGAATCAACAGCCCGTCGAGCCATTGCCGGACCTGCGGCAGACGCAGCGCCAGCACTGGTCCCGCGATCGCCGCCACCGATCCGGCGGCCACCAGCAGCTTGTGCGCCAACATCCATCGCGACATCGTCAGCAGCACGCAGGTCAGCCCGGGCAGCGGCGTGCCCAGCATGGTGTACAGGTCGTCGAACCGCGGCAGCACGAAGAACATGAGCACGAACAACACGCCCACCGAGATGCACATTAGGACGATCGGATAGACGATAGCCCCGATCAGACGCGTGCGAACCTGTTGCTGCTGCTTGGTCATGGTCGAGAGCCGCTCGAAAGCCTCGGCGATCTGGCCGGTACTCTCGCCGGCAGCGATGACCGCCCGCCAGCTCTCGTTGAAGATCTCGGGATACTCGGCAATGGCGGCGCTCAACGGCGAGCCCGCCTCCACCCGCTCGGTGATGTCGGCCAGAATCTTGCGCCACTCGGGCTTGGTGATCTGGTCGCCGATCGCCTGCAGCGCGGGGACCACGCGACTGCCCGCCCGCAGCATCATGGTCATCTGCTGGCTGAGCATGAGCAGATCGCGCGTGTTGCCCGCCTTGCCCGCCCACAGAGCCCGGCTCTCGGCCCGTAACGCGGGCAATACCGACGGCTGGGCCGGGGCGAGCTTGGTCACGAACAGATCGCGCCCGTGAAGCTGGCGGTTCGCGTCGTCAACGGTGGGAGCGTCGATGACGCCCGTCACCGCTCGACCGCTGCTGTCCAGTGCTTCGTACGCGAATGCCACGCCCCGTCACTCCGTAACCGTCAACGCTGTCGCATGTGAGCCCCTGCGAAACGCAGACAAGGCGATCCGCGCGGACCGCCGTCTCGCTCCGTCACGACATCACCATCCTGTCGCTTCGCGCTCACACGCGCGCCAACTCCTTCTTCTCCGCCCGCACCGTCTCCTCCGTCTCCAGGTGCGTTACCCGCAAGACCTCTTCCAGCGTGGACTTGCCCGCCTCGACCAGCATCAGGCCCTCGTCGCGCAGGCTGCGGAAATTCTGACTCTTGACCAGGTGCTCGCGGATGGCCTCTTCGTCAGCGCCGTGATAGATCAGCGAGTACAGCATCTCGTCCATTTCGAGCACTTCGTAGATGCCCATGCGGCCCTTGAAACCCGAGTCGTGACACTTTTTGCAGCCGGCCCCGCGATAGAAGATGCGCGGCGCGTGGTCGCTCCAGCCCGCGGCCTGGAGCAGTTGGCGGTCCGGGATGTACGTGGTCCGGCAGTCCGGGCAGATGGTCCGGGCCAGTCGCTGGGCCACCACGCCGTTCAGGGCCGAGGCCAACAAATACGGCTCGACTCCCATGTCGGTCAGGCGGGCCAGTGTGCCGATGCAACTCTTGGTGTGCAGCGTGCTCAGCACCAGGTGGCCGGTGAGCGCAGCCTGGACGGCCACCGACGCGGTGTCGGCGTCGCGAATCTCACCCACCATGATCACGTCCGGATCCTGACGCAGAATCGATCGCAGCGCCCGCGCGAATGTGAGTCCGATGTGCTCTTGGACATGAATCTGGTTGATCAGGTCCAACTGATACTCAACGGGATCTTCCACGGTCAGGATGTTGACCGTCACCGACCGCAGCAGATCGAGAGCCGAATACAACGTCGTCGTCTTGCCGCTGCCCGTCGGGCCGGTCACCAGCACCAGGCCGTGGGGGCGGAACAGCATGCGTTTGAACGCCGCCAGCGAGTCCTCCTGAAACCCGAGCTTGGCCATGTCCAGGTTCAGATTCGCCCGGTCCAGGATGCGGATGACCGCTTTTTCGCCCAGAATCGTGGGCATGGTCGAAACGCGCAGATCGACGTCGCGACCTTCCACCACGATGCGGACGCGCCCTTCCTGCGGCAGACGCTTTTCGGCGATGTCCATCTTGGCCAGCACCTTGATGCGCGAAATCACGCCCGCGTGCATCGCCCGCGGCGCGGTCAGCAGTTCGCGCAGCACGCCGTCGATGCGATAGCGCACGCGCAGGTGCTTGTGATCGGGCTCGACGTGCACGTCGCTCGCCCGATCGCGAATGGCGGTCAGTAACGACAGGTTGACCAGGTTCACCACCGGACTGCTGTCCGTGCGGGTCAGATCGGTCAGCGTGTCGTCGTCCGGCGTTTCCTTGTCGATGAACTCCACTTCCTGCTTGTCGAGACTGAGCAGGAAGGTATCGACCGACACTTCGTCGCTCAGGTAGCGCTCGGCGAACTCAATGTAGTTCTGCTCCATGACCAGCACGGGATTGATTTCGCATCCCGTCAAGCTGGCCAGACGATCGACGGCCGGCAGATGCTGTGGCTCGACCATCGCCACCGTGAGCCGATTGTTGACCTTGAATAGCGGCAACACGCGGAGCCGCTTGGCTTCCTCGCGGTCGATGATTCCCGTGACCGCCGGATCCACCAGACCGTGACGCAGCACGCAACCTTTGACGCCCAGACGCGACGCCAGCACGTCCACCAGCACTTGCGGAGACAGGACGCCCATCTCGATGAGCGTCTCGCCCAGGCGGCCCTTGTCCTGACGCTGCAGGCGCAGGGCGGTCTCCAGGTCTTGCTCGGTGATCACACCGGCCTTGACCAGGATCGTGCCCAGCTTTTCCTGTCCCTGTATCAGCGTCTGCATGCTTATCCTCAAGCCTCAGGTCTCAAGCCTCAAGTCTCAGGTCTCAAGCCTCAGGACTCCGGTCTCACGCCTTCCGCGTCGCTTCCTCCACCGATGATTGAACATCGAATCTCGATCGCAGATCGGTCAGACGGAGGATTTCCTGGCAGTTGGGGCTGGGCGACACCAGCTTCAACCGTCCGCCTCGTGCAGCGCAATCTTTCGACAGCTGCAGCAGCAGTTCGAGCACGGCACTGTCCATGAACGGCACTTCCGACAAATCGAGGGCGATCTTGCCGCTGCCGCTGGCCATCGCCCGAGTGACCAGATCCTTGAGTTCCGCACATTCCGCGTGCGTCATCGCTTCGGCCACGGCCAGAACGTGCGTGCTGCCCACCTGGTAGAGATTCGCCTTCACGATCGGCTCACCTCCTCGAGCACCTGCGGCGCCTGCGAGACCAGCAGCACGTCCTGTGTCCGCGCCTTCTGCAGCGCGGCGATCGCGTGCCGCAGGAGCGCTTCGGCAGGCGGCTTGCTGAAACCGCTGCCCGACAGGCCCGCTCGCGGTGTGATCCAGGTCGCCAATTCGCAATCGCTGATCACCTTGGCAATAGAGCCCAGCATCTTGCGACAGATCAACTCGGCCAGCGGCACATCCAGCCGCCGCAACAGGGCCACAAACTGGGCATCGCTGAACCGCCCGACCAGATCGTCCTTGCGGATACACTTGGCAATCGTCTGGCCCACCGCTTCGATCAGGGCGTCCCGCTTGCTCCACTGACTCGCGTCATCCAGCCCCCGCAGCCCCTCCAGGCACACCACCATCACCACCACCGGCTCGTGTGATTGGTAGCACTGTTCGAGCGTATCCTTGAACAAATTCAGGAAGTCCGTGCGATTGATCAGGCCCGAGCCACGATCGGTGGAGCGAGCCGTTCGAAGCAGATCAAGATGGTGGACGTGCAGCCAGATCTCCTCGATGAAATCGGCGGCAAGGTCCAGCCTCGACTCGTTGATCGGCTGTCCCGAGCCTTCAGCCGTCACCAGCCCGATGGATCGGCTGTGATCGCGGATGGGCACCGCCCACATCACGGGCGAGGTCGCACCATTCGCCAACTGCTGGATCAACGGCCCCGCCGAGGCCGTGCCCGCCACGAACCGCCGCCCGGTGGTCACGACGTGCGTGAGCAGATCTTGCGACGGCAGTTCCACTCCCCCTTTCGGATTCTCCTGACCGAGCGGACCCAGGGCACCCGACTCTGAAACGCGGTAGCACCGGATTCGCCGCATGTCGCTCATGAGACGAAGCAGTTCGCGAACATGGTTGTCGAACGACGTCCAGGGCGAACTCTCGCGGTCCCAGCCCGTGAGCCACTCGCGGTGCCGGACCAACGCTTCTCGCCAGGTCGCTTCGAACTCACTCGTGCGATCGGCTCGCTGAGAAACGCGAGCGGAAGCCGTATCGACCGCGGCCTGCCCGTGCGTGTCCGCACCGGGCATGGAACCGAACAGTGAACCGGCCAGTCCTCCGATCGTCATCATGGCCGCGATGACGATCACGTTCACTTCCGACAACAGAGATGCGACGCTCACGGAGTGATCGAAACCGAGCCGGGCCGCAACCCACAGGATGCCCAACAGCAGGCCGACCATGGCCCCCGCCCGGCAGCCCAGTCCGCGGGCCAACGGCACCAGCGAAATCACCAGCAGCACTGTGCCTGCCTGGAATAAGCCCGGATACGCGAGCCCCGCCCACAACAGCGTCACCGCGCCCAAGGCGCCGGCCGCCCCCACCCGAACGTACGTCGAGATGTCGGAACTCACGGCTGTGCTCACGACGATTCTTCCTCCAGGTGGGAGAACAATTGCCGGAACCGGTCAGGCTGCTCGGCTCGGAAGGCGGCGAAGGCTTCCACGAAGATGTCCACGATCTCCGCCTCGAGCTTGGTGCCTTTCTCCGACTGCATGATGGCCAGCGCCTTGCTGAGCGGGAAGGCCTTGCGATAAGAGCGCGACGTGGTCAGGGCGTCGAATGTGTCGGCCACGTGCACAATCCGAGCCAGCAGAGGAATTTCATCTCCCTTGAGCCCCTTGGGATAGCCCGTGCCGTCGGGCACTTCGTGATGGTACAACACCACGTCTCGCACACTGGCCATGCACTCGATGGGAGCCACGATCTCGTAACTCATCCGCACGTGTTCTTTGATGTGGTCGAACTCTTCCGCGGTCAGGCCGGACGGCTTCGTGAGAATGCCCTCGCGAATGCCGATCTTGCCCACGTCGTGCAGCAGCCCTCCCCACTCGAGATCCTGCAGTTGCTCGGGGCTTAGCCCCATTCGCTGACCGATCAAGTGAGACAAGAAGCCGACCCGCTCGGAGTGACCGCTGGTGTAATGATCTTTCTTGTCGATGGCGTGGACCAGAGCCCGCACCGCCCCCAGCGACATGGTGCGGAGGCGTTCCACGAGCTTGAGATTGGCGACCACATACTGAGCATGGCTCAGCATGGAGTCGATCATCATCACGTCGCCGTAGATGAATTCCGGCTCGTCCGCGCCGCGGGCCAGCACCATGATGTCCGGCGTGGCGTCGGCCTCGCCCAAAGCGCCGATCAGCAGCGAGTACGGCTCGTCCGGATCGGCGACTTCTCCGCGATTGTGCACCAGCGGCGCACGCTGTTCGCATACCTGCCACAGCAACCGCGAATGCCGGCCGCGCAGCTCGGCGACGATCTCTTCACCGTTCAGGTTCGGATCGCTCGACCACCACAGCATGCCTTCGTTGGCCGATAGACAGCACGCCCACACGCAATGCAGCGTCTGAGCCAGGCGACGAATGAGGAAATGCTTGATCTCCGCGGCATCGTGCGAATTGCAGATCTGCTGCGTGATGTCGAAGATGACGTTTAGCTGCTCGTAACTGCGAATGACTTCCTGAGCGAGCCCTTCGGATTCGCTGGCCAACCGCTCGCAGCGTTCCCACAAAGCCGCCGTCGCGGCCAGGCGCTGATCCAGATCGGATTCCAGTTCCCCGCCGATCGGAGCCACGACCAGGGCATAGCCGTTGCTGCTCTCCAGGGCCGACACTCGGACCGCCCGACCGGCTTCGCACACGCTCGGGTACCGGTCCGGCCGAACCAACTTGCCCGCCGCCAGTTCGCGCACCATGCGGCACGCCCGTTGAGCATCGGACTTGCCGCCCGGCCCCGCCGCGCACGCCTGGCACGCCGAGCCCAACTGAATCCGATCGGGCAGAAACAGTGAGACCTCAGCCCCCACCGCCGCCTCGATCAGCTCTGACAGTGGCGTGTTCAGGTCGTACACCGGCTGCGACGACGTGTCAGTCGCCGCGTGCCTGCATTCCCGTTCCAACTCTGGCTGCGGAAGCATCACTTACCTCGCCGCACAAGGCTCGGGGGTCGACGTCGTGGCCCGCTTGATCAACTCGTCCACTTCCTTCACCAGCCGCGACGGACTGAACGGCTTGGGATGGAACACCACCCGGAGCCCCTGCAAGGAATCCACGATGTCCGCCTGATCGCAACGCGACGTCAGCATGACCACGCCCAGCCGGGGCAACCGCTCGGCAGCGCAGGTCTTGACCAGTTCGATGCCGTCCATCAACGGCATGTTCACATCCGTGACCAACACGTCGCAGACCCCGGACCGGACCAGTTCGAGCGCCCGCTTGCCGTTGGGAGCCTCGAACACCTGGTGGTCGTGCTGCTTGAGCCACATGCTCACCACGCGCATGATGTGAACGTCATCCTCGGCCAACACGATGGTCGCCATGCACACAACTCCTAGGTCTGGATGGCCGCCAGATTCCCGATCGGCAGCACCACCGTGAACGTGGAGCCCTTGCCGACCTCGCTTTCCAGCGTGATCGTTCCACCGTGCGTCCGCACGATCTCCATGGCCAAAGCCAGGCCCAACCCTGTCCCCGGCAGACCGGAGACACGCTCGTCGGTGGAGCGATAAAACTTCTCAAATACCTTTTCCCGTTCTTGCGGCGCGATCCCCAAGCCGGTGTCCGCCACCTTGATGTGCAGCCGCGAACTCTCCTGCGCGCAGGTCACCTCGACCCTGCCCCCGCCCGGGGTGTACTTGATGGCGTTGCCCACGATGTTGGTGAGCACGACCGCCAGCCGCTCCTTGTCGCCGCGAATGGTCGGCACCTTGGGCGGCATGGACAAAATCAGCTCCACGCCCTTCTCGTCGGCCTGGGCCTGCATGTCTTCCACGATCTGCCGCACCAGCCGCGACGTGTTGACGTCGTCCATCTTGATGCGAGCCGCCCCGGCCTCCATCTGCGAGAGACTCAGAATGTCTTCCACCAACCGGCTGAGCCGCTGCGTCTCGCCCACGATCACGTTGTAACACTCGCGAAGCGTGTCCGGATCCTGCAGAACTCCTTCCGACAGCGTCTCCGCATAGGCGCGGATGTTCGTGAGCGGCGTCCGCAACTCGTGCGTGACGTGGTAGAGGAAGTTGCTGCGTTCAGCCTCACGTTCCCGCTCCTGCGTCACGTCCTGGAGCAACAGCGCCGTCTCGGCCCGCTCCGTCTCGCTCAGCGCATCCACCGCCGTCATCCGCACCAGCTTGGGCGAGGAGACCAATTCGCTGGTCTGATCGATGGCGATCCCGGCGCTCGGCGAGATATGCGAGAGATCCTGGGCGAAAAAGTCGGTGGCTTTGCGGCCCTTGAGTCCGCCTTCCGAAACGCCCAGCATGCGTTCGGCCGCCGCATTGGCGTATGTGATCAGCCAGTCGTCGGCTACGGTGATCAGGCCGTACGGGATCTGGTTCAACAACTGCGAGAACCATTTCATCTCGTAGTTGTTCAGCGTCTCCCTGGCCTGCTGGCGAATCTGCAAAGTCTCCAGATCGCGACGGGCGGCAGCGACTTCCTCGATCAGGCGATTCCACGCCGCCCCCAGTTGTCCGCACGTGTCCTCGAGTTGCAGTTGGGCCAAATCCGCTTGGATGTCGCCCGAAACGCGGCTGAGACGCTGGCAAACTTGCCGAACGGGTCGGCCGCGGACGTGCATGACCAGCACCCCCGCCGTCGCACCGACCGCCGCGGCAATCACCCAACCCGCCAACATTGTCAGTGATTCAAGCACGTGTCCCGGTCCTCGAGAACGGCGTGGCCAGAGCGGCCCGGACCAGGCCACCCCTGCCTGGATACCTCCCAGAGGGCCGGGCGTGGTCCTTTTCCCATATCGATCCACGCCGGAAGGCAATTAATCAAAGGAATGACAGGCGAATAACGAATCATCTGGAGGTTCCGCCAGGGCGGCGATTATCGGCCGCCCGCGCCGCCCCCCGTCCGATACACCGCCGCCGGCTTGGTCTGCAGAACCTCGCTTGAACGCCACCGAGGCTTGAACTACAGTGGCGCGGGCCGCCGGGTCGCCGATCGTCAGTTGCGTCAAGGGAACGAAAGCCCCCGCCCGGAGCCAGCGCATCAGCAAGGAGATGCAACGTGGAAAAACCGACCGCCAAACCGTCCAATCCGAACTTCAGCTCGGGCCCGACCGCCAAGCGTCCGGGCTGGAGCCCGAATGCCCTGAGCAACGCGTTGCTCGGCCGCTCGCACCGCTCGAAGCCCGGCAAGGCTCGCCTCAAGCAGGCCATCGACCTGAGCAAGGAATTGGCCGGCATGCCGCAGGACTATCTCCTGGGCATCATGCCCGGCAGTGACACCGGCGCGTTCGAAGCTGCCATGTGGAGCATGCTCGGCGCCCGTCCGATCACCGCCCTGGCTTGGGAAAGCTTTGGCGAAGGCTGGGTCACCGACATCACCAAGCAGCTCAAGCTCGATGCCAAAGTGCTGCGAGGTGAGTACGGCCAGATTGCCGACCTGAAGCAGGTGGACTGGAACACCGACGTGGTGTTTACCTGGAACGGCACGACCAGCGGCGTGAAGATGCCCGACAACGCCGCCCCGCCCGCCGACCGCGAAGGCTTGGCTTTCTGCGACGCCACCAGCGCCGTCTATGCGATGCCCATTCCATGGGAACGGCTCGACGTGATCACCTGGTCGTGGCAGAAGTGCCTGGGGGGCGAGGCGGCCCACGGCATGCTCGCCCTCAGCCCTCGGGCCGTCCAGCGGCTCGAGACGTACAAGCCGTCGTGGCCGTTGCCCAAGATCTTCCGCATGACCAAGGCGGGCAAGCTCGCCGGCGCCATCTTCGAAGGCGACACCATCAACACGCCGTCGATGCTCGCCGTCGAGGACTGGATCGACACGCTGAATTGGGCCAAGAACTTCACTTTCGAAGGCAAGACCGGCCTTCAGGCCCTGTTCGCCCGCAGCCAGGCCAACCTGAAGGTCGTCGCCGACTTCGTCGCCAAGCACGACTGGATCGACTTCCTGGCCGCCTCGCCCGAGATCCGCAGCTCGACCTCTATCTGCCTCAAGGTCACCGCGCCGTGGTTCACGGCCCTGAGCAACGAGGACAAGCAGGCATTCATCAAGAAGGTCGCCGGCGCGTGCGAGGCCGAGAAAGCCGTCTACGACATCGCGGGTTACCGCGAGGCCCCGCCCGGATTCCGCTTCTGGGGCGGCCCGACCGTCGATCCAGCCGACACCAGGATCGCCCTCGAATGGCTGGCCTGGGCCTACGAGACCAACAAGCCGCGGTAGCGCGAGCCGCGTCGCGACAGAAGAGCGAGCCAACCGAAAGCCCCGGGCAGACCTGCTCGGGGCGTTTTTTGTGGACATCGCGACTGTAATTGGCCGCCCTGAGAGAGCGCGAAGCCACCAGCAGGGTCGCGAGCCCGCTGGGCCACCGAGTCCGCCCAATCCATCCCGCGAGGCAAAGTCCTCTGGGCTGGCTCACAGCTCACAGCTGACAGCTCATGCACTGCATTTTCCCGGCGACTTCGGCTAAAATGCTCGGCTCGATTGTTTGGTGAATATTTAGGCCGGGCGGCAAGCGTTCCGTCCCGGGCAAGGCAAACCCTGCGAATGCAATAGTTTGCGAGATTATTCATGGCAGCCAAAGCACAGACGGCAATCACGCCCACACGGGCCGAAGACTATCCCGAATGGTATCAGCAGGTGATCCGGGCGGCGGACCTGGCCGAGAACTCGCCAGTGCGCGGCTGCATGGTGATCAAGCCGTGGGGCTACGCCTTGTGGGAGAACATGCAGCGGGTGCTCGACGGCATGTTCAAAGAGACGGGCCACAAGAACGCCTACTTCCCCCTGTTCATCCCCATGAGCTACCTCCAGAAGGAGGCCGAGCACGTCGAAGGCTTCGCCAAGGAGTGCGCGGTGGTGACTCACCACCGGCTGGAGATGGGCGAGGACGGCAAGCTGCGGCCCGCCCCCTCCGCGGAGTTGGAAGAGCCGCTCATCGTACGCCCCACCTCCGAGACCATCATCGGGGCCATGTTCGCCAAGTGGGTGCAGAGCTATCGCGATCTGCCGCTGTTGATCAACCAGTGGGCCAACGTCGTGCGCTGGGAGATGCGCACCCGCCTGTTCCTGCGGACGGCCGAGTTTCTCTGGCAGGAAGGGCACACCGTCCACGCCACGCGCGAGGACGCCATGGTCGAGACCATGAAGATGCTCGATGTGTACGCCCGCTTCGCCGAGGAGTACATGGCCATGCCCGTCATCAAGGGCGAAAAGACCGAGGGCGAGCGCTTCCCGGGGGCGGTCAGCACGTTCAGCATCGAGGCCATGATGCAGGACCGCAAGGCGTTGCAGGCCGGCACATCGCACTTCCTGGGCCAGAACTTCGCCCGGGCGTCCGAGATCATGTTCCTCGACGACAAGGGTGAGCGTGTGCACGCCTGGACCACGTCCTGGGGCGTGTCCACGCGGCTCATCGGCGGCCTGGTGATGACGCACAGCGATGACGACGGACTCGTGCTGCCTCCGCGCCTGGCGCCCGCCCACGTGGTGATCCTGCCGGTCATCCACAAGGAGGAGACCAAGGCCGAGGTCATGCAGTACTGCGAAAACCTCGTCCGCGAGCTGCGTGGTGTGAGCTACGACGGACAGCCCGTTCGCGTCGAGCTGGACGCCCGCGAAGGACGCGGCGGCGAAAAGGCCTGGGGCTGGATCAAGGCCGGCGTGCCGGTGCGGCTGGAAGTCGGCCCCCGCGACATGGCCAACGACTCCGTCTTCGTCGGCCGCCGCGACAAGGGCCCCAAGGAAAAGTACGGCGCCAAGCGAGCCGAGTTCGTCGCCGGTCTGCCCGCGCTCCTGGCCGAGATTCAACAAGGCTTGCTCGATCGCGCCCGCGCGTTCCGCGATGCCCACACCGTCAAGATCGACAACAAGGACGACTTCTATGCCTTCTTCACGCCCAATAACAAGGAGAAGCCCGAAGTGCACGGCGGCTTCGCCTTGTGCCACTTCAGCGGCGACCGCGAAGTGGAAGAGATCGTCCGCAACGATTTGCAGGTGACCATCCGCTGCATCCCGCTGGACGCCCCCGAAGAGGACGGCAAGTGCATCATCAGCGGCAAGCCCAGCAAACGCCGCGTGATCTTCGCGAAGGCGTACTGATGAAGAGCTATCAGCTGTCAGCTATCAGCTATGAGCTGTGAGCTTTGAGCCGGAGAAAACGCGCTGGGACGTATGAGGCTCACCTCTCACGCCGTGTTTCTCGAATCTTCGGGACAACTCGCGTTTCCCGAGAAAGCGCATGCTGGTCGACTATGGACATACGGACGACGAGGACGGACGGTCCTGGTTCGTGAGGGAGAGCACACTGTTCTCGAACGGAGCCGGCGGGGGCAAGCCCCGCCGCTCGCTTCTCGCCTCGAGTCTCAAGTCTCAGGCCTCAGGTCTCAGGGTTCAAGGCTGAACGTGATCTGAAGACTGGTCGCGAGAATATTCTGCGTGAACGTGAACGTCAGCGTGTTGCCGCAGGTGAAGTCGTTCGGCTCGCGGTAGACTCGCGTGCTCGCCTCCGGACTGACGCCGGGCAGGACGCGCATGTCCGCATCGTTGATGAAGATGGCCTGCAAATCCTCGCACGGTCGCGAGAAGCTCTCGACACCGCCGGGCGGGATCGAAAACGTCAGTCGCGTGCCGGTTTCCTCCAGCAGGAACTCGGGGATGTCCTGTTCCTCGTCGAAAAACAGCTCCACGTCGACGGTGAAGTTCGTCTGGTTGCGCAGCACGACGGTGGTGGTCCGCTCCGACGGACAACCCGCCCCCAGGAGCACGCACACGACCGACACGAGGATCAACATTCGCCACATGGATGGCTCCTTTTGCATGAACGGGTGTGACACACGTGTATAGGCTGCGTGCGGCCGCGCGGCCACATGGTTTCGATAGAGTATGAGCTGTGAGCTATGAGCCGTGAGTCAGCCGGATATCCTGCCGGTGGCCCTCAAAGTTGAACGTGGTCGCGACGACGAATCAATGAAAGGTTGCCACCAAGCCCGCTTGCTCGAAGTGATGGTCGGGCATAGTGGAGCTGATGCGCACGTCAATACTCCCTTCCTTGTCGATTCGGCGTGCCATCGCCTCCAGACGGTACTCCACAGCGCCGTCGTATGTTGTGCCCTTCCCAACCAGAACCAGCCCACCGTATTCCAGTCCGTCTATACGCTTAGTCTTGAACGCTGTGTTCACCGTCGTGTTGGGGTTCTTGACTTGTCCCCAATCCAGGTCCACCGTCCACTTAGGTATACCGCATGGAAGCACCCCTGCGTCAGAAAGTTCCAGACGGCTGAACACCTACCGGCGACCTCACTTGCAAGTCCACCACGACTTGCTGTCACACTGGATAGCCCCACCAAGTCCAATATGGATGCTCTGCCCTCTCACCTCGAAATCCCAGTTCGAACGGAGTCGGCGGGGTCAAGCCCCGCCGCTCGCTTCGCGCCTCAGGTCTCAAGTCTCAGGTCTCAGGCCTCAGGACTCAAAATCCACGCCTGCTCACTTGCTCTGCAGCCAGTTGTCGCCCCAGGCGAGGTCCACCTTGATGGGCACTTCCAGCGGCAATGCGGTGGTCATCTCATGTCGGATGAACTCGGCCTCCGCCTCGACGGCGGTGCGAGGCACGTCGAACACCAGTTCGTCATGCACCTGGATGATCATTCGGCTGGGCCGCTGCTCGCTGACGATGCGGCGATGGATGGCGATCATGGCCCGCTTGATAAGGTCGGCGGCAGAACCCTGAATGACGGTGTTGACGGCCAGTCGCTCGGCTTGCGTCCGCAGGCCCCGATTGCGCGAGTTGATTTCGGGCACCGCCCGCCGTCGGCCGAGAATCGTTCGCACGAAGCCGTCGCGCTTGGCCTGGTCGATGGTTGCGTCGATGAACATGCGGATGCCCGGGTAGCGCATGAAATACATGCGAATGAACCCGTCAGCTTCGCCCACGCTCATGCCCGTGGCCCGCGACAGCCCGTACGCCGTCTGGCCGTAGATGATACCGAAGTTCACCGCCTTGGCCCGGCTGCGCTGCTCCTTCGTGACCTGATCCAGCGGCACGCCGAAGACCTGGGCGGCCACGAACTGGTGAATGTCTCGATCTTCCGCGAACGCGGCTCGTAACGCCTCGTCCTTGCAGAAGTGAGCGAGCACCCGCAGTTCGATCTGCGAATAGTCACCCGTCAACAGGACGTGATCGGCATCGCGCGGCACGAAGGCCTCGCGAATCCGCCGGCCCATCTCGGTGCGAATGGGAATGTTCTGCAGGTTCGGATCGCTCGAAGACAACCGGCCGGTGATCGCCGACGTCTGATTGAACCCCGCGTGAATCCGCCCCGTTTGCGGGCAGATCATCTGCGGCAATGTGTCGATGTACGTGCCTTTCAGTTTGATCAGCTCGCGATACTCCTTCACCAACGCCGGCACAGGATGGTTGGTTTCGAATGCCAGCGTGTCGAGCGTTTCGGCATCCGTGCTGCGGCCGGTCTTGGTCTTGCGGACCACCGGCAGGCCCAGCTTATCGAAGAGCACTACGGCCAGTTGCTTGGGCGAATCGATATTGAAGCGACAATCGGCAGCCTCGTAGATCTGCTCGCGAAGCGCGTCGAGCTTTCGGCCGATCTCCTCGCCCTGGCGAGCCAGAATGGTGGTATCGACCCGCACGCCCTCGTACTCCATGGCCGCGAGCACCTCGACCAGCGGCATCTCCGTTTCGCGAAACAGCTTTTCGAGATCGCTGCCCGCCAACTGTTCGCGGAAGATCTGCGCCAACTGCCAGGTGACGTCGGCGTCCTCGGCCGAATAGTCGCACTGTCGCCGCGTATCGACGCCGTCGAACGTGATCTGGTTGGCACCTTTCCCGATGAGCGCGGTAATCGGCGTCTTTTCCAGGCCGAGCAGGTCGCGAGCCAGCGCGTCCACGCCGTGCGACGGCCGCGACGAATCGAGCACGAAGCTGGCGATCATGGTGTCGAACTCCACACCGCGCACTTCGAGCCCATGGCGGCGCAGCACGACCAGATCGTACTTGACGTTCTGCCCGACCTTTCGCACGGCTGGGTCCGTCATCACCGGGCGGATGCCCTCGATGACCGTCTCGAGCTTGAGGCAATCGCCCAGGCCGCAGATGGGCAAGTAATAGCCCGTGTTGGGCTCCCACGAGAAGCTCAGGCCGGCCAGCCGGGCGGCCACCGGGTTGAGATTGTCGGTCTCGGTGTCGAACGCGAAACAGGGCTGCTTCCGCAGTTCGGCCAGAAACTCGCGGAATCGGGCCTCATTGTCCACCAGGATGTACGAACGTTTGGTGGCCGCCGCCAGCAGCTTGGGCTCGGCGCGCCCCCCCGGCGCCGCCACCGGCCGATCCGCTCCCGCTGTCTGCCCCGCGAACAGCGGGGCTTCGCAATCAGGGGCGAGGGCCGGCGTATCGGGCGCAACGTCGGCAAACTGATCGGCCAGCCGACGAAAGCCCAGCTCGGCGAACACCGGCTGCAGCCGCCGCCCTTTCAACCCCGTCCAGCGACACCGCTCGAGATCAAATTGCATCGGCACGTCGCACCGCAGCGTCACCAGCTGCCGCGTTAACGGCATCGTCTCGGCGAACGCCTTGACGTTGGCTCTCATGGCCGGCGTCAGCTCATCGGCGTGAGCAATCACGTTCTCCGCGGTCCCGTACTTGGCGATCAGAGCGGCCGCCTTCTTGGGACCCACGCCTTTGACGCCCGGAACGTTGTCGACGGTATCGCCGCAGAGCGTCTGGACTTCCACCGCCTGCTCGGGCCGGTAGCCTTTGGCCTTTTCCAGTTCCGCGGGCCCGATGATGGCCCCCGTGGCCGGATCGAACATCTTCACCCGCTCGGTGAGCACCTGGTCCAGGTCTTTGTCCTTGCTCACCAGAAAGACCTCGACGTCCTGCCCGGCCAACTGGCGACAGATGGTGGCCATCACGTCGTCGGCCTCGTAGCCCGGCACGGCCAGGATGGGAATATCTTGCGACTCGACGATCGACAGGATCCGCGCGATCTGCGGGGCCAGATCCTCCGGGGGGGCGTCGCGCTGAGCCTTGTACGCGGGATCGAGTTGCTTGCGAAAGCTCGCTTCCTCCCGGCTGTCCATGGCCATGGCCAGGTAGTCCGGCTGCTGCTCGCGGATGAGCTTCAGCAGCATTTCCGTGAACACGTAGGTGGCTCGGGTCGGCTCACCGCTGGGAGCCGTGAGCGGCCGGAACGGCGCGTAATAGCAGCGGAAGATCTGGCTGAGACCGTCGATCAGGAAGAAGCGTTTGCTCATTGTGTGGTTCCGCGAGACGCCGTGCGAGCCGCCATGGCTCAACCCCAGGCAGGGCTCTACCCGAGTAGGCTCTGAACCCGGCGGGTCCCGGCCACCCAAGTGACCTCGACCCAACTGGGTCCGACCCAGGTGGGTCTCGACCCGGGCGGGTCTTGACCCGGGCGGGTCTTGACCCGGTGGGTTTGACTGCGTGATCTTACCCTCCCCGTATCGGAAAGCGGTGACGGGGTCAAGCTCCGGCGATATGCGCACACGCTGGTCAAACGGATCGGCGGGGACGCATGTTCCAATATGAAGCACTCGGGGTTAAACCTCGCCGTTCGCGGTTCGGACGCTCGCGGTTCCGACTCGCGGCGGCGGCGTTGACATGCCGGTAACCGGCCGCAAGAATAGTAGCGTCCGAAATCCCCAAGCAGGCGGGCCTCCGCCCGCGTGCCTGTGAAAACTGCGCCAGACCGTGTCGTACAAGCCATGACGGTCCGCGGATCCGTTGGCGAGACATCCGGAAAGACAAAGGAGTTGCTGATATGGCAGTAGCGGCGAGACCCCCGGCAGCGGGCAACCCGACCAGTCTGAAGGTGGCCCTCGTGGTGTTCGTGGTGCTGACGGTGGCGTCGTTGGGGTTCGCCATCTATCTGTTCACGGGCCAGGAAGCGCTGGTCCAGCGGGCCGACGCCGCCGCCAAGCAACAACAAAGCGCCGAGCAACAGCTGCAGGAAACGCAGGCGGCGTTGGAAAGTGTGGCCGCCGCCGTGTTCGGCAGCCGTACCAGCGATCCGGTTGAGATCAAGGCCAAGCTGGACGCGATGAGGGCCGCCGTGTTCGGCAAAGACACCCGCCAGGGCGACGAACTCCAGGAGTTGCTCAGCCAGGCCAAGCTCAGGCGCGAGGATCCCTTGCAGACCACGCTGCAGAGCCTGCACACCGATTGGCTGGCCAAGAGCCGGGCTCTCGCCGAGCGGGAGGCCGAGTGCAAGCAGCTCAAACAGAATGCCGAGGCGTTGACCGCCGAGGTCAAGACGGTCCAGGATCAGTTCACCGCCGAAGCGGAGAAGATCCGGGCTCAGATCGCCGATCTCGAGCAACAGGTCGCCGCCAACCGCCAGGCGTGGGACGAGTCGGTGGCCAAGCTCCGCCAGCAGGGTCAGGCCGAGAGCGAACGGGCCAGCGAACAGCTCGCCGCCGAACGCAAGCAGCGGCAGGCCCTCGAGCAGCAGCTCGCCCAGAACAAGAGCCGCATCGATGAGCTGGTCTCCACGCTGGCCTCGTTCCGGCCCAGCGCCGACACCACCTCGCTCCTGCAAATTACCGACGGCCATGTAATCCAGACCGTGCCCGAGCAGGGCATCGTCTACATCAGCCTGGGTGCCCGCGATCACATCAAGCCGGGCATGACGTTCGCGATCTACTCGCGGATTCGCGGCATCCCGGCCGACGGCAAAGGCAAGGCCACCATCAAGGTCAACAACGTCTTCGACACCACGTCGGAATGCAGCATCACCACCTCGAACGTGGGCGACCCCATCGTGGTGGACGATGTCATCGCCAACCCGGTCTACGACCGCAATCGCAAGTTCAACTTCGTGGTGGCCGGCGACTTTGACCTGGACTTCGACGGGAAGATCGACGATCCGGGCGGCGAGCAGGTTCGCAAGATGATCCAGGACTGGGGCGGCCAGATCCAATCCGAGGTGGACACCCGCACGGACTTCGTGGTGTTGGGAGCTACGCCAGCCAGCCCGTTTGCCACCCCCGGTTCGGATGACGAGAACGACGCCGCCAGCAAGCAGGCCGAGGCTCGAAAGGCCTTCCAGGCCGCCCTCCAGGAAGCCAAGTCGCTGGGCATCCCCGTGCTGACGCGAACGCAGTTCCTGCATTTCGTGGGCTTCGGCGTGCCGCGGAACGCCAAGGATGACCCCCGGCCGATGTGATGAGGATAGCTGTGAGCTTTGAGCTGTGGGCTATGAGCCGGAAAAAACGGGTTTACCTGTGAGCCAGGCGTAAGCCGCGAACGACAAAGCAAACGACCGCTGGTGAGGATCTCACCGGCGGTCGTTTGTTTTAGGGGGCGGGCGTCTCGCCCGCCTTGGCTGGGGATTCGCTTTCGTTCCTTGAAACCCTGTCCACCTGAGGCGAGCGCTGGCAGTTCGTACAACCGAAGTGGAATTGGCATTCTTCAGACGGGCAAGATGCCCGCGCCCCGACCTGCAGGACATCCCCCGGCATGTTGGTCGGCGCCGGCCCGCACGTGCACCGGCGAGCATCCCTCAAACTTGCCCACAAAGCCGAATTGATCGGACTTTTCAATCTTTCACCCATGCGCCGCGGTCCCGGCGCGACATAGCATCAAACGGCAGCACGGCGGGGGAATGGTTCCTGGCAATACCGCCGGACCAACACAGTGTCCAACAAGGAATCGGCGATGCAACGGAAGATCACTACGCTGTTTCTGGATGTCGGTAACGTCCTGCTCACCAACGGTTGGGACCGCAAGATGCGCAAGCAGGCCGCCGAATTGTTCAACCTGGATTACGAGGAAATGAACGAACGCCACCACCTGACGTTCGACGCGTTCGAGCATGGTCGCATGAGTCTGCAGGATTACCTCGATCGCGTGGTCTTCTACGAACCGCGAAGCTTCAGCCGCGAGCAGTTCTTGCGTTTCATGTACGCCCAATCCCAGCCCGTTCCGGAGATGATCCAGTTCGTTCGCGACCTGAAGGCCCGCTACCAGCTCAAGCTGGCCACGGTCAGCAACGAAGGACGCGAGCTCACCGCCTACCGCATGGAGCATTTCGGGTTCTGCGAGTTCATCGACGTGTTCGTGGCGTCGTCGTTCGTTCACGCTCGCAAACCTGAGCCCGCCATCTACCGGATGGCCCTCGACCTCACGCAAGCCCGGCCCGAACAGTCGATTTACATCGATGACCGGGCCATGTTCGTGGAAGTGGCCGAGAGCTTCGGGCTCAACGGCATTCTGCATACCGGCTATGACTCGACCCGCGACGCACTGGCGAGCTACGGATTGGAGCTACCCGCCACGGCCGCGGCGGTCGCGTGAACGGACGCCCCGATGTGAACCGGCCTATTTGTCGGCACTCGCGTACGCCCTGGCCTCCTTCTCCACGACCGACGGCGCCGGCTCGGCCGGCCAGACGAGCGTCAGCACCAGACCCGTGAGCACCGTCACCGATGCACCGATCAGCGTGTACCACGTCCAGGCGATCGGTGTCCCCAGAATCACGTAGACCATCACGCCGATGCCGGCCAGAAACGCGGGAATCGCGTGGCGAAGCTGGGGCTTCTTGAACAGCACGCCCAAAAAGAACGTGCCCAACAAACCACCGTACGTGAACGAAGCAATGCTGAGCGCCAGCTCCACCACCGCCTCGGGGCTGTTCATGAACACGGTGGCCGACCCGACGAGCAGGAGGCACCAGGTCAACGTGATCACCCGGGAAACGACGACCTCGTTGCCGGCGTGCACGCGTTTGACGTAGGGCATCACGTAATCGTACATGGTCACCGACGCCAGCGACGAGATGGAGCTGGACAGCGTGGAGATGGCGGCGGCGAGCAAGGCAGCCACGATCAGGCCGCACAACCCGGTGGGCATGACCTCGATGATGAACCTCGGGAACACCTTGTCGGACGGCATGGCCGCGCCGCGGTAGAACACGAAGAGCATGGTGCCCAGGAAGAGGAATAGCGCGAACTGGGCCACGACGATAGCGCCGGTCGTGACCAGAGCCTTGCGGCTGGCGCGAAGCGAGCCGGCGGCCAACAAACGCTGAATGATGAGCTGGTCGATTCCGTGCGAAGCCATCGACAGGAACGCGCCGCCCAGGATGCTCGCGACCACCGAGTACTTTCGCGAGAAGAACTCCGACCAACTGCCGGCGAACGCGAGGTCGAACACCTGAAACTTGCCGGCCTCGGCAGCGACGGGGATGGCGGCGGCCAGTCCTCCGTCAAGCCGCGAGGCCACCACGAGCACCGCGGCCACCGCTCCGACCAGATATATGATCAACTGAACCACGTCCATCCAGATGACCGCGCGCAGGCCCCCAATCGACGTGTAGCTCAACGATACCGCGGCGATGATCAGAATCGAACCGATGTAGAACTGTGTCTCGGAGAGCGACTCGGCCACGAATGTCTTCTGCAGGATGAGGGCCAGCGGGATGGCCGTGGCGTACAGCCGCACGCCGTCGGCGGCCAGGCGGGTCAGCATGAAGATGCCCGACGCCAGGTTCTTCATGGGCGTGCCGAAGCGGTTGGCCAGGAATGTGTACGCCGTTCCCAACTCGCCGCGGAAGTATGCCGGAAGCAGGATCCAGGCCACGATCACCCGGCCCAGGAAGTAGCCGAACGTGACCTGCAGAAAATTCATGTTGGTCAGGTAAGCCAGGCCGGGAATGCTGATGAACGTCAGCGTGCTGGTTTCGGCCGCCACGATGGCGAAGCTCACCGCCCACCAGGGCATCCGCCTGCCGCCGAGAAAGTAATCCTGCGTCGAGGTTTGCTTTCCGGCGATCTTGATGCCGAAAAGGCTGATGCCCACGAGATACACAACCAGGATGGCCAGATCGAGATAGGTGAATCCCATTGCAGTTGACCCAAGATGAGGGGCGGCTCGAGGGGGCCGAGGCCTGGGGCCGTCCCTGATTTGTCGTTCCACGCCACGGAACTGTGCGGCAGCTTAGCCGAGAATCGCGGATTCTTCACGTTCCGCGCTCAGCCAACTTGCCAACTGTACCGTCCGGACGGTACAGTAATGAATGGTGGATGTGCCTGCCACAACCCGTTCGAGGGCACGAGAAGACGATCTGCTCCCCGTGCGGGATCGCCTGTTGGACGCCGCGGAGCGGTTGGCCGGCCGCAGCGGGCTCCAAAACTTCACCTTGGAAGCGGTTGCCAATGAAGCGGGGGTCAGCAAGGGGGGACTGCTCTATCATTTTCCGTCCAAGTCGGCCCTGATCACCGCGATTGTCCAGCGGCTGGCCGACCGATGCGAGGCTGACCAGCAGGCTGCGTTGGCGGAGGCTCCGAACTGCCCGGGTGCGTTTGCGCGAGCATACGTGGCGGTCCGCACGGACCCTTTGGACCCGGGCGAACTGCGGGTCCATGCCGCCCTCCTCGCCGCCGCCGGTACCGACCCTCGTTTTTTGGATCCCTTTCGGGAAAAGATGGCGGGATGGCAGGCCCGGCTGGAGGCCGACGGAATCGAGCCCGAGGTGGCGCTGATCGTCCGGCTGGCCATCGACGGCATGTGCCTGTGCGGGTTGCTGGGCATGCCCCTGCCGACGGGCGAGTTGCGTTCCCGAGTCATCGAACGGCTCATGGCCATGACTCAGCCGGCCGAGCCGCTAAACAAACAGGAGAACTCACAGTGAGCGGGCCAGGAGACCCGATGGTGTGTCGAGAGCGTTTGGCGAGTTTGCGTCGCAGACGGCGGGCCGGGGCATTGCTCGGCCTGACGGCAGTGGCGGCAACCCTGGCCGGATTGCTCGGATGCGAGAAGGGCGACAGGACCGCGCTGAAAATGCCGGAGCGGCCGCCTGCCGTTGTGACCGTGGCCCCCGCGACGACGCAGGACGTGCCGGTCTACCTCGATCAGATCGGCCGGACGGTGCCCGTGCAGACCGTCGCCATCGTGCCGCAGGTCGGCGGCAAGCTGGTGGCCACTCACGTGAATCACGGCGATTACGTGAGAAAAGGCCAACTGCTGTTCGAGATCGATCCGCGGCCCTTCCAGGCAGCGCTCGACGCTGCCGAGGCATCGCTGGCCCAGAACCTGGCCGAGCTGGAACTGGCCCGAGCCGAACTGAGTCGTGTGGAAGAGGCACTGCGTTCGTCGGCGGTCAGCCGTCTCGAATATGACCAGAAGAAGAGCGGCGTGGCCATGGCCGAGGCTCGGGTTGCCGCGGCCAAGGCAGCCATCGAACAGGCCAAGCTGGATCTGGAGTTCAGCCGCATCCACTCGCCCATCGACGGCAAAGCCGGCGCACGGCTGGTGGACGCGGGCAACGTGGTGCGAGCCAACGATGCCCCCCTGCTGATCATCCAGCAGATGTCGCCCATCTTCGCCGAGTTCACCATCACGGAGAACGACCTGGGTGCGGTGCGCAACTTTCTGCGGGCGGGCGGCCTGGATCTGCCCAATGCGAACGAAGCGCAGCTGAAGGCGTTGGTAGACATTCCCGCGGATTCAGCTCGCGTGCTCGGCGCGCTCGGTGTGGCGACGGCCACGCAGCCGGCGGACGCGACCGACGACGCGGCCATGACCGTGACACGACCGGCCGGCCAGTGGACGGGGCCACGCGAAGGAACACTGTCGTTCCTGAACAACCAGATCGAGCGGGAAACGGGGACCGTCAAGATGCGGGTGACGCTGCCCAACGAGGACCGGTACTTCTGGCCCGGGCAGTTCGTGAACGTGCGGCTGATCCTCACGCGCAAGGAGCAGGCGGTGCTCGTCCCCGCTACCGCGCAGCAGATCGGCCAGCAAGGTCCGTTTGTCTACGTCGTCAATGACCAGAACGTCGCCGAGCTTCGACCAATCAAGCTCGGTCAACGGCAGGGTGACATGGTGGTCGTCGATGAGGGCGTACGCCCCGGCGAGCAGGTCATCGTCAGCGGCCATCGCATGGTCATCCCCGGCAAACCGGTGATGGTTGCCGACGCCGATCCCGCCTCGAAATCCCCAGCCCAGATGGCCCGCAAGTGAGGCAAGCGAGGAAACCAAAACGGAATTGTGGTGATGGGCGCTCGCACGTTCGTGCGTTCGCCGTTACTTGACCGAGAAGCTCTGCCGTGAATCTTTCCGCAACATTCATTCGTCGGCCGGTCATGACCGCGGTCCTCACGATCTCGGCCATCCTCTTCGGCGTCATGGCGTATTGGCAACTACCGGTCAACGACCTGCCGGCCGTCGACTATCCCGTGATCCAGGTCTCGGTCTCGTATCCGGGCGCCGATCCGCAAACCGTCGCCTCGAACATCGCCACGCCACTCGAGCGGCAGTTCATGCAGATTCCCGGTCTTGAGATGGTGACCAGCCAGAGCGGCCAGGGAAACTGCAGCATGACGTTGCAGTTCGCGCTGTCCAAGAGCCTCGATGCGGCGGCCACCGATGTGCAGGCGGCCATCACGAGGGCTTCCGGCAACCTGCCGCTCGATTTGCCGTCGCCGCCCACGTTCACCAAGACCAACCCCAACGATCAGCCCATTATCTACATGGCGCTGACCAGCGACAGCCTCACGCAGGGCCAGGTCTATGACCTGGCCAACACGCAAGTCAGCCAGCGAATCAGCATCCTGAGCGGCGTGAGCAAGGTCGATATCTACGGCACGAAATCGGCCGTACGGATCAAGGCCGATCCCTCGGCCCTGGCCGCCCGCGACATGACCATCGATGATCTGGCCGACGCCATCCGCGCGGGAACTACTTACCAGGGCGCCGGCCAGTTCGACGGCCCCGACCGCACGTTCCTCCTGCAACCCCAGGGCCAGTTGGAGGATGCCGAGGCCTACAACAACCTGATCATCGGAATCCGAAACGGCTCGCCCATCTACCTGCGGGACGTCGCCACCGCCACCGACAGCGTGCAGGATGAGCGAACGAACATGCGGTTCTGGCTCCGCGGCCAAGAGGTGCCCAAGGCCACCGTTGTGGTGGCCGTGTTCCGCCAGGCCGGCTCGAATGCCGTCGAAGTGGTCAAGTCCATCAAGGAACAGATTCCTTCCATCCTGCAGACGCTGCCTGCCTCGGTATCGATTTACCCCATGTACGATCGGTCGGCGGCCATCGAGGACAACATCCATGACGTGCAGGAGACGTTGTTCATCGCCTTCGCCCTGGTGGTGATCGTCATCTTCCTGTTCCTCGGCCGAGCCACCGACACGCTCATCCCAGTGGTCGCCCTGCCGCTGTCGCTGCTCCTGACGTTCATCGTCATGAACCTGCTGGACTACAGCCTGGACAACCTGTCGCTCATGGCTCTGACGCTGGCCATCGGGTTCCTGGTCGATGATGCGATCGTGTTCCTGGAGAACACCGTTCGCCGCATGGAGCAGTTCAACGAGCGGCCCATCCAGGCGGCGATCAACAGCGCCAAGGAGATCAGCTTCACGATCTTGTCGATGACGCTGTCGTTGGCGGCGGTGTTCCTGCCGCTGGTGTTCATGGGCGGATTGATCGGGCGCATCTTCCGCGAGTTCGCCGTCACCATCTGCGTGGCCATTCTGGCCAGCGGCGTGGTCTCGCTGACGCTGACGCCGCTCATGTGCGCCCGCATGCTCGGCCAACGCGGCCACGGCACGAAGAAGACGTTCGTCGAACGGGTTATCGGCGGGACGGAAAAGCGGATCCTGCGGGTCTACGGCTGGGCGCTATGGTTCTTTCTTCGCCACCGGTGGATCTCGGCCTGCGTATGGCTCATCTGCATGGCAGGCACGATTCAACTGCTTCGCGTGATCCCGCGTTCGTTCCTGCCCACCGGCGACAGCTCGTTCATCCGCGGCGCGCTCATCGCTCCCGAGGGCACGTCGCCCGAGCAGATGCACCTCATTCAGGAAAAGGCCGAAGCCGCCATCCAGTCGCATGAAGACGTGACCATGACGTTCACGGTCAGCGGCGTGAGCCGGTTCCTGCCGTCGAATTTCGCGTTCACGCTCGTGTTCCTCAAGCCGCCCGAAGAGCGTCAGCCTATTGACGTCGTGGTCAACGAGCTGCGTCAGAAAGTCGGCATGGCGCTATCGGGCGTCATCCCTGGCTTCCAGCCCGAACCGGTGCTGCAGATTTCCACCGGAGCCAGCGCCCGCCAGACCGGCCAATACTCGTACTCCATCTCGGGCATCGATCCCGACGAAGTCTACGAGGTTGCGCAGCGATTGATCGGCCGGCTCATGCAGGACCAGGGCACGCTGTTCGCCAGTGTCATCCCGGACCTGTATCTCAATACGCCGCAGCTCAAGATCAACATCCTGCGTGATCAGGCGTCGAGCTACGGCATCTCCGCCCGCCGCATCGAAACGCTCTTGCGAAACGCGTACAGCCAGAACTATGTCTACCTGATCAAGCAGCCCGAGGATCAGTACCAGGTCATCCTGGAAGCCAACGACCACGCCCGCATGCGGCCGGAAGATCTCGAACTGCTCTACGTCCGCAGTGACGACGGAAGGAACGTGGTGCCGCTGTCCGCGGTGGCGACATGGGAAGAGGCGCTCGGCCCGCAGGCGGTGAACCACATCAACCAGTTCACCAGCGTGACGATCAACTTCAACCTCATGCCCGGCGTCTCCATCGGCGAGGCCGTCAAGCACGTGGAGGACGTGGCCCGCGAGATCGTCCCCAGCCATCTGCGCGGTCAGTTCCAGGGCGAAGCCCTCACCTTCCGCGAGACCGTCCAGAGCCTGACCGTGCTCATGCTTCTGGCCGTCTTCGTCATGTACGTCATTCTGGCCATCCTGTACGAGAGCTACCTGCATCCGATCACCGTGCTCTCGACACTGCCCACCGCCATGGTCGGCGGCCTGCTCACGCTCTACCTGTTCGGCGAGCAGGCCTCGCTGTATGCGTTCATCGGCCTGTTCATGCTCATGGGCATCGTCAAGAAGAACGGCATCATGATCGTGGACTTCGCCATCCAGCGCGTGGCTCAGGGCAAGAGTGCTGAGGACTCCATCCACGAGGCGAGTATGGACCGCTTCCGCCCCATCATCATGACCACCATGGCCGCGGTCATGGGCGCCTTGCCCATCGCCCTGGGCTGGGGCGCCGACGGGGCCAGCCGACGGCCGCTGGGTCTGGTCATCGTGGGCGGTCTGCTGGTGAGCCAGCTCATCACGCTGTTCGTCACGCCGGTGATCTACCTCTACCTGGAGGTACTGCAGGAGAAGGTTCTCAACCGCATCCCGTTCCTGGCCGCGCACTACGAAGGGCACCTCGAAGCCGCCGCTCTCGAGCAACATGCCGGCGGACACGAGGAGTGGAACAACACCGCCGACGGGACCGAGAACGACACCGACGACCGGGCCGTCGCCGCGGGCGAGCATCACCGCACGTGAGCGCGGGCCGCCGTGCATTGTTCGTGAACGTCCGTCCGTTCGCTTTGGGCCGGCTGATTGCTGAGAGCTGACAGCTACCAGCCGGGATGAGCGGGCAAGATGCCCGCCCCCCGAACGCGCACCTGCATGTCACCGATCAAGTGACCCTGGAAAACCCCTCCGACGCCCCGTGTGCTCTTGGGGCGACGCCGCCTCTTGCGGTATGATCTTGGTTCAGGCCGGGCGCGTTGCCCATCCCCTGAGTTGGTACCCACGCTTTTGTTCGGATCCGAATGCCGGCGATCGCCCGACGTAATCTGTTTCAAGACAAGGTCAAGCTGGGGATGGCCCTGGTCGGCATCGTCTTTTCGGTCGGCCTGGTCACGCTGCAGTTCGGCCTGCTGTTGGGAACGATGTACAACGCCAGCGGCATCGTCGATCATGCCGGTTGTGACGTGTGGGTCATGCAGAAGAGCACGCGCAACCTGGACCTGTGCGACGTCATGAACGAGCGCCGCTACTACCAAGTGGCGGCCACCCCCGGCGTGGCCTGGGCCGAACGGCTGATCGTGCAGTTCACCATGTGGAAGTTGCCCGACGGTCGCCAGGAAAATACCTCCATCGTCGGCCTGGAACCCTATTCGCGACTCCAGTTACCCTGGGAGATGGCCGAGGGCCGCCGCGAGGACATCTGGCGCTGCGGCGGCGTCATCATCGACGAACGGGAACGCGTACGCTTCGGGCAGCCCGGCCGCCCGCTGGCCCTGAACGATCAGCCCGAGATCCATCACCACCGTGCCCGCATTGTGGGCTTCAGCCGCGGCGTGGGCAGCTTCACCACCTCGCCCTACGTCTTTGCCGACTACAAGCGAGCGCTCGACTATGCCATGATGAACCAGCATCAAACCAAGTTTGTGGTTCTCAAGGCCAAGCCGGGCATCACTCCTGAGCAACTACGGGATGCCGTGCGGGCGCGGGTACCCGATTTGGACGCATGGACCACTGCCGAGTTCTCGTTCAAGACCCGCTGGTATTGGCTGTATGGAACGGGCATGGGCCTCGGCGTGATTTTCGGGGCTTCGCTCGGCACGCTAGTGGGCGTGGTGATCGTGGGCCAGACCATGTACTCGGCCACCATGGAGCGGCTGCGGGAGTACGGCACGCTCAAGGCGCTGGGCATGAACAACTTCACGCTCGCTTTGATTATCGTCCGCCAGTCGCTCATGGCTGGAATCATGGGCTACGTCCTGGCCAGCATCATGGCCTGGTATCTCGGGCAGCGACTGCCCGATTTGAACGTGCCGGTCCAGGTGCCTCCCGGCCTCATCGGCGCGATGTTCTTCGTCACCGTCGGCATCTGTGTCGCCGCCAGCGTCACCAGCGTGCTCAAGGTGTTCAGACTGGAGCCGGCGATTGTATTCCGTAGCTAGGCTCGTCCTTTTGTGATCGCGGTACATTATGGTGCACGAACCCGATACGAGCGTCCTGAGCGTACGAGACCTGCGCAAGAGCTACCAGCTGGGCGAACGCAGCATCGAGGTGCTGCACGGCATCAACCTCGACCTGCGTCGCGGCGATCTCACGCTGCTCATGGGCCCCAGCGGGTCGGGCAAGACCACGCTGTTGACCATCATGGGCTTGCTGCTGCGTCCGACCTCCGGGCAGGTGCTGCTGCTCGGCCGGGATGTCAGCCGGCTGGACGAGTGGCGGCTGCCGGCACTGCGCCGCGCGCACATCGGGTTCATCTTCCAGGGATTCAACCTGCTCAGCGCGCTGACTGCCGTCGAGAACGTCGAGGTGGTGTTGGAGATGCAGGGCCTGCGCGGCCGGGCCGCCCGGCGGCGGGCGATGGAACTACTCGACAGCGTCGGACTTGCCGATCGATGGGACCACCTGCCTGAAGCGCTCAGCGGCGGCGAGAAGCAACGCGTCGGTGTCGCCCGCGCGCTGGCCAGCCCGGCGGAGTTGATCCTCGCCGATGAGCCCACGGGCAATCTCGATTCCAAGACCGCCGCTCAGGTCGTGGACATCCTGCGGCATCTGGCCCACCGCGAGAACCGGGCCGTCCTCGTCGTGACCCACGATCCGGCCCTGCGGCAACTGGCCGATCAGACCATCCACATGCGCGACGGGCTCATCGTCGAAGACGCCAAAGCCAAGCCGAGTTCCGAATTGGCCGTGCCCTTGGCGTCCGCCGTACAACGCCCCGATCCCACCGTCCCGCTGCCCGTCGGCGTCCTTCCCCGTGCACCCGTGGACCCGCCCTACGGCAAGCTGGTCCACCACCGCCCGCGCGAATAGACCCGTTACCGCGTCCGCAGCAGGGCCGCTCGGACTTCATCAGTTGTTTTGAGGTTCGGATTTCCTCGTTCGCGATTCCGGCGTCACGTGCCCGTGGTGGGCAGCGTTCCGCCGCGAATGAGCGTCTGAATGATGAGTGAAAGCTGATCCACCGCGCCGAGGAACACCTCCACCAACGCCGGCAGGACGGCGTCGCGGATAGTCGGCTCGGGCCCGACCTGGGTGATGGTAATGCCGCCGAACGCGTTCAGCGCTGCATCGGTGCGCTGAACGTGCGTGGCGATTCCCGACTGAACCCAAATTCCCGGACGTCGAGCGGCCAGGGCGCTGCCGCGAACGTTGTTGCGGGGAAAAGGCTGAACCGTGGCTTGAGCCAGCGTCGCCGCAGGCAGGGTTGCACAGACCGCCACGGCCAGACCGCACGTCAATACCGCCGCTTTGCGCATCTTCATGGCTGTATCCCCAACCGGCGGCTTCATCGTTCGCCGATGGACCTGCCGCCCTGACCACTTATACACGCACCGGTTGCACCGGGGCCAGCGTGAAGGCCCCCAAAAGCGATCCTACGCCCCCGGCGTTACTCCGCCTCGGACTCGTCATCGAGTTCGCCGTCCTCCTCGACGTCGTCGGCCGGCTCGTCTTCGACCTCGTCGGAAGCCTCGGCCTCGAGATCCTCGTCAGCAGGCTCGACGTCCGCACCTTCCGCGCTGGGCGCGGTCTTCCGAGTGGTCTCGATCTGCTCGGCTGCGGAGGCGGCGGCCTCACCGTTGCCGTTGGCGCCCTCGGCCGACTGCCCGCCGTTGTCCTCCTCCTCGTCCTTGGCGATCCGAGCCACGCCGACGACCACGTCGTCCTCGTCAAGCCGGATCATCCGGACGCCCTGCGTGGCTCGACCGATCTCGCGGAGCTGGCTCAAATCGGTCCGCAGGGCGATGCCCTTCGCCGAGATGATCATCAGCTCGTCGGTGTCGGTCACGCTCTTGAGCGCCACCACCCGCCCGTTGCGCGCCGTGGTCTTGATGTTGATCACGCCCTTGCCGCCACGGCGGGTCTTGCGGTACTCGCTCACCTGCGTCCGCTTGCCGTAACCCTTCTCGCACACGGTGAGCACCGACGCGGACTCGTTGGTCACGATCATGTCCACGACGGCGTCGTCGCCCCGGAGACTGATCCCTCGCACGCCCCGGGCGCTGCGGCCCATGGCCCGCACGTCCTGCTCGTCGAAGCGCAGCGCCCAGCCGTTGCGCGTCCCCAGCACGATCTCGTCCGAACCGCTCGTTTCGGCCGCCCCGATGAGCGTGTCGTCGAGGTCCAGCGAGATCGCGATGATGCCCTTGGACATCGGCCGACGGAACGCGCTGAGCGGGGTTTTTTTGACGATGCCCTTGGCCGTCGCGAAGAAGACGAACTTCTCCTCGAACTCGCGGACAGGCAGAATCGCCTGGTGCGTCTCGTTCGGCTGCATCTGCAGCAGATTGGCCAGAGCCCGGCCCCGTGCCGTCCGCTGCAGGTTCGGAATGTCGTACACCTTCAGCCAGTAGACTCGCCCGCGATTCGTGAACACCAGCAGATAATCGTGTGTGCTGGCCGCGAACAGGTGCTCGAGGAAGTCGCCTTCCTTGGTGTCGCTGCTGCGAACGCCGCGGCCGCCCCGTCCCTGCTTGCGATACGCATCGACCGGCACCCGCTTGATGTAGCCGTCGCGAGTGATGGTCACGATCATCTGCTCGTCCGGGACGAGCTCTTCCATCTGGAATTCGCCGACCTCGGGCCCGATTTCGGTCCGTCGCTTGTCGCCGAACTTCTCCTTGATCTCGTACAGGTCCTCGCGAATGATGTCCAACACGAGGGCCTCGTCGCGCAGGATGGCCTCGTAGCCTTCGATCTCCTCGGTCAGCTTGCGGTATTCCTCCACCAGCTTGTCGATTTCCAGGCCGGTCAGACGCTGCAACTGCATGGCCAGAATGGCGTCAGCCTGCGTACCGGTCAGGTGCTGATCGGCCGCGGTCACCCGGGCCACGAACGCCTCGGGCAGAAGCTTGATGAAAGCCGCCGCCTCCGGCAGCCGCAACCCGCGATCCATGAGCCGCTGCCGTGCCGTGGGCGGATCGGGCGACTCCTTGATGAGCCGGATGATCTCGTCGATGTCGCCCACCGCCAGGATGAGGCCCTCGACGATGTGCGCCCGCTGCCGTGCCTTGCGGAGCAGGAACTGCGTGCGCCGGCGGATGACATCCTTGCGGTGCTTGACGTAGATGTCGATCATCTGCCGCAAGTTGAGCGTTCGCGGCTGGCGATCCACCAACGCGATGTTCATGATCGAGTAGTTGCTCTGCAGCGCCGTGTAGCGGTACAGCTGGTTGAGCACCACGTCGGCATTACCGTCGCGCTTCAGTTCGACTACCAGACGGATCGGGTGCTTGCGGTCCGACTCGTCGCGGATGTCGGCCACCTCGGGCATCTGTCCGGCCTTGACCGCGGCGACGATCTTGTCCTTGACCGTCGTGCGCAGCACCATATAGGGAATCTCGTCGATGACGATGAGCGTCTTGCCCCGATGCTCCTCCAGATGCGTCTTGCCCCGCAGCACGATCTGGCCGCGACCCGTGCGGTAGGCCTCCTGAATGCCCCGCCGACCGCAGATCACACCGCCCGTCGGGAAGTCCGGACCTGGCAAAATCTCCATCAACTCATCGATCGTGATGTTCGGGTTGTCGATGGTGGCCACGATGGCGTCGCACATCTCGCGCAGGTTGTGCGGCGGAATGTTGGTGGCCATGCCCACCGCGATCCCCGTCGAGCCGTTGACCAACAGGTTGGGGAACCGCGCCGGCAACACGACGGGCTCTTCGCGCGTCTCGTCGTAGTTGGGCTGGAAGTCCACCGTCTCCATCTTGAGATCGGCCAGCATTTCGGTGGCCGTCGCGGCCATGCGGGCTTCGGTGTACCGCATGGCCGCCGGTGGGTCGCCGTCGATGGAGCCGAAGTTGCCTTGACCGTCCACCAGCGGGTAGCGCAGGTTCCAGTCCTGGGCCAATCGTACCAGCGTGGGATAGATCACGCCTTCGCCGTGCGGGTGGTAGTTGCCCGACGTGTCGCCCGCGATCTTCGCACACTTGCGATATTGCGCCCGCGGGCCGAGGTTCAGGTCGTTCATGGCGACCAGAATGCGCCGCTGCGACGGCTTGAGCCCGTCCCGGGCGTCGGGCAGGGCGCGCGACATGATCACGCTCATCGCGTACGTGAGGTACGAGTCCTGCAACTCGTCCACGATGGGCAGATTGGTGATGCTTTCCTTGCTCGGACTGTCAGCCATTCAACGCTCCTGATCGGCCGTCCGCCAACGGCCCGCGACGGACTGTGAAGGTGGCTCGGCCGGGGTTTTTAAAGACCCTCTCTTATACCATCTTTGGGCCGATAAAGCCAGGGCCGCGGAACCGCATAAGTCATTGAAAGAGAATGAATTGCATGTGCCCCATCCACCCCCGGAAAGGCCCCGCCTCATCGCCGGCCGGGAGCGCCTCTTTGCGCCGTGCGAACCACCGAGCCGGGCTGTTTCGCATGAACAAATGAGTTTTTGCACGCCAGAAAAGCCTGGGGGCGGAGCCCGCCGGGGCCGCGGTCAGGCCGTCTCTCCCTTCAACCGACGCTCCAGGCCCGGGGCGGGCGAGAAGTACCACTGCCGGCCGACTTTGACGGCGGTTAGAAAGCCGATGTCCCTGAGTTGCAGAAGATCCGAGCGAGCCGTCTCGTAAACCACTCCATGGCTGGACTGGTGACTCTCGACGGTGTACCTCGCGTCGGGATGCCGCAGGGCATGACTGAGAAGTGCACGCTGTCGATGGTTCAAATTCTCGGTCGTTCGCAACTGACGTTCCGGGCGGTCACTCATTCGAAGCCCAGGTCGCGGAGGTGCTGCTCGCTCAGGCCGAAGTGGTGGCCGATCTCGTGGAGGACGGTCTTGCGAATCTGCTCGACCATCTGGCGGCGGGTGCGGCACATCCGCTCGATGTTGCGGCGATAGAGCGTGATTCGCTCAGGAAACTGGTACGGAGCACTCACGCTCCGCTCGGTCAGCGGCACGCCCTGATAGAGCCCCAGCAGGCCGCGCGGGTCCACGCCCAGCTCCTCGCAGATTTCGTCGTCGGGCATGTCCTCCACGTCCACCACGATCTCCTGCAAATATCGGTGGAAGCCATCCGGGATGGACGCCAGTGCGTCCTCGACCACAGCCTCGAATGCCTCATCGCTCAAGCGCATCAGCCAACTCCGCCAATCCGGGCCTGCCACCGGGCCGACCCGCCTGCATCCAACGAGGCGGCCCGGGTGCACCAGATCATAGACGAAACTTCCTCACCGCCCCAACTCAATCCATCGGACGGCCGAACGGCGCGGGTGCCCACTGTTGACGGCTCGAACCGGCCCGTACAATACGCCCTGCCGCACCTCCACCAGGACCAGGCCCGCGTCAAGTCCGGGCAAGAGAGGAGAAGGGAATGGGATTCCAGACTCGAGATCAAATTTCCCCGGTGTTCTCAGAGCGGGATTCTGCCGCCGCCACGTCGCCACGTTCCGGAGCGCGCCGCGCGTCCGGTCTCGCAGTTCTCGCGTCACTGACGGCCGCCGTACTGGTCGTCGCCGGCTGCGGACCGACGGCTTACAAGATCACGCCCGTACCCGTGGATCGAACGCTCGACGAGACCACGATCATCCACGAGGGCGGATGGGCTCCGCCCAAAATCGTCCTGATCGACATCGACGGGATCATCATGAACCGTGAGAAGTTCGAGTTGCTCGGCGAGGGCGAGAATCCGGTCTCGCTGTTCGCCGAGAAGCTCAACAAAGCGGCCAAAGACCCGTCAGTCAAGGGCGTCGTGCTGCGAATCAACTCGCCGGGCGGCGGCGTCACCGCGAGCGACCTGATGTACAACGAACTGCAGGTGTTCAAGCAGCGAACCGAGGGCAAGCGGCCGGTGGTGGCCGTGCTCATGGACGTGGCGGCCAGCGGGGGCTACTACGTGGCGTGCGGGGCTGACGAAATCGTCGCCCATCCCACCACCATCACCGGTAGCATCGGCGTAATCATGCAGCTGTTTAGCCTCAGCGGGACGATGAACAAGCTCGGGGCCGACGCGACCGCCATCACGTCCGGCCCCATGAAAGACGCAGGCTCGCCGTTCAAGAAACTGCGACCCGAGGAACGCGCGATCTTCCAGAGCATCGTGGACGACTTCTACGCTCGCTTCGTCGCCGTCGTGGTCCGCGGCCGGCCCAACCTGACCGAAGAGAAAGTCCGCGAGATCGCCGACGGACGAATCTACTCGGCCCAGCAGGCACTGGAGCTGGGACTGGTCGACCGCATCGGCTCGCTTCGCGATGCTCTGGCCTCGGTCAAAGAGAAGATCGGCGCCGACCGTGTGCGAGTGGTCATGTATCATCGCCCGCTTGGCTGGAAACCCAATGTTTACGCGGAAAATCCGGCCGGAACCCCTCAGGTCAACATGGTGAACATCCAGTTGCCCAGGGACATGGTCCTGCCGGAGGCTCAGTTCCTGTATCTGTGGGCGCCGGGACTGTAGACGTGGGTAAGCAGCGCGTGGTCGATCTCGCGCCGCTCACGCCCGTCCGGCTCCTGGGAAGACGAGTGCCTCACTGGAAGATTTCTAGCCAAAATGTCTTGACGGCAGTACGGTTGTCCCGGTAATTTCTGATCAATCCCGCTCGCGTCACAGCGGGATCATGTCCCATCCTTTTCAAAAGGGAGGAAACGTCATGGCTAAGAAGCCAGCCGCAGCCAAGAAGCCGGCAGCCAAGAAGCCGGCGGCCAAGGCCCCCGCCAAGAAGGGCAAGAAGGGCTGCGCCAAGTAAGCGCGCGCCCGATTGCCGCGTAATGGCACTACAGGCGGACATCCCTTCCGGGCTGTCCGCTTTTTTCGTGCGCCGCGCATCCATCCGTGCCGGCCGTCGTCTTCACGGTCACGTTTGAGTGGCTTTGGCGTCGGCGGCTGTCCGCCATTCTTGGATTTGACCGTGCCCTTGCGTATCATCGTCCCATGTCCATTGTTCGGCTGCAGAATGTGCACATCGACTTCGGCGGGCAAACCGTGCTCGACGAGCTGGACTGGCAGATTCAGCGCGGCGAGAAGGTCGGCCTCGTTGGACCGAACGGCTCGGGCAAGACCACGCTGTTCAAGCTGATCCTGGGCCAATTGCAGCCGCAGATCGGGACGGTCACCCGCAGCCGCGGGCTCCAGATCGCCTACCTGCCTCAGGAACCCACGCTCGACTCGTCCGCCACTTTGTTTGCCGAGGTGAGCAGCACGTTCGACAACGTCCGACGGCTGGAAGAGCGGGTGGCCGAGGTCGCCCAGCTCATCTCCGAGCACCACGGCACACCGGCCGAACGCGAGTTGATGGAGGAGTACGACGAGCTGACGCACCGGCTGGAGGCTGCCGGCGGCTACCAGTACGAAGTCACGCTCAAGGAGGTGCTCGGCGGCCTGGGCTTTACGCCCAATGATTACGACCTGCCCGTCTCCGCGCTATCCGGCGGTCAGAAGTGCCGGGCGGCATTGGCCAAGTTGCTGCTCCAGGAGGCCGACCTGCTCCTGCTCGACGAGCCGACCAACCACCTGGACATCGAGGCCACCCGCTTTCTCGAAAAGTTCCTGGCCGGCTACCACGGCGCGGCGGTCATCGTCTCGCACGACCGTTACCTGCTCGACCGGGTCGTCGAGAAGATCGCCGACCTCGACCAGCGCAAGGTGACTGTCTACCCGTGCTCCTACTCCGACTTCGCCGAGGCCAAACGTATCCGGCTGGAGACGCAGCAGCGCGAGTACGAAAAGCAGCGCGAGTGGATACAACACCAGCGGGAATACGCCGAGCGAGTCAAGGCCGACAAATCTCGCAGCGCTCAGGCCCGCGGCCGCCTCAAGGCGTTGGAGCGGCTGGAAAAGAGCGGCCGAATCATCGAACGCCCGACCAGTTCGCGGCGGAAAATGGCCCTCGATTTCACCCCCGCCAAGCGGGCCGGAGACATGGTCCTGCGAGCGGTGGGCCTGCGCAAAGCGTACGGCGACACCGTCCTGTTCGACGACTTCAACCTCGAGATCTTCCGCGGTCAGAAGATCGGCATCGTGGGGCCCAACGGCGTGGGCAAGACCACACTGCTGAAGATGGCCATGCGCCGCGTGCCGCCGGACGCCGGCGAGGTGCGGCTGTTTGAGAATCTCGACGTCGGCTACTACGACCAGGAGCACGCCGACCTGAACGACGACGCCCTCATCATCGACGAGATCGAGCCCCATCGGCCGGGCTCCGTCGAGACCGAGGTCCGCTCGTTCCTGGCTCGATTCCTGTTCACCGGCGACGACGTGTACAAGCGCGTGGGTAATCTCTCGGGCGGCGAACAGAGCCGCGTGGTGCTGGCCAAGCTCATGTGGAACAAGCCCCAGGTGCTCATCCTCGACGAGCCGACCAATCACCTGGACATCCCGGCCCGCGAGGCGTTGGAGGAAGCGCTCATCGCCTACGACGGTGCCATCTTGCTAGTCAGCCACGACCGCTACTTCCTCGACCGCGTGGTCAACGAACTGCTCGTCCTGCCCGAGCGGGCCCGCTACGAGCTGATCCCCGGCAACTGGAGCACGTACGAGGCCAGACTGGCGGCGGAGGAGGCGGCGAGGAAGGCGGCCGAAGAGGAGGCTCGCCGCGAGCAGCGCAAGGCTCATCGGCCGGGCCGCAAGCCCCGCACGCTGCGCGAAGCAGGCGCCGACCTCGATAGCCCTTACGCCCGCTGGTCACTCGAGGAACTCGAAGAAGCGATCATGGACCGCGAGGCGAAATTGGCGGAGCTGGACCGGCAGTTCGCCGACCCCGCCGTCTACAAAGATGCCGATCGCAGCCGGACACTCCAGGCCGAAGCCCAAGCCCTCCGCGCCGAACTGGCCCAGCTCAACGCCGCCTGGGAAACCCTCGCAGAACACGCCGAGTAATGCCGGTAGTCGCAGAGCGCTCGCAGTGAACGAGCGAGAGTCACCAAACCCATGTGACGACATTTCGACTCCTGTTAGGCTATTCCCTCGCGGGCAGTCCGCGCCGGATATCAATCTGTCTTAGTCGCGAGGGATTCTCACTTGCTCCGTCGTTCCACGGACATTAGATTAGTGACACATTGAGCCTCGAACTCAAACAAAGACGCCTGGAGCAGCTCGAGCAAATGTGCCAGGAGAGGCATTTGCCCGTGACGGCCAAGCGCCGAACGATTCTGGAGACCGTGCTGGACCGCCAGAACCGTCCCACGGCTGATTCCATTTCCGACCACGCCAAGCCGTATTTACCTGACATCTCAACCGGATCCCCCTGCCGAACATCACCAGGCATTCGTTCGTTATTGCTGAGCACCAGATTCTCTTCAGCGGCACCTGCGCGAACGGCCGGCGGAAGACCGATCGGCGTTCGCCCGCGCGAGTCACGAGACGTTCCAAGGTTGGCAGGCCTGTACGTGTCAGGCCAGTAAAACGGAGGAAACCGAAATGAGATGGTGGCGATCGAGACAATTCTGGCGCAGAGCGATCAAGTGTACGGGAGTCACCGCCATGGCGGCCATGGCCGCGCTGCCGTGGGCAAACGCCCAGGCCGCCCCGCCGACGAGCTACTCGCCGGTGGTCATCCAGGAGGATTTCCAGACCATCAAGGACCGTATGAGCGCGGCCAAGCCGGAGGTCATGAAGAAAGCGCAAGCGCTCCTCGAAGAGCGGTACGACTTGAGCAACCGGCCCGCCGAAGGGGCGACCATGTCGCGCGGCAAGCCCGTGCAAGCGGGCGTCCGAGTCAAGCTGCCGCCGGGCATAACCTGGGACAAGTTGGCCGCCATGAAGCCTGAGGAGATTCGGGCTCAGGACCTGTTCCCGAAAGGCTTCCTGCCGCTGCCTCACCCGAACCACGCCGAAGGCGGCATGGTCTTCCCGAAACACCACATTGACGAGATCAAGAAGCAGGAAGGCCGCGACCTGACCCGGTTTGACCTGGATTACGACCTGCCCGAGCACTTCCTGCCGGAGTTCCCCCCGGCGATCTACCTGACCACCCGCCCCGACCTGGGTGATGTATCCAAAGGTCAGGTCGTGACCATCATGAACTACTTCGAGCTGTTCAACGGCGTGCTCAATCCCAAGCAGCTCGAGGGTCTGCGGCTGCTGGTCACTCCGTTCCCGCAGCAGCAGTTCAACCAAACCGATGACCGTCGATCGGCCGAGCCGCACCGCGGCGTGACCTGCTTCGACTGCCACGTGAACGGCCACACCAACGCCACGACGCACCTGGTGGGCGACATCCGGCCGCAGGAATTCCGTCACGGCCTGGACACGCCCTCGCTCCGCGGCGTCAACGTGCAGCGGCTGTTCGGGTCGCAGCGAGCACTCAAGACCATTGAAGACTTCACCGAGTTCGAGCAGCGTGCCGCCTATTTCGACGGCGACCCGGTCATGGCTACCAAGAAGGGCGTGAACGTGCTCGAACGGGGCAGCCAGGTCCACTTCATGGCTGAAATGATGGCCCTGTTCGATTTCCCGCCCGCTCCCAAGCTGGACGTGTTCGGCAAGCTGGATCCGACCAAGGCCACGCCGGCGGAAATGCGCGGGCAGGAGGTCTTCTTCGGCAAGGGCCGCTGCGGCGACTGCCATCCGGCGCCGTACTACACGGATAACCTGATGCACAACCTCAAGACGGAACGGTTCTTCGAGCCGCGGATGATCAACGGCCGGATGGCCGCCGGCGACGGCCCCATCAAGACCTTTCCGCTCCGCGGCCTGAAAGATTCGCCGCCTTACCTGCATGACCGCCGGCTGCTGACCATCGAAGACACAGTGGAATTCTTCAACCTGGTCACGGGCGTCAAGCTGACCGAGCAGGAGAAGAAGGACCTCGTGGCCTTCCTGCTGTGCCTCTGAGTTTCGCAGCGACTGGCTCACTCATTCGAGTACGCGGGGCCGGGAGACCGTCATCCCGGCCCCTTTTTTGTGATCCGCGGCAACGGTGGGCTTTTGCCTTGTCCTACGACTACTGTAAGATATTGCCCGCGGATTCACGCGAAGGAGTGTCATCCGAGGATTTCAACCGCGAGGGAAAAACACGATGGACAACAAGAAGAGCATCGAACTGTTGAACAAGGCGGTCGCCGACGAGTTGCATGCCGTGCATCAATACATGTATTGGCACTTCCACCTCGACGATCAGGGTTTCGGTCCGCTGTCGGCGCTGCTGCGGCGGGTGGCCATCGTCGAGATGGGTCACGTGGAGCGGCTGGCCGAGCGAATCCTCTTCCTCAAGGGCGACGTGGACATGGTGCCCGCCGGTTCCGTTGAGCGAATCACCGAGCCGGCCGAGATCATCAATCGGGCTGCGGCCATGGAGCAGGACGCCGTGCGCATGTACAACCAGTTCGCACTGGAGGCGGGCCAGAACGCCGATTCGGCCACCAAGCAGATCTTCGAGTCGCTGGTGATCGACGAAGAGACCCACTTCGACGAGTTCGACAAGCAGGCCGACAACATCAAGCGTTTCGGCCCGAGCTACCTCGTCCTCCAGTCGTTCAACAAGGGTGCGGAAGAAGGTGGCGAGTCCGCCGACTGACGGCGATCTCCGTTAATTGTCGCGTTTTTTTGGGAGGCGGGCATCTTGCCCGCCTCTTTCTTTATCTATCGCCGCGTTCCCGCGCCGTATCCTCTTCCCTGCTCGCCGGTCTTTTCTTCGTCGCGTCGCCGCGCCTCCGCGTCGTCTTCTCACGCCGGTGTGTACTTGATATTCAACGCGTGCACCTTGCCGGCCACCACCTTGCAGAACGGCTGGCCATTCTGGACGCCGGCCAGACCGTAGCCCGTCGCCGTAGCAAAGAAGCACTGAAAGTCACCTTTGACGGCCGGTGCGATGTACAGCGTCTTGTCGATCGCGTCGTAACGGATGCCGCCGGCAGCCTGCAGGAGCGCATAGCTCGACATGGAACGAGCGTACCAATGGCCGCACTCGTACTGGTTGAACGGGTTGCGAACGCGACCGTCGTAGCGGTCCAGGCACGTGCGGACGATCTCCAAACCCTCACTCACCAGGCCCAGCATCATCATATGAGAAGCCACCTGGTACTCGATGCCCGTCCACACTTCATTGCTGTAGATGAACGGAATGGTCGGCTCGCCGCCGTGCGGCCAGGTGCACAGAAGCAGACCGCCTTCCTCGCCGCATGCGTAGCTCGGCCGCTGCGGGTTGGCGTGTTCGCTCAGATCGCGCATGAGGTTGTAGCGGTAGACGGATCGCAGGTGCGAACGCACCAGCTCACGATCGAGCACACCCGGCACGCCGCACACCGCAGCCATCCACTCGCCGATCACGCCGTCGGACAGACAGCCCGTGCCGTACTGATACTTGGGTCCTTCGCGTTCGAGCAGTTCGCGTGCTTCGGGCGAGTATTCGCCGCCGAAACTCTTCACGTCGGTCGGATCGCCCGCCCGCAAACCCTTCCAACGAATCTGCTGAATGAAATACTCGCCGTTGAACAGCTCGCTCTCGGCAGCCTTCTTGCCCTTTTCGATCAAGGATTCGTACAACCGCACCGATTCGTCGGAGGCCGGGTCGATGGAGAGCGCCTTGCTCATCTCGACGGCGGCACGCAAGGCGGCGAGGTAGAAGCTCGTGCACATGCCGTCGGGCCCCCAGAACTCGATGTCGTACGTATTGTGGTGCGGCTCTTCGAGCAGACCCTTGTGAGCCGGGTCCCAGGTGCGGATGCAATAGTCCAGGCTGGCCTTCACTGCGGGCCACAAGCCTCGCAGCCATTCGGTATCGCCGCTGATCCGCCAATCGCGATAGACCTTGAGGATTCCGCCCAACTGGCCATCGGCCGCCGAGTGAAAATCGTGGACCGGCGGGCGAATGGGCAACGGCGTGCGAAACGCCTGGTGCCCCTGCGCATCCTGATCGACCTTGAACTCGGTCTCGCGGAGCGAACGCTCCAGAGCCGGGAACAGGTGGGGAATGGACTGGGCGTAGTTCCAGACGTGCGTGCACGAGCCGTAACAACAGCCGGCGTTGTCCTTGCAGCCTTCCCAGCCCCACAACCGGCCGTCGGCCTGACGCAGGACGGTCGGCGATTTGAGAATGGCCAGATTGGTGACCACGGCCTCCAAAATCTCGGGCGGCAGACTCGTGGCGTACAAGCAGTCGCTGAATCGCGTACTGTTCGCACGCAAGTCGGCGTAGTTGTCGTGCCAATAATCGGTCAGGCTGGCGATACCGGCGAATTTGGCGCTATACCACGGACGGTACGACGGCAATCCGGTGTAGCTCTCGTCCTTGGCCTTGGCATCCACCGCCTCGCCATAACGAATGCCCGACTCGCCCACGAACCACGACATCTGCACGACGATGGTCCGCGATTCGCCGGGCTCGAGCGCGAACGGCACGAACAGACTCGCCCCGGGCGCCGGCCCCCCCTCGGCCCCGGGCTCGACCGGCGGACGGTGGTAGCATGCCGCCCGCTGCACGTCCTTCCATGCCACGGTCGCCGCGTCGAACCAGCCGCCGCGGAACCAGCAGTGATTCACCTTCACGTCCGGATCGGTCGTGCGGATGCAAAAGTCGCCAACCTCCCAGGGCCGATCGGCCGGCCCCTCGGCGTGCAGGACGAAGCCGCCGGGCGCAGATCGGATCGCACTGCTGGAGTCGGCCCGGGAAAGGGACGGCCCGCCATCGGAGACCGGGATGGGCATGAAGTTGCGACTGTTGAACGAAAAGACCGCTTCCACTCGTTGGCGGCTCGTGTTGGTGAACGTGTACTCCAACCCGGCGACCGGCAGGCTCGCGTTATCGGCATCACCGGGCTCGAACGGGCTCCAGGCCGTGATCCTGACCGCCAGCGGCACGCGACCGTCGGTGAGATTCACGTGGGCGAACGGAAATCGGGTCTCGAACGTCGCCTGCCGGAATCGCGGCAAGCCATAACTCTTGCCAGCAGCGCCGTTGCCCGTCCCCGGCAGGCCGAACAGCTTCCAGCTCGGGACCGGACCCTCCAGCACGCGGGCGATGTTGCGAGGCTGCGACTTGACGCTGACCGCCGCGAACATCAACGGCTCGTTGAAAACGTCCGGCTTGTGGCGAAGCGAGACGTGCGAGAACGCCCCCGTGCCCTCGATGCAGATCATGCCCGCTCCCATGCCGCCGAGCGGGAAGGCGACCCGGCTGAGCCGATCGCCCTGGTAGACGCCGCTGTACTTGCCGCTGGATCTCATGCTCGCTCGCTCCTGCGTAGAACCGCCGCCTGTCTTAGAGGCCACAGGCGAAGCGGTCAAGCGAGACGAGTCGCGAGTTCCACCGGTCGCGGCCGGACCGACGGTGCCGGCCAGAGCGGACGCCACCAGAAACTGGCGCCGGCCGAACTTCGCGGCGTTTTTATCGGATGATGCCATAAGTCGTACTCGATAGCGGATGCTGCGAACGGCGTTCGAACCACGGCGTCCGAACGGCCGGCGGCGGCTCGGGCCCGAAAAAAGCCCCCTCAGTTTGAATCGTTTTAATCATATCAACGGGCGACACGCCGGCAACCGGCGGCCGGACGGAATTGTGGCCGAGGAACTTTGCTGAAATGTTTTAATTGAGGTAGAATTAAGCGACGGCCACGATCGAGGGGACACACACGGACGGCCGGCGGAGGGTGACGTTTAATAATGTCCCGGTCCCCCGCTTCGTGGACCCCCATCGCTTTTCCGCCCGGCTGCTTGGACCGGCCAGAGGGAACTGTCTTGATGCAGAATGCAAGGACAAGCCTGTTGGTGCGGCTCTGTCTGACGTGGGCACTCCTGGCCGGGGCGTTTGACGCCGCCGCGCGGGGGCAGTGCGCGGACTGGAGCCCGGCCGTCAACCTCAGCAGTGACTCGGGACGCTACGCGGTGGATGGTCACGTCGCCATCGACAGCGTGGGCAACGTGCACGTGATCTACCAGAGCTTCCTGGATACCAGCGGCCGCAACTACTACACGACGAACGCGGGCGGCTCGTGGTCAGCCCCCGTGAACGTCGGCTCCATGGGTGGCAAAGGCTCGACGCCAAGAATCGTCATCACACCCGATCAACGGCTGCACGTGTTCTACGGCAAGGACGAAATCTACCACCGCAGCAAGCCCGTCAACGGCGGCACGTGGAGCGGGTCCACGCTGCTGGCTCAGGGCAGTTTCATCAATAATGCCGTCGTCGACAGCGCGGGCGGGATTCACTTCGTCTACGGCCAACTCTTCAGCAGCCGAACACCGCGCAACGGCATCTGGAGCCGATACCTGCCTCTCGGCGGCAATTGGGGCGGCGACGAGTTGGTTTACGGAAACAGCGACGACAGCAATTGGCCGAAAGCCAGCGCCGTGGCTGCGCGAGGCAACGTGCTGTGGTGCGGCATCGAGGTCAACAAGCGGATCTACCTGAAGAAGCGACCGCCAGGTGGGCCCTGGCCGGCGGGCCTCGGTATGGAGTTGCACAACACTGGCGCCGCCGTGCAACTGGCTTTCAACCCGATCGCCAATGAAGTAGCGGCCCTCTACCACGAGTCGCTCGGCGGTGATGAGAACACGCCCTGGTTCGAAATCTTTGCCCGGTTCTCATACGACGACGGGGCCACCTGGACCAGCCCCCTGAACATCAGCGACCTGACCCGCGACATCGACCGCAGTCCGCAGATCGCCTACGACGCCAACGGCAACCTGCACGTGGTGTGGGAGGGCTTCTGCTGCGACCACAAGTCGCGGGTCCGCTATCGCGGCCGCATCGGCGGACACTGGACTGGGATCCAGACACTGATGCCTTCGGCGATCACGGGCGGAATCGTCACTGAAGCCCTGCGGACGCACGGCACCACGGTCTGGCTCACGTACGGTGCCACCGGACAGGGGGCGATCGGGAACTACGACGTATTCATCCGTTCCATGAATCCGGATCAACCGTTGATCCAGGTTGCGCCGACCTCGCTTTCTCGTACGCTGTGGGTGCACGAGACGCTCACCGACGAGACCTTCACCATCGTCAACGGTTGCCCAGGCACATTGAACTACACCATTGAGGTCGACGCCGACTGGATCGAGATCGCACCCGTTTCGGGCTCCTCGACTACCAACCAGGAGGTGATCACCATCTCCTACCCCGGCGTGTCGAGACTGCGAGCGGGCACTTACGCGCAAACGATCACCGTTTCCGGCAATGCCCTCAACTCCCCGGTCATCATTCCGCTGACTGTCGTCGTGCAGACCGTCCCACCCGACCTTGACGGCGATGAGGACGTGGACCAGGAAGACTTCGCCATCCTGCAGAACTGCTACACCGGGCCCTACGTGCCGCAGACCGATCCCGCGTGCCGCAACGCCCGAATCGATGGCGACGACGACGTGGACGCCGATGATGCCGAGGTGTTCCTGCGGTGTATCAGCGGCGCGGATGTGCCGGCGGTGCGCACGTGCGCGGAGTAGTCTTCGGCACGATGCCGTTCCACGACAGACAGGAGACATAATCTGTGCGTCTGACGATGAGATGGCTGACCATAACGTCGTGGCTGCTATCGACGGCGGCCGCGCTGGGCTGGGAAGTGCCCGTGAACCTGTCAAACCAGCCGTCCGGCCATCGGGCGTTCGGGCCGAAGATCGCCGCCGATCCCACCGGCCGCTTGCACCTGCTCTGGGCAGGTGGGGTGGACCCCACCTCCAACTGGCGCGTCTACTACCAGGAATACAACGGAGCGACCTGGTCTTCGCCCGTGGCGCTGTCCGGTCCCAACGCCACTCGCCCCGATGTCGCGGTCGATGGCAACGGCATCGTTCACCTGGTCTACGAAGAAGCGGCCGAACGCAACATCTGGTATCGCAAGAAAGCCGCCGGCGGTAGTTGGACGTCGCCGTTGAACTTGCGCTCCGGTGGCCGGTCCATCGCCCCCAGCATATCGGTGAATGCCACCGGCGACCGGGTCGTCGTCGCATGGCACGAAGATGGCCAAGTCGGCGGCGAGTGGGACATCTTCGTCAATATCTACGAAGCCGGCGCCTGGAGCGGCGTGACCAACATCAGTTCGAACGCCTCGCTGTCGAGCTATCCGAAGACGGCCATCGACTCGGCCGGCAACATTCACGTGGGCTGGTCGGACGGGCACGTGCTCTACCGCAAGCGCGACGTCAACGGCAATTGGAGCGCGATCTCCAAGATCCACAACAACACCACCCGCTGCAACATGAATCACCTCCACGCTTCAGCGGATGGGATGGTGCATGCCGTCTACAGTGTGGATGACGGCACGGGCTGGGAGATCTGGTACCGGCACACCGACGGGTTCAACTGGTCGACCGCCGTGAACGTGTCGAATCACCCGGGGACTTCCGACGACATTGATGCCCGCATTCATTCAAACGCGCTAGGCGAGTTGTTCACGGTCTGGCACGACTACAGCAACATCTTTTTCAGCCGGGCAGCGTCACGTACCAGCGCGTGGTCGGCTCGCGAGACGATCGCCGCAAACAAGTACCTGGCCACCGCACCGGACGTAATCATCGACTCGATGATGAATGCCCGGGTGGTCTGGCAATCGCGACCCGCACAGGCGGACAACTGGAACATCTACCATTCCATGAAGAGTGTGGGGACGCCCGGACCGACCGGCAGGCTGGCCGGTGAAGTACGCGACCAGGCGGGTGTGCCTCTGGCGGGTGCGACCGTCTCGACCGGCAACGCCGCCGGCACGACCGACGCGAGCGGGCGGTTTTCGTTCCTCGTCCCGGTGGGCACGTACACGGTCACCGCCACCAAGCCCTACTACACGTCGCAAACGCTCGCCGGCGTGACCATCAACCAAAACCAGACCACGACTCGCAATTTCCAACTGGATGCGATCGGCCCTGGTCCGGTGACGGACCTGACGATTGTTCAGGACAATCAACGTAACGTGCTGAGTTGGATCAACCCGACCGCGGCCCAGTTCGTCGGCACGCGGATCGTCGCCCGCAGCGACGGCGTGTATCCCACCGGGCCGCAGGACGGCACGCTCGTGGGTGATGTGCCCGGCGCGCCCGGCGGTCCCGGCACGATCACCCACACGGGACTGGTAAATGGAACCACTTACCTCTACGCGGCTTTCGCTTACAGCGAGACCACCACGCGCGCGTACGCTCCTGGCGAGTTGATCGCTGGCACGCCGGCCGGCCCCGGCGACCTTGATCGCGACGGCGACGTGGACCAGTCCGACTGGGGCTGGTTCCAGCTCTGCCTGACCGGCCCGTTTATCCCCCAAACCGACGCCGATTGCGAAAGAGCGAAGATGGACGCCGACGACGACGTGGATAGCGACGACGTGACGCTCTTCCTGGACTGCGTCAGCGGCCCGGACCGCGAAGCAGATCCCGATTGTTTGGTCAGTGGTCAGTAGCCAGTGGCCAGAGGTCGGTAGTGATCGCTGCCCTGCGGCTTCCCGGGGGGCGGGCGTCTCGCCCGCCTCAAATGCTCCCGCGACGCACGCCCACGCACTGGAAACATGTGCCATATATGGGCCTCAGAACTCAAGCCTCAGGACTCAGGTCTTTCTCCCCCGCCCCCAGTCCCTAGTCCCCAGCCCCCTTCCATCACACTTCCAGCGTCCACGGCGGCCGATACTCGCGGGACTCCATGGCCTGAGCCTGCGAATCCCCCTTGATCGACATGGTGGCCGGATCGAACTCGATGCGCCGATTCAGCACGGAGGCGATGTTGCCCAGGTGACACAGCACGGCACTGCGGAAGCCCTCGGCAGCGGGCGCGTTGGGCTTGGCCTTGCCGGCGATGCACTGGGCGAAGTTCTCCACGTGCGGCTCTTCCATGGGCGTGGCCTTGTGGGCGACGACACCCTGGCCCTTCTTGCTCCCGCGAGGATGGAACCACCAGCCGTCGCGATCCATGATCACCGTGCCTTTGTCGCCGTTGATTTCCACGCCGCCGAACCGCTCGTTGGGCCCGTGCGTGGTCCACTGCCGCAGCTCCCACAGGATGTGCAGATTGGGGAACTCATACAGGATGGTGGCGGTGTCGGGCCACTCCTTGGCATCGTCGATGACTCGGCCGCTCATTGCGGACACCGCGGTGGGCACGTCCAGTTCGAGCATCTGGCGGGCGCTGTCGAGCCAGTGAGCGCCCCAGTTGCCCATGTCCCCCGTGCCCAGGTCGCGCATGAAATGCCAATTATAATGCACTTTGGGCGCATTGAAGGGCCGCATGGGCGCGGGACCGACCCACAGGTCGTAGTCGAAGCCGGCGGGCGGCTCGCCGTCGGGCACCTTGGGGATGACCGCTCGGTCAGCGGTGAACCAGCAGCGGACCATGCCGACTTTGCCGATGTTGCCCGCCCGTACGAACTCGCCCGCTTCGCGGATGTGGTCGCAACTGCGATGCTGTGTGCCCACCTGCAGGACCAGATCAGGATGCTTTTCGACGGCCGCCAGCATGGCTTTGCCGTCGGCGATGTTGTACGAGAACGGCTTTTCCACGTAGACGTGCTTGCCCGCCTTGAGGGCCATTACCGTCATGGCGGCATGCCAGTGATCGGGCGTGGCGATGGCGATGGCGTCGATGCTCTTGTCTTCCAGCACCCGACGGAAATCCTGCTCGAAGCGCGGCGCGGCGGGCAGCGTCTTGTCCAGATGCTTCATCGCCTCGTCGTACATGGCCCGGTCGCAGTCGCACAGCGTCACAATCTCGAACGCCCCGTTGTTGTGGAACGCCCAGGCGAGTTGCCAACCGCGGTTGCGACAACCGAGTATGCCCACACGAATCTTCGATCCCGATGTCCGGGCGGGCGCGCGGCGGACGGTCGCGAGCGACGCGGCAGCGGCGGTGGTCTTGATGAAACTGCGACGAGACAACGCTTTCATGCCGAATCCTCCATGTGTGGGTTGATTCGCCAGTATGCGGCCGAATTGACGCGTTTGCAAGCGTTCAGTAAGTTGCCGACAGCGTCGAAACGTGCCGATTCAACATGGAACTATCAGGCCACAGGAGCACAGCCATGCACACCGTATCCCGCCGAAATTTCCTCCAGCAGAGCGTCGCTGTCGGAGCTGCCGTCGGCGCATTGGCGAGCACTCAAGCCAGCGCCCGAACGTATGGAACCAACGACGAATTGCGGCTGGGCGTCATCGGCACAGGCGGGCGCGGACAGTGGCTCCTGGCCAATTGGGTTCGGCCGATCGTGGACAAGCACAAAGTGCGCGTGGCTGCCGTCTGTGACATCTGGAACCGCAACCGCGATGCCGGGGCCAAGCTCGTGAGCGATCAATTCGGGTACGCACCGAAGGTCCTGACCGATTACCGTGCCGTTCTCGACGCCAAGGACATCGACGCCGTGATCATCGCCACGCCCGACCACCAGCACTGCGGCATGCTCGTCGCGGCAGTGCAGGCGGGCAAGGATGTGTAGAAAAGCCCATCGCCATGAACATGGCCGAGCTGAACCGGGCGTATGACGTGGTGACTGCCTCGTCACAAATCGTTCAGCATGGCACACAGGGCCGCAGTTGTCCTGGCGCGGACAGCGCGAGAGCGTTCGTTCAGGCCGACGGTCTCGGCAAGCTCCTGCGCGTCGAGGAAAGCCGCAGCTTCTACTACCCGTACTGGAATTACCAACCCACGGTCGAGCGTGAATCGGACACGGATTGGAAAGCATTCCTGTTCGGTCTGCCCGATCGGCCGTTCGATGGCGAGGCCTGCGGCGGATGGATGGGATATCGGCCGTTCTCGACCGGCCCCGTCGGCGGCTGGATGTCGCATTTCAGCGACCTGATCCACTATGTCACCGGCTGCGACTTTCCGATCGCCGGCGTCTGCCAGGGCGGCGTGTACTCCCCCACTTCCAAGCCAGGGCGAGATGCTCCCGATACGGTAACTGCCATTCTCGAGTACAAGGAAGGCTTCACCACGTTGTTCACCACGCACTTCGGCAACGGCGCCAACGACTACCGGATCTGGTTCGGTACGAAAGGCATCATGCGGACGGCGGCGCCCGACGGCTACCCGGGCGGCATCCAGCCGAAGGTCTCACCTGAAGGCTCCGAGCACCCCGAGAAGATCGCGAAGGAAACCGCGCTCGAAAACCGTGCCACCGAGACGCACATGGAAAACTGGATCCGCTGCTGCCGCGAGCGCAAGCAACCCAACGCCGACATGGCGGCGGGTTATAAGCACGGCGTGGCGGTGCTGCTGTGCGACCTGGCCATGGTTCACGGCCGCAAGATGATCTTCGACGCAGCCAAGCGGGAGATCCGCCCGGCATGACGGCGATGACGGGAGGCGGGCGTCTCGCCTGACTCTGGCCGGAGGAGATGCCCGCCTCCCGATACGCGCTCAATATTGCATGATGCCGCTGTAATCGAACGCGCCGCCCGGGCCGATCTTGGCGGAGATCACACGATGAAGCGTCCAGATCCCGTCGCGGCGGGCCATGCCGAGTTTCCACGTGCTCAGGATGCTCTGTCCGCTCTGCTCGCCGCTCCGCCAGTCACACATGGCCTGAAATGTCACCACGGCCTCATCGCCGTTGACCTCGACCTTGTGTCCCCATGTCCTGGCTTCGTCGATGCGCCAGCGCTGCAGTCGTTGCCGAATGTCGCTCAGCCACTCGGCCTTGTCCATCTCGCGATCCTGAAAGTCGGCGGCCAGGTATTCGCCCAGCGTGGGCACGTCCCCGTCATCGACGGCCCGGGCCATGGCCGACACCGCCGCCACGATCTGCTCACGGTCGGTCTTCACCAGATGCTGCACGACGAGCAGCGCGATACAGACGATCAGCGTCGCCCATAGCGCGAGGCGTGTGTTGGTCGTCCCGTGCCGGCGATGGATCCCCAGAACGATCGCGACCGCCGCCACCTCCAGAATGAGCAGGAGAACGACGCTTTCCAGGAACACGGTGCGAAGAAAGTCGATCATGAGCCTTCCGTCATGACTTGCGTCAGATCTTTCAAGAGGCGGGCATCGTGAGCCCGACGGATCCGCCGGCTGCCCGGAAGCCGCCTTGATGCGGTTTCCCGAGATGCCATGAATATCCAGTTATACATCACCCTTCAGCATTCACAAAACTGCGGCACCCCCTCCCGAATTTGCGCAAAGCACACGTTCCGCCCATTCTGAGCTAACTGCCCTCACGTAGCGTACGGACACGTTTTCCGGAACGCGATCTCCGAAGTGACGGCGGTTAACGCCGCCATCCTCTTTCAGCTGGGATTCATCGGTCAGCCAGGCCTACGTCGACACCATCAACCGGTTCTGCGACCAACAGGTAATCAACACCGGTGACTACACTGTGGAGTCGTTTACCGACGGCATGACCGTCGATTTCAGCGCCGTGACCGGCAAGGCCAGCCAGAAGGGCCATGAGTTCAACGACATCGTTCCTCTGCACAACGCCGACAAGGAAGGCAAGGGCGGTTACGCTAACGTGCTGTTCGCCGAGGCCATGGCAGCTCGGTCAAGGATGTCGGCGGAGATGGCGATGCGCCGGACGGTTATCTGGGTGCATACAAGAACAGCTCCGGCCAGTTCGAAATCAACCCCAGCGGCTTCAAGGACATCCGGCAGACCATGTGGTACGGCCGGATGCGAGCCAAGCCGCTGCCCGGCGGCGGAAGCATCGAGTGAGTTATCATGCCTGCATATGTGCTGGATAGCGGACGTCCCGAAGACGTGCGGCCTTCGAGGTCCTGAGCGTCAAGTGTGGCGCCTCGGACCTCGTTCATACATATCTGAAGCACGGCACGGAGCGCGCATGAGAAATCCCCCGCCCGGGAGCGGGGGATTGAATTGCTGCGACAGATGGTCCGGAGCGTGCTTGCCGGACCGGATGGGCGCTGAGCCGGACCGGTCCTACGCGGATCAGTCCATGACGTTCAGGCTGTGACGGCCGAGGCGGCGCTGGCGGTTGATGATCGCCCGGCCCTTACGGGTGCGCATCCGGGCCCGGAAGCCCTGCTTACGGATTTTCTTGATACGGCTGATCTTTCGCGGGTAATGCATAACTCGTCTATCCTTCGGCAGTCCTGTCTGGAACGGACGGGGTCGCCAACCCGTTCCCCGATGTCACCGAGCTCCGTAGTATACCGGATCGAGCCGGGACTGCCAAGGCCCCGGGGGCGGCCGTCCCGCCCGGCTTGCTGCATTGTGGTGCAGGCATCCTGCCTGCTTGTGCACGCTGGAAGCGTGCACCACAAAAATGCGTCTACCGGCGACACCAGATCAAGGCGGGCGAGACGCCCGCCCCCCAGCGATCAGTCGCCAACGGTGACGCGTTCGCTGATGTACCGGGCGTTGCCCTGGCTGTCGCTGACCCGGATGCTCAGCCAGTGGTCGCCCGGCTCGAGGTCCTGCAGGACGATGGTCAGCCGCTCCTCGGGCGAGTCGAAGACATCATCGTCGGCCATGAGCACCCGGCTCTCCTCCTGGCTGTCCAGGCGGTAGGCGGCCTCGGCGATGGGGCTGAGGGCGTCGACGGCCAGCACGTGCACACGGAGGCCCGATTTGCCCTCCCGCTCCACGCTCTCGACCCTCACGACGGGAGCGGTATTGTCCACCAGGACCAGATCGCTCAACCGAGCGTCCCGCAGTTCGGTCCCCGGCGCGTTGCTCGGCCGGTCATCCGCCACCACGCGCAGTTCGTACTTGCCGTCGGGCACGGTGCGGGTATCCCAGATGTGCAGCGTTTCTTTCACGTCCTTGGCGAGCCGTATCCACCGCGAATCGCCGGCCTGCCGGTAGAACACCTCGTAAACCAGCGTGTCCTGGTTCGGGTCTTCACAACTCCACTTGACCACGTAGTGGAACTGCGGCTGCGGAGCGGACTCGTCGCCATAGTTGGCGGAGCTGGCCACCTGTTTGACCTTCGGGTTGCTCGTCGGCTTCTTGGCTTCTTCCACCGCGGAAAGCACCTCGACGCTGCTGATCAACGGCGGCCGATTCTCTTCCATCCGGGCGATGGTGAGCTTCGACAGCCGGGCCGACTGCGCGGGATCCGTGGTCTCGAAGGTTAGCCGGTACTGCAGGAACCGAGCTCCCGGCGAGGGAATCTGCTGGCCGGTCGTCGCGTCCATTTCTTCCGACCAATCGTCCCAGGCTTCGGATTCATCGTCTTCCACGTTGCCGCTGCGGGTGGCCACGGTGAGCTTGGTGCCCGTGGGAACGACGGCCTCCCACTTGATGCGTCCCCACTTGACGATCTGCCCGGCATCGAACGGCTTGCTGACCAGCGTGCCTTTGCGGGCCAGACCCTGGCCGATGCGCACCACCTTTGGCGAATTGGCCGTGCCCGCCACCAGCGAACCGTCGTCCATCCGCAGCAGCGAGGTGACCTGTATCGGCTCCAGCTTGGTGATCATGGTCTTGTTGTCTTCCCGAGGCGTGACGGCATATATACGTCCCTCGTTTCCGGTGGCGACGTAGAGCGTGCCGTCGGCCTCGGCGAGGTCCAGGATGAGCACGGGCTCGCGGAAGACTTCGGTCACGAACCCGAACGTGTCGATCCGGTAGATGGCGTTGCCGCCACCCGAGGAGCCGCTCGAAGCGCCCGTCGCGGTGGGACGCGTGCTGCCGGCCTGCCGCGTGGTCAGAGCGGCGACGGACACCTTGGCGGTTTGTGCCTTGTCGGGATCGGCGGATCGAGCCGGTTTGTCGGGCTTGGCCGCCGGCTCATCGCCATCGGCCGGCTGGGACCCGGCAGGCTTGGATGCCTTGGACGGCTCGGCGGTCTCCGGCTTGCCGCCCGGCTTGTCGGCCACCGCGCGGCCCGGTCGCGCTTGATCGACGGCGGCCGTGGCGGCGAACACGTTGCCCTCGGCGTCCACGGCCAAGGCGCTGATCTCCGCTTCAGCGGCGTCATACATCACGTAGGGCTTTCCGGTCTCGGGATTGATCCGGTAGATCAAGCCGTCCTCGTCGGTGCCCACGTAGATCATGCCGTCACCGCCGAAGGCCATGCACAGCAGGTTCTTGGGCTTCAAGTCGGCCAGCACCTTGCCGTTCTTGCCGTCGGCATCGATGCGGAACAGCTTGCCCTCGGTACCCGTGGCGGCGTAGATCTCGCCGTCCACGCCGCGAGCCATGGCCCACACGTACTTGGCACCCTCGGGTTCATGAAAGAGCGTGGCCTCGCCCTTGCCGTCGATGGCGTAAATCTTCGCCTGGTCGCCTCCGCCCGTGCCGGCCAGCAACCGACCGTCCTCGGCCAACAGGAGCGAGAACACGTTGCCCTCTGGCAAGGTCGCGAACTTGGTCGCCTGCTCGCCCACGATCCGGTAGATGTGACCGTTGGGACCGGTAGCCACATAAATGGCACCGTCCTCCGCCTGGGCCAGGGCGTTGACCGCCTCGGCCTCTTTCTCGGCGTCGTACAGCACTTTGGACTCGCGGGCCAGCGACACCTCGCCCCGCGAGCTGATGACCACGTTCTTGGCCTCGCCGGCGCTGAAGTCCTTGGGCTGCTCGTGGGTCCACGTTTCCGGCTTGACCGCCCAGGTCGGGGCGGCGGCCAGCGTGAAGGCCAAAACTCCAACGGTCCATCGTGATCGGTGCATGCTGATGATTCCTCTGGGCCGCAGGACGGCTGCGCGGCCGCTGCGGCACTCAACCATGGGTGCCATAAATGCGTCTTACTGGTCGGCCCGGCGGCTGACCGTGATATTCAGGGCCTTGCCTCCCTGGGCCGCGAACGGCAGTTCGTAATGAGCGACCAGGGCCTCGCGGTAGGCCTGAATGTCCGAACGGCTGGCCTTGCTGTAAATGTGCGCCATGAACGACGGCAGATCGGGCAATTCGGTCTCTTTGATCGCCAGGCCTCCCTTGGGCAGACCCAGGCGCAGGAACAGCCGATTGTCGGGTTCAGCCGTGACCTGATTCAACCGTGCGAGCAGTTGGGACAGATTCTCGGCACGGAACAGGTGCGGCTTTTCCGCTCGCAGGGCGGCCAGATGCACGCGCGAACTGCCGACCGTCAGCGTGTACTGTCCGTCGGGCAGGTCATCGGGCAGCTTGAGGGAGTACGAATCCTCAGTGTAGGTCGGCGAGTTACGGTAATGCATCCACCGCACGCGAGCCTCAACCGTCTCTCCCGGCTTGAAGACCTGGCGTGCGAGCTGAACATCGTCGATCTCGGCGGCTTTGGCCGTCTCATCCACCTTCACATCCACCGACACTTGCTTGACCTGCGTCTCGCCGAACGGCGAATTCAGCATGGTCATGGTAGGAAGCATGGCCGCCATGGCCACACCGAAAGCGCCGCTCTGACTGGTGACGTTCTTGGTCCGGTAGCGGCCCAGATCCTTGAACTCGGTCTCCAGCGTATAGCTGATCGTGTGCTCGCGGGGCAGGTCGGAATGGGCGTAGATGGTCTCGAGCACGGCGGCCGCGACCAGTTCGGCGGTCATCGACTCGTCCTGCACGACCTGATAACGATACGTGTTCTTGCCCCGCCGATCCTCGATGTTCACCTCGACCGGCACCATCTCGGGGACTTCGCCCGTGACGCCGAAAATGCCGCTCGACTCATCGCCCCAGAGCGTGCCGACCGTCTTGAGCGAGGCCCCCAGCTTGTTGGATCGCATCACCGAGGGGACGACGGTGTGCACCATCCCGGTGGCCAACGGCAACCGCGTCGAGCCTTTCCCGTCGAGTGAATGGCCGAAACCCAGAACCCGGTCACCTTCCACCACGGTGCAGGTCCCCAGCGCGTCGGCGGTGATGTCGCCGGTGATCAGTGGCACGCACAAGACGGAGCCCGGCTCGAGCTTGACGTTCTCGGCTTCTTCGCGGAGCGAGGCCGAAGGGCCGCCCGATGCCACCGGCTCCATCGAGAAGCGACCGAAGATTTCCCGCAGGAACGACATCACTTCCGGATGGCCCCCGCCGCTGATCATGACCGGCGTGGTCAGGGGCGTCAGACCGGCGAACTCGGCTGGCTTGCGGGCCGGTTGGGCCAGCCTGGCGATGTCCTCGTTGAACACGCTGAATCGCGAGCTCTTGTCGATGGGCTTGGCCCAGACGCGGGCGAGCAGTTCGCCCAGATCGATGCTGCCGCCGCTGGCGGCTTTGACCTGCTGCGGGCGATCGCGGTCGAGCCCGCCACTGCGGCTCGGATCTCTAACGTTAATGATATCAAGCATTTGAGTCACGGGCTGGACGCCGCAGATCGGGTCCTTGTTGAAGCTCCACCCGTACGCGACGGCGCCGATCATGCGTTCGCGGCCCTGCTCGTCGGTGACATAGCAGGGCGACCCGCTCATGCCCCCGATGATGCCGCTGTGCTCGAGTCGCAGGCCCGAGCAGCGGATCAGAATGACGTCCTGCTTGGCGTAGAACGCATTGGACATCACGCTGATGACTTCGAATTGAAAGGTGTCGATCCGGGTTCCGGACATGACCGTGCGGCCGTAGCCCTTCATCCCCGGGCGGATCTCGCTGGGGGCCATGTACCGCGAGGAATCGAAGGGCTCCGCGGGCGAAGCCGGCGCGAAGGGCGCCGTAGCCATGATGGCCGCAGCCGAAGCGACGGCTCGGAGGACCAGCGTGTGGGTAAACCGCATATGGAAAAGTCTCCGAAGGCGACCTCAGGGTCGCGCCAACTCTATCTCGGGTGAGGGCCGGCCGCAACGCCGCCGCCGGCCGGATTCCTTACTATTTTCCCCGAACTCACCAGCTTGCTCAATTTGACCTGACCGAAAGCCGAACTATATTAATGGAGAAGCCCGATTCTCTGTTACAGGCCTCCTGGCCCTTGGCGAATGTCGTATTGCCTCCCATCGTGTTCCGCGGTGCGGCCTTCGCCATCGGCCGGGCTGCAAAATCTGGAATCCTATCGTGACCGAACAAGATGCCCTGCAGAAGGTGCAGCAGGCCATTGGGTATTCGTTTCGCAATCCCAAACTGCTCACTGCCGCTCTGACTCACGCCTCGGTGGCCGACAATCGGCTCGATAGCAACGAACGGATGGAGTTCGTCGGCGATGCCATCCTGGGAATGGTCATCTGCAATGAACTCTATCGGCGATTTCCGTCGTACCAGGAAGGCGAACTGACCAAAATCAAATCGGCGGTGGTCAGCCGCCGCGTCTGCGCCCAGATTTCCTACGAGCTGGGCCTGACCGACTGCCTGTTCATTGGCAAGGGTATGAACGACCGGTCGCAGTTGCCGCAGTCGCTGGCCGCCGCCCTGTACGAGGCGCTGATCGCGGCCATCTACTTCGACAACAACGACCTGGAAGTCGTTCGCAAGTTCATCCTGGACACGATGGACAAGCATATTCGTCAGGCCGCCTCGTCCCGGCACCAGCGCAACTACAAGTCTCAGCTTCAACAATACGCTCAGCAGAGCCTCTGCGGCACGCCCATGTACGATCTGCTCGACGAAAAAGGCCCCGATCACAGCAAATGCTTCGAGGTCAGCGTGGTCATCCAGGGCCGGCGATTCAGCAGCGCCTGGGGGCCTTCCAAGAAGGAAGCAGAGCAGAAGGCGGCCTATCTGGCCCTTCGGGAACTCCAAGCGGTCGACCCCTGCCAGGAATTCGAGCCGGAACTCCTGGACCAGACCCCGGCCTCGGAGGCCTGACCCTTCTTATACGAAGCTGCGTTCGAGCCCGTCGCGGCGAGCAGCTGCCAAGCGGTCGTGCCTGCCCGTTTGCGGTTGGCCTACGCTTCAACGGTCAGCAAAACCGGCCGCCCGCCAGTGCGCATACCCGACCGGGTATTATTCGCTCCCGCCTGGCCGTTGGTTCAACCGGCCCCGATGCAATCGCCAGTTCCGGCGGACACGCGCACCGGTCCGGAGAATCGGCCGTGAGCCAGAGCTCGCCGACGTGGATCACGAACGCCGGGCCGGGCTGGAGTTCGGCCGCGGTGGCTGCCGGTGCGGTCGAGTAGCTACCGTAGGCCGGCCAGAGTCGATAAATGCCGGGGACAGCGGCCACGTGGAGCGTCAGCGAGCCACGCGGTACGCGCCGGGCACGCTCATGTTACGGGCGATCGCGTCCGGCGAATCTTGGGCCACGACGTAGCCGTCCAACGGCAGGTTCGTCGGCCCGGCCACCGCGCCCCGCCCCCTTATCTTCATCAGGCGATACTCCAAGAAAGCCTTGTTCTGGAAGCACAGGGGAAGAAAAACGAGATTGCCGTCCCTTCTGATCCTCCCTTTTTCGACCACGGACGATGCGGACGAGCACGAATGAAAAGGCGCGAACCGCAGAGGTCGCAGAGGAGCACAGAGGCGAGCATCTCGGCTTTTCCTGTGGTTCATCAACTCGAAGGAGCGTATTGCCTCGCCTGTCAGGGCCGACAATCATCAGAGCCGTCGCCGCCCTCCGCTCAGGCCTCGGATCTCACGTCTAAAGTCGAAGAAGGAGCGCTCGCATGTCAGATCCAACAGTGGCAAGATGGCGACAGAAGGGAAGTCTATACCTCTGGAAAAACACAGAAGGCGTGCGCAGATTTTCTGGTTGGCATATGACTGCGGACAGGGTGGCGTGCAATTCGATGCTAAGAGCCTATCCATAACCCCTGCGGCAGGAAATGTCACCCACGCGCAGGCGAAGTGGAGGAAGGCAACATAGTTGGCCGATTTCTTTCCCCAGCGGATGAACAGTCGGCGACAACGATGTAACTACGAATGCGTTCGCTCCTTCCCCCATTGCCGTGTCGAAAACCCGGAATGCGCCAGCGTTCGGCCCCTTCTTCGCCGTGTGCTTTGATGCGGACGATGTAGCCCCAATGTTGGACCAACTCGCGCACATCCGGGCAGTCGCAGCCTTTGTCCACACGTGCTGCCGGAGCCGAACCCCCAGCAACCCGGGCTAGATGTACTCGGAGTAGAGTTCCTTGCTCGGGCCGGGGATGACGACGGCGGAAACGAGCAGGCCCTTCTCGCGGACCACCTCGGCGGCGGCGTTCACGCCGGTGCGGCAATCGGAGACCGAGCCGGTCATGAGCATGAAGCCCTTGCCCCCGATGGCCATGGCGACGTGAATGCGGTAGAGCGTGACGCCGGCAGCCTTGGCGGCGGCGTCGGCGCCGGCCAGCACGCTGGCGGCGCTGTAAGTCTCCACGATGCCCACGGCGTCGAAGCGATCCTCGCCGGGCCGCAACTGCACCGACTGCCCCAGGGCGGCAAAGACGTTGGGATGCACGTTGGGAATGAGGATGTGATCGATGACTCCGTCGGGCGCAGCGGCGAGACCCGCGTCCACCGCGGCCCGGGCGTCGGCCACGCTGCCCGTGACCACGTTGATGTACTTGCCCGAGCAGATCGTTCGCCCGAGAACCAACTGCACGTTGGCCGCCTTGAGCATCGCATCCTGGACGGCAAAGCCGATTCCGATGCTCGTCGTCTCGATCATTCCGATGGCTTCACGCATTTCTTGAGCTCTCAGTTATCAGCGATCGGCGAACCGCCGTTCGTCGTTGGCATTGCCTAATTCAATCTTCAAGCCTCGATCACGATCGCACCGTCCACACTCTGGACCCGGCCGGTGATGCTGGCATGGATGACCGCACCGAGCTTGCCGCCGGTCGGCCTGGCGACCACGTCGCCGGCGTTGACCGTGTCGCCCGGCTTCACCACGGGCTCGGCCGGGGCGCCCACGTGCTGCTTGAGCGGGAGCACGACGCGCCGGGCTGGACAGGTGGCGGGCACCAGGGGGCCCTTGTTCACGAAGTCGAACAAGCCCAGCTTGCGGATCAGCCGGCCGATGGGCACGCGGCGGTTGTTCAGGTGCAGTTCGGCCCGCACGGGGTTGGCCTCGACCTCCCACTTGCGGCCCTCGGCAGCCAGCCGTCGCTTGTTCTGCGTACAGACGTTCTTGGGATCGAGGTCTTCCGGGCAGGCCATCATGGAGCACAGGTTGCACTCGCAGCAGAACTGCGTGCCGATGAAATTCGCCTCGCCCATCATGGTGAATTCGAGCGAGCGCATGGCCTTGTGCGGTTCGATGGGATGGCCCAGCAGATAGCGCGGGCAAAACTCGGTGCAGAAGCTGCACTGGTCGCAGGCACTGGACCCGATCCGTGCGATAGCGTCCCAACTGAGCGAATAGCGCTGCACGAGCCTGTGATCCCGCGGCAGAACGATGAGCCCTCCGGTGGTCTTGGTGATCGGCTCCGACAGGTCAGTGCTGAGTCGGCCCATCATGACGCCGCCGACGAGGACGACGGGATCGGCGATGGCAGCGCCGCCCGCGACCTCGATGGCCTCGGCGAAGGTCACACCCACGGGCACCTTGACGGTGGCCGGATGGTTGACGGCGCCGGCGACGGTCAGGAACTTCTCGGTGACGGGCACGCCGCGGGCGATGTTGTAGGCAGTCTCGACGTTGGTCACCACGCAGCCGACAGCCAACGGGATCTTGCCCGGCGGGATGATGCGCTTGGTCACGTCGTAGACGAGGATGAACTCATCGCCGGTCGGATAGGCGTCGGCCAGCTCGACGATCCGCATGCCCGCCGGCAGCTTGGGCTTCAGCAGGTCAATGACGTCGTGGTACTTGCCTTTGATGCCGATGACCGCGTCTTCGGCCCCGACCAGTTCCTTGGCCGCCTGCAGCCCGGCGATGATCTCGTCGGGATAGGCCCGCAGCATCTCCTTGTCCTTGTGGAGCAGCGGCTCGCACTCGGCGGCGTTCAGGATGATGGTGTCGGCCTTGGCCTTGAGCTTGACGTGGGTGGGAAAACCGGCTCCGCCGGCCCCGACCACGCCGCACGCTTCGATCTGTTCAACTGAAATCCTGGGCATGGGATATCCGCAACCGTGTGTCGGTCCCGCCGGCCCCCCCGGGGCCGTCAAGACGAGATAAGGTAGCAGATCGCGGCGCAAGCTTCCAGCCTGCGCGAACGATGCGCGCGTCCGGTAGCGGACGCGGTGCGCGTGGAGCACGGAGAGATCCGACCGATGGCCCGCTTCGTCTACAGGCGGGTGAGCACGAACGCGGCGGCGACAGCGATGAGGCTGAGGATCAGGCCGCTGATCGCACGGCGGCGGCGACGGGACTGCTGGTAGTCGGCCCAGGCCTGGGCGACAACCTCGAGCTGGGCGCCAGCGTCGTCGCCGGGCGAGTCGAGGAACTGCACGTCGATACGCATGGCCCGCCAGCGGGAGAAGGTCACTTCACCGTGCCAGATGCCCTCGAGCAGATCGCGCCAGTTGACGAAGACCGCCGTCCGCAGGCGGCCGGCGCTGACTTCGCGATCGACGTCGTCGAGATCGCGCGGCGCGTACCACCGGGCCGGCTCGCCGCGGGCCTGTAGATACTCGGCCATGCGGGCGGCGTGAGGACCGGACGGATCACAGACTGCCGCCACGGTGGGCGATTGCTTTGCATTGTCGCTCATGGGCCACCATACCTGACGAAGACGTCGAACGTGAGCAGGGCAAGCCCGATGATGCCGGCCACGCCCGCGTAAGGAAAGATGCTCGCCCCCACCAGCCAGGCCGGCCCGTCGTAGCGGATGAAGGGTCGCGTGCCCAGCAGCATGACGATGCCGGCCGCGTGCAGACCCATGGGCAGCCACAGACTGTGCGTGCAAGCGAACGCGACACACAACAACAGACCGAGCCCCAGATGGCCGCCGATGGTCCAATAGCGTTTGACGCTGCGCACGTAGTGAGCGCCCGCGAAGATGGCCGCCCCCAACACGACGGCGACCCACGGGTTCATCGATTCCATGAGGTCGGCCAGGAGGACGGCACGAAAAAGAAGCTCCTCGACGAACGCGACGAGCAGCGCGGTGAACGGCACGCCGACGAGCCGCTTGACGAGCCGGCCGGGCTCATGCCGTACGCGGAACTGGATGTTGTCGGAGGCGAGCCAGGCGAGGTACAGCAATGTCAGATAGAGAACGGCCGCGGCGAAGCCCTCGAGCATGCCCCACGGCGCGCGGCCCAGCGGAAAGAAGGCGGCGTAGTACGCCAGCGGCGACTGACCGCGCCAGACGGGATAGCCGATCAACACCAGCGCGAACGCGACATACGTCGAGACGCGGTTGTATCGCTTGAGATGCCGCGGCAGATCCGATGCGTTGATGCGCAGGCGCAGCGGCAAGCCCGCCCGCAGGAGCAGGACGCTCTGCGTGCACCACATGATGACGGGCACGATCAGGAGCAGGCCGATGGCTCGCATGCTTCAAACCCCATGAGGAAGGAATGACGCGAGAGGATTCTCATCGCGGATTCGCTCGCTCGCGTTCGCAGCGTCTCTTCTCTCTCTCAGGTCTTGACGTATCGTTGGTCGCCGCGGAACGTCCGCGTCCAGCGTTTGTCGCCCCACAAGTACCACAGGCCGGGGTATTCGGCGAGCATGGTCGCGAAGCGATCGGCGAACGCCTGCATGATCTCGCGCGCCGCCTGCTGCCGGTCGCGGCCGGCCCGCTCGGCCCGAATCGGCCCGGTCAGTTCGACCACCTGTCGGCCGGCCTCGCAACGGGCGGTCATGATGAACAGGGGCGCGCCCGTGCGCAGGGCCAGCACGGCGGTTCCCCCGGGCAGATACACTTCGCGGTCGAAGAACCGGACGGGCACGCCATCCTCACGCTTCTGCGTCAGGTCCACGAGGACCAGCAACACCCGTCCACTCTGAACCACCTCGGCCATGCGCTTCATGCGCCCCAGCGGCCCGCCGGCATCGGGCGGCTCGGAGATGAAGCTCGCCCCGCTGGCACGGTACCACAGTTCCTTGGCGGCCTGGCGGCGCGGATCGTTCACCCACCGCATGTAGGCGGTCAGCGGCACGTGTTCGTTGAGCCGGGCGGAGTTCATGAAGTAGTTGTTGATGTGCGGGCTCATGACGATCGCGCCACAGCCTTCGGCGAGACAGTCGCGCAAGCGATCGGCGGAGGCATCCAGTCCGATGCGCTCGTGCGCCATGCGCATGAACGACGGAGACGGACTCTGCGATTCGCGAGCGGCGCAGCGCAGTACCTGCAACGCACCGGCGAAATGTTCACCGAGCCACGCGAAGTAGTCGCGATGGGCCTGGCGGCTGTACACGCCGGCCGACCGCATGTTGTCGGCCACCTGACGAGCCAGAACGGGCAGGTGCGGGCCGAGCCGCGCGATCAACGGCGCGACGCGATCGGCGGCACGCTCGCTCATCATTGGAGACAGACGCAACGCCAAGTCTCGTGCGCCGGCCGTCACGGCATGTCGCAGTTCCCGCAGCATCAATCGCTCCGTCCGGGGATCAGGTGCGTGATCGGATGAACGTAGCTCCCGGGTTCGCAGGTCATTCACTCCATGCGGATGTTCAATCCGTTTTCGGTGCGCTGCAGGATCAGGTGGCGGCCGTCGAGTGCGGGGTCGGGCTCCGGGTAGTCGGACCGGAAGTGCACGCCGCGGGACTCCTTGCGCTCGCGGGCGGCGATGGCGATCAGTCGAGCGACGGTAAGCATGTTCTGCGTCTCCCAGCCGATCTGCTGGTCGAACAGCTTGTCCATGACATACTTGCCCCAGAAGTTGATGATCTCGACGGTTTCGTTGAGGCGAGCCTCTTGCCGCTCGATACCGACGTTTCGCCACATGACGCTGCGCAACGAGTTGCGGATGTCGGCCACGTCGAGCATGGTCCGAGTGGAGGCTTCGATTTCGCTGACCAGCCGCGCCGCTTCAAGCGGGCCGGGCGAGCCGTTGGCCGCCTCGACCGCGTTCTGGCCGGCGACCGCTCCGAACACCAACCCCTCCAGCAGCGAGTTACTGGCCAGGCGGTTGGCCCCATGCACGCCGCTGCTGGCCGCCTCGCCGCAAGCGAACAGCCCGGGCATGCCCGTCCAGGCTTCGTTGTCAACTTTGACGCCGCCCACCATGTAGTGAGCCGCCGGGCGCACGGGGATGGGTTGCGTGGCCAGGTCGATGTCGAACTGCTCGCAGAGCCGGCTGATCGAGGGGAACCGCTTGCGGAACTTCTCGATGTTCAGGTGAGCCACGCTGAGGTACATGCACGTGGCGTCCTGCCGGGCCATCTCGGTGAGGATGGCGCGGCTCACGACGTCGCGCGGAGCCAGCTCGGCCGCGGGGTGATACTCCGGCATGAAGCGCCGACCGGTGCGATCGACCAAATGCGCGCCTTCTCCGCGAACGGCTTCGCTGATGAGGGAACGGGCGGCCCCGGCGATGTAGAGCGTGGTGGGATGGAACTGGACCATCTCCATGTCGCGCAAAGGCAGGCCCGCGCGAAACGCCATGGCATGACCGTCACCGGTGGCCACTTCGGGGTTGGTGGTTTCACGATAGACCTGGCCGCACCCGCCGCTGGCCAGGATGGTCTGCTTGGCCCAGAAGATCTGGTGCCCGAAGTGCCGGTGGTAGGTACTCACGCCGCAGCAACGCCCGTCCACCACGAGGAGGTCGATGGCGAAGCATTCCTCGAAAATGCGAAGTTGCTCGGTTCCGCGGGCCACGCGGATGAGCGTGTTGGCGACCTCGCGTCCGGTGGCGTCGCCCATGGCGTGCACGATGCGCGGGGCGGAGTGGCCGCCCTCCAGGCCGAGCAACAGTTGCTTCTTACGACGATCGAACAGAGCCCCCCACTCGATGAGCTCTTCGATCCGACGTGGCCCCTCGCGAACGATTCGCTCGACGGCGGCGCGGTCGCAGAGGCCGCAACCGACGGTGAGCGTATCCTGGATGTGGGATTCGAACTTGTCGGAGGGGGCCATGACCACGGCGATGCCGCCCTGGGCCTTGGCCGTGTTGGAGTCATCGATTCGGCTTTTGGTGATCAGCAGCGTAGGGCCGTGCTTGGCCGTTTCAATGGCCGCTCGCAGACCGGCGACACCACTGCCCACCACCAGGAAATCCGTGAACAGATTGGGGATCCGGCGAACGTCGAAACGGGTCAAGTACCGCCTGGAATCGTAAATATCTAGCATGACGCCAGATATGGTAAGATCAAGTCTGGCGGTAATCAACTGTGCAGCTATTAGGTATCAGCTATCAGCTTTCAGCTCTCAGCCATCAGCTGTTGCTCTCATCCGTCGACCGTCAGCCATGGGCGATGAGCATCAGTATGTAGCGCAATACCGGCGAGAATGGCGGCCGAGTTCGACGGCGCGGTTGCACGCATCCGGATTGTTCAGGTCAAACTCGCAGCCGACCAGGAATCCGTGTTCGGTCGGAGTGACGTGTCGCACGGTGGCCGGCACGCGCGGGCAGAAGTCGTCGTAGCAGAAGAGTTTGACGTACACGGTCGAGCCGACCAGCAGGCTCACCGGCGAGAGAAAGCCGATGCCCAGGTCGGACGCGTTGTGCAGGGCGGCGCTCACGTCCGGCTCGAACGGCTTGCCGCTGATCGAAACCAGCAGCGGCCAGGATCGGGCGTGCCGGCGACGGGCCCGGCGGCGATGATGCCCGTCGTGTTCGCTGCGTTTGCGGGCGGCCTCCAGGAATCGACAGATTTCCCGCTGAACAACAACGGCCGGCTCGTAAGCGGTAGCGGTCATACTCATCCATGCCCCCTTGTACTAAATCCCGAGGCATACATACGATTCGCCGAGGGGGCGGAGCAAACGACGCGGATGGATTCGTGAGCCGCGGATCACCAGCCGCTCTTATCGGGCGACCCCGGTCACCAGTACCGCTCGAAATGGATGTTACCGGGCTGGGCCGGCGAGTGGACGTGAAAGCCCTGTTCCTCGAGCATCCGCTGCACGGACATGATCATCTCGGGATTGCCGCAGAGCATGACGTGGCAATCGCGGGGCGCCAGTACGGCACCGACATGCGAGCGGTAGGCGTGCGGATCAAGCACCTGCTGCACACGCCCACGCAAGCCGGTCCAGGCGGCCGCCGGACCGGTCGGCTCGCGTGAGACGATGGGGATGTAAACGATGTGCGAATGATCGCGGGCGAGCGCTTCGAGCTCGGAACGATATGCCAGGTCCGCGGCATAACGAACGCCGTTGATGACCACAGCTCGCCGCCAGCGCGGCGCGTCGGCATACGTCCGCAACATGGAGATGAACGGGGCGATGCCGGTGCCCGTGGCCACCATGACGATGTCCTTGCCGGGCGGAATGGACTCCAGCGTGAACCGCCCGGAGACCTTGTCGTCCATCCAGATTCGCCCACCCGGCTCGAGCGTCCAAAGCTTGGGCGTGAGCTTGCCGACCTCCACGCGAACCATCAGAAACTCGAGGTACGCCCGCTGCCGGGGCGATGAAGCGATGGAATAAGCGCGGCGGATCAGACGCGGCGTCGATCGAACCCGCGCCGCCGAAGGCAGGTTAGCGCACTCTTCCTCGCTCCGCGGCAGGCCCAGCTTGATGAACTGCCCCGGCTCGAAATCGGGGACCTTCCCCCCATCGGGCCGGACGCGCACGATGGTGAGTTCCGACGTCAGGTCCTGGCGGTCGGTAATAGTGGCGTTGAAAACTTCTTCCTGCGTGGCAGAGCCATCGGGGGTCATCCGCAATTGTAGGCAGCGTAGAACGGTCCGCCAGCCGCGACGCCCTCTATCCGGGTCGCGTCTCGGACGGTGGCGTAACCGCGGGTGCGGCGGTGTCATCGGCGGACGGCGAAGGCGGGCGGTTCGTCCGTGACTGTCGAGGGGCCAGAGGCGACGTGCCCGGCCCGGGCGTCAGACCGGTGGGCCAGCGTTCGACGGCGCCCGGTTCGGTGGCGGGCTGAGATTCATCTCCGCGCCCGCAGCCAATAGCCAGAGCCGATAGCACGAGCGCCGCTGCAATCAGTCGCATGCTCATGTTCGGCCCCGATGCAACGAGGAGCGGGGCGGCCTCCATCGAGCCGCCCTCGCTTCCGTCGCTGACACACTGCACAATAGATGGCCCCCAATCAGTCCACGGTTCAGCGGTTGGTCGAGTCCGTGCCGCTCTTCGACTTGGACTCGTCGGATATCCCGGACTGGTTCGAAATGTCAGACTGACCGCCGCTTCCGGACTGGCCGGACTGGTCCTTCATCTGGCCGGACTGATCGTTACCCGGCAACTGGCCCGACTGCTTCTTTATCTGATCGTCTTGATACCCGTAGATGTCGCTCGAATCCTGGCGCTGGTGCTGATCGCGATACTGATCGGACTGACCCTGTTGACCGGACTGGTCCTGCTGGCGACGGAACCAGTCAGGCTGACGGGACTGGTCCTGCTGTCGGCCACCACGGAACCCGTAGGTCTGGTCTTCCTGGCCGCGATTGATTTGCGTGAGTTGTGAGACCTTGCCGACGCGCTGGGCCATGATCACGCGCTGGCCGCCCAGATTGGCCAGATGCCCCTGGACGAAGATCGACTGATTCTGGGAGAGGTTCAGATCCTGAATCTGCTCGCGAGGGCCGAGATCCACGAACAGCGTGGTGCCTTCGCGGGTACGGATCTGGGCCACCTGGTGGTTGGGGTTCACGCCGGGCACGTCGGCTTTGTCGTTGGTGATCTGTCCCACGACCATAAGACGTCCCTGGCCGCCGAATCGCTGGCCGCGCATGCCCATGCCACGGTCCGACTGTCCGCGATCGCGCATGTCCCAGTACTGCTGGTCGACACCGCCTTCGCGGTACTGTTGCCCGCGCATGCCCATGCCGCGATCATCCTGCCACTGTTGGCCGCGGGCGCCGCTGTCCTGATCGCGATAGCCCCAGGTCTGCTGATCGTGTGCGCCTCGGCCATACTGCTGGCCGCGCATGCCCGCTCCACGATCATCGCGCCATTGCTGCTGACCGTACGTGCCGCTGTCCCGCTCGCGGTAGCCCCAGCCCTGCTGACCTTGGCCGCTCTGACCCGAATAACCGCTCTGCCCCGTATCCCGTTGGTCCTGCCAAGCCGCCCGGTCCTGCCAGGTGCTGTCCTGCTGCTCTGCAAACAGCCCCGCAGTCATGGTCGCACACAACACACACGTGAGAATTGCCACTGCTCTGGTCATGGTCCGATCTCCTTGTTTCCTGCTGGTCGTAGCCGGCGTTTATGCTCAAGAACCACACATTTTCACGAAGCCTGGCGACTCCACCGAATCGAGCGACGAACGATCCGTCACGGCCCCGACGCTCGCGTGTGCCGTTCGCGAGCTTCATCACTCGATTCGTGCGTCCGCCTCCCGAATGCGACGCGGCGAGGTAAGCAGATCATCTCGCACGCGGCGACTCTAAAGCCTACGCGGCCGCACACAGGCTTCGTCAGCAGGATTCATCCGATTTGGCGCAATTCAGGGAAGGGCGGGCGCTGCGAGCGGGGCGGACACTGTCGGCGCGTCAGGCAGGCATCAGTAGGGATGAAGCCGAACAACTGATCCGGGGGATGGACATCCTGCCGGCCGCGAGATGGGTTTACTCTGTCTTCGCGCGTGCGGCGATCGAAGGAGATTGGCTTGGCCTCCTGGCCCCACAAGCTCACACCTGGCACGTGGTCAAGTAGAAGGCTTTTCGCCGCTACCGGGCGAGAAACCCTCGCACGCGCATCGCGTGGAGGTCGAAGAGTGCATTATATTAGTCACTCTTAACCGAGGTGGGCGGGACGCCTGCCCCCCGCTTACCACTCCAGACCGCCCTTAAGCGGCTTCTTGCGTTTCTTGGGCGGTGCGGCCGGAGCGGCGGGCTCGGCGGAGACCTCACCGGTGTAGTCGGGGCTTTCCTTGAGGGCCCGGATGGACAGCGACATACGTCGGCGGCCTTCGTCCACTTCCAGGACCTTGGCCTTGACGGTCTGGCCGATCTTGACCACGTCCTCGACGCGGCGCACGCGCTCGTCGCTCAGCTCGCTGATGTGGATCAGGCCTTCCACGCCGGGCGTGAGTTCAACGAAAGCGCCGAACTCGGCCACGCGCTTGACCACGCCTTCGACCGTGCTTTCCGCCGGCCATCGCACCGAGGCGCCCTGCCACGGATCGACGCCGGCCTGCTTGATGGACAGGCTGATGCGGCGCTTGGCGGGATCGACGGTGAGCACGGCGAGGTGAACCACGTCGCCTTCCTTGACCACGTCGCGCGGATGGCTGATCCGCCGTTCGTAGGTCATTTCGCTGATGGGAATGAGCCCTTCCACGCCCGGTTCGAGCTCGGCAAAGGCTCCGAAGCCCTCCAGACGGGTGATGCGTCCGGAGACTCGCGAACCCGGCGGATACTTCATCTCGACGTCCGACCACGGATCGGGCATGACCTGCTTGAGGCCCAGACCGATCTTGCGCGTCTCGCGGTCGATCTTGAGGATCATGACCTGGAGCTTCTGGCCCTCCTTGACCACGTCCTTGGGATCGTTCACGCGCGTGTAGCTCATGTCGCCCACGTGGAGCAGGCCATCCACGCCGCCGATGTCCACGAACGCGCCGTAGGGCATGATGGTGCGGACGGTGCCGGTGACCACCATGCCTTCCTGGAGCGACTCGAATTTCTCGCGCTTGGCCTGCTCGGCTTCGCGCTGCAGGACGGCCTTGCGCGAGACCACGACGCTGCGTTCGTCGCGGCGGATGTCCACCACCTCGCACTTGAGCCGCTGGTTGACGTAGGGCGCCAAGTTGTCGTCGGCACGGAACAGCTCGATCTGACTGATGGGCATGAACCCGCGGATGCCGTCGATGTCGAGTTCCAGCCCGCCCTTGTTGTGGCCGGTGACGCGGCCCTCGACGATCTGGCCTTCCTCCAGGCTATGCCAGGCGGCAGCGGTGACCGCGCCCTGACGCGACAACTTGAGGAGCCCCTCGGCGCTGTCGTAGCCCTCGATCATCACCTCGATGATGTCGCCGACTTTCGGCAAGGGCTCATCCTCGAATTGCATGGCCGGCAGGATGCCCTGGCTCTTGCCCCCCATGTCCACGAAGATGTCGTTCTTCTCGATGGAGACGACGCGTCCGCGCTTCACGCCGGGGGCGGCCGGGGCGACCACCGGTTCGTCGGCCTCCATGAGGCTGCCGATGTTCATGCTGCCCAAGGCCTCCTCCAGTTCGCGCTGGAGTTCATCCGCCTCGTTGCTCGCGTCGTAACCGAAATCTCGGGGTTTCTCGCTCATGTCGGGTCCAGGTTCGTCATGCCGCAGCCGTCCGGCAGGTCGTGGCCGAGCGTGTTCGACGCCCCCCAGTTCGTGCCGGCCGATCCGCCGCCGTGGCGGATCGTCACGTCAGAAGATCGGGGATTTTAAGGGGTCTGCCCCGAGATTGCCATGATAGCCGGGCGGCCCGCCGCGCGGAGCACCCGCACGGCCAGCAGGACTGCGGCGGTTCGAGAACGGCCCGTCCACCGCTGGACCCGGCCAGACCAGAACTCCGGAACCACGGGCATGAAACGGCGCGAGGCCGCCCGATCAGGACAGCCTCGCGAAAAGCCTCGAATGGTCGCCCGGATAGCGTTCAATCCGCGAACGCGATTCACGCCCGGCGTCGGCGGAGCAGGAACAGCCCGCTTACAAGCAGCAGGCCTGCCGTGGCGGGTTCCGGTGTGACCACGATGTTGTCGATGATCGTCACGTTCAGGAGAGCGGCGTTCGGGTCAACCGACGACGTCGCATTCGTGTCGCTGTGGCCGAACAGGATGTTGCCCCCGCCCAGCGTCAAGCCGCTCAGATCGACGGTTGCGATGAGCACCCCGTCGATGGTCCAGGTGGCCACGCCGTCGGACACGTCGATCACCACACGCCGCCACTGGAAAGCGATCTCACCCGGATCGGTCATTCCGGTCTGGCTGGAGTAGATGGCGACTTGTTCGGCCGGGGCGCTGACCGAGGCGAACGCATTCTGGTAATAGGCGTCGGACCCATTGACCGCTCCGCCCGGGGCGGCATAAACGGCACTGCCTGCCGGGTAACTAGTATGGGCTGCCGACGAGTACACGCGGTAATCGGAGGAGGATTGGCCGTCCAGTGTCACGGCGAACGTGACGCTCTCTTTGTTGGAGCCGGGCCAGACAGGGACGGTGCCCGACGAACCGATCCCGAACATGGACAATTGCGTGGAGCCGCTCCCGCCGCCCCCCAGCGGTCCCACGTAGTTCTGCCAGAGATCGAAGCTCACCGTGTAGTCGCCGGTGAAGTTCTGCCCCTTGGGCGAGACGCTGAAGCCGCTGAACACACCGCTGAAATTGTTGGCGGTGAGCTTCATACCGCGTGTCCCGGTGCCGTTAGGGGCCGCCGGCACGCCGATGGCTGAGTAGTCGTAGAAGAAGTCGACCGCAATGTCCGACAACCCCGGATCGTTGATGATCCAGTTGGCCGAGTCATCGACATTGAAGTCCTGACTGTACAGTACGCCGAAAGCCACGCCGGGAATGCAGAGCAACGCGGACATGGCAGCAGCAAGACCGAATCGACACATGAGCTTCACCCTTCCTTTCCCTTTGCCTGCAAGAGGCGCCATGAAATGCCATAAAGTCACAGTCGCATGGTAATGCGGACCGAAAACGACCCTCGAGAACGCACGAAGCGTTCGCGCTGCACCTCCGACTATCCCTCAGTAGTGCGGGCAATCAGGAATGGCTACCGCATTCCGCCCGTCTGAACGTCATGAGCACGACCGACTTGGACACGGCTACAGAAGCGACCTATGTCGTGCTCATTCAGCGTATCAATCGCCCTCCGCGGTGTCAATCGTTGGCACGCACTTATTCGCCCGATGTTCGGGATTGAAACATCTTGCACCAAGCCACCGCGGCATCAGCGTTCGAGATGTCGCGGGCATGCCGCTCGGCGGTGCCCGTAGTACATCTCATACCAGCACAATTCTGGTCAGCCCGGCCGGACGATGGCATGCCAGCAAGTCGTGGACCGCTTGAGACCTATTGCCCGAGAGACGCCTTGTGACCGGCGTCAGCCTGAAACGTAATCCGTGTCATAACCAACACTTGCGAACACGCACGGCTCCTCACCCGATTGAACCTGACGTGCTCCACCGTCAAAGCACCGAGAGTTCTTGCCTACCAAGCCGGCGCGCAAAGGATCTCAAAACAAAGACGCGTAATCTCATTGCCGCCCCAACGATAGACATGTACATTGCCGAACAGGCGGTATTCACGTCCCGTTCCAGACGTTGTCCGTGGGGCCTGCCTGGCAGAGGTGTTTCGCATCGGCCGGAAGTCGAATCATGCCGGCTGATGACGAATTCGTTTTGGCCTGTTCCTGCGTTTGTTGCAGTGCACCGGTCGAAAGACGATGGCCCGGGCGGTAGTCCCGGGCGGTTCAGACCTTTGTCGGGGGACAATTCGAATCGCCGGCGCGAACGCAGCGAGGCAGGAAATCTCATGATCCGGAATCTCCGCTGGTACATCGTCGCCCTGCTGACGCTGGTCACGACGATCAACTATCTCGACCGCCAAGCCCTGTCGGTCGCCCAGGTGGTGCTGGAAAAGGAACTGGGCATCACCGACGCGCAGTATGGCGATATTGTTGCGGCGTTCCTGGTCGCCTACGGCGTGTTTCACCCGCTGGCCGGGCGAGTCGTGGATCGCATCGGGAGCCGAATGGGGCTGACGCTGGCATTCATCTGGTGGTCGCTCGCCAGCGTGGGACATGCGTTTGCCAGCGGCGCGCGTTCCTTCGCTGCGGCACGGTTTCTGCTGGGCGTCGGCGAAGCGGGCAACTTTCCGGCTGCCATCAAGACGGTCGGCGAATGGTTCCCGGCCAAAGAACGGGCGCTGGCCACCGGCATTCTGAACGTGGGCACGGGCGTGGGAGCCATGCTGGCTCCGCCGGTCGTGGGGGCGATCATTTACTATCTCGATTGGCGGGCCGCTTTCCTTCTCACCGGTGCGATCGGCGGTCTGTGGCTCATCCCGTGGCTGCTGCTGGCCCGAAAGCCCGAGAAGCATCCGCTCATCACACCTGAAGAATTGGCGTACATCCGCGCCGGCCAAGTCGACCAACCGGTCGAAGCCGCCGAGACGCCCAAGCGGGGCGTGTGGCGGGAAGCGCTGGGCACGCGCCAGTTGTGGGCACTCATGGCCGCCCGGTTGTTGTCCGACCCGGTGTGGCTCTTCTTTTCGTTCTGGATCCCCAAATACTTCAAGGCCGAGCGCGGCTTTGATCTCAAAGACATCGCTTTGTTCGTCTGGCTGCCGTTCCTGGCGGCGGACTTCGGCAGCATTGCCGGCGGATGGTTCTCGTCGTTCCTCATCGGCCGGGGCTGGCCGGTGCTGAAGGCCAGGAAGACGGCCCTGTGCTGCAGCGCCAGCCTGATGCCGGTGGCCATCCTCTCGGTCTATGTCGAAAGCTGGCAAGCCGCCATCGCCTGCATCAGCGTGGCGGCGTTTGCCCACCAGAGCTGGTCGGCCAGCACGCTGACGTTGCCGTCCGACATCTTCCCGAAACGAATGGTCGCAACCTGTTACGGGTGCGCCGCCATGATGGGCGTCATGGGCGGTGCAGTCACGCAGTCTATCGTGGGCAGGCTGATCGAGACGTTCGGATATACTCCCGTGTTCACGGTTGCAGGATGTCTGCATCCGATCGGGGCGCTCACGGTGGTGCTGGTCGTGAAGGCAGCATGGTCCGACAAGTCTGGGCAGGCCTCACCCCCGGAACTGCTTCATGACGACGACCGGTCGAGCGACACGCTTGTTTCGCCGGCAGCGTCCGACCGGTCCGCATAGTGGCGGCAGGGGTACTTGTGGGAGGAAGCGAATGAACCGTATTCGTTTCGTGTGCGGGCTGGCGGTGATCCTCGCCGTGCAGACGGCAATATCGCGAGCCGCCGATGAGCAACCAGCCACCGGCAAGAAGGTATTGGTGTATACCCGCAACCACGTGACCAACGGCAAGGGTTACGTGCATGACAACATCAAGGCCAGCGTCGAGGCCATTCAGTTGATGGGCCGTGAAAACGGTTTTGCCGTGGACGTGTCCGACGATCCCAAGGTATTCACCACCGAGAATCTCAAGCAATACAAGGCATTGATCTTCTCGAACAGCAACAACGAAGCGTTCGAAAACGACGAGCAGCGGGAAGCGTTCAAGAAGTACATCCAGTCGGGCGGCGGCTACGTCGGCATCCACTCGGCGACCGGCTCGGAGCGCAAGTGGGCGTATTACCAGGCGGTGGCGGGCGCCAAGTTCAAGCGGCATCCCAAGCAGCAACCGTTCAAGATTCGGGTCGTCGATCCGAAGCATCCGGCCACGCGACATCTGCCGGCCGAGTTCATCTGGGGCCCCGACGAATGCTACTACCACGAGAACTTCAACAAGGGGATCAAGCCGCTGCTGGTGGTTGATCCGGCCACGTTGGACGATCCCAAGAAGGACGAATACCCCGGCCAGCTGTTCGGCGATGCGATGCCGCTGGCGTGGTATCAGACGTACGACGGCGGACGGCAGTTCTACACCGCGCTGGGCCACAACATTCCGCAGTACAAGGATCCGCGGTTCACGCGGCATATTTTGGGCGGCATCTTGTGGGCGATGGGTGAGGAGCCCTACCCGGTGGCCGAGCCGCAGGCGGCTTCGCAGCCGGCCCCTTGAATCGGTGCGGCGGTCCGTGGGCAAGGCGGCGGCACTTCGCCATGCATCGACACTTATGTGACACTGGTGAACACACAAGCCAGGAGCAAGGAGATTCTCATGAAGGTCAAGCCTAGTTCCGGATCCCGGAAGTTGTCCCGTCGTCAGTTTGTCAAAGGCGCGGCAGCGGCAGTCGGAGCCGGCACGCTCGGCTTCCCGACGATCGTCCCCTCGACCGTGTTCGGCCAGTCAGCGCCGAGCAACCTGATTCAGGTCGCCCAGATCGGCTGCGGCCGCATCGCCCGCGAGTCGGAGTTTCCGGGCATGTTCCGGCACAACAAGCTGGCCCGGATCGTCGCGGTCAGCGATCCGGACTCGATCCGCGTGGCGGACGCCAAGCAGTTGATCGAAGCCCGCTACGCCAAGGATCTGAACCTGCAGGTCACGATCAAGACATACGAGCACTATCGCGAGATGCTCGAGAACAAGAGCATCGACGCCGTGTGCATCAGCACGCCCGATCACTGGCACGCTCTGCCGACGATCGAAGCGGCCCTGGCGGGCAAGGACGTCTACCTGCAGAAGCCGGCGTCGCTGACCATCCGCGAAGGCCGGCAGATGGCCGAAGTCGTCAAGCGGACGAAGCGAGTCTTTCAACAGGGCAGCCAGCAGCGATCGAGTCCTCAGTTCCTGCGAGCGTGCGAGCTGGTCCGCAACGGCGTGATCGGCAAGGTGAAGGAAGTCTACATCGGCCTGCCCGTCGACCCACCCGGCGGCCGCACGGAAGAGATGCCCGTTCCGAGCAATCTCAACTACGACCTGTGGCTCGGCTCGACGCCCGAGGTGTACTACACCGAAGATCGCGTCCACCCGCAGAGCGAGGACATACGCAAACGCTACGGTCGGCCCGGCTGGCTGCGGTGCGAGCAGTTCGGTGCCGGCATGATCACCGGCTGGGGCGCCCATCACTTCGACATCGCGCATTGGGGCATGGGCACGGAAGATACCGGCCCGATCGAGATCGAAGGCAAGGCCGAATACCTCACCGGCGGACTGTGGGACGTGCATGGCCCGTACGAAATCCATGCCCGTTACGCCAACGGAGCCGTCGTGCACGTGAGCAACAAGCTGCCCAACGGCGTGCGGTTCATCGGCGAGAATGGCCAGTGGATCTTCGTGTCGCGCGGTTCGCAGAAAGCCACCAGCAGCGACCCGACGGCGGGCCAGCCGATCCTCAAACCGTTGGACGCCAGCGATCCGAAGCTCCTGGAGGTCGAGTTCAAAGACGGCGACATCCGTCTGCACCAGAGCCCCAAGAACGACCATCACCTCGACTGGCTGACCAGCATCCGGACCCGCGAGGAACCGGCGTGCCCGGTCGAAGTGGGACACCGGTCGTGCTCGGCCTGCCTGTTGTCGCAGATCGCGATGCGGCTGGGGCGGCGGCTGACCTACGACCCGGTCCGGGAGCGGTTCACTGATGAAGACGCCAACCGGATGCTGTCGCGGCCGCAGCGGGCGCCGTACAGCGTGGACGCGGTACTGGCGAAACACAATATCAAGATCTGATCGCACGTCGGATCGCATCGACGGTCGAATCCGGTTCGCATTGACGGAGGGTGTGATGCTCCGCCTTGATCGCACGTGGATGGCCGCGTTGATCGCGGCGGCAGGGATTGTGTTCGGCTCTGGTCTTTCAGGGGCGCCGGCCGCCCCGCCTGAGGCCCAGCCGGCTGCCGACCGGGCGCGGGTACGATTGATCACGCTCGACCCGGGACACTATCACGCCGCACTGGTGCAGAAGAACATGTACGAGCAGGTGGATCCGGTGGTGCACATTTACGCCCCTGCCGGCGCCGACCTCGACGAGCATCTCCGACGCATCGAGCTGTTCAACACCCGGCCCGACCGCCCCACGCGGTGGGAGTCGCGGGTCCACACCGGTCCCGACTTCTTCGCCGACATGCTGCGCGAAAAGCCCGGCAACGTGGTGGTGCTGGCCGGGAACAACATGCGCAAGACCGGGTACATCCTGGGCTGCATCAAGGCCGGCCTGAACGTGCTGGCCGATAAGCCCATGGTGATCAACCCCGCGAAGTATCCCATGCTGCTCGAGGCGTTCAAGATCGCCGAAGAAAAAGGCGTCCTGCTCTACGACATCATGACCGAGCGGCATGAGATCACATCCATCCTGCAGCGCGAGTTGTCGATGATACCGGAGGTGTTCGGCCAGTTACGACCGGGCACGCCAGAGGAGCCCGCGGTCACCAAGGAGAGCGTGCATCATTTCAGCAAGCTGGTGGCGGGCAAGCCGCTCAAGCGGCCGGCCTGGTTCTTCGACGTCGAACAGGAGGGCGAAGGCATCGTTGACGTCGCCACGCACCTGGTCGATCTGGTGCAATGGGAATGCTTCCCCGAGCAGGTGCTCGAGCCGTCGGACGTCCGCATCCTGTCAGCCCGGCGATGGGCCACGCCGGTCACGCCTGCACAGTTCGAAAAAGTCACGGGTTACGATCACTACCCCGATTACCTGAGCAAGGACGTCCGAGACGGTGTGCTGCAGGTCTTCGGCAATGGCGAGATCATCTACACGCTGCGCGGCGTGGTCGCGAAAGTGTCGGTGATATGGAATTTCGAAGCGCCGCCCGGCGCGGCCGACACGCACTACTCGATCATGCGAGGCACGAAGGCGGATCTGGTGATCGAGCAGGGCCAGCGGCAGAATTACAAGCCCGTGCTGTACGTGCACAAACGCTCGCAGGAGAGCGACGAGGCCTTCGAGAAGACGCTGTTGGTCGCGATCGAGAAGCTATCCGCGAAGCACAACGGCCTGCGAATCAAGAAATGCGAAACAGGCTGGGAAGTCGTGATTCCCGACGCATTGAAGGCCGATCACGAGCAGCATTTCTGTGACGTGACCGACACGTATTTGGCGTACCTGGCCCAAGGCGCACTGCCGCGATGGGAGATCGCGGCCATGATCGTGAAGTATCACACGCTCATGGAAGCCTACAAAGCCAGCCGCTGAGCAAATGCCGTAAGAACTCACGCCGGCGAGGCCCCGGCCGCTGCGATTGTGCTGCAGCGGTCGTCTACGGCCCAATCCCGCCCATCCGGCCGTCACTCACGACGACGGCGAGGAATGCACTAATCGGTCGGCACAGACTGTGCTTTGGCGACGATCGCTCGGACGTCGTCCATGTCGAAGCCGTACTGGCGACCGAGCCGGCCGAGCTTGTCTTGTGGTGCCGTGTCCGCGGGCAAACTGAGTCCGGAGATAAGTGTGTTCACCGGCACACCCGTCTCACGCTCGACCTCCTCGAGCGACATGGAACCGCGGATGACATCGTGAGCCTGCCGACGGGCTCGAGAGTCTCCCTCGAACGTGTCCTCGGCCGTGTGGGCGGGACCGACTGCCGGTGTTGGCGTGCCGTCCATGGGCTTGACGCCCTGCTTCGCATACCAGGTGAATCCGCCGAACACGATCACAACGGCCGACAGAAATCCCACGCCGTACGCATGGCGTGTGCGAGCGTCAAGCGGCTCCGCCTGTGTGCCCCTGACCAGCCGGCGCGTCATCGCGCAGACCCACGTCCAATGCAACGCGACGTGCAGGACCAACAGCGCGGCTAACACCACGGACGTCCAGAAGTGCAGGTCGCCCCACGCGTGTCGCCCCAGCCCCCAGAGCATCAGCCCCCCTTCGCCGTGACGGCCACCGGTGCCGGGCGGCAGAACGAAGCGAATGATCAGCCCAGTGGCGACCAGTGCAAATATGGCCAGCAGGCTTATCAGGTCCACCACGAAGTTGATGGTGCTCTTGCGCGACATGATGCCGGTCTCCTGTCCGGGCCTGTTCGGTCAGCATCCGAGGCGAGGTCGGATGACCTCCCACAGGCCGCGAATATCTTCGGCCACGCCGTCCCTTGCGTATTCTACCACAGTCTTGATCCCGAGTTGCGCGGCGGTGAACGTCCGATCGTAGCGGATCCTGCCGGTCACGGAAATCGACTGTTCGCGGCCCCAGGATGCGATCGTTGCGGTCATGTCCGGTTTGAGGTCCCACTTGTTGATGCACACGGTGATCGGGATGTCCAGATGCCGCGTCAGTCGCACCACCCGTTGCATGTCGTGCAGACCTGGGGAGGTAGAGCCAATGGCTCGAAGCCGGAGACGAAAGCGACGGTAACGGCGATGTCGCCCTCGGGCGGTTGACGAGTTAGAATGGCCTGGCTTGAGCGGTTGCCCTCGCGGCCGGAGGACGCGCACTCACGTGTCACCGACGGCGGGCCGTAGCGTTCTTTCACCTCTTACGTATGGAGTTTGGCCATGAAGCATCTCGTTGCCGCCTTCGTTGTCGCGCCCCTTCTCGCCGTCGGGCCGTGGTCGGCGGGAAGTGTTACCCAAGCTGCGGAACCGCCGGAACTCCAGGCACCCGAGCGGCCGGTCAAGCTCATCTTCGACACCGACATGGGCAACGACATCGACGACGCGCTGGCGTTGGGCGTCATTCACGCCCTGCAAAGCCGGGGCGAGTGCGAGTTGCTGGCCGTGACGCTCAGCAAGGACAATGCGTTCAGTGCGCCCTTCGTAGACGTGGTGAACACGTTCTACGGGCGAGGCAATATCCCCATCGGCGTCGTGCGGAACGGCAAGACGCCCGAGGACGGCAAATTCACGCGGGCGGTCGTCGAGGCGAAGGACAACGGCCAGGATCGCTACCCGCGCCGGCTGCGGAGCGGCGCGGACGCCCCCGAAGCGGTGGAGCTCCTGCGACGGGTGCTGGCCAGTCAGCCCGATCAGTCGGTGGTGATCGTGGTGGTGGGTTTCTCGACCAACCTGGCCCGACTGCTCGATTCGCAGCCGGACGCCCACTCGCCGCTGCCGGGAGCAGAACTTGTCGCCTGCAAGTGCCGCCTGCTGTCGAGCATGGCCGGCGACTTCATCCCCAGCGACCAGCACAAGGAATACAACGTGGTGGAGGACCTGGCCGCGGCTCGCAAGCTGTTCGCCGAATGGCCGGGCCCGATCGTGGTGAGCGGGTTTGAGATCGGCCGCGCCATCAAGTATCCCGCGGTCAGCATTGAGCGCGATTTCGCGTACGTGAAGCACCATCCGATCGCCGAGGCGTATCGGGCATACATGAAAATGCCGTACGACCGCCCCACGTGGGATCTCACGAGCGTGCTGGTGGCCGTCCGGCCGGAGCGCGGCTACTTCGGGTTCTCGCAACCCGGCAAAGTCGTCATCGACGAGCAGGGGCTGTCGTCGCACGTGGCTTCGCCGGACGGCCGGCATCGCTATTTGACGGTGAACCCCGAGCAGATTGCCCGCGTCCGCGAGGCGCTGGTGCAACTGGCCAGTCAGCCGCCCTGCCTGGCCGGTTCAAAGTAGACCGGCGTGCTATTGCCGTTTCCGGCCGATCGGATGCAACGCGGCTGCACGCGCCGTCGTGATGCACGCTTCTTGTGGTGCACGCTTCCAGCGTGCACTCGCAGGCAGGATGTCTGCACCACAATGCCATGCGGCATCAGCAAGAATCAGCCGGGCAAGATGCCCGCCCCCCCGAAAACTATTCGATCCGGCGGACGAGGCTCACGCCGTCGCGCCACCAGGGAGCCAGCAACTGCGAGCGGTACGTATTGGTGGCGTTGATTCGGTTGGCCCGGCCGATGTCGAGGTCGGCGACGAGCACATCTTCGCCGAAGATGGAGGCCTCCTGCATGATGTTGCCGTCGGGCAGGATGATGCGGCTGTGGCCGTGCGAGCCGGATGCGTCGTTATTGGCCGGTGCATTGGCGTGCACGACATAGACACCGTTTTCCACCGCGCGGGCTTGAATCTGCGCCCGATACGGCTCCAGCTTCTTTTCGTCGTGCAAACCTGACTCGTGCGAGAGATAAAACACGACCTGAGCCCCCGCGAGCACGGGCAGCCGCACCAGCTCGGGATAGCGTTCGTCGTGGCAAACGATGGTCGTGCACCACACGCCGTCGATCTTGTAGATCGACAGATGATCGCCCGGCGTGGGCCAGTCCTCCGCCAACTGCATTTTGTGGTACCGCTCGATGATTCCGCCCTCAGGTGAAATCACCACCGCGGAGTTGAACAGCTTGCCGCCGTCGCGCACGGGCATGCCGACGATGGCGTACACGCCGGCTTCGCGGCAGGCGGCGGCGATCCGCTGCTCGGCGTCCTTCAGAGCCTCCGCCTGGGTTTGAACGACCACATCCTTGAAGTAGCCAGTCACCGAGCATTCCGGAAACACGACGACCCGGGCCCGGTTGCGTGCGGCACGTTGAATGAAGCGGATCGTGCGGGCGACGTTGTCGTCAAGGTCCCGGGATGAGCGCATCTGGACGGCAGCCACTCGCAGCGTCCGGGCGGGACGGCGCTCGGCAGCCGGCCGGTCCGCGGGACGAGAGGTCACGGTCTGCCCGTGCGCGGCGGACATCCCTCCGATCAGCAGGCCACAAACGCCGCATGCAATCCACCGCATGAGTCTCATGAACGTTACACCTCCGCTGCAGTGCCCACCAACATCTTGCTTCGTGCACCAAAGTTGTCACGGAAAGATTGAGGCGGGCAAGATGCCCGTTTCCGCCCGAAAGCAAGATGACCCCCAGTACGCGACGACATCAGTCCGGCCAAACCGTGCCGAACAGCTGCACGTAATACGGCCCGTTCGCCGAAAAGTAATAGCCCATACCCACGTACTTGAAATCCGGGTTCACCATGTTGGCGTTGTGGCCGGGACTGTTCTGCCAGGCGACCTGCACCTCGTGGACATTCCGCTGGTTCCAGGCGATGTTCTCGCCGACCATTCGGATCCGGCAGAAGCCCGCGTCGATGGCCCGGTCGGCCGGCCCGTCGCCGTCGGGGTTGACGTGATCGAAAAAGTCGCGGCGATACATGTCCCGGGCGTGGGCGTCAGCGGCCTTCTCGAGCACCTTGGAGTACGACAACTGCGCGAGACCCTGCGAAGCACGATACTGATTGAGAGCGTTGAACATCTCACGATGTGTCGGCGAGGCCGGCTGGCCCACCTGCACGCAGGCATCCCAGGTGTCGGGGTTGGCCGTGCCGAGGCCGGGCGTACCCGAGTTGGAAGGATTGGACGGAGGCCCCCCGGGCACATCGGCCGGGTCACCGCCGGCAGGCGACGGATCCGGAAGCGTGCCCGGGTCCACGCAGCCGATACCCGACAGGCAGAGCAAGGCGATTGCCAGCAGGCTTTCGAGATAACGCGGCCGCCTCCGTGACATCTTCCCTCTCCCGCCGGATGTCCCCTGCCCCCGTCATGCGACTCGTCCCATTATCTTCGAGAAATGGCCGCCTGGCCACCGCCCCGCGCGCAGGGCTGCGAACCCGCCGATGTGCCTCGTCGCCCCGGGCGCGGTATCATGACGCCGGGCTCGCGGGCCACCGGCCGATGGAGTCCCGCCCCGGGGGTTAAAAGTAGCATGAGTTCCGGCACACGCCGAAAGGAGCGAACATGAGCAGCTTCAGCCGACGCACATTCATCCGCACCAGCACCGCCGCCGCAGGCGCCGTTGCCCTGAGTCACGCGACCCGTCAGGCCGCGGCGGCCGCACCCGCCCGGCGAGGCGTCAACGAGACCATCCGCATCGGTGTGATCGGCATCAAGGGGCGGGGTGTCAGCCACATCAAGGGCTTCGAGTCGCTGGACGGCGTCCAGGTGGTCGCCCTGTGCGACGTGGACGAGAGCGTGCTTAACCAGCGGGCGGACGAACACGACAAGCAGACCGGGCGCAAGGCCGACCGCTACGTCGATATGCGCCGGATGTTCGACGACAAGTCCATTGACGCGATCAGCATCGCCACTCCGAATCACTGGCACACACTGGCCGCGATCTGGGCCATGCAGGCGGGCAAGGATGTCTACGTCGAGAAGCCCTGCTCGCACAACGTGTTCGAGGGGCGGCAATTGGTGAAGGCGGCGGCCAAGTACGACCGGCTCTGCCAGCATGGCACGCAGTCGCGCAGCTGCCCGGAGGTGCAGGAAGCCATCCGGCTGCTGCGGGAGGGCGTGATCGGGGAGGTGTACATGGCTCGAGGCGTCTGCTACAAGTGGCGCGACACCATCGGCCGGACGCCGGACGAGCCGGTGCCCGCCGGCGTGGATTACGACCTGTGGCTCGGGCCGGCCCCGAAGCGACCGTTCTCCCGAAACCGCTTCCATTACGAGTGGCATTGGCACTGGGACTACGGCAACGGCGACATCGGCAACCAGGGCGTGCACGAGATGGATATGGCCCGCTGGGGCCTGGGCGTGGACCTGCCGTCGAAGATCCAGGCCATGGGCGGCCGCTTCATGTGGGACGACGACAAGCAGGTGCCCAACAGCATGACGGCCAGCTTCTTCTATCCCGAGCGGAACCAGATGCTCGTGTTCGAAGTACGGCACTGGGCGGGCCCGCACGAGGCCGACTTCGCCACGGGCACCGGCAACGACACCGGCGTGGTGTTCTTCGGGGCCAAGGGGTACATGGCCCTCGATTATCGGGGATATCGCGTGTTCTTCGGGCGCGAACGGGAACCGGGTCCAGCAGCCATGGGCAAAGGCGGCGTGGCGTTCCCGGATTTCATCAAGGCCATGCGCAGCCGCAAAGCGGAGGACCTCAGCGCGACCGCGCTGGACGGGCATCTCACGTCAGCCCACTGCCACCTCGCCAACATCGCCTACCGCACGGGCCGAACAATCACGTTCGATCCCAAGCAGGAGACGATCATCGGCGACTCGGAGGCCAGTGCGCTGCTGACCCGCGACTATCGCGAGCCGTTCGTGGTGCCGGCCTCGCTATAATCATCGACGAACGGACAAGGCTCGCTTCGGCCACCGGCCTTGCTTCATGGAGACACGAGCATGCCCAAAGTAGCAGTGGTCATTGTCGCCGCCGGCAAGGGTAAGCGGTTCAACGGCGGCAAAGAGAACAAGGTGTTCGCCAAGATCGACGGACGACCGCTGTTCCTGCGGTCGGTTGAGCAGTTCGTCAACCGCGACGATGTGTGCCAGACGATCCTGGTTATCTCGGCCGCGGACGAGGACGAGGTCAAGAGCAAGTACGGAGCGAATCTGGGCTTCCTGGGCGTCCAGCGTGCGATCGGCGGAGCGACACGAGCGGATTCGGTGGCCGCCGGCCTGGCCCTCGTGCGCGAGGACGCCGACCTGATCGCCATCCATGACGCGGCGCGGCCGTGCGTGTCCACCGAGATGATCGACCGGGTGTTCGCCGAGGCAGCCAAGACCGGCGCGGCCATTCTCGCCGCTCCGCTGCAGGGTACGATCAAGCGGGCCAGCGGCGCCAACGTCGTCGACAAGACCATCCCCCGCGAGAACCTGTGGGAAGCACAGACGCCTCAGGTGTTCAAGGCTTCGATCATTCGCGAAGCCTACAACCGGCGGACCGAGCTGGGTCAGGAACCTACGGATGATGCCCAACTCGTCGAAGCCACAGGCCATCCGGTGGCGCTGGTGCGGTCGGACTTTTCCAACCTGAAGATCACGGTGCGCGAGGATCTGCAACTGGCCACCGCCATTCTCAAGGCTCGCCCCAAGCCCAAGCCGAAAGGCCCTCTCACGCCGTTCGAAGAAGCGCAGTGGTGATGAGGGAGGACTGGGGGCTAGGGACCAGGGGCTGGTGAACAGACAACAGGCATGCCCGACTTCTATTCGCCGATCCCCAAGCCCCAGTCCCTAGCCCCGGCCGCCGGGCTGGCTCATAGATGCGACATCATGGTAGCCAACGGCTTGGTCTCCTGGATGTTTTCCAGGACGGCCTTGATGGCCACCACGACCGGGACGGCCAGGATCATGCCGACGATGCCCCAGATGGCGCCGCCGAAGGACAAGGCCAGGAGGATGACCAGTGGGCTGAGATTCAACTGCCGGCCGGCCATGCGCGGCTCGACAATGTAACCGGTGAAGTTGTGAATGAAGCCAAGCGTCAGCACGAGCAGTGCGACGCGCCACGGGTTGGGCAACTCCACCAGCGCGAGTATCGCGGGCAGCAGCGTAGCCACCATGCTCCCGAGATAGGGAATGTAGTTCAGCAAGAACGCGACGATTCCCCACAGTACAGGGAAGTTCACGCCGAAGATCGCCAGCACCAGCCCCGTGAGCACACCGACCAGCAGGCTGACCAGCGTCTTGACCGCGATGTATCGCACGATGGATTGGTTGATGTTGGCCAGCACGGCCATGATCCGGGTGGCCCTGTCAGGCTCGAACGCCGCCATGATTCGCCGCTGGAAGCTGGCCTGCTCGGCCAGCAGAAACGCCAGGAACACCAGCACTACCAGCACCTGGGTGAAGAAATTGAAGAAGGTTCCCAGGGCCGTCCGGAACATAAAGACGCCGGTTTCCACCGTGGCCGATTGCCCCATGATGATCTGCTGCAGCAACTCGCGATCCATTCCCGGAACACGCTCGATGGTCTGCTGCGTGAGCCACGACAAGTTCGCCTGATATTGCGGGAGGTTCGCGGTCAGCTCGGAGACACTGTCATAAATCATCTGCCCCAAGCCATAAGAAGCAGCCAGGAACAGAATGACGAGAAACACGAACGAAACACGACGAGGGACGCGGTGTTTCACCAGCCAGTTGTGCACGGGCAGGATGAGGTAGCCGATGAACGTGGCGATGAGCAATTGTTGAAGGATAACCGCGAACTGCTGCATCAGGTGAAGCGTGAGGGCCAGGATGAGCAAGGCCATGGCAGCTACGGTCAGTCTATGGCCGAACTGGCCGCCCGGTGCGCGTGCCGGCGTTGCTCGCGGTGCATCGTTCATGCCTGAATATTGTCGCTGGGCGGCTTGCCCGAAGGCAAGGACTGCCCACAGTCGAGCCTCCGTCCTCTTTCAAGCATACGTTCCCGAATACGCCGCGACCTTTCAGCCCCTGCCCGACGCGACGAGTCCGCTACCGCAGCCAGGCCAGGTCGGCCGCGGTAAGCACGACGCGTTGTCGCGAAAGGCGCGAAAGATCAAACCGCCCCACCAGTTCTCGGGCTTCCATCTCGCGAGGCCGATCCAATTGTCCGCTCTGCCAGGCCACCCAGCCGACGATTTTGGACGCGGGCACGCCGGCTTCGCGGAACTGGGCGATACGGCTTTCGCCGTGACGCTTGGCCAACCGCCGACCGTCGAGCCCCACCACCAGCGGCACGTGGGCGAACTTCGGCAGATCCCGACCCAATGCCCGGTACAGCAGGATCTGCCGCGGCGTGCTGCTCAGCAGGTCGTCGCCGCGGATGACGCAATCCACGCCCATGGCCGCGTCGTCAACCACGACCGCCAGTTGGTAGGCCGGCGTGTCGTCGAACCGCGTTACCGGAAAATCACCAGAGTCCTCGTGCACCCGCCAGGCCTGCCGCCCGTAAACCGCGTCCTCGAACTCCACCACAACCTCCGGAACGTGGAATCGCCAGCAGACGGGCTTTCTGCTGGTCTGGCGTAGATGCGCGGCGGCCGCCTGTCGGCTCGCCGCGGCGTGCCTACGGATCGGCCGGCACGTTCCGGGATAGCGCACCTGCACGTCGCCTTCCTGCGGCGCCCCCGCGCTCTGCCCGACCGCGGCGGCAATCTCCGCCCGCGAGCAGGTGCACGGATAGATCACACCGTCCCGCCAGAGGTAATCCAACGCCTCCTCGTACAGCGCCCGCCGCCGAGACTGCACGTACTCGTCCGCGAGGCGATCACCGTCACCCCGGGCCGCGCCGGCCTGGGCTCGGCCGTACCGCTCGTTACCCGTCGGCGATGTCGCGCCCGGGCGCTCACCGGAAGCTTCCGCCGGACCGGCATCCCAATCCAAACCCAGCCATCGCAGATCGTCGTACGTCAGTTGTACGCTTTCGGGCTTGGCCCGTCTGGCGTCGAGATCCTCCATGCGCAGGATGACCTCGGCTCCGACGGTTCGAGCCAGCCACCAGGTGATCAGGAACGTGCGGGCATGCCCCAAATGCAGAGAGCCGGTCGGGCTCGGAGCCAGCCGCGTGCGCTTGAACGTGAGATGACCGTCGGGAACCACGCTTCAATCGTGCGCAGGGTAACGGCGCAAGTCAACATTGAGCGTAGCTATCAGCTTTCAGCTATCAGCTGCCAGCCAGATGGGTTCAGAGCCCGCAGCTCATGGTTCACAGGCTTGCACTCGTAGCGCCGGCAAGTTGAGGCCGGAAGCGCCCGGGGCTCACCTCAATTGGCAGGACCGGGAACTGCAGGCTCCGGGGAAGAGACTGTTGAACCAATGACGATTGCGAGAGAACAGCGAGTAAGCCAGGTCGGCCAACGGCCGGACGAACGGCCAGTTGGTCGGGGCGGTGAGCAGACCGAAGCCGAGCATGTCGTAGGCCTTGCGGAAAACGTCCATGCCGCGCAGGATCCGGCCGTCCCAGGTCACGCCGTGAATCTCTTTCATCACCTGATCCTGCGAGAGCCCGTAACGGCCCGGATCGAAACCCGGAGCCGTAATGTCCTCGATGAGGATCTTGCCGCGACCGGCGTCCAGCCAGCGCAGCAACTCGCCCTGACTGCGACAAAAAGCACAGGAACCGTCGACCAAGACGCGAAATGCGTTCCATGCCGCCATGCAAGAGGGTAGTCACCGCAGGTGAGCAAGCCCACTCAAACAGTCCGCGGGAACCAGTCGGCTGACATCGGGACACCTTGAATTGATCAAAGATTTGTAAGAAAGACGCCGAATCCAAGCGACTGTAAACATTGACGATCCGTGCGGCGGGTGATATGTTGTCGCGACCGGGTCCGCCCCGGTGACTGCCGAGCGGTTCCGGCAGGTTTGAGGGCCGTCATGAACTGACGGAGCGTGCGAGAGGGGTCTCCCGAACAGTTCGCCAATCGGATTGCGAAAGGTTTGACCTGATGCAGGCGCGGTCGACTATTCTTGCGGAGTCCTTCTTGTCCGAACTGCTCCGCAGCGCGGGCGAGGTTCTGGCCCGCCGCGAGACCATCTGGTCTCTGGTCACCAGCAACCTGCGGGCCGGGCACCGTGACAAGGCCCTCGGCCACTTGTGGAACCTGCTCGATCCGCTGATGTTCGTGGGCGTTTATTTCGTCGTGTTCGGGCTGCTGTTCAACCAGGGCCGCGCGGCGGGACGAGGCACGTTCATCATCTATCTTTCCATCGGAGTGTTGGCGTTCCGGTTTTTCGAGGGAACGATCCTGCAGGCGGCCAATTGTATCAAGGCCAACCGCGGCCTGATTCACGAGATCCGTTTTCCCAAGGCGGTCTTTCCGATCGCGGTGAGCCTCTCGCGGTTGTACGATCTGCTGTGGGGTCTGCTGGTGTTGATTCCCCTTCTGCTGGCGGTTGGGGTGCCGCTGACCCTGCACATCCTGTGGGCAGTGCCGCTGATCTTCCTGTTCCTGCTGTTCACGAGCGGGCTGGCATTTTTGGCCGCGTATCTCGGAGCCTTTTTTGCCGACACGTCGAACGTGGTGAGCGTGGTGCTCAGGCTGCTCATGTACCTCTCCCCGACGTTCTACTACGCCCGGGGCGAGCACGCACTCATCCCCGAGAAATTCCGGATTCTTTACATGGCCAATCCGTTGGCCTGCTTCTTCGAGGGATTGCGCGACGCCATGCTCTGGGGTCGGCTGCCGGAACCCGGCATGGCGGCGTACGCGGCCGCGGTGTCGCTGGCAGTCTTCGCCGTTGGTTTCGGCGTGTTTGTTTCAGGTGAGGGCCGGTTTGCCAAATACGTGTGAGACGAACCCCGCGGACGGAGAACAGCGTCAACAGGTCGACGGGATGGCCGCGACAGGACGGCCCGCCGATCCCACCCCTCCTGTGCCCTCGATCGTGGCCGAGGACGTCTGGGTCCGGTTCCTGATCCGCTACCATCGCCAGGAGGTCACGCTTCGCGAAACGCTCGTCCGTCTGTTCGAAAGGTCACGAGGTGGCTCGCATCCGAACGGACGGTGGCGGGACGGTTTCTGGGCTCTCCGCGGGATCAGCATCACGGTGTACCCCGGCGAAACGCTCGGCATCGTGGGCTCCAACGGCTCTGGCAAGACGACGCTGCTCAAGACGCTGGCCGGCATTCTCGGCCCGGACCGCGGGCGTGTGAGAGTCCGAGGGCGCGTGGGCTGCCTGCTCAGTTTCGGAGTCGGCTTCAACGCGACGCTCAGCGGGCGGGAGAACGTCTACCTGAACGGCTCGATCCTGGGCCTGTCTCGCCGCACCATCGACGAGCGCTTCGACCGAATCGTGGAAATGAGCGAGCTCGGCGAGTTCATTGACGCGCCGGTGAGAACCTATTCCGCGGGAATGCGCGGCCGCCTGGGCTTTTCCATCGCCGTCCACATCGACCCCGACGTGCTGGTGCTCGACGAAGTCCTGGGCGTAGGCGATGCGGCCTTCCGAGCCAAGGCCGGCACGATTCTCCAGCATCTGCGCCGAGAGCAGAAGACCATCGTCATCGCCTCGCATGACATGCACCTGATTCGCACGCAATGCGATCGGGCCATCTGGCTCGATCAGGGGCGAATTCGGATGGAGGGAGCACCGGCTGCGGTCGCCGACGCCTACCTGAAGTCTGCCGAAAGACCGCCGGCACCGACTGGAGGTACGACGCATGCCGGGTGATACCACAACCGACCGAGTCAACGAACTGTACTACGGCCAGATCTTCGACGTGGCACTGCAAAAGGCTTGCCAGGACCGCATCCATTGGATTTGCTCGCAGGTGGTGGGCAACGACGTTCTCGACATCGGGTGCTCGCAGGGGATTACCTGCCTGCTTCTCGGCCGCGAGGGACACCAAGTCGTCGGCGTCGACATCAACCCGTCCGCGATCGAACACGCCAAGCGGGAGCTGGAAGAGGAGAGCGAGTGCGTCAAGCGCAATGTGAAATTCAGCCTGGCCGGCGGAGACGCCCTGCCCTTCAGTGACGAAAGCTTCGACACGGTCATACTGGGCGAACTGGTGGAGCACCTGACCCGCCCCGAACGCGTTCTTCGTGAAGCGCATCGTCTGCTTCGCTCGCAGGGCCGTGTTCTCATCACCACGCCCTTCGGGATTCATCCCCATCCGTCCCATGTGCGGACGTTTTATCTGGGCAATTTCGTGGAGATGATCAGGGAGTCTTTCTCCCTGCACACTCTCCGCGTGGTCAACGGATACATCTACTGCGTGGCCGTCAAAGACCCCAGCCCGGACAAGGTCCGCAGCGACTGGTCGCCGGAGAAACTGTTGGAGCTTTCCGAGGCCGCTTTTCATCGCAAGGAGGAGCGACACTGGGAACAGCGCGATCGACTGGCGGAGCAAGCCAAATCACTCCGGGAGGAGGTGGCCCGGCACAAGGCAGCCGCGGTTGAGTCGAAGAAAGCCCAGAAGCAAGCAGAGGATACGGTCAACCGGTGGCGCAAAGCGCTGACCACCACACTGGATCACCTCCGCATCAGTGTCCATAAGTTCAACGGCACTCAGGCACCGGTGGCACCGGCCGGGCGCGGTGAGGATGAATCGCCTGAGGAAAGGCTCAAGACGCTCGAAGAGCTGGTACGGCAGTCCTTGCTCGCCTGCCAGGCTCAGTTGAAGCACCTCGAAGAACAGTCCGCACAACGGCTGCAATCGCTACGGCAGACGCACGCGAACGAGCTCGAGCGTCTGACAACCCAACACGAACAGCAATTGCAGGAGCTGCGGCAGAAGTTGGCTCAACTGCAGGCCGAGCAGCAAAAGCTCGAAGAGCAGTCGCGCCGCCTTCAGGCCGACCTGCAGAAAACTCAGGACGCGCGAGCCAAGGCGGAACGACTCAACGAGCAGTTGCGATCGCGCATCAATTCCCTGGCCGAAGATCTTCGGCAATCCGAGCAACTTCACCTGGAGCAGGTCCGGTATCGCCTCGGCGATGCCTTGATCCAGGCGTTGGACAACCCGAAGGACCTGGTGTTGCTGCCCGGGCGTCTGGTGAAGCTTTTCTCCGACGGCCGGCGGCGGCGGCGTGAACGAGCGGAGCTGGAGGCGGCGCAGGCCTCGGTCCAAGCGACTTCGCCCACACCGTCTTCATCCGCCGCGGTTTCTCCGCCGACGCCGTCTGCGGCCAATCCGGCCCCCGCCTCGGCTCCGTCTCCTGCAACACAGAACGCTTCCAACGCGTCTGCGCCGGCCCCAAAACCCGCAGCGACCGCATCACCCGCTTCTGCCGCCGCGGCTGAGGTTTTCCAACGAGTTCCATCCGCTCCGCATCTGGGCACCGGGCTCGATCCGAAGGAAACCGTCTTTGCCAAACCGCCGGGGGGAACGCGTCGCCGGGTGGCTATCATCCTCGATGAATTCTCGCGGGACTGCTTCGCTCCCGAGTTTGAGCCGATCACTTTTCGACCTGACAACTGGGCCAACGTGCTCAAGACCAGCGGAGCCGACCTGCTCCTCGTCGAATCGGCCTGGCAAGGCAACGATGGTTCTTGGCAATACCGAATCGCCTCGTACAACAAGAACATGGGCGATGAACTGGTCGACCTGGTGGAATGCTGCAGGCGAAATGGCGTTCCCACCGTGTTCTGGAACAAGGAGGATCCCGCTCACTTCGATCGGTTCATCGGCAAAGCGGCGCTCTTCGACATCGTCCTGACCACGGATGAGGACTGCATTCCCGAGTATCGCCAGCGCCTCGGCCATGACCGCGTGTACGCATTGCCGTTTGCCGCCCAGCCGACCATTCACAATCCGATCCAGACCGAGCCGCGACTGCCCAAGCCCTGCTTTGCGGGCACCTACTATCGCAATCGCCATCAGCAGCGACAGGAGGACATGAATCTGCTGCTGCGGCCCGCGTTAGCCTTCGGGCTGGACATCTACGACCGCATGTACGGCGCCCCGGAGAAGGAACGTCAGAACTATCTCTTCCCGGAAGAGTTCCAGCCGGCGATCCGAGGCCGGCTCGGCTACTCCGAGATGGTCGACGCCTACCGGCGGTATCGCGTGTTCCTCAACGTGAATTCGGTCACGCAGTCGCCGACCATGTTCTCCCGCCGGGTCTTCGAGTTGCTGGCGTGCGGAACGCCCGTGATCAGCACGGTTTCGCGGGGTATTGAGCAGCTTCTCGGCAACAACGGGGTTTTCATCACCACGTCGGAGGAGCAGACGCGTCAGTACCTCGAAATGCTTCTGCGGGATGACGAACAGTGGGCCCGGGCGTCCGCCCTGGGGATCCGCAAGGTGTTGTCGGAACACACCTATGCGAAACGATTCGCCACCATCTGCCGGCTGGCCGGCGTGACGGGTCCGGCGGATGAAGAGCCGTTCGTCTCGGTGCTGATCGCGGCCGAACCCGGCGCGGGGCTGGATCGGCTGATGGAGCATCTCGCGAAACAGCGCTACCGCCGGTTCGACGTGCACCTGTTCTCCAAGAAAGCCCTGGCCGCGACGGAGTTGGAGACGCTGGGCCGCAAGGCCGGCGGAATCCGCGTCCGGCAATACGCGCCGGCAAATGCAGATGCCTCATTGAAGAGCTTTCTCGACCAGGCCGAAGGAACGCTGGTGTGTCGCCTCAGCACCGGCTGGGCGTACGGACCGGAGTATCTGGCCGATTGCGTGCGGTTCATCCAGTTGCCGAACGTTCAGATACTCGGCAAGGCGTGTCGGTTCCAGATGAACGGAACAGGGGAAGTACAAGTCACGGGTGCTGAGCAAGAGAATCGGATGGTCCGCACTGCCCCCAGCGCGACGATCGCCATTCGGAAAGCGGCCCTCAACCAAGACGACCTGAACACGCTGTTGAAAGATGAGCAATTCGCGCGGCAGGACGAATCGATCTTCTCCACGTTCCGCTATGATTGCCTGGTCGTACCGGCAACCAGCCCCATTCCGTCACGAGGGTGGATGTTGGACGCTGCACAATAAGTGAGGGAGAGTTGATGCCAGCCGATCCCGCGATGCTGAGATACGGGGACATCGAGCTCCATTTGTTCACGCCGGAACGGTACGCGTGGTCCGGTCATGGAATCCGCGGACCGTATCGCTCTGCCGGGACCGGCTTTCTCGACCGATTCGAATCGGACCAGGGACTCGCTCTCACGCAGGAATGGCCGAGGACGGGCTGGGTGTCCGGTCGCTGAACCGTTTGTTTCAAGGCGCTCCGGTTGCAGGACAGGCTCATGCATGGGGATTCAAGAATAGCCCGGAGGAATGGCGACAACGGCAGGCTCGAAGCATCCGCCAAGAGCGCGCCGAATAGCTCCGCTCCGGCAGTGCGGGTCTTGCACGTCGCCTGGCTGCCTCCGGATTCCCAGGGCGGCTACCGGACCCGCGTCGTCGAAGAGACTCGGCTGCTGGTCGAACTCGGCCACCCGGTGGATCTTGCCGTGTTCGCTCCCATTTGGATGCTGGATGACGGACAGATTGCGGAACGCCTGCAGACTGAGCTCGAGCGGCGAACGGGGGCTACCGTCCATGTCCTTTACACCTCCCGTTTCTTCGACCTGACGGTTTCGAAGCCGTCTGAACGGGAAATCATTCAACCGCTCGTGCGACTCGCCCAGGAACGAGGCGTCCGCATCATTCATGGCCAAGCCTGCTACGCCGCGCGATGGGCGCAACAGGTCGCCGAACGGGTCAGCGGACTCAAGTTGGTGTTTGACTGTCACGGGATTTCACCTGAAGAGGAGCTGCTGACCGGAAGCAACGAGAAACGGGCTGCGGCGATGGAGGGGATCGAGCGAGGTTTGCTCTCCTCGACCGACCTGGCTGTACTCGTTTCTCAACAAATGGGCCGGCATTTCGAAGCCAAGTACAACCTGAAGGTTGCCAATCAGCTCCTGCTTCCTTGTTGCGTGGACTTGGCCAAGTTTCGCCACGATGCCGAGACACGCCGCCGGGCTCGTTCCGCCCTGTGCCTGAGAGAGGACCAGACGGTCATTGGTTACGCCGGCACGTTGGCCGAATGGCAGTGGCCCAAGGCCATGTTCCGGCTGTTTGCCCGCATCCGTGAGCGGCTTGCGTCCGCCCACCTCCTCTTGTTCATCCCCGAGCGGGATCATGCCCGAGCCACGTCCCTTCTCGAGACGGAAAGAATCCCGACGGACGCTTACACGCTGCGCGAGGTTCCGAACGCCGAGATCGGCGACGTGCTCGCCGCCGCCGACGCCGGCTTGCTGCTCCGGCAGGACCATCCGGTGAATCTCGTCTCGTCTCCGACCAAGTTTGGGGAGTATCTGGCCGCGGGCGTCCCCGTCATCGCCACCGGTGCGGTAGGCGATTTCTCGCAATGGATACAGGACGAGCGCACGGGCGTGGTGATTCGCGTGGACGATGACGACATCCCTCGCGAATCCCTGGACCAGGTGTGCACGTTCCTCAGCGAGGTTCGAACCGACCGGCAGGGATGGGCCGAACGCTGCCGAGCCCTGGCCGTCGATCGACTCGACTGGAAGCGGCGTATCCGGGAATTGTCGCAGGCATATACGAGCATGGCCGATTCGGCCGCGTCCGGTGTCCTCTCATGCGGTACTCGCGGCAACGGCGAGCTTGCTGCGGCGACGCCCTGCTCGGTGACGCGGCCGGTTCGCCTTCTGTTCAATGGTCACGACTTCAAGTTTGCGCGTCGATTCATCGAGCACTTTTCCCGTGATCCCCGCTACGAAGTGCGCCTCGACGAATGGCCCGGCCACGACGCTCGTATCCCCGGCCAGTCGGAGGCCATGCTGGACTGGGCCGACGTCATCTTCTGCGAGTGGTGTCTGGGCAACGCCCGATGGTACTCCCACCACAAGCGTCCCGGTCAGAAGCTGTTCGTCAGATTGCACAGCCAGGAGATGAATCTGCCCTACCGATTCGAGCTGGCCTGGGAGAACGTGGATGCGATCGTCTTCATCAGTTTTCAGCACCACGAGCGGTTCTGTCGCGAGCAACCCGATCAGGCGGCCAAATCGACGGTCATCTTCAACTACACCGATTGCGATGCCCTCGCTGAGCCCAAGCTGCCCGGGGCCTGTTTCAACCTGGGTATGGTCGGCATCAACCCGCAGTTGAAGCGACCGGATCTCGCCCTCGATATTCTCGCCGGCCTGCGTCGAATCGACTCCCGCTACACGCTTTCGATCAAGAGCCGAATGCCTTGGGAGTATACTTGGCTTTGGAATCGCCCCCAGGAGCGAGAGTACTATCTTCAGTTTTTCGAGCGAATCAGCGCCGGTCCGCTGTGCAACGCGGTCGTGTTCGACCCCTTCGGCGACGATATGCCGGAGTGGTACTCCAAGATCGGCTTCATCCTCTCGACCAGCGACCGCGAGGGGTCCCACCAGGCCGTTGCCGAGGGCATGGCCGCCGGCTGCGTGCCGATTATTCGCAACTGGGAGGGGGCCACGCCGCTGTATCCGGCCCAGTTCGTGTTCGAGAACGTGGAGCAGGCGGTTCAACTCGTTCGCCAGTTCGGTACCGAAGATCACTTTACGCGGTTAGCCGACCAAAACCGGGCCTACGCCCGGGAGCGTTTTGATACGACGGTGATCGTACGGCAAATCGAGGCCCTCCTCGATGGCGCCGGCATCCCGGAACTCGGAACCATCGATCGAGGGGTTCCCGCCCATCCCAGCCAAGAGGGGGCGGGCACGGCTCCCACGGTTCGGGCCGGAGCGAGCCACTGAGGTCGCTTCACAGGGCATGAACGGTGACAGATAGGGTACACGGCATGAGCGAGACGATCCAACACATGAACACCAGCACGGCGCCTCCGACGATGTTCGCGCCGCCACCACTGGGTCCAATGACCGTGAAAACAATCGCCCGGCATCGGCGTGCCCTGCAGGCCATGGACGCGGCCGCGGTCAGCTTCCGCAAACTCAGGGTCAAGCACTGGGACAGCGTAGCCCGCAAGATGGATTCCTGGGAAGGCCTCAGCGGCGCCTACCATCGACGGTTGACCGAGTTGTTCAAGTTCTGCGTACCGCCCAACCAGCGGGTTCTGGAGATCGGCTGCGGGCGAGGCGACTTGCTCGCCAGCCTGGAACCATCCGAAGGCGTAGGCGTGGACTTCTCCGGCGAGATGATTCGACGGGCCCGTCAGCGTCACCCCCATCTGCGATTCATCGAAGCCGACGGTCATGAACTTCAGCTCGATGAAACGTTCGACTTTATCATTCTCTCCGATCTGCTCAACGACGCATGGGACGTCGAGCGTCTCCTGCGGCGCGTGCACAAACTCTGCATGCCGTCCACGCGGGTCATCATCAATTACTACAGCCGACTCTGGGAACTGCCGCTGGCCCTGGCCGAGCGACTGGGATTGGCCAAGCCCAACCTGCGGCAGAACTGGCTCACCACCGAAGACGTGACGAATTTTCTGCACCTGGCCGATTTCGAGGTGCTGCGTCACTCGGCCGAGATTCTGTTACCGCTGGACGTGCCGTTGCTGGCCGGCCTGTGCAACAAGTACCTGATCCGGTTCTGGCCGTTTCGCTGGTTCGCCCTGACCCACCTGCTCATCGCCCGGCCACGCCCCTCGCAGCCCGACGACTCGGAACAGGTGTCCGTGTCCGTGGTCGTGGCCGCCCGGAACGAGGCCGGCAACATTCAGGCCATTTTTGAGAGGGTGCCCGAACTTGGAACCGGCACCGAGTTGATCTTCGTCGAGGGCGGCTCCAGCGATAACACGTATGAGGTCATTCAGGAGACCATGGCCCGCTATCCGGAGCGCCGCTGCAAGCTGTTCAAGCAACCCGGCAAGGGCAAGGGCGACGCCGTCCGGACCGGCTTCGCTCACGCCACCGGCGACGTCCTGATGATTCTGGACGCCGATTTGACCGTCGCCCCCGAAGACCTGCCCCGCTTCTACGAGGCGATCCGGACCGGCAAGGGCGAGTTCATCAACGGCGTTCGGCTGGTCTACCCCATGGAACAGCAGTCCATGCGCTTCTGCAATCTGCTGGGCAACAAGTTCTTCAGCCTCGCGTTTTCCTGGCTGCTCGGCCAGTCGATCAAAGACACCTTGTGCGGCACCAAGGTGTTGTGGCGGAAGGATTACGAGAAAATCGCCGCCAACCGGAGCTACTTCGGTGATTTCGATCCCTTCGGCGATTTCGACCTGATCTTCGGGGCGGCCAAGCTTAACCTCAAGCTGGTGGATCTGGCCGTCCGCTACCGCAAGCGGACCTACGGCGATACGAACATCTCTCGCTGGAAGCATGGTCTGCTGCTCTTGCGAATGGCGGCGTTCGCGGCCCGGCGGATCAAGTTCGTGTGACCTGGAGCCCACCGGATGGCGCTCGCTCTGGCCACGCTGAAATCCTGGCTCGCTCATCCCCTGACTGTCGGGCTCGACCTGGACGATCCCGCGACCACCGAGCTGCGCCGCCGGATCGTCCGCGAAAAAGGCTTCCTGCGCCGGATTTACCAGGAGTGGTATACGAGCATCGCACGAGCGCTGCCCGCCTACCCCGAGCCGGCCCTCGAATTGGGTTCCGGCGGCGGATTCCTTCGCGAGGTCGTCCCCAACCTGATCACCTCGGAGGTCTTCCCCTGCTCTGGCGTCGACCGGGTGATCGATGCCCAGGCCCTGCCGTTCGGAGCCGGAGAACTGCGCGGCATCGTCATGACGAATGTTCTGCACCACCTCCCGGACGTGTCCAGATTCTTCGCCGAAGCGGTTCGGTGTCTGCGCGCCGGCGGCGCTCTGGCCATGGTCGAACCCTGGATGACGCCATGGTCCTGTTTCGTCTACCGCCGTCTGCACCACGAGCCTTTCGATCGCGAGGCCCTGACCTGGACGTTCCCCACGAGTGGGCCTCTCTCCGGGGCCAACGGGGCCCTGCCTTGGATTGTCTTTCAACGGGATCGCCGCGAGTTTGAAAAAAAGTTCCCGCAGTTGCGAATCGAAACGATTCAACCCATGATGCCGATGGCTTATCTGCTCTCCGGCGGCGTGTCCATGCGGAGCTTCGCCCCGGAATGGCTGTACGGGCCGTGCCGCCGACTGGAAAGCCTGTCGCTCTGGCGGGAGCGGGCGGCCATGTTCGCCTTCATCGTCGTGCGACGGACAGGCGGGCCGGAGTAGTGCTGTCACGAAACTGAGCGTACCATGTGCAATAATATTGACTCACAAGCGGTGGCCCAGGCGGCCCACGAAATCGAACACGGCAAGTTGCTGGCCGAGCACGATCCGGAAGCAGCCTGGGGCTGGGCGACTCCCGCCGGGCAACTGCGCGCCCAGCGGCGAGCCGAACTGATCGTGGAGGGGGCCGGTCTGCGGGCGGGGATGCACGTCCTGGAGATTGGATGCGGGGTTGGAAACTTCACCGAGCGTTTCGCACGAAGCGGAGCCCGCATCACGGCGGTCGACATCTCCCCGGACCTGCTCGACCGAGCCCGTCAGCGGAATCTGCCGACCGACCAGGTCCGGTTCGTCTGCAAGCGTTTTGAGGACTGCGAGGTCGACGGACCGTTTGACGCAGTCATCGGCTCGTCCATCCTGCATCACCTCGACCTGCCTGCGGCGCTGGCCAAGATCTTCCGACTGCTCAAGCCCGGCGGCGCGATGAGCTTCGCCGAACCCAATATGCTCAATCCTCAGGTGTTCGCCGAACGCAAGTTCCGGTTCATGCGAAAGATCTTCTGGTATGTGTCGGCGGACGAAACGGCCTTCGTGCGGTGGCAACTGGCGGCGGAACTGTCCAAGGCCGGCTTTGACCAGGTCCGGATCACGCCGTTCGACTGGTTGCATCCGGCGGTCCCGCTCCGTCTGATCCCGCTGGTGAGCGGCGCAGGAAGGGTGTTGGAGAGCCTGCCTGTGGCGCGGGAATTTGCCGGCTCGCTCCGCATCCGCGCCCGCCGGCCAACCTGACCGTCAGGGAGCGGTTGACGCTTCGCTCGGCGGGGCGGCCGTGGAGGACGCCGCTTGGCTCGTCACCACGGAATCCGCGTCCGCCGTCTTCCGGCCCCACTCCGCCGACTCGATGACGAACCCCGCCTCCTGCTCGGGGGCAACCCTGATGAACACGTGCCAGTCGCACACCTGATCGAACGCCGCCGTCTCTTCAGCTTTGAAGAAGCCGGTGTCCTGCCCGGGCACAAATACGAACGTGGACACGCCGATGGCGGGCCGGGACTCTATCTTGCAGACCCACCTCCATCGCCCGCGCCGTTCGCCCGCACTCGTGTAGGCATCCACGTAAACCGCCTCGATGTTTTCTGGCTTCTCAAAACGCATGCGCAATCGAAGCGCCTCGGCTTGCGGCAGCGAGAAGCGCACGCCGGCGTAGTGTCCGTACTCCTGTTTGCGGGGTGCTCGGGAGCTCAGACGCAAGCCGTCGCCAGCCGGCTCGATAGTGGTCTCCTTCCATCCCTTGTTCCAGAAGGTGTCATGCGCTGACAAATCGCTCTCGCGTTGGATGGGCACGAAGTCCAAGGACGATAGATCCGGTTGAGGCAGTCTCGCCGGCGCGACCTCAGGCTGGTGGAGAATGAAGCCGGCCGCCGGCCCCGGCTGCAACTTCGCCGCTATCTGCAACCATTGAACCCCATCCAGAGTGGTCGCCCCCGACGAGGTGAAAAAGCCCACGTTGTGTCGGGGCACGAACACATAGGAGCCCCTGGAACCATCCATCGGGGTCAACGAATTGTTGTCCCACGCCCATCGGTGTATGAGGCGGCCATCCTGGGCTTGCGCGTCCACAAGCAGGATTTGGATTGACTCGGGGTTCAAAAGGGCCAAGTCCATTCGCAGGGCCTGCGGCTCATCCGCACGGAAACGAATGCCGACATACCGCGGACTGTCCACTTCGGCCGCCTCGCACCGCAGCCCTCCGCTTTCGCGTGTCGCGGTTGTCCCCGCGGAACGCGTCCAGGGGATCAGGTGAGACTCCGGCGGATCGGGAAGCACGACCGTCTTGAAGGCCAGCTCGCTCACATCGGGATTGCCGATCCGCGGAACCGGCGCACGATACCAGGACATCGCTCGTCCGCTGGCGTGAGCATACACACTGGCCCCGACCAGTCCCCCCGTCACGACGATTTTGCCGACTCGAGGCAGCCACCTGCCCAAATCCCGCGTTCCGAACAGGATGTCGGCCAGCAAGGCCCCCACCGGCACCAGCATCAACGGGTTCGTCACTTCCCGATAGCGCTCGATGAAGACCGTGAGAACCAGAAAGCCGAGATAGACCAGCGAAGGCAACAGAACGAACCCGAAAGCACGCCATCGCGGCACTGCCATCAGCAAACCGGCGAGCACCAGCGCAGCCATCACTGAACCATAGGGCCAGAGGATCCGGTCTTGTCGCCAAATCACGTTTGCGAAATGCTTCTGAGCGGTCGGCCCCAGCGATTTCTGTTCGGCGTCGGCGTCCGATGGCTTCAGGACAGCGAGAATGAGCTCGTCGTTCTCACGAGTCGGGACGAGCCAGTTCGCCACGAAAGGATCGGGACTGGCACCAAACGCTCGGACCAGCCGGGAACGACACAACTTCTGGTACACGTCGGGATGATTACGTATCCATTCAAGTGACTTGTCCCGGCAGAGACGGTCTCGCTCCTGCTCAGACAAACACTCCGCTCCTTTGGGCAGCAGGGATAGATTGCCTGGTTCACCATAGCAGCGGACGTCCCACCACAAACCGACGCCACCCTGAGTGGAGACGGTGAGCGGCGACAATCCGAGACGATGGTTCCTGATCGACCACGGCGCGAATGTCGCCGCAGCCGCCATCAGAAACACCAGCGGAATGCCGACCGACCATGTCCTGCGGTGAGGATGATAAAGGGCAAGCAGAACAAACGCCGGCGCCATGGGAACGCCACAAGCTGGACGCGTCAGAACCAACGCGGTGAACAGCGCGCCGGACAACGCGGCCAGGTACCACCGGTGACTGCCGGTTCGCTCGTGGCTGCCCATCAAGGCGAGCAGACTGCAGACCAGCAGGAACACCGCCAAGTTCTCGCTCGCCAAGACCGGCACATAAATCACTGCAGACAGAGAAAAGGCGTGAAGCAATCCCGCGATGACCCCGGCCTTTGTCGACAACGTCTTCATGGCCAGGACGACGACCAAGCCAGAAGTGATCCCGCCCACGAGGGCCTGAACGAAGGCAGCGGCCTTGACGCTCGGCCCAAAAACCCCGTACACCAAAGCGAGAAACAATGGATATCCTGGGGTGCGATAGGCGTAACCCATGTGGTGCTGGAAATAGCCCTCCAGCAACTGTTTGGCCAACTGGTCGTAGACCGCAAAGTCACTGACCGGCGTCACTGTCGCCCAACTCGCCCAGGCCACACGAATCAACGTGGAGATGGCCGCCACATAAACGGCGGGATGCAGCCGGCGGGTTCCCCCGGAGCGGAGGCAGCCCTCTGCCGACAGAGGAGAAGCGGTGGGTCCCATGGTCGCGCATGGGGAAGATGACATGACGCCAGCTCCAGCAGAAACGATAATGTCGGCCCTTCTCATCGACGGGCATTTCTTAGCAGAGATCCCATCGCCCGGCAAGAAAGACCGTTTTCAGCACCACCATCCTTGCCGTGGATGCACCCATGACGGATACTACCTCGCGTTCCAAGCCAGTCGAGGGCATTCCAATGACCTGGGATTATCTTATTATCACCGCCGCCAACGAGTCGCAGGCGGCCTCCTATCACCGGCAAGTTGAACTCCGCCGAAATTTGGGGCTGCTGCCTGACGTGCGGGAAGTCATGGTTGTGCCCGATCCGCACGGACGACGTATAGGCAGCGGCGGCGCGACACTGCGCTGCCTTCTCGAAGTGTTGAATCGCCATCGCGACGCGAGCGCCGCCGACAGACACAGTGCCTGGACCGCCGACGATCTGCTGAGCGTGCTCAACAAGTTGCGAATCCTCATCGTCCACGCGGGAGGCGACTCTCGCCGGCTGCCTCCCTATTCCGTCTGCGGCAAGCTGTTCATACCCGTTCCCGGGCACGGCGACTCGTGCCTGCCGCCTACGCTCTTCGACCGCCAGATGCCGGCATACCTCGCGCTGCCTCCCCTGCCCGGCAAGGCGGGCCAGATCATCATCACTTCGGGCGATGTGCTCGTGCGCTTCGATCCGACCGAGGCTGTTCTTGCTGACTCGGGATTCACCGGCCTGGGCTGCCTGGCCCCACCTGAGCAGGCAGCCGGGCACGGCGTGTTCTGCTGTGACGAGAACAACCGCCTCTGCCGTTTCCTGCAGAAACCCACTCCCACCGAGCAGGCCACCGCGGGCGCCATCGATCCCTACGGGCAGTCTCTGCTCGACATCGGCGTGACTCACATGGATGCCGCCACCGCCGTCAAGCTGCTGCAGGCGTTCGAACTCCAGCCGGGACCGGATGGCGAAGCCCGGCTCACCGGCCGCCTGGCCGATGCCATCGACGAACATGGATTGGATTTCTATCGAGAGATCTGCTGTGCCCTCGGAAGCAATCCGGGTAATTACGTGGAACTGGTCCAGAAAGCAGGCTCGACCTGGGATACTTCGCTTCTACGCGACCTCTACGAACGTATTCACGAGCTACCATTCCAAGTCTGCCCTCTTCCTCGCTGCAGCTTCCTGCACTTCGGCACCACCGGCCAGATCATCAGCAGCGGCTATACCCTCCTGCAGGAGGATCAGGGAAGAATGACCGTCAACGCGGCCCTCGACGTGAACAACGAAATCGCCGACAGCGGCCAGATCGTCGGCCGATACTCCTGGGTTGAGGGCTGCCGAATCCAAAATCGCCTGACTCTGGGCGGCGAAAACATCGTGGTGGGCATCGATGTGGATCGGCCTTTGACACTGCCCGCGGGGTGTTGCCTCGATGTGTTGCCCGGATGGAAGCACGACAACAAGCCCGCCTTCCTGGTGCGATGCTACCATGTCAGGGACGAATTCAAGGCCACCGTGACCGGCGGGATGACGTTCTGCGGCCGTCGGGTCCAGGAATGGCTGGATCTCGTTGGTGCCACAGTGGCCGACATTTGGGACGACACCGTCCCGGACAACGAACGAACCTTCTGGACCGCCCGCCTCTTTCCGGTAGAAACCGAAGCCAGCGGTTTCCTCCGGTGGTTATGGATGTTCGACCCCACCCAAGCATCCGAAGAGCAGAAGTTCCGCTGGCGAAGCGCGCCGCGGTTCAGCCTGGCTCAGGCCGCCGAGTCGGGCGATCCTGAGCCGTTCCTTCGCCGCCGTTTCCAGATCCGCGGCACTTTACTTCGAGAATCGCTCCGGCGAATGTTCCGCCGCGATAGCGATTTCTCGGCATCGGATCTGGCCACCATCCTGCGGCAGTCGCCCGAACCCGAGAAATGGGTGGCGCAGGCCTTCCGTGAGGCCCATTGGCACGAAGACAGCGAGAAAAGGCCGGCCCACAGCCTCGATTCGCTGACGTTTGCTCGTATTCTCCACACGCTGGGCACGGCGATCGAACAATGGTTGGGCGACGATGCCGAAAGCGATGCAGCCAAGTCTTTCGAGGAACTCGAGCGGTCTTTCACGCCTGAATGCCGCCGCTGGCTCGCAGCACACGACCTGCAGCCAACGCCGGGAGCGAATCTGGAAACGTGGTCGAATCGTCTGCGTGCCAAGGCGTTTCAGGCCTTCGGACGCACCATCATCGAAAGCGTAGAAGAGCCGCCTCCGCCGCCCCGACTCGCCCTGCGGACCGACGAGATCGTTTGGGGCCGGGCCCCCGTTCGCCTTGACTGGGCCGGCGGCTGGACCGACACCCCGCCCTACACCCTCGAACACGGCGGGAGCGTCGTCAACACCGCAGTGAATTTGAACGGCCTGCCTCCCATCCAGGTCTATGGGCGAAGGATTGACCAACCAGTCATACGTCTGTCATCCATCGACCAGGGCGTCCACGTGGAGATCTCGAGCCTTGCTGAACTGTTGGACTACCGCAGGCCGGACAGCGAATTCGCCCTGGCAAAGGCGTCGCTGGCCATCTCAGGCTTCTCGCCCGAAGCGGCGGCCTGGAAGCCCAACACCACGCTTCGGGCCATGCTCGAGGCGTTCGGAGGCGGAATCGAACTGACCACGCTCGCCGCCGTCCCCAAGGGCAGCGGCCTGGGCACCTCCAGCATCGTGGGCGCAGTGATCCTGTCCGTCATCCAGCGCATTCTCGGCCGAAGTTTGCAAGGCCGCGAGTTGTTCCACAACGTACTGCGACTGGAGCAGGCACTCACCACCGGCGGCGGGTGGCAGGACCAGATCGGCGGCGCCGTCGGCGGAACCAAGATCATTTCCACGCAGCCCGGACTCATCCCGGACCCGACGATCCACTACCTGCCATCGGATTTGATCGATCCAAACGCGAACGGCGGCGTCACGTTGATCTACTACACGGGAATCACGCGCCTGGCCAAGAACATCCTCGAACAGGTGGTCGGCCGATACCTCAATCGAGATCGGCGAGCCCTCGCTAGCCTGCGCGGCATCCACGACCTGGCCCCGGCCATGGCCAACGCCATCTCCCGCAAAGACCTTGCCGAGTTCGGCCGCCTCACCGATTTTTCGTGGAAGCTGAACAAGGAGTTGGACCCGAACTCTACCAACCCCGAAATCGAGTCGGTGATGGCCCGCATCCAACCCTTTATTCATGGGGCCAAGCTGGTAGGCGCCGGCGGTGGAGGATTCATGTGCATCGTGTGCCGTTCACCCCGCGACGCGGAGCGGCTGAGGACCGAACTGGAGGCGGATCCGCCCAACCCACGAGCCCGTTTCTTCGATTTCAACATCAATACGGAAGGCCTGGTGGTCACCGTTTGCTGAAGGGCTGAGTCCATGAGAGGTGCATAAGGATTGCTCCCTGGATCGATGCTGGGAAAGGAGTCTCGACGTGCCAGATCCGTTCTACGGCCCGCGGGTCAGATTGCTGACGCAAAAAATCGGTGCCACCCTGCTGCTGAGCTTGATGCTCGCCGGTCTGATGGCCAGCGGTTGCCGCTCGGATCGGAATTCTGCCTCCGCCTCCCCGGAGGCGGCAGCTGTCGAGCCTGCGGCATTCTTCGAGCCTGACGCCTCGTTTGTCGCCGAAGCCGAATGGACCGACACTCGTGAGCTGCTGGCCGCGTTTCGAAAGCACCGCCGCACACCGCCGCCTCCCAAGCTGCATCTTATCACGCCGACGAGTGGGCTGAACGGACCGGAGGCCCTCATCGTGGAGGGCTTTGCAATCTGGAACTACCCCGCAGTCTCCGTTCAGCCGCCTGTCGACTGGACGATGGATCCCTTTAACGACGTCTCCTGGAGATATCAGCTCAACACGCTCGTGTTCCTCGATCCGTTGTTGCGGGCCTGCGCGGAATCGCCGGATCCCAGGTATCTGCGCTTCGCCCTGGATGTTGTCCGAGACTGGCTTGCGCAAAACTGGGACAGGTCGAACAATCCCAACGAATTTGCCTGGTACGACATGGCCGTCGGCGTGCGGGCTCCCAAGATCGCCTGGCTTGCTCATGCCGCCGCGTGTTCGGATGACATTGACGACAGCGCTCTGATCGATCTCCTTCGCGGTGTCATGCGACATGCAAAGGAACTGCGAGATCCGGCCAACCTGTCCAAGCAGACGAATCACGGAATCTATCAGATGCTCGGTCTCCTGGGGCTCATCCGGACGCTCCCGGAGATGCGAGGATTCGGCGAGTATGAGCGATATGCCCTGCATACGGTGGAAAGCCTGTTCGACGGCCACTATTGCGTCGAGGAAGGAGCCCACCTGGAACACTCGCCCGCCTATCACCTGTATCTAACGAACCTCTTGCGCCAATCGTTGTCCACAGGACTCCTGCCCAATATCGACCGTCTGGAATCGCTGCAAGACCGGGCCTTCAACGTGCTGGCCTGGATGGTCAAGCCTGATGGATCGCTCGCTCGGTTCGGAGATGGCGCCGACAACCGGACCCCGACCCGTGTGATCTCCGAAGCGCTGCGCGAGCGGTATCCGGCCTGTTGGTTCGTCCAGACCCGGGGTCAGCAAGGCACGCCCGACCAGGAGGAATCGCTGATCCTGCCCAAATCAGGTTATGCGTTCGTTCGAGGGAAGTGGCCACGTAACCCCCAGGAGTGGCAGGCAGGCTCTTATCTGGCCTTCATGGCTGCCTTTCACTCCCGCACGCACAAGCACGCGGATGATGGGACGTTCGAATGGTCCGAGTTGGGCCGGCCAATCCTCATCGACGCGGGAGGATTCGCCTATGATTACCAGTCCCCCGAGCGACAATACTGCGAGAGCACGCGGGCCCACAACACACTGGAGATCGACGGCACCGATCTTTCCCGCGACCTCGCCGACGTGTACGGCTCGGCGATCAAGCGATGGACGAACGCGGGCGGGACGCACGCCATCGAGGCGGAATTCTCGCGCAAGCCGGACATCCGGCACCGCCGCACGCTTATCTACCGGCCCCGCGAGTGGCTGGTCGTTTCCGACGAAGTCACCGCCGCTGGCGAGCACGTCTACACACAATGGTTCCACTTCGACCCCGAACTCGACATCCAGCTCGCGAAGGAGCATGTATCAGTGCCCATTCCTGGTGCTGACCGCCAGGTGTTGGTGAAGTCACTGTCGGACACCAGTATGCGAGCCGTGCACGGCCAGTATGAGCCTCGCCTGGAAGGCTGGACCTCGCTCCAGTATCGCAAGCTCACACCCAATTGGGCGGTCGCCTACACTGCGAGCGGGCGAACGGTTCACTTGGTAACGCTCTTCGCCCTGACCTCGACGGGGACAACGGCAATCGAGGGCGCGGTGGAGGCCGCCGAGCCGAACCAGCTTGAGTTGCAATGGCAGACGGACGGACAGACGACTCGGGTTAGCCTCTACCGAGAGGGGGATGAACTGAAGCTGGATGTCATGCGCGCGGAGGTAACACCCGAGGCAGGTTAGCAACGGCAAGCGGACTCGACCGGCGGTCCTGCGGGCTCAGCATTTGAAATGCGGCAGGCTTCACAATGTAAGAGCATTTGCTTGCTTTTCCGGACAGTGACCGCGGGTGCGGATGTCGATGGCGGCGATGAGTGTCTCTATCCGGTCGGTGACCATCCAGCCCTGACGGTCGCGGGGGAGCTGTGTAGCGTCGGTCCGCGACGAAAAGGCAACGCAGAGGTTCCACATCTCCTGCACTTCCGGCAACGAAGGCTCGTCGGAGCAGACGATCAATACCCGCATGGCTCCGGCAGACAAGTCACCCGCGAGCGGAGCCTGCTCGAGCAGATTCTCGACAACGCTGGCATGGACCATTGGCCCGCCCAGGTTCGCGGAAGAGGACTCGCCCTTTCCTGGCCAGACGCGGTGCCCGCGCGCTGATAGAGCCGATTCCATCGCCCGCTTCAAGTGGGCGGCGGATGCCGATCCTGCCTCCGCCTCAAGGTGCCACAATATCGGCTCCTCAGCCGACCGCCGGCGTAACCGATCCACCGCGACCAGTTCTCGCCGCTTCTCTTCGATCCGCAGTTCCGCCTCACGGCTGGTGAGCGACTTCCCGTGCAGCCGATATTCGTATACCGGCTCGCGGAAATCCGCGTGGTGAAGCGCCAGCAGCGCGTTCACCCGCATCCAGTAATCGTAATCCTCCAGGCCGAACCACTCCGGGCTGTAGTCGCCGATCAAGAAGCGGACGCGGGCCCGATACAGGAACGCTCCGCCGATGAAGTTGTTTCCGAGGCCGTTGAGCTCGGCCGTGTCTTCCGGGAAATGAATATGCTCGCTGCCCAGCGGCCGCTGGTAGGGCCAGAACCATTCGCTGCCCCGCAACGGCCGACCGTCTTCACCGATGATATCCTCGTTGGCGTAGATCATGTCCCATGCCGGATGGCGTCTCAGGCACCCGACCATCTTCTCGAGGAATTCCGGCTTGAAGCGGTTGTCGGCGCTGGTCCAGGTCAGGAACTCCCCACGAGCCAGGCGAAAGCCGTTCGATAGCGCCCCCGGCAGCTTCTGATTCGGCTGCGTCACCACTCGGATGCGGGCATCCCGCCGAGCATAGTTGGCCAAGATTTCCGGGGTTTGATCGGTGGAGCCGTCATCGACGATGATCAGTTCGAAGTCGCGATACGTCTGGGCCAGCGTGCTGGCGATGGACTCACCCACGTAGTCCGCCCCGTTGTACACTGGCAACACGATGGACACGAGGCCTTCCTGTCCGGGCACCCGCAGCGCACTGAGATCAGGCGGGGCCAGACGGGCCCGTTTCGCCTTTAACCGGACAAACTCAGCAGCGGCCTGCGATCGACCGATCGGCAAGCCGCGCCGCCCCAGCCAAGCTTTGGCCCGCTGCCGCCAGATGTATTGCGTTCTTTTCCAATGTCGCATATTCGACATCGGCAGCGTAGGCTCCATGCTGGAATCATACCCGAACCGGCTTGACTTGCAGCTTTCCCGCTCCCCGTCTCTCCCGAGGCGCATTGGGCACTCAGCACTCAAGCCTCAGGTCTCAAGCCTCAAGCCGTTCCTGATCCCCTTTGAAAGGTGCGGAACTCATCTTGCCGTCGAGAACGACCTCGGCAATGCGCCGGGAGGCCAGGCCGTCGCCGTACACGTTCACTTCGCGAGCCATGGCCGCATAGGCGGCAGGATCCGACAGCAGCCGGGACGCCTCAGCCACGATCCGCTCGCGTTGCATGCCCACCAGCCGAACCACGCCCGCGCCGACTCCCTCCGGCCGCTCCGTCTTGTCTCGCAAGACCAGGACGGGTTTGCCCAAAGAAGGCGCTTCCTCCTGAATCCCGCCCGAATCCGTCAGTACCAGGTGAACCTGCGAAAGCAGCGCTACGAATTCGGCATATCCCAGCGGCTCAATCAGGCGAATCCGTTCGCAGTCGCCGAGTATCTCGCGAACCGGCCGCTGCACGTTCGGATTAAGGTGGACCGGGTAGATCATGTGCACATCGTCAAACCGCCGCACGATGTCGCGCAAGGCATAGCAGAACTCGCGGAACGGTTGCCCGAAGCTCTCTCGGCGGTGGGCGGTGACCAGGACGAGGCGATAGCGGCCGTCGGGCAACTGGATGCCGGCCGGCCGCCCGGCGATCCGATCCCGCATCCACCGCAATGAATCGACCACGGTGTTGCCGGTGACGAAGATTGAATCCGGGGCGACTCCCTCGGCCAGCAGAGCATCCCGCGCCCGAGCCGTCGGAGCGAAGTGGTAGTCGGCCAACACGCCGGTCACCCGGCGGTTGATCTCCTCCGGGAACGGGGCTCGCTTGTCCTGCGTTCTGAGTCCCGCTTCCACGTGACCCACCTTCGCTCCGTGCAGGTACGCCGCGAACGCCGCCGCCGCCACCGTGGTGGTGTCGCCCTGCACCAACACAACCTCGGGGTCGGTTTCGGCCAACACCGGGCGCAGCTTGAGCAGCAGCCGCCCCAGCAGGTCCGTGGGATGCTGCGCCTCCTGCATGACGTTCAGCTCAATGTCCGGATGAAGATCTACCGCCCGCAGCGTGTCGTCGAGCATCTGGCGATGCTGACCGGTGGAGCACAAGGTGATGCCAACCCCGCCCGTCCGCTCGCGCAGGGCATAGACCACGGGTGCGAGCTTGATCACTTCCGGACGGGTACCGAAGACAATTAGACATCGTTTCATCGCCCCCCTATAGCGGAATTCGTCTCCGTCTGTCAATCGCGCATCGAAGATTTCCGCAGGGAGACTTAGGGGGAAAGGGGTTTCGCACGCGCGCTTCATCGGCCAGTTCGTGCATCTGGGGAGGGCCGGGCATCTTGCCCGTCTGAAAAGCTCTAGTGCCTCATATACTGCACTCTGCCGACCCGCCCACGTCCAGAAGCCGCACGTTCTCTTTCGCCAGTCCCCAGTCCCCAGGCCCCAGCCCTGCCCACACGCGCAACCGGTCGACTAAAACCGGTACTTGTTTCTAACCAACCATCGCCCACGTCGCCAGTGTGCTGATCGCCAGCGCCCGCTGGACCTCGGGAATATCGACGTATTCGTTGGAGCCGTGGGCGGCTTCGAGCGGCCCGGCACCGAAGATGGCCACGGGACAGCCTCGGTGATGGTACAGCCTGGCGTCGCAACTGGTTTCCCACGCCACTGGCTCGGGCCAGGGCTGGCCCACCGCGGCGAAGGCTGACTTCAGTGCCTGCATGGGCTCACTGTCCGGCGAGTCGGCATAGGCATCGTTGTGCAACAGGTCGAAGCTCATCTGCACCATCGACTCGTCGAAGGGAATCCGCCGCATCTGGCAGAAGCGTTCCACGCCGCGCCGAGCAGCCGCGGCCAGTCGCGTCTTGACGTCCTCCATGCGATGGGCGGGCGTGAAGCCCTGGCCGCCCTGCAGCCACAGTTCCGTCGGCACCGCCTCGCGCGGATCGGCGGGCGGAGCGTCTTGCGGCTTGTCGAGCAGACGCGGAAAGATGCGAACGGGCGGGAGTTTACGGGCGATTTGCAGCAGGAAGCCCAACAGGTACGCCGCCTTGGTGATGGCGTTGTCGCACTCGAACAGCGCGCCCATGTGACCGCCCTTGCCATAGAAGTCCAGCCGGATGAGATGGAATCGCGGCCCCGGTGTGACCCTCACGTCGAAGTGGCGGGCCACCTTCGGCTTGCCGGTGGCCGGATCACGCTCGCGAGTCTTGTCGCCGTATAGCTTCACGTACTCGGCCACGCCATCCTCGAGGAACTGCACGAGGTTCATGGTGATTCGTTCGGCGTTGGCCCGGGCCTGAACGGCGATCTCGAACGCGACGTGGTCGCACACCGCCCCGCAGGCCCGCCCGAATCCGCCCAGCGTACCGTGGTTGGTCTGGACGTGCGTGGGCAGGAAGAGCGGCAGGTTGGATTCCTCGCGGATGCGGCGTCCCTCGTTTTCCATCGCGATCACCGCCAGCGGGAACATTTCGATCGCCGAAAGGTTTGGCGTGCCGGCCGTCGAAAGACGGCACCGGTAGTACACGCAACCACGGTGCGCGCAGTACGGCCGCAACCCGGTCACCTCGTGTACGAGCACGCTGGCCCCTGCCCATCTCGGATCGCTGGCCAAGGCGAGCGAGCCGTTGCCGCCCGTTTCCTCGTCGATGACGAACTGGTACACGCGAGGCCGCCGAGCCGTCCGGCCCAGCTTCGCCTGAAGCTCGCGCAGCAGTCGCACCTGAGCCAGCAGAATCGCGACCTGGGCTTTGTTATCGCAGGCACCGCGTCCGAAGATGCGATCTCCCTCCCGGCGCGACGCATACCACGGCGGCACGACATCCACATGGGCGTTCAGAACCACCGGCGGTTGCCCAGAGGCGCCGGCCATGTTCCCGCCGTCCGCGGTCGCCACCAGATTGCATCGGTTCGCGTAGATCCGTTCGATCGGCAACGGCGTTCCGTTCGGCCCCAGCGCGTACAAGGGAACGGTGTAATGCGGATCCGCGGCGATGGCTGGATCCAACGGGATGCGTTCGATTCGCAGATCCGCGTCCCCGGCAGACAGCTCGCGTTCGATGATGTCGAAAAGACGGCTCTCGCGAGCGGCGATATCCGCGATGGTCCCCTCGCCGGCCGTGTTCACATCGATCAACTCGACGAGCAGATCGGCCAGGTACCGGGCGTACTGCTCGCTCTCGGCAGCATGTCGCACGAACTCGGCAGCCGCGGCATCAATCGGATGTGACATGATCATTCCGTTTCGTGGGAGGCCAGAATTCAGGGCACCATAGGACGGTCGGCCTTGCGTTCCCAGCGATTGAGCGACCGATCGAAGGCGATCGGCCGAAACGTGTAGCCCACCGCAGTCTGCAGAGCGCGCCGCTGCTGCGGAGAGGCCAACTCGAGCAGCACGTTGAACAAATACACGGTTCGCACCCGCCGCTGGGTTTTCCAGTACTCGATAAAGTCATTCTGCCGCCGGAGGATTTCCTGCCAGACCAGGATCGACCGCGTGCCGTGGTCGATGCGGAGAATCTCCGGCAAGTCGAGGGCGTCGGCGGCAGCGGCGGCCAACTGGCGATCGAGGGTCTCGGCCCGGATCGGCTCGCCAGGCAGCCGCGGCGTGCCCATGGCCGCCCGCGAGGTCGCCAGCAGCGTCCGCACATCGCCGCCGCTGGCAGCCAGCATCTTGCGTTCGACCTGGTTGAGCGTGACCGTCGAGCCGTCCAGCACGAACCGGTAGTCCTCTTCCAGGTGCGGCAGCGAAATGTCTTCCATCGTCGGGATGTTCGGCGGCTGACTCAGCACCGCCAACAGCACCAGCGCGTTGTAGGCGTTCACGTAGTACGCGGTGGCCTGCGCACGGCCGGGAAACTGCTCGGGCGTGCTCTCGGGGCCGGTCACGCTGATCAGAGCGGCGTATCGATACAGAGCCTCAGGTTTGGCCCGCAGTGTATCGTAATCGACCAGGCCGTAGCGGACGTGATCCCGCAGAACCACCGCCCAGTCCCGATCGGTGTAGGACTGTCCGCGCATCTGGTGGACCAGGCTTGGGTCCGGGCCGATGGTTTGATCGGGACAGCCGGCGACCCCGCCCACGAGGGTCATCAACAGTAAGCTGTTTACAGTCCCCAGCTTGCACGCGCGACGCATGGGCCCTCCTCAGCAAAGGCGAGATACGGTCCGGGCATTTTAACTCGCGTCGTGGATTCGTCGAGACCGACCGAGTCGCGTCCTGTGGCCGTTGTGGCAGCCTTTCGGGACCAAGCGAGGATGCGCGCCGTGCGTTTGCTCCGAAACAACAAGTGACCACACAAACGGGCGCGCATTTGTGGGGTGACTGGCCCGGTTAGCTCGCGCGCGAAAAAAAACCCGAGGCGATGCCGTCCAGCCGGGGTGAACCAGACGGGCTTGAGGGGGGGATGCCTCGGGCGAGTCGTATATTAGCGCATTTACACCAGGACTGCAACTGTTGCGACGTCCGTTCGTCGCCACGAACGACCGTCAGGTTCCTGGGCGTCAATGAGCCGGCCGAAAGCCAATTCGAGACCCAGCCCGGCGCATAGCCGGATAGCAGAGTTGATTTCGGTCATCGCTTGAAGCCGATTCGCGCAATCACCGGCCGATGATCCGAGCCCCAGCCCTCGCCGGTGCGGGACTCACAGGCAGTCAACTCGGGACCGAGGAAGATGCGGTCGAGCCGCAAGCCGGGCAGCCAGCGATAGAAGCTGATGACCGACCATGTTGGCACACCCTCAGTCGGCAAGAGCACTGCTCCGGTTGCAGAAGGTCTGATCCACTACTGGATTAAGATTACCAGGCAATTGTCGGCCATCCACATCATCCGTGAAATCGGACCCATCCGTGCATCCTAAACCGTTGTGACGACGGTCAACGCTATAGCATCCCGATCGGGACGAGTTCGACATTGGCCGTGAGCGGGAGCCGCTGGGAAGCAAAGCAGACGACGGCTCCCCTCTCGATGGGCAGGCCAGACCGTTCGAGAGATGCGAACGCTTTGATGCTGTCCAATCCCGGCGCAGCGGACTTCTTGACTTCGACAGGATACGCCTTGTCGTTCTGCACGAACACGAAATCGACCTCCAGCCCGTCCTTGTCGCGGAAGTAGTAAAGTCTCGGCTGCAGGCCGCGATGCCACCAGCTCTTGAGCAGTTCGGCAAACACGAACGTCTCGAACACCGCCCCCGACATGGCTCCCGCCTCCAACGTCTCGGGAGAGGTCCACTCCGTCAGGTATGCGCACAGGCCGGTATCCACGAAGAACAGCTTGGGCGTTTTGACCAGACGCTTGGTGACATTCGAATGGAGTGGCTGGACCAAAACGACCTGGAAACTCGCCTGGAGAATGGACAGCCAACTTTTGGCCGTGTTGACGCTGATATCCGCGTCGCGAGCCAGGTCGGAGAAGTTCAGCAATTGTCCCGTTCGAGCCGCGCAAGCCTTCACGAAACGTAGGAAGGCAGCCTCATTACCGACCTGGGCAAGATCTCGCACGTCGCGCTGCAGGTAAGTTTGAACGTACGAACTGTAAAATAGGTCCCGGTCTTTCACGGGTCCGGCAACCAGAGCAGGGAACGAGCCTTTCCAGATCGCGTCGTAAGCCTGCACGAGAGGTAACTGGCGCATGGATCGTTCACGAGCGTCGAGACAATCCACCGTGGGCAGGAACGGCGGGATATCGAGATCAAGTTGGAACCGCTCGCGTAACGAGAACCCCAGAAGATTCATGATTGCGACGCGTCCAGCCAGCGTTTCCGACAGGCCCTTCATCAACGCGAACTGCTGAGATCCGGTCAGCCAGAACAGGCCCGGCGTTCGCCGCGAGTCAGCCGCCAATTTGATATGCGGCAACAGCTCTGGGGCATATTGAATCTCGTCGATGAGAACGGGCGGCTCAAAGCGCTGGAGGAACAGGCCCGGATCCTGCTTAGCCAATACTCGAACCAAAGGGTCGTCCAACGTCACATATCGTCGCCCCTCCTCGAGCAGATGGCGTAGGAGTGTGGTCTTGCCGACCTGGCGAGGACCGGTAAGCAGCAGGACAGGGAATTGCTGCGACGCCTCCAACCAGGCGCCACGAAGCGTCCTCCGGAAATAGTCGGAGCTTTCGGCCATGTTGCACCCTGATTGCAAACTAGCCGAAGTTTGACCGAAAGTCAACCCTGGGACAATGGAGGGCACGGCTCGCCTGCCGCAGGGGCCGGCTTCCTGGTATCATGCCGGCTCGCAAGGGTTCAACCGATCAAGCACGTGCAGCGAGGAGCATCAACGTGAAAGCGTCACAGATCGTTCAGCAGATCGAATCCACCGGCGTGGTGGCCATCATCCGGGCGTCGAGCAGTGGCGAACTCATCGACGTGGTCAACGCCCTGCGCGAAGGCGGGCTCACCTGCATCGAGGTGACCATGACCACGCCCAACGCGCTGGACGTGATCAAGGCGGCCCGCGAGAAGATGGGCGACGCGGCGGCCATCGGCGTGGGCACGGTGCTCGACGCGGAAACCGCCCGGGCGGCCATCCTGGCCGGGGCCCAGTTCGTCGTCGCCCCTATCACCGACATTCCGACCATCGAGATCTGCAAGCGTTACAGCGTGCCGGTCATGCCCGGGGCGTTGACGCCGACCGAGATCGTCCGAGCCTGGCAGGCCGGAGCCGACCTGGTGAAGGTCTTCCCCACCGGCAGTCTGGGCTCGCAATATCTGAAGGATCTCCGCGGTCCGCTGCCGCACATCAAGATCATCCCGACCGGCGGGATCACACTGGAAAACGCCGGCGATTTCATCCGGGCCGGGGCGAGTGCCCTGGGCATCGGCTCGGCGCTGGTGCGCGGCGACTGGGTGAAGAAGCGCGACTTCGCGGCCATCAAGCAGGAAGCCGCCAAGTGGCTGCAAGCGGTCAAGCAGGCTCGTGAATCCTGAGTGCAACGACGTCCGAGTGGATCGACGATCGGCGTGGCGACTGGCGGGCCGCTTTCTCCTGCCGGTCGATCCCAGCCGCGGCGCAGACAGCCCGCGCTGGCTCGGCGTGGGAGTCTGGTTGCCGGCGTGGGGGCTGCTGATTGGCGCTGCCTACGCCGCGAGCTTTCGGCTCCTGTGGCTGTGGCTCGGCGAGCATCAGCACATTCGCCTGGCCCCCATGGCCGCCCTGCTGGCCATCGATGTCTGCTGGCTGGGCTATCGGCTTCTGGCCGGAGCAGCTACGGTGGCGGGCTCCTGGCCTGATCGGCAGATTCGATCGCCGTCGTCGTCGCCGGTGCTGGCGATGGTGGTGTTCCTGGTGACGGCCATCGTAGTGAAGTTCGCCCTGCTGGTATCGTTGCCGGCCGGGGCGGTCACTTGGCCGGCCGACTGGCGCCAGCACCTGCGCGTCCTGTATCCCTACGTGATGTACCGGCCGCTCATCCTCATGCCCGTGTGGGGCCGCTGGGCGGTCCTGCTGGCCGGTACCATCGGACGCGTCGCCCCCGACGGCTCGGACCGGCTGCGACAGTGGGCTGCCGGAAGCCGACTGACCGTCGTGATGACCTGGTGGGCGGCCATCACCACGCTGACCGTGCTGTATGTCAGCCCGACCATCTTCCACGTGGGTTGGTCCGTCCTGATCTCGCTTGGCATGCTGGTGGTCGCGTACCTGGCCAGCTTTGTACTGGCCAGGCGATTTGGTGGGCAAACTGAAGCTACCGTCACCGCCGCGGGCTGGATCGTCGAGATGGCTTTCTTGTTGGCCTATCTGCCCGTGGCCAGGTATATCTATTGGTACTAAAAGAATTTACGTCAGCAGGTCCAATAAGAAGGCCCCATCGGAGGCCTTCAGTTTTGGTCCGGAATGTGTCGATGACTCGAAAGCCGGAGGATCCGGCTTCATCCAGGAGGCAAGGATGCCGCTGTCAAAAAGCAGACTTGAGATCGGGTTTTGTGTTTTTCTCGTCTCGAGTTCGATCGTCCAGGCGCAACTGGGGGTAAGCGCCACCGTCGTGCCTGATGCGCCCGCGTCGTCCGGGTTCGCACCGGCAACGGCCGGGCTCACCAATGCGTCCCCTCTGCTTAGCACCGAGACAGCGCCGCTCGCCGGTGATGCGCCTCGGGTTGCCGCCGAGCCGCCGCGCGTGGTCAGCGTGCGATCCCGCGAGATCGAACTGCACTACCAAGTCAGTCCCACCGACACGAGTACCGAGGTCGAGCTTTGGTACACCCGCGACCGCGGCACGAGCTGGCAGTCTTACGGGAAAGACGAAGACCACACGAGTCCACTGGTGTTCACCGCACCGAGCGAGGGGTTGTACGGCTTCCTGCTGATCGCCCATGTCGCCGGCCAGCCGGCGCGACCGGCCCCGCGAGCGTACGAGGCGCCGCAGCGATGGGTGTTCATCGACGCGACGCCTCCGCTGGCCCAATGGGATGGCGTACAGCCCGCAGAGGATTTCGCGACCAGCCGAGTCCTGCAGCTTCGCTGGACCGCCCACGACGACAACTTCGGGTCGCGTCCAGTGAGTCTATCCTACCAGTCGTCGTTGGATCAGAATTGGACGGCCATTGACACGGCCGTCGCGAACACCGGCGTGTACGACTGGCGCGTGCCGGAGAGCGTGAGCGGGCGAGTGACGGTCAAGCTCATCGTGCGCGACCAGGGCGGACACACCGTCGAACGGACGTTCGGTCCAATCTCGCTGGACAAGTATGCCTCGCTGTCGGCCGCCAAAGCCCGCTCCGAGACTCCGACCAGCCGGCCGGCCTTGGCCACCAGCGCAGAGCCGTCGCCAGCCGGCACGGCGAAGTCCGACCTGGCGCCGGGCGCCCCGACGACACGGCCCGAGACCCTGCCCCGCGTCGATCTCCTACAGCGTCGCATGGCTGCTGACCTGTATCGCCAGGGCAGTTGGCATCTGGTGCGCGGACAATACGGTGTGGCAGCTGAGCGACTGCGCGAAGCCCTCGAACACGATCCCGATCTCCTGGAGGCCCGTCATGATCTGGCGGGGATCTTCTATCGCCAGCAGGATTACGATCGTGCCATCGCCGAATACCAGGCGGTGCTCGAGCGCAACGCCAACTACGAATCCGCGCTGTATGGAGCGGCCTTGGCGTATGTGGCCAAGCGGGACTATCATCGCTCTCGCGAAATGCTGACGCGTCTGCTGAAAGTCAACGATCGCAACGCCGAAGCGTGGCTCGACCTGGGGGATGTCCTGTTCATGACCGGCGACGTCATCAACGCCCGGGCGAACTGGCGCCAGGCCATGAAGCTCGATCCGTCGGCGACGGAAGTCATCAGCAAGGCCAAGCGGCGACTCGAGCTGTATGGGTCGAACGACGAGGTCAGCAGCACGCACCAGAACAAGTGACGAAGAGACTGCGACCGGCGATCCCGCGCGGGAACCCACTCGGCTCGTCCGGCCGTCTTTGTGCTTTGATTTATGGCACCAGCGACGAAGAGCACTACCGACCTGATCTATGCCGTGACCGGCAATGAGGTATTCCTCAAGCGCCGGGCCATGGACCAGATCGTGCAGGACGTGCTGGGTAACGCCGATCGTTCGCTGACCTTGGCCGAATACGACTGTGCGACCACGACGGTGGAAGCTTCCAGCGTGCTCGACGACCTGCGCACGTTGCCGTTTCTGGCCGATCGGCGACTGGTTGTCGTGCGCGATGCGGACAAGTTCATCACGGCTTACCGCTACGCCCTGGAGAAATACGCCGCGAATCCCAGCCCTACGGGTGTGCTGCTCATCGAGTGCAAGTCGCTGCCGGCCAACACGCGGCTGCACAAACTGATCACCAATGTGGGCAAGGTACTCAAGTTCGACGCGATACCGGCTTATAAGGTGCCGGCCTGGCTCACGAGCCATGCCAAGGAAGCCTACGGCGTGCAGCTCGAGTCGAGAGCGGCCGCCAAGCTGGTGGACCTGGTCGGTCCCGAGCTGGGGCTCCTGGACGCGGAGTTGCAGAAGTGTGCCCTGTACACCCACGGGCGCAACCGCATCACGCTGGAGGACGTCGAGGCGCTGGTCGGCCACCAGAAGGAAGAGCAGGTCTGGGACATTCTGGCGGCGATCGGCGAGGGGGACACGCGAAAAGCCTTGACGCAGTGGGAAGAAGTCTGGCAGACCGATCGAACGGCCGAGATGCGAGCGATCGCCGGCATCGCGTTTACGGTGCGGCGTCTGCTCAAAGCGAAGCGAACCGAGGAAGCGGGGGCTTCGACCGGCGAACTCATGCGTGAGCTGTGGATCCGCGACGAGCAGCAACTCCGCCGTCAGCTGAGTGCTTTCACGACCGCCGACGTCGAAGAGATGCTGAGCCAGTTGCTGGCGGCGGACGTCGCGGCCAAGACCGGAATGACCAGCGTTCGAACGTCGATTGAGAGGATCATCCTCGACATGTCGCGACGTGCGGCGTTGCGGCAGAGAGCCCGCTAATACGTCGGGCGCACAAACCTGCGAGAGGTCAACCATGAAATCGGCACGGATGCTTATCGTGGTGGTCGCCGCGGCTCTGGCGAGCGTTTCGGGTTGCATGCAGCCGGGTTGGGGCATCTCGCCGCCGGTGGGTTGGTCGCCGGCCAAGCCGCAAGCGGCGATCGCGCAGCCAACGGCGACGGCAGAGCCTGCGCCGGCCGCGCAGCCGGCGTCCGGCGAAGATGCGCTCGCGGATGCCGAAGGGCAGGCCGATCCGGCAGTGGCCGCTCTAACGCAAAAGATCGACGCCATGGCGGAAGGTGCTGCGGCTGAGCCTGCGCCCGCCGTAACATCCACACAGCCCGCCGTTGAACTGGCGATCCACCAGCAGCCCGTGCCGTCGGCCACGCAGCCGGCGGTCAGCGCAAGCATCACACCGCCGCCCGCAGCGCCGATCGCCTCGGCGGCTCCGTCGGGTTCGCCGGCGCCCACCCCGCACACGCCGACCCAATCGACGCCGGGGACCACGCTGACAAATCCGTTGCCTGTCGCTCAAGCTCATGCGCAACCCGCGCCGGTTCAACCGGCAATTCAACCGCAACCCGTCTCAGCCGCCACCACACAGCCGGCCGTGCCCATGGTCGCCAATGCGCCGACGGCAGTCACGGAAGCTCAGCAGGCTCGCACCGAAGTGGCCGCTTCGCCATCGCCGCGGCCCATCCCGTTCATTCAGCCCGCAGCGGTGGATCAGCCTCCGCCGACGCCGGCTCCGACGATCACGGTCAGCATCACCGACATTCGCCCGGTCACCGTCGCCGCCGTCACGGCCGATGCGACGCTGGCGACGGCTAATCAGCCGGCGGTGACGGAACCACCCGCGCCCACGGCGACTCTCGAAAGCGTGATCGCGCAGATCGAGCAAACACTACAGCAACGCCCGCCTCATCCCGAAGACGAGTTGCGTCTGCGGCTGCTCTATGTCGCGGCGGGCATGGAAGACAAGCTGAGCGAACCGATCCGAGGGATGGACCCAATCCAGACGGAACTGCTGGATTCGATCGTCAAGGCGGTCACCACGTCCCGACAGGCGATGCTTGATCCGCTGAACTCCGGGCCGAGCGCCCTGGCCGCCGCCGACGAACTTCGCCGCCTGCTGGGTCAGCAGTCCGGCGTGAGTATCCCCCGCATCGCCCTGGTCACCAAAGTGTCGAGTTACGGCGACTACGACCTGATCAGTCCGGCGCGTTTCAAGGCCGGCAACGAGATCCACGCTTACGTCTACACCGAGGTAGCCAACTATCGGAGTGAGCCGACGAACGACGACCGGCTTCGCACGCTTCTGGGCGAGCGCGTGCAGGTGTTCGACGCCGCCGGTACCATCGTGTGGGAACGCAACGAACCCAACATCGAGGATCGCGTCCGCAGTCCGCGGCGCGATTTCTTCATCCCCTTCCCGATGCGCCTGCCCGCAACGCTCCCGCCCGGTGAGTACGTGGTCAAGGTCACCATCGAGGATCGCATCGGCGGCACCACGGACCAGCAGCGGTTGACGTTCACCATCGAGTGAGTTCGCGCTTTCGCCTCACCCGCCGCACCGCTTGTCTGCACGCGGTTGGGTTCCCCCGGCTCCGGCAGGGGCGACGCGCCGGGTGTGACAATTCCGGAGCGAACTACTACACTACAAGCCGATGGGGCCGCTGCGCATCACGCTGCTGGGAACCGGCACGTCTCATGGAATTCCCATGATCGGCTGTGACTGCGCCGTGTGCGCCTCGACGGACCCGCATGACAAGCGCACTCGCACCAGTGTGCTGGTGCAGACTGCCGACGCGGCCATCCTGATCGACACGCCGCCCGAGCTGCGCATGCAATGCCTGGCCAACGACGTGCGGCGGGTGGACGGGATCCTCTACACGCACCAGCACGCGGATCACATTACCGGACTGGACGATCTGCGGCGGTTCAACGCGCTTCAGCGGACGGCACTGACCTGCTATGCGAACGCACAGACGGCGCACGTTCTGCAGCGGATGTTCCCGTATGCCTTCACCAACGATCCGGCATATCCGAGCGCCAAGCCCGAGCTGCATTTGAAAGAGATCGACGGGCCGTTCGAGATCAATGGCGTGACGATCACGCCCATACCGCTGCTCCACGGCCATCTTCCCATTCTGGGTTTTCGCATCGGCCGCTTCGCGTATTGCACGGACTGCAGCACCATCCCTGAGGAGTCCTTTGCGTTGCTGGCGGGGCTGGACGTGCTGGTACTCGACGCCCTGCGCATCCGGCCGCATCCGACACACTTCAACCTCGAACAAGCGATCGAGGCGGCCCGGCGGATCGGGGCCCGACAAACGTTCTTCACGCACATCGCTCACGAATTGAGTCATGCTCAGACCAACGCCGGCCTGCCCGACAACATGGCCCTGGGTTTCGACGGGCAAGTCATCGACGTATGTGACGGGCCGCAGCCGTAGGTCGGGCGTGAACAACCGGTCGGTATGGGTTCAGGCATGAGCAAGTCCACACTCCTGGCCATCGACGACAGCCCGGACAACCTGTTTCTGCTGGAAGAATTGATCGAGACATACCTGCCCGAGTGCGAACTGGTCACCGCCCGATCGGCTCAGGAGGGGCTTGCACTGGCTTCCAGCCGACCGTTCGACGGAGCGATCATCGATGTTCAGTTGCCGGGTATGGATGGGCTCGAAGTCTGTCGGCGACTCAAGGCCCAGCCGCAAACCGAGCGTCTCCCTGTGATTTTGATCACGGCCAAGGGATCGACGCCCCGGCTGCGGGCGGAGGGGTTGGTCGCCGGAGCCGACCACTTCATCTCGCGTCCCATGGACAACGAGGAGCTGGTCGCCAAGATCCGGGTGATGCTCCGGCTCAAGCAGGTGGAAAAAGGGCTGTCCAGCGCCCGGGCCGAATTGGAGGCTCACGTCCAGGCCCGGACGGCCGAGCTGGAGGCGGCGAACCGCAAGCTCAACGAAGAAATCGCCGAGCGCCGGCGCACCGAAGCGGCCTTGCAACAGGCGCTCGAGCACGCCCGGCGGCGAGCGGCGGAAACGGCCGCGCTGCTGGCCGGTGTGCGGGCGGTCATGGAAGAACGCACGTTCGAGGCGGCGGCCCGCGCGATCTTCACAGCCTGCAAGGAGCTCCTGGGAGCAACCGCAGGGTACGTGTCGGTGGCTTCGGCCGACGGCAAGACCAGCGAGATCGCGTTCATGGACAGCGGGACGGACGCCTGCAACGTTGATCCCAACGCCCCCATGCCCATCCGCGGCTTGCGAGCGCGGGCCTTCGAGACCGGACGGGTGGTTTACGAGAATGACTTTCCCCACAGTCAATGGGCCGATCTGCTGCCGCCCGGGCATTCGCCGCTGGAGAACGTTCTGTTCGCCCCGTTGATCGTGGACGGCCGCGTGGTCGGTCTGCTCGGCGTGTCCAACAAGCCGGGCGGATTCACCGACGACGACGCTCGCATGGCCGCCGCGTTCGGCGAGTTCGCCTCCATCGCCTTGTGCAACAGCCGAACTCTCCACTCGCTCGAGACGAGCGAGAAGCGGTTCCGCTCGGTCGTGGAAACGGCCAGCGACGCCATTCTCTACATCGACCAGACCGGCTCGATCGTATTCTGCAACCGAGCCTCATCTCGCATATTCGGCTATGCGTGCGAGGAGATGGTCGGCCGCCCGCTGACGCTGCTCATGCCTGAGCGGTATCGCGAAGCTCATCACGCGGGATTCAAGCGGTTTCTCGAAACCCGGCGTTCGCGGTTGTTCGACCAGACCATCGAACTGGTGGGGCTTCGCAAGGACGGCTCCGAGTTCCCGATGGAATTGTCGGTGGCGACATGGGAAACCGACGCGACCTGTTATTTCACCGGCATCATTCGTGATGTCAGCAGCCGCAAACAGGCCGAGCATCGCCTGCATCGCAGTGAGCGCGAGCTGGCCGTGCGAAACCAGATCGCCGATGCCTTCCTGACCTCCGGCGGCGACGAGGTGTTCGACCGCGTTCTGCGGATCGTTCTCGATGCGCTGGACAGTCGGCACGGCGTGTTCGGCTACATCGACGAGGCGGGCAACCTTGTCGCGCCCTCGATGACGGAGGAAGTGTTCGCCGAATGCCGAATGGAACGGAAAACGGCAGTATTTCCTCCCGACACTTGGGGCGACAGCATCTGGGGCCGCGCTATCTCGGAAAAGCGCGTTCTCTACTCCAACCAGCCCTTCAAGGTCCCACCGGGCCATATCGCGATGGATCGCGAGATTTCCTCGCCCATCATCTACCAGGACCGGGTGATCGGCCTGTTGAACGTCGCCAACAAGCCCAGCGACTACGATGAGAACGACGTGGCCCTTCTGCGAGCCATCTGCCACCACATCGCCCCCATCCTGCACGCCCGGCTGCACCGCGATCGCAACGAGCGACAGCGGCAACAGGCCGAAGAAGCGTTGCGGCGAGCCCACCAGGAACTGGAGGACCGCGTGCGGGAGCGAACGGCTGAGCTGACCGCCGCCAACGACCAACTGCAGGTGCAGGTGGCGGAGCGTCAGCGGGCTGAGGAAGCCCTCCGCGAGACCAACGCCCTTCTCGAGCGCGTCTTCGAAACGACGCAGGTCTCGCTGGCCTACATCGATACGAATTTCCGGTTCCTGCGGGTGAACCGCGCATACGCCGAGCACGACCAGCGCAGTCCCGACTTCTTTCCGGGCAAGAACCACTTCGACCTGTATCCGAACACGGAGAACGAGGCGATTTTCCGCCGTGTGGTGCAGACGGGCGAGCCGGTGGAGTTCTACGGCAAGCCCTTCACCTACGCGTCCAATCCGGAGCGAGGCGTGAGCTACTGGGATTGGAGCCTGCTTCCGGTGAAGAACGCCGCCGGCCAAGTCGAGGGCCTGCTTCTGTGCCTGGTGGACGTGACGCAGCGGGAAGTGGCGGAACGGCGAGCCCGCCAGCATCAAGCCGAACTGGCCCACGTCTCGCGTCTGAGCACCATGAACGAGATGGGTTCGGCGATCGCCCACGAGCTCAATCAGCCGCTGTGTGCGATTCTCACGTCGGCTCAGGCCTCGCTGCGGTTGCTGAAATCGGCCGGAAATGCCGACCCTCTGGTGCTGGAAGCCATCGAACAGGTCGTCGCCCAGTCCAAGCGAGCGGGCGACATCATCCGTCACCTGCGGGAGTTCAGCCGCCGCCGGCCCTTCCACCGTTCGACGATCCACATGGAGGAGGTGATCCGGGAGGCCGCCGGGTTCGTCGCCGCCGAGGCCCGGCCGCACAACGTGGCTATCCACCTCAAGGTGGCTGACAACCTTCCGCCCGTGCTGGGCGACACCATCCAGCTCGAGCAGGTGCTCGTGAACCTGATGCACAACGGGATCGAGGCCATGGAAAATACGGAGGAAAGCCGCCGGCGCCTTGACATCGAGGTCTCGATGCCCGAGCCTGATAAGGTGGAGGTAGCCATCCGGGACACCGGCCGAGGGCTGCCGGAAGGTGATCGCGAGCGCATTTTCGAGCCCTTCTTCAGCACCAAGGCCGAAGGCATGGGGATCGGGCTGGCGATCAGCCGCTCCATCATCGAGTTCCACGGCGGATGGCTCTGGGCGACACCCGCCCCCGACGGCGGTGCAGTGTTTCGGTTTGTCCTGCCCGCGGGAAGGTCCACGGGCACGGAGTCGTGATGTCTCAGGAACCGACGGTTTTCGTGGTGGATGACGACGAGGCGGTCCGCAAGGCCCTCAAGCTGCTCGTGGAGTCGGCGGGCATGCGGGTCGAGACGTTCGCCAGCGCCGACGCCTTTCTCGCTCAGTACGATCCCAACCGTCCGGGATGCCTCGTGCTCGACATCCGGATGCCGGGCATGAGCGGCCTGACCCTCCAGGATCAGTTGATCGCCCGCCGTATCAACATCCCGCTGATCATGATCACCGGCCACGGTGACGTCGCCATGGCCGTGGGCGCGGTCAAGAAAGGCGCCATCGACTTCATTCAGAAGCCCTTTGACGACCAGACGCTGCTCGACCGTATCCAGCAGGCGCTGCGGATTGATGCTCAGCGGCGGGAGGAGCAAGCCCGCCGTTCGGAGTTTGAATCCCGGCTGGCCCGGCTGACGCCGCGCGAGCGTGAAGTTCTTGATCTGCTGATTTCCGGCAAGGGCAACAAGGAAGTGGCGCTCGAGTTGGGCCTGAGTCGAAAAACCGTCGATATCCATCGCGCTCACGTCATGATGAAGCTCGGCGTCGACTCGCTGCTCGAGATCGCCCGCGCCGGCTACATGTCCGATTCCTCCAAGACCAGCTAACTGCAGGGCTTACCGCCCCTTCCCCGCCCCAGCTTTTTTGTCTGTCTCATAGCTCAAAGCTCACAGCTTACCGCTGCAAGACCCTGCACAGAGCGGGCCTTCAGGGCCGCAGCCTGCGTTCGATCGCGACACAGGTATACGATTTCCTCTTAGGCAACCTGCTTAGGCCAAGTCCTAATGAGGACTTCTTATAGACCCATGTGTCAATTGGATGTATGTATCACGACCATGACAACCGTCTCGCAACTTGAACTCCCCCCTGTTCGGGCCGGACAGGTTGGCAATAAGCCAGGATGAGGTCGAGGAGGACTCCCATGCCAGAATCGTCGAAAGCCGCCGCCAGCAAGAAAGACACGCAGGCGATGTCACGCCAACAAGCCGCCGCGGTCGCCGAGTGGACCGTCACGGGCAAAGGTCTGAAAGAAACGCCCGACGAGCAGGTCTTGTTCCGGGCGCTGCGGACGTGTGCCCGCCTCGCCGGCCGTGACAGCACGCGACGGCTCAGTGGCCCGCCCAACGACCCGGTCTGGGAGGAGCGTTGGCAGAAACTGCGGAGCTATCTGGTCGAAACCAACATGGGTTTGGCCTATTCCGTCGTTCATCGCGTGGGCTCGCGAAAGGTGAACGAGGATGATCTGCTCAGCGACGCCTTGCTGGGCCTGACTCGGGCCGTCGATCAGTTCAACCCGTACAAGGGCTATCGTTTCAGCACGTACGCGTGCACGGTGATCGCACGTGACCTCATGCGGCGATGCAAGCGGGAGACTTCGTATCGCAAGCTCTTCCCGGTCCAGCACGAGGTCAAGCTCGAACGTCCCACGACGCGGACCGACACGGGCACCGAGCTGTACGTGGAACGGCTGCAGCGCGTGCTCGACGGAAACGTCGGCAATCTGACCGAGCTCGAGTCGCGGATTCTCGCCCAGCGCTTCCCCGAGGATCCCGATTCGCGGCTGACGTTCCTGGAGATCGGGGCTTCGGTCGGCTTGAGCAAGGAGCGCGTCCGGCAGATTCAAAACATCGCGCTCGACAAGCTGCGGAAGGTCCTGAGCGAGGATCCGGTCCTGCAGTACTGCTGATTCCGTCGACCTCTTGCCAACCGAAGAACGCACCGCGGCTCGCGACTCGTTCGCTGGCCGCGGTGTTTTTTGGGAGCTGTGGGCTATGAGCCAGATATCCTGGACAGCTCTCCTCAGTTCGACCGAGAATTGAATTAGCCCCCCACTGGGCACGAAAGAAGAATTCTATCTGCTTGCCTCTGTGCCCCCTGTGATCTCTGTGGCTCACTCTTGGGCTGAGATGCAAGTTTGGGTCAGGCCGTCGGCAGGAACTTCAAGATGTTCGAGATCAGCACGATGATGCCGGCCAGCACGATGTTCACGGCCATCCATCTCGCCCGGTTCTGCCGCAGGCCGGTAAAGGCTTTACTCCGGCCGGTAATCGCAATGGCGAGAAAGAACAGAACCAGTGCCAGGAGCACCTTGATCCCGAAGAGCGAGTGATAGATCGGTTGGCCAGGGTGACGGCCCAGCATCACCGCGGCATTGATGATTCCCGTGAGCAGAATGACGGCGATGCAGATATACAGTACGCGCGACCACCGGGCAGCCAGCGCCGAGATCAGTGTTGCTTGCTCGCGCTCCGGCAAGTGCCGACGGCTCGCCGGGTGCAGCACCAGCCGAAGAAAAACCGTCCCGCCCACGGCGATGATGACGGCTCCCAAGTGAAACCACCGGCTGACGATCAAAGGTAAATCGGCTGAAGGGATCATGCTCGGGATGGTAGGTCCCGCACCGGCGCCACGGCAACCAGACGTTTGGCGACCGCCCGACCGTGGTTTAGAATGGGTCTGCGAAGGCTTCAGTTCTCGGAGAAATAGCAGGACTCCGTTGGAAAGGAAGAGACGTTGAGCGAGACCGCAAAGAAGAAGATTCGCCTCGGGCACAGCCCCGATCCGGATGATGCATTCATGTTCTACGGCCTGGCCAAGGGGCACGTGGACTCCAAAGGCTGGGAGTTCGAGCACGTTCTGCAGGACATCCAAACGCTCAACGAGCGGGCACTGCGAGGGGAACTGGAGATTACGGCCATCAGCATCCACGCCTATCCCTACGTGGCCGACAGGTACGCGTTGACGCACTGCGGCTCCAGCATGGGTGACGGCTACGGCCCCATGGTCGTCACCCGCGAGCCGGTGAGCGTCGATTGGCTGGCCGGCAAGCGGATTGCCGTTCCCGGTGAGATGACCACGGCGTTTCTCGCCCTCAACCTCCTGTTGGGCAAGGGCAGATTTACGCACGAGGTCGTGATGTTCGACCACATCCTCGACCACGTGGCGGCCGGCAAGGCCGACGCGGGCCTCATCATCCATGAGGGCCAGCTCACATATCAAAACCAGAAGCTGCACTGCGTGGTGGACCTGGGGGCGTGGTGGCAAGAGGAGACCGGCTGCCCGCTGCCATTGGGCGGCAACGTCATCCGCCGCGACCTGGGCGAGCCGGCCATGCGCGAAATCACCGCGATTCTGAAGGAGAGCATCCAGTACTCGCTCGATCACCGGGCGGCCGCCGTCGAGCACGCGCTGCAATACGCTCGCGACATGGGCAAGGATCTGGCGGACCGGTTCGTGGGCATGTACGTGAACCATTGGACGCTCGACTACGGTGAGGCGGGCCGCAAGGCCGTCCGCGAGTTGCTCGCCCGCGGGTATCGCGCCGGGCTGGTCCCCGACGCCGGGGAAATCGACTTCATTTAATCGCGCGGGGCAAGACTGCGCGAGCGCGAGATTGCGTCAGGCTGCCGCGGTTTCGAGGACGCACACGGGGGTGAGGAGTGTCGGAGTGTGGTGCGGTCGCAGGTCTGGTCGGGATCGCATTCTGGATCACGGCCGCGCTGATCTATAGTGCCGGATGGCGCGTCCGCGGTGTACTCCTGGCGATGATCGGCTCGGCGGCACTCGCCCTGGCGATCTGGCCCGGCGCCCAGGAATCCGTTCTGAGCCTCTTCGGCAAGCCGGCTCCGGCATCGACGTACCGGATCTCGACCGTTACGCCGGTCACTCGACCCGCTTCGGCCGATGCGCGGACCGACCGGCTGCCACCCGGCCATCCGGACCTGTCAGCTCCCCGCAACGGTCCGCATTTCACGTGCCACCAGGATTATGCCCGCTAGGATGAGGCTCACGCCCAGCCACTGGCCGACCGAGAGCGTCTCGCCCAAATAGCGCCACGCGACCACGGCGATGATGGCAAAGCCTGCCCCCACCATGATCGGATAGGCCAGGCTGATTGGGATGCGTTTGAGCGCGTATGTGTAGAAGATCACGTTGGTGGCGAAGCAAAACAGTCCCAGGATCAGCACCCAGTTGCTCGTCACGGCATTGATCAGTCCCTCGACGCCCTTGCCGGGGATCAGTCCGCCGTTGGCTGCGAGACGTTTGGCGCCGAACTTCATCATCAGGTTTGCGCCGGCGTTGAGAAGCAGCGCTATCAATAGCGCGATGACGTACCGCATGAGTCCACTCCAAGGGGCCCCATCCTTCGCTGCTGCTTCGGGATCACTCGGACACCCGGCCCCGGTTGTTGTGTCGCCACGTTGTGGTCTCCGTCCCACGGGTAGCGGATCGACGGTCGGAATTGTATAAAAACTATCGGAAAATAAAACTCGCCGGCGGGCTTGCCCGGATCCGGAGGCCCGGCGTTCCCGTCCGGCTCACAGCCCTAGCCCACAGCTCAAAGACGGTCTTTGGAGGAGACTATGAAATACGTTCACTGCGTCTTTTTCAGCTGCAAGCCTGAGACGGCCGACGCCGACATCGAAGCCCAGATCGCCGACGCCCAGAATCTGCTCGGCCACATCCCCACCGTTCGCCTGGTCCGCAGCGGTCGCCGCGACGCGACCATGCAACGGGACGTCAACGTCAAGGACTACGACATCGGCTTGACCGTCCTCTTTGACGACAAGGCAGGCCTGCAGACGTACGCCGACCATCCGCTCCACCTCGAGTACGTGGGCAAGTACAAGCAGAACTGGGCCGCCTTCCGCGTCTTCGATTTCACCGCCTGAGCACTCTCTTCGGGGGCGGGCATCTTGCCCGCCTCTATCAATCCCGCCCATCTTCCCCCCGGGAGAGTTGCGCTCGTATCCTGGAGTGCGCTCCAGTTCCGTTTCCTGGTCCGCAGATTTCGCAGATAGTCGCAGATTCAGAGGCGCATTCGGTCGCACGTCTCGAGCGAAAAAGTGATTCATGTTGAGGGCTGTTTTGCCCGAGCAGAAGCGAAATGAGGCATAATACTGTCACTCACGATAGCCCCTCGCCAGCCAGAACGCACCAAGCATTCCGCTCCGCCAATCTGCGCCAATCTGCGAAATCTGCGGACATTTTTCTCCATCGCGGCTCGAGACCTGAGGCTTGCGTGCCCCCGTGGCTCGCTTCACCTTGACAAGACCCACGAGCTCAGTTCTTCTTTATGCGTGTCCGTCTGGTTATCTGTGGTTAGACTCATGAATATCCGTGGCATGCCGGTGGTTTGACAAAGGCCGGCAGAGGCGGGAGGCTAATGCCGTGTCCGTCCAATGCGTGCTGCGCGGACAGCGGTTTGAGCCGGGCAAGCTGCCCGTCTCCCAAGGAGGACCAATCCGTGGAAGCATGTCCCGCCTCGTGCGATTGCAAAGCCAACGTCAATCGGCGTGATTTCCTCAAGCTCGGCGCCACACTGGCCGGGGCGATCGCCGGCAGCGCAGCCGGCCAGGCGCAAGCGGCGCCGGAAGGATTCATCCCGCCCGAAGCACACGTGCCGCCGAGCCGCGAATGGTTCGAATCGCTGCACAAATCCGGCGAGCCCATCGTCTATCGCGGGGCTCACCTGCGCGAAATCATCTTCCCGCTGGGCGGCATCGGCACGGGCACTGTCTGGCTCAACGGCGCGGGCCGGCTGGTCAATTGGCAGATCTTCAACAACATCCAGAAAGACACGTACGTGGACGACACGTTCTTTGCCGTCCGCATCGAGCAGGCCGGCAAGCCGCCCGTGGTCCGCGTACTGCAGGCGTCGGCGATGGGGCCGGCGAAGGGGTTCGAGGATATCTCGCTCCTGGGCCGATATCCCGTGGCCACATTCACCTTCAAGGATGATTCGCTGCCTGTGGAGCTCGAACTCGAAGCGTTTAACCCGCTCGTGCCGCTGGACGAGAAGAGTTCCGGCCTGCCCTGTGCGATCTTCACGCTGCGGGCCCGCAACCGAACGCGCGAACCGGTGAAAATCTCGTTCCTGGGTACGCTGCAGAATGCGGTGGGTCACGCGGGATCGGGTTCGGCATCCGGCGTCCGCCACATCGGCTATGGCGGTAACATCAATGAACGAATCGCCGACGGCCTTTTCACTGCCGTTGCCATGCGGGCGCAGCCCGGCACGCCCGCCCGCATCGACCCGGCCGTCGAGATCATGACCGATCATGCGAACCTGCCCATCATGGACGATGCCCCCGTCGAAGGGCTGAGTATCGCGTCCTTGGTCGGCGCGAAGAAAAGCGCGAGTCCCAAACCCATCTATTGGCTGGCCGAGGGCAACCTCAAATTGCTGGGCGGTTCGATCCTGGGTCGCGTGGCGGCCGACGTGCGCGAACGCGGCGGCTTCCTGCTGCTCAGCGGAGCGGCCAATCCGCTGATGGACGGCGTGACAACCACCGCCCCCGCCGGCGAGGAGCGGCGCGAAACCGTGTTCGCCAGCTTCGACGGCAAGGACTACGGCGACTGGACCGTGGAGGGCAACGCTTTCGGCACCGGGCCGGCCACGGGCACGCAGCTCAATCAAAACCCAGTGAGCGGCTTCACGGGAGCGGGGCTGGTCAACACGTACCAGGGCACAGATCTTCCGCAAGGCCGGCTGAGCTCGCCGCCGTTCACCGTCGAGCAGCGGTACATCTCCTTCCTCATCGGCGGCGGGCAATACCCCGGCCAGTGCTGTCTGAACCTGCTCGTCGACGGCAAGGTGGTGCGCAGCGAGACCGGCCAAAACACCGAGCAACTCCGCCGCGTCGAGTGGGACGTGCGGGAGCTCGCCGGCAAGCAGGCCCGTATCGAAATCGTCGATCGGCGTTCCGACGGCTGGGGCCACGTGCTCGCCGACGACATCCGCTTCAGCAATCTGCCCATCGACGCGATCACCGCGGCCGATGCCGAACAGTGGAACGAGATGATTCGGCTGGCGGCAGCGGCCGAACCCATGACCGCGGTCGCCTTCGGCACGGGCCGCGTCATGCGCGTACCTGTCGAACTGGGTACGCTTCGCCCGGGTGTCGATCCGATCCGCCAGCGTGACAACGTGCTGGAGTTGATCGCCCGCCTGGCCGACCTGCAGTATCGCCCCGCCCGCGGTCAGCCTGACACCGCGCCGTCGTTCGGTACGATGTGCCTGGCGACCGTCGATACGGGCGCGGCGGCTCGCGCGTCGTGGACCGACCGCGACGAGCTGTTCGCGCAGTTTGCGGAGACGGGCACGGCGAAGGACGCCGATGCAGCGGCTGCGCCCAGCCCGGCCGGTCGGACAGTCAACGCGGCCATCGCTCACACACGAACGATCGCCCCCGAACAAAGCGGCGAGGGGACGTTCATCATCGCCTGGCACTTCCCCAACCAGTACTACCCGCAGCAGAACTACCGCCACGGCAACAACAAAGCGACGCTGGTCGGCAACATGTACGACAACTGGTTTCGCGATGCCGAGGCGGTCGCACGGCACGTCGCCACCGAGCTGCCCCGGCTGCGCAGCGCGACCTGCGCCTATCGCGACGCCATGTTCGACACCAGCCTGCCGCAGTACTTCATCGATGCGGTGGCCGCCAACGTATCCATCCTCCGTTCGCCGACTTGCTTCCGCATCAAGGACGGCACGTTCTACGGTTTCGAGGGTTGTAACCCGCAAGGCGGTGGCTGCTGCCCCATGAACTGCAACCACGTGTGGAACTACGAGCAGACGCTCGCCAAGCTCTGGCCCGCCCTCGAACGCGACATGCGAGTCACGGAGTTGCAGTACCAGCAGCGCGAGGACGGAGGCACGCATCACCGCGTATCCGTGCCGCGAACCGTGCCGAGCGGTCAGATCGCCGTCGCCGACGGGCAGTGCGGGGCCGTGCTCAAGGCCTACCGCGAGCACCTGCAAAGTGCGGACAACGCGTTTCTGGACGCGTTCTGGCCGCGCATCCGCAAGGCGATGGACTACGCGATTGAAGCGTGGGATAAGGACGCGGACGGCATCATGGACCAGCCGCAGTTCAACACGTACGACCGCGTGATCTTCGGCAAGAACACGTTCGTCAGCTCGCTCTATCTGGCGGCGCTACGGGCGGCCGAGGAGATGGCCCGGCTGAAGAACGACGACGCTGCCGCGGATCGCTATCGTGGCTTGTATGAAAAGGGCCGTGCCTACGCCGCCGAGAAGCTCTTCGACGGCGAGTACTACATTCAAATCGAAGAGAACCTCACCGGCGGTTACGGCAAGGGCTGCCTGGCCGACCAAGTGGTCGGGCAATGGTGGGCGTGCGTACTCGGCCTGGGCGACATCCTGCCCGCCGAGCAGGTGCGCAGCGCGCTGACGGCCATCTTCAAACACAATTGGCTCTGGACGCAGAAGGGCTTTGTCGGCACGCAGCGTTTTCTGCAGTTCGCCGACGGCGACGACAAAGGCCTGCTCATTTGCTCGTGGCCCAAAGGCGGGCGACCGGCCGACCCCATCCTTTATCGCGACGAGGTGTGGACCGGCGTGGAGTACCAGGTGGCGGCACACAAGATCTATGTGGGGCAGATCGAAGAGGGCCTGGCCATCGTCCGTGGCGTGCGCGAGCGTTACGACGGCCGCAAAAAAAGCCCCTGGAACGAGATCGAATGCGGCGACTACTACGCTCGTGCGCTGAGCAGTTGGTCGCTACTGCTGGCCGCCCAGGGTTACACATACAACGGCCCGGCCCGCAGTTTGGGCTTCGATCCCAGGCTCTCGCCCGATAACCATCGTTCGTTCTTCACGACAGCCGAGGGCTGGGGGACGTTCAGTCAGGAACGCCGCGGAGGCGGACAGCATAATACGCTGGCCGTGGCGGGTGGCCGCTGTGAACTCGCCGAGCTGCGGTTGGGATTGCCCGCCGAGACAAAGCGCGTCACCGGCAGGTTTACGATCAGCGAACGCGAGACCGCCGCGCAGCTAACCGTCGCCGGCGGGCACGCGCTCATCCGGTTCGACGAGCCTGCCGTGGTAACGGCCGGTGAGAAGTTGGACGTTCGATTGGAATTGCGAGCGTGATGACCCCGAGGGGCGGGCATCTTGCCCGCCTGTCTCCTTTGTTTCAGGCGGAAGAATGGCCGTCTCACCCAACTCGAGGCGGACGAGACGCCCGCCCCCCGTAGGATGCCCTCAGTCAGTAGCGTGGGACGGAAGGATCGATTCGCTCGGACCAGGCGTCGATGCCGCCGGCCATGCTCTTGACTGCGTCAATGCCGCTGCGACGCAGGAACACGGCCGCCTGCAGGCTCCGCGCTCCGCGATGGCACAACGTGACCATCAACGCGCCGTCCGCCTGCTCCTGCAACCGAGGCAGTGCGGCCGGCAGATCCCCCAACGGAATAAAGATGGCCCCTTCGATGCGGGCGAGGTTGTACTCCTCGGGCTGCCGGACGTCCAGGAGCACGATGTCCTCGCCGGCATCCAGCATGCGCTTTACATCTTCAACCGACACTTCCCAAGCAGCATCCGTCTGTGGCATTCCGAGTCACCGTGATCCAGTATCCGGGAAGAAACCAGCGAAATAATGGCCAATTAATGTAGACCGCTGGCTCGCTCCGGGCGAACGGTTGCGGAAGAAATCTCACACGGATTGCCAAGGTTCCGGCCGGCCGCTAGCCTGATCGGCCGTGACCGGTCTTCTTGACAGACTGTTGCGCCGGCCGAAATCGCTGCGTGGGGGTATCTTCCTACCCGTGCCGGCATTCCGCACTTCGGGCCCCCTTCAGCCACTGCCTGCGCCAAGCGTTCTCGATGTCCCGCTGATCCAACACGACGGGCCTGCGGCAACGCCGCTGGTCAAGGCCGGCCAGCAAGTGGAGGCGGGGCAGAGAATCGCCAAAGCTACGGTACCCGGCGCCCTCGACGTGCACGCGCCCGCGGCGGGACGCGTGACGGGCGTGGTAGCCGTCGATACCGCGTGGCGGAGCAACGTTCCGGCCGTGCGCATCGAGGTCGATATCGGACGATTCGAACAAGATGTCGTGCGGTATGGCAATGCTGGCGTGGTACGTGGGGCCGGAGATCGCCACGCCACGGAGCTGCCGTCCGTGGATCTGGACGCGCTGGTTGCCGCTGCCGAATGGGCGGGCCTGATCGACTTTCAGCCGAGTCCGACCAGTCTGGCGGAGTGCCTGCGACAAACCGGAGGGCGACGCATCGCCCAGTTAATCGTCAACACGCTCGCCGGCGATCTGGCCTGTTTACCGGCCGGGCCGCCGAGCCGGCAAGACTGCAACGCGCTGGTGCGAGCGGCCGATTGGCTGGGCCGAATCCTCGCAGTCGAGCGCGTCTGGATCGCGGTCGACCGTGCGGATCGTGCGATGGTGAGGAGCTTGCGCGTTGCGGCCCGCCACTCGCGGATCGCCATCGCAGCGCTGGTCAACAAGTACCCGCAACGTGCGCCGGTGTTGTTGGCGCACCGCTTGACTGGCCGAGCGACGCCGCCCGGAGCCGGCACACTCGATGCCGGTGTGCTCGTGCTCGAAGCGCAATCGCTCATGCAGTTAGCGGACGTTGTGCAAGAAAGACAACGACAACCCGATCCGGCGACGTCCGCCCCCTTGCCGTCGTGGCTCGTGTGTGGTGTGGTCACTGTCGCCGGTCCCGCGATGGAAAAGGCCGTGACCTATAGCGTGCCCTTCGGCACGAGTTTCGCACACATACTGAGCCATGCCGGCCTGAAGCACACACCCCGGCGGGTGATTGAAGGCGGTCCGCTGACCGGCCGTGCCGTCGGGCATCTCGACGTGGTCACTACCAAGCGCACCAGCACGCTGCTCGTGCTCGATCGCGCGAGCGATCGCGTGCCGGTGCCCGGCCCGTGCATACGGTGCGGATGGTGCCAGGACGACTGTCCGGTCGGCCTGGATCCACGTGCGTTGTTGAACCTGGCCGAGCGTGCTGACGTCAGCCGCGCAGCCGCGTTGTATCCCCAGGCGTGTCTCGAGTGCGGCGTATGCAGTTACGTGTGCCCGGCGGAATTACCGCTGGCCGAAGGCGTGATGACGCTCAAACGGGCAGTGATGAACGCAGGGTCTGGCAACGCCAAGAAGATGATGCATCACCAGCATGACTCGTCGCTGACGGGAGGGTCGCTGTGACCGCCACGCAGCCGAAGCAACACGATTCGACGGCTCTTCTGCCCGACGCCGGCATGCTGCGGGTGGGACCGGCGCCGCACTGGCATGTCATGCCGGGCATCCTGCAGCTGACGGCAAGCTTCGCGCTGGCCGCGGCTGCGCTGGCTGTTTCGGGCCTCGCCCTGTTCGGGTGGTACACCGTTCGCGTGCTGGCCATTTCCGTGGGCGTCGCGCTCCTGGTCGAGTCGGCGCTTAACACGATCAAGGGCAGCAGTTCCTCATGGTCGGAGAGCCACGCGCTGCTGATCGGCCTGCTGTTCGGCTGCACGTTGCCGCCCATGGTTTCGTGGCGTGTGGTCGCGGTGGGCGCGGCTGTGGCCGTCCTCGTGGGCCAGACGCTGGCCGGCGGTATCGGCAACTATCTCTGGCATCCCGTTGCCCTGGCCCGCGTCACCGTGCAGATCCTGTTCGCAAGCGACATGAACCCTGCCCGCTGGCCGGTGCTCGCCCCGGAGCATCTATTCTGGGGCAGCCTGGATCGCGCCGAGCCGTTGCCCGCGCTATCGACCTGGGCGACGGCGACTCCATCCAGCCCGGGCGTCCAGGCGTGGCTCATGCCATCCGTCGAACGGTTGCTGTGCGAGCCGCTGACCGCTACGGAGAGCCAGCCGGCGTCGGCGATCGCAGCGTTCGTGCGCGACCAGGCTCCGCCCTGGTGGGACACGCTGACCGGCGTCGCCGGCGGTGCTATCGGTGAAGCCAGCGTCGCTGCAGCGCTCGCCGTCGCATGCCTGCTGGCGTGGCGAGGTTTGTTGCGATGGCCCATGGTTTTCGCGGCCATCGGCGCAGCGGCCTTCACGGCCTGCATCTTCCCGGTCCGCACGCATGCGACCGGTGCGCCGGTCGCGCTCTGCCCGCTGCCGGGGTTCGCGTTCTGGAACGGTCTGCCCGTCGGTGCGGCATACGTCCTGTATCAAATGACGGCGGGTGGCTTCCCGTTCGTGGTTCTTCTACTCGCCAGCGATCCGGCCAGCTCGCCCCTGGCGTCGCGCGGGCATGCTCTTTTCGGAGCGATCATCGGATGTGCCACCATCCTGCTGCGCGTGGGTTTGGGCGTGCCCGCGGCAGTGTACTGGGCTCTCCTGATCGCCAATACGCTCGTGCCCGCGATCGATCGCATGACGCGGCGACGAGTTCTGGGGACGTGAATGTGAACGCTTTGGATAACACCTCCTTTCTGTCGTTGGGACTGGATATCGGCACTACGACGACGCACCTGGTCATCTCGCGGTTGACGCTCGGCCCGGGCGAAGATCCGTTCGGTCGGCATCATCTGCTCGAAAAAGAGATCGTTCATCGTAGCGAGATCCTCTTCACACCGTTCGACAGCAGCGGCTTGGTGGACGTGGAGCGCATCCACGCATTCGTCATGCGCGAATACGCTCGAGCGGGCGTGAAACCCGCCGGCGTGCTGACCGGCGCGGTCATCGTCACGGGCGAGACGGCGCTGAAAGCCAATGCCGAACAGGTGGTGCAACGGCTGGCCGGCGAGTCGTCGAGCTTCGCCGCGGCTGTGGCCGGCGCCAATCAGGAATCGATTCTCGCCGGCCGTGGCAGCGGCGCGGCGGAGCACTCACGTCGGCACCGTTGCTGCACGCTTAACGTGGACATCGGCGGCGGCACGAGCAATCTGGCATGGTTCGTGAATGGCGAGGCGGTCGCGGCCAGCGCGATCCGAGTGGGCGGACGTCATCTCGTGAGAAACAGTGACGCCGGCGTCACACGAGACGGCGAGTACGCCGTTGTCTCGCAGACGGCCGAGCGGCTGCTCGGGACAACACGGGCGGATGCGTCGGCCGCACAGCGCTGGATCGCCGAATGCGTCCGCGCTTTCGAGCAAGCGATTGAAGGCAACTTCGCGGCCATCGCCGAGCCGTTCGTGGTCACTCGGCCGGCCAGCGTTCCGCCGAGTCCCGACATCGTGTTTTATTCCGGCGGCGTGGCCGACCTGATGAGCGCCATCGAGCAAGACCGGCCGCTGCCCGACGGCTTCGGCGATACGGGTGAACTCCTCGCCCGGGCACTGCTGTCGTCGTCCGCCGTTCGCAACCGGCCCGTTCAGTATCCGGCCGAGCCCATCCGGGCCACGGTCATCGGCGCGGGTCAGTTCTCCATCGACTTCAGCGGCGAAACACTCTGGGCCGATGCCGATTTATTGCCGCTGCGCAACCTGCCCGTGCTGCGGCTCCCGCGGCATCTGCATGAGCTTCCCGACGCTGAGGCGATTGCATCGGCTATCGTCCGCGAACAAACGCTGCGCTCGCTCGAGCCCGGCCAGCCCGCAGCCGTCGTGCTGCCCGACCTGCGACAGGCCGACTGGGACACAGTGGTACGTTTTGCCACTGCACTGGCCGAAGCGGCCGATCGGGCCCGGCTTGCATCACCCTGGGTCTTCACCATGCGAGACAACTTCGGCCGTCTGCTAGGCCGGACGCTCGCCGAGCATCGCCCGCAACAGCCGCTGGTAGTGATCGATGAGATAGACGCAGGCGAAGCGGATTACCTGGACATCGGCCGGCCGGTCCAGCGTTTCCGGATGGTGATACCCGTAGTGGCCAAGTCACTGATTTTCGAGAAATAGCTGTGAGCTGTGGGCTATGAGCCAAACAGTTTTGCCCGCCAGCCCCCAGTCCCCTTCTTGTGGTGCGCGCTTCCAGCGTGCACGTGCAGGCAAGGATGCCTGCACCACCCCAGACACGGGCGCTCAATCCGAGGCGCCGGCAGACAGATTCGTCCGGCAATGCGCTGGAGTGCTAGAATCGGGCTGGAGTAACGCTATGACCATGACGAAATCGCTGACATTTATGCGCGAGTTCCTGACGTTTCGCCGTTTCGCCATTGTGGGAGTGTCGAACGACCCGAAGAAATACGGCCACATTGTATATCACAACTTGAAGGACAAAGGTTTCACCGTATTCCCGGTGAATCCGAACGTGCAGCAGATCGGTGACGATCCCTGCTATGCCCGCCTCGCCGACTTGCCCGAGCCCGTTGATGGTGCGGTGTTGGTCGTGCCGCCGCCGGTCACGGAGAAGATTGTCCGCGAAGCGGCCGATGCGGGCATCACGCGCGTGTGGATGCAGCCCGGCGCCGAAAGCGACGAGGCCATTCAGTTCTGCGAACAACATGGTATGAGCGTGGTGCACGACGCGTGCATCATGACGATGACGTAAGTGGTTCGGATGCATCCCCCGACGGGCAAGCGCCCGGAGCGGCCTGGGGCGGCGCGGCTGTGCCGCCGTGGTCATATCTCATAATCAGTACCGTCGCCAACAATACGACCGCGCCGCCGACGATCTTCGTCGGGGTCAGCTGATCACCCCACAACAGCTTGCCGAGCACCACCGCGAACACCGGCGTGAGATACGTCGAAGCGAGCACCACGGTGACCGGCAGGAACTGCAGGACGTGAAACAGCATCAGCATCGAGATTCCGTACACGAACAGCGTCAGGAAGGCGAAAGCGACCCACGCCCGCCAGTCGTGCATCTGCACGAGACGGCTGAAGCAGTCCGGCTCTTTCCAGAGCAGGATCGGCAAACTTGCCGGCGTCGCGGTGATGTAGCTGTAGATGAGAATATCACGCTCATGGAAGTGGGCCATGAGGCTCTTGCAATAGACGTTGTAGAACGACGCCCCCACGCACCCCATGAGCATCAGCAGGTTGCCGGCAAAGAACGCCGACTCGAAAAACGATCCGGCCTGCACGCCTTGGCTGGAGATGACGCCCGCACCGATCAACCCGATGGTCAGGCAGACGATCCGCAGCGGCGTAATCCGTTCGCGCAGCAGAACCGATGCGAACACCGCGGTCAACACGGGGATGAGCAGATAGAGGATTCCGCAACTCGACGGATCGGCCTCGAGCGGCCCCCAGGTCATGCCCAACTGTGCCACCATCTGTCCGCCGACGCCGGCCACCACAAATCGCCGCCAATCGCTCCACGTGGGCCGCGGGACATCCGGATTCTTGCGGCGATTACGGATCAGGAAGGGCAGGAGCAGCGGTGTGATGAAGAAGAACGGCAGGAAGGCGATCGCGAACGGCCCCAGGTAAGGCTCGGGCATATCGTCGCGAGCGATGAACTTGCCGGCCGACAACTGCCCCGCCCAAACGATGTTGACCAGGACGAGCAGGAGCACGAACCAGGCCATGCGAGCGTCGGGCCGGGACGTCGAGACGGGTGCGGCGGGGCTTTCCATGCCAGGCTCCTTTCCGGTGGAACGGCCGCCGGGCCGGGTCCGCCCGCGGCTCCGCCCGAGTGGCCGGGCCATTATCGGCGCGGCCCGCGGGCTTTTCCAGTGCATTCTGAAACGTTATAACTCATCCCATGCCAAGCGAAGAACTCACCCAGCGTTTCATCCGCATCGCCCCCGGGGCCGCCGATCTGCTCCTGCGTCATCCGTGGAAGCTCTGGTTCTGGGCGGATTCCATCGGCCTGGAAGGACTGCTCGACGCCACCGAACTCACGGGCGACGGCCGGTACGCCGGCTACGTCTACGGTCTGCTCAAGGCATGGCAGGCCCGCCGCGAATACCGCAGCAAGTTCGATTACACCGCCCCGGGCGTCGCGCTGGTCCGCGTGTACGAGCAGACGGGCGATCCGGCCCTGCTGGCGTTCGCCCGCGCGCATGCCGACTACCTGGCCGGCTTCCGGCGCACGCAGGGCGGGGCGTACATGCGGTACGAGAACGCCGCCATCGAGTTGCCGCCGGAACTGCCCGAGGATCATCCCGACTTCGCTCGGACGGCTGAACAGGCCCGACACGTGACCAACGGCGGGCCCTGCGTGTTCGTGGACAACATGCACTTCGACGGGCCGTTCTATGCACGGCTGTACGCGGTAACCGGCGAGGACCGGTATCGCCAACTGGCAGTAGAGAACCTGCTCGGATCGATCGAGCTGCTCTTCGATGAAAACGCCAACCTGTTCTATCACTTCTGGCAGGAGCGCGTGCGCCGGCCCAACGGCGTGCTGTGGGGACGCGGCAACGGCTGGGCCATGCTGGGGATTCTGCACACGGTGGCGTTCCTGCCGGAATCGGACACCGCCCGCACGACGGCGCTGAACGTCTTCCGCCGACAAGCCGATGCGCTGGTGAAGCTGCAGGACGCGGCCACCGGCGATTGGCATACCGTGCTCGACGATCCGGATTCCTATTTGGAGACGTCCATCGCGGCATTTGTCGTGGATGGGTTCAGCATGGCCATTCGGCACGGCTGGTTGAGCCGCGACTATCTGCCGACCGTCGAGCGTGCCTTAGCCGCCATGCTCACCCACGTGGAGCCGAACGGGAAGCTGGCCGGCGTGTCGTATGAGACCTTCCCCAGCACGCGGCGCGAGCACTATCGCCAGATGCCGCGCGATGCCGTGGTGCCCTGGGGCCAGGGACCGCTGCTGACGGCCATGAGGTCGTACCAGAAGTTGATCGACGGATGAAGCGTGGCCTCGCCTCGGTCTTTTGGGGGCTGGGGCCTGGGGGCTAGGGGCTGGTGGAACGGCAGTTGTGGTGCTGGCATCTTGCCTGCACTGGGCACGCGGGAAGCGTGCACCACCCAAAAGCGTGCACAGGAAGAAGGCGGGCAAGATGCCCGCCCCCCAAAAGCGCGGAAGCCGGTAACCGGGAACGGCACGAGAAGCGACAACGGACTGTGGGCCCCGGCGTTCTCGTCTCGTCCGATCCTCTTTCACAACGGAGCTCGTATGCGGATCACCAACATTCAAGCCCTGCACATGCGCGTCGAGGATCCCAACATCGGATTGTTCGACGGTTCGTACGACACCTGCGCGATCGTCGTCAGCACGGACGAGGGCATCACCGGTATCGGCGAGGTGGAATCGCTGCCGCAGGCCGTCCAGGCCATCATCCACGCCATGCCCGCTCACAATCACGCCCGCGGCCTCGCCGAACTGCTCATCGGCGAAGATCCGCGCGATCCCGAACGGCTGTGGAACCTCATGTACGAGGCCACCGACTACGTGGGCCGGCGCGGGTTGGTCATGCACGCCATCGGCGGGATCGACATCGCCTTGTGGGACATCGCCGGCCAGGCCGCGGGCAAGCCGGTGTACGAACTGCTCGGCGGGGCTCGCCGCGACCGCGTGCTGGCTTACGGCACGATTTACCCCATCGCTCGAAAGGCCGACGAGGTCCGCCGGCAGGTGAACGAGGCCCGCGGCATGAATCTGCGGGCGTTCAAGCTGTGTGCCGACCCCTGGTGGCTCGACGACCTGAAGTTGACCGCCGAGCTGCTTCACACCGCCCGCCGGGAAGCCGGCGACGACGCTATTCTGATCATCGATGCCGCCCTGGCCTACCGCACGGTCGAAGAGGGCATGCGTTTGCTGCCCATCTTCAAGGACATCGGGATCTACTTCCTGGAAGCCCCGCTGCCGCTGGACGACCTGGCCGGCCACAAGGCCATGTCCGGCCACGGTCTGCCGCTGGGTGTGGGCGACCTGGGCCTGACGCACGTCGATGAGTTCATCGACTTCATGGATCGCGGCGGGGCGGATATCTGTCAGCCGGACATCACCATGGTCGGCGGCTTCACCGGCATCCGCAAGATCGCCCGCGCCGCGGCCGAACGCGGCAAGCGGGTCATCACGCACGGCTACAAGACAAACATCGAAATTGCTGCTAATCTGCATTTCCTGGCCAACCACGTGGACGAGGAGATCCTCGAGTGGTCAACCAGCAAGTCGCCGTTGCGGTGGAACACCACCATCGAGCGATTCCCCGTCGAGCCCGACGGCAAGGTCCGGGTGCCCAACGCACCGGGGCTGGGCGTCCGGCTGGATTGGGATTTTGTCATGGCGCACTGCGTCGGCAGTGGCCGCTAACCACGGGGCATAGACATGGCATACCACATCGAACAGGTCGCAAACACGAATGACAAGTGCGGCGAGGCTCCGACCTGGGATGCCGCCAACAACCGCGTGCTTTGGGTGGACAACGAGAGCAGCTTCGTGCACGCGCTGTCGCTCGATACCGGCCAAGTCACGCGGATCAGCACCGGGCTCATGGTCTCGGGCGTCGCCTTGAACACCAAGGGCGGCTACGTCTTCGCGGGGGCCACCGGGCTGCATGTCTGGCGCGGGCAGGACGACTATCGCACCGTGATCAGCGAGTTCGCCGGTGAGTCGCTCTACTTCAACGACATCCTGGCCGACCCTAGCGGCCGCGTCTATGCCGGCACGCTCTACTGGGGCGGCAACGGGATGGAGAAGTTCGGCAAGCTCTATCTCGTCAAACCCGACGGCTCGGCCGAGATCGTGGACGAAGGCATCGAACTCAGCAACGGCCTGGGCTTCAGCCCCGAGAACCGCACGCTGTACTACACCGACTCGTTCGCCCGGCGGATTTACGCATACGACGTCGATACGGCCAGCGGCCGACTCTCCAACCGCCGCGTGTTCGTGCAAGTCCCGTCCGACGAAGGACTGCCCGACGGTCTGACTGTGGATGCCGAAGGCTTCGTCTGGAGTGCCCAGTGGTACGGCGGGCAGGTCGTGCGCTATGATCCGCAAGGCAAGGTGGAACGCCGGATCGCCATGCCCATGATGCAGGTGTCCAGTTGTCTGTTCGGCGGCCCGAACCTGACGGATCTGTATGTCACCACCGCCGCCAACTCGTGGGAGGGACCGTACGCCCCACCCGGATACAACTTCAAGGCGGCCAACATCGGCGGTCCGCTTTATCGCGTCCGCCTGGATATCCAGGGCAAACCCGATTACGCGGCGGACTTGTAGGGCATTGTGGTGCAGGCATCCTGCCTGCACGTGCACGCTGGAAGCGTGCACCACAAGCAGGGCTGGGGCCTAGGGGCTGGGGCTAGCAGGCAAGACCCTTTGGCCCCGTCGCTCACAGCTCATAGTTTCTCAACGAAACGAACACATGGCGGGTGTAACATTCGACGATCGGTGGCAGTACAACGGCTGTCGCGTGCTGCGGCTGGAGAACGAGCTGTTGCGCGTCGACGTGCTGCCCGAACTCGGCGGCAAGATCCTGCATCTCGTCCATAAGCCGACCGATCGCGACTATCTCTGGCATCATCCAGCACTGCCGCCCACGCTGTTGCCCAACGGCAGCAACTACGACGACAACTTCTGCGGCGGCTGGGACGATTGCTTCCCCAACGTCGCGGCCGGTCAGCACGCGGGCGAGTTCTATCCCGATCACGGCGAATATTGGACTCGGCGCTTCGACTGGGACAAGCAATCAACGGCTGACGCGATCACGCTGTACCTGCGAGCCGAAGGACATATCACGCCCACGCGCATCGAGAAGTGGATCACGCTGGAGGCGTCCTCGGCCGCACTGAAGATCCGTGGTCGCATCACGCATCTTGGCGAGCACGCGTTCGACTATCTGTGGGCGCAGCATCCGGCGCTGGCCGTCAGGCCCGGGCACAATTTTGTCATCCCTGCGTCCAAAGGCATCGTCGCTTCACCCGGCATGGGCCGACTCGCCGCCGCACAGAGCGAGTTCGAGTGGCCCCTCGCTCCCGGTCGCAGCGGCCAGGTGGACCTCAGCCAAGTACCGACGTCGACCGGCGTCTGTGGCTATGAGATGGTGTATCTGACCGAGTTGAAGGCGGGCTGGTATGCCGTCGTCGATCGGCGTCAGCGCTGTGGCTTCGCGCTGGCCTTTGATCGCAGCGTGTTCAACACGCTCTGGTTGTTCCAGAGCTACGGCGGCTGGCGCGGCCTGCACGTGGCCATCCTCGAGCCGTGCACGGGTTGGCCCTATGACCTTGCCCAGGCGGCCGCCCATGGCCATTGCGGTCGTCTGCAGCCTGGCGAAGTTTTGGAAACACAAACGGCCGCCGTGATCTTTACCGGCCGCGACGACGTATCGAACGTCGATACGGACGGCCGCATCACGTGATTGCCATGTTTCGGAGAGCGAGCATCTTGACTGCCTCCGAGGCGGGCGAGACGCCTCCCCCAAAACCGATAGCAGGAGATACAGATCAATGCCCAGACTTGCCAACGAGGTTGCCATCATCACCGGCGCGGGGACCGGAATCGGTGCCGCCACCGCCGAGTTGTTTGTCCGGGAGGGCGCTGCCGTCGTCATCAACGGTCGGCGTCGCGAGAAGCTCGAAGAGGTGGCGGCAAAGATTGGCCAGCCCGACCGTGTAGCCGTCCTGCCTGGTGACATCCGTGAACGTGCGACGGCACAGGAGGCCGTTCGCGTCGCCCTGGAGCGCTTCGGCCGACTCGACATCGCGGTAAGCAACGCGGCCTTCTACGATCCTGCGCCCTTCCCCGAGGCTGATTTCGACCAATGGCGCAAGATGTTCGACGTCATCATGCTCGGCGCGTTCCACCTGGCGCGTGAAACAGCCCAGGCCATGATCGCATCCAAGACGCCGGGCCGCATCGTCGCCGTCACCAGCATCCACGGCACGCAGGCTGAGCCGAGGGCCTCCAGCTACGGGGCGGCCAAAGCGGCGGTCAACCAGTTTACGCGCTGTATGGCGGTCGAACTCGCTCCGCACGGCATCCGTGCCAACGCCGTCGCTCCCGGCTTCGTGAACACCCCCATGTCCGTCTATGAAGGAAAGAACGAACTGGAATCCGAGTGGTTCAAGAAGAACTACGTCGAGGGCCGCCGCATTCCCCTCGCCCGGCCGGCGTCGCCGGAAGAGATCGCCCCGGTCATCCTCTTCCTCGCCTCCACTGAGTCGAGCTACGTCACCGGCCACGTCCTCGTCGCCGACGGCGGCCTGACGTGTACGTTCTAGTCAGTGGTCAGTTGTCAGTGGTCCGTGGTGAACGATCGCGGGCAGCGGTCGAGTGGTCGATCCGTTGACAAGGTTCATCGCGCAAGGAGCACAGGCGGGCAAGATGCCCGTCCCCCGAAACCGTGACTGACCAACGGACCAAGGACCCGACAACTGACTACTGGCCACGGACCACTGACTCGCGAACGCGCGGCCTACCTGGCCCGTCCTGCCAACTGATCGGGCGCTGGCGCGACGCTCGCCTTGTGTGCCGCGATATCCGCAAGGATGTCCTGCACGATCTCGGGGTGGTCGGCGGCGATGTCATGCTTTTCCGACGGATCTTTCAGCAGATCGAACAGCAGCGGTGAGTCGTGATTCACGCGTTCCTTCTGCGAGTAGAGGCTGGTGGACAGGTGCAGCTTGTACGGCCCCTTGCGCCACGCGAACAAATCCGTTCCGTTGTAGAAGACCATGCCCTGACGTGGCGACGGCCCCGTGCCCAGGAGCACCGGTGAGATGTCGTAGCCGTCGAGCGGACGATCGGACGGCGGCGTGATTCCCGCCAGCGACAGGATCGTCGGCAACAGATCGAGTGTCGAAGCCAGTTCGAGCGTGATCGCACCTTCGGTTTTGCCGGCCTTTACGCGTCCGGGCCACCACGCGATGCCCGGCACGCGCATGCCGCCTTCGAACGTCGTGCCCTTGCCCTCGCGGAGCAGGCCGGCCGATCCGCCGTCGAGCTTCTTCACCAGCCATGGCCCGTTGTCGCTCGTGAAGAATACGAGCGTCCGCTCGGCCAATCCCGTCTCGCGCAGCGTGTCCAATACCTGCCCCACGCCCCAGTCCAGTTCTTCCACCACGTCGCCGTACAGACCACGCGAGCTCTTGCCCTTGAACGCGTCCGACGCATGCAACGGCACGTGCGGGTACGTGTGCGCCATGTACAGGAAGAACGGCCGATCGCGGTTCTCGCGGATGAATCTCGTCGCTTCGGCCGTGTAGCGTGGCGTGAGCGTCTCCTGCGCCGCCGGATTCTCGATCACTTCCTCGTTGCGCATGAGCGGCACGCCCCGCGTCTGCTTGTTGAGCATGTCGTTGCTGTAGGGGATGCCGAAGTAATAATCAAAGCCGTTGCGCGTGGGCAGGTACTGCGGCAGGTGGCCCAGATGCCACTTGCCGATGCACGCCGTGGCATACTGTTTCGCCTTGAGCGCCTCGGCAATGGTGATCTCGCTTTCGGGCAAGCCGCCCGTCGAATCGGGGAAGAGCACGTTGCGGGCATTGCTGCACATGCCGCTGCGGATGGGCAGACGCCCCGTTAACAGAGCGGCCCGGCTCGGCGTGCACACTGGCGCGGCACAATAGAACTGCGTGAATCGCAACCCCTCAATCGCCATGCGATCCAGGTTGGGCGTGCGAATGGTCGGATGCCCATAGCAGCCCAGGTCGCCGTAGCCCAGATCGTCGGCCAAGATGACGACGAAGTTAGGCGGACGATCAGCGCCCAAGGCAACCGACGCGCCCACCAGACACAGCAACAGCGCGACCGAGCGTGAGAATTCTCGCATGTGCAGCCTCCTGAAATGGCCCGCTGCGTTATATCGTGCCGCCCCCACCGCGGCAAGCCTCTGCTCAACGGAAAGCATCTCCCGCAACATCCCGTTTTCGTCATTCGGATTTCGTCATTCGGCATTCGCCTCGGAGGGCATATCATGGGGTGCATGGCGTCATCGCACGACAACACACCCCTGCTGCGGCTCGAACGTGCCGGACGGACGTTTCGCATGGGCGAGGTCGAGGTGCAAGCCCTGGCCGATGTGAACCTGGACATCCGGCCGGGCGAGCTGCTGGTGATCCTCGGCCCCAGTGGATCGGGCAAGAGCACGCTGTTGAATCTCATCGGCGGGCTGGACCGGCCGACAAGGGGGCGGGTGTGGTATCGCGACGATGACCTGACGGCTATGAGCGACGCCCAGCTGACCGACTACCGTCGCGAACGGGTAGGCTTCATCTTCCAGTTCTACAATCTCATGCCCACGCTGACGGCATACGAGAACGTGCAGGTGGCGACCGAGCTGGCCCGCGACCCGCTCGATCCGGCGACGGCTCTGGCCATGGTCGGACTGAGCGAGCGGGCTGAGCACTTCCCGGCCCAGCTTTCGGGCGGCGAGCAGCAGCGAGTGTCCGTGGCCCGAGCTTTGGCCAAACGTCCGGAATTGCTCCTGGCCGACGAGCCGACCGGCGCTCTGGACATCACCGCCGCCCGCAACGTGCTCAGCCTCCTGCAACAACTGAATCGAGAGCAGGGGCTGACGACAATCATCATCACGCACAACCCGGCCATTGCCGCCATCGCCAACCGCACCATCCGCCTGGCTAGCGGCCACATGGCCGAGATACATGAAAACGAAACGCCTGTCGCCGCGGACGAGATAGAATGGTGAAAGGAGAAGTGGGAATGCGAAAGTGATAAAGTGCACACGCAAAAGTGATACAGTGTGACCGTGTGAATGCGCGAAAGAGATACACTGCACTCCCCTATTCTCACTTTCCCACGTTCTCACATTCGCACATTCCCACATGCCCATGCCTGTCTTGAACCGCAAACTCGTGCGTGACACATTGGCCAGCGCCGGTACGCTGGTCACGGTGATCGCCATCATGGCCGTGGGCACGGGCGTTTTCGTCGGCATGCGGCTCGCTCAGCGCATCCTGTCGGCCAGCCAGCTCGACTACTACCGATCCAGCCGATTCGCCGACTTCTGGGTGGACGTCAAGAAAGCTCCGCTCACCGCGACCGAGCCGATCGCCCTGTTGCCCGGCATCGAAGCCATCGACACCCGCGTGGTCTTCGACGTGATCGTCGACGTGCCGGGCGAGATCCAGCCCATCTCCGGGCGGCTCATCTCCGCGCCCGCCCGCGGCTTCGACAAGACAATTAACGGCATCGTGCTCGTGCGCGGTTCGGGCTTTTCCGACGACCGCGAGGAGGAGGTCATTCTCGGCGAGGCCTTCGCCCGCGAACACGGGCTCTCGCCGGGCGACCGGGTGAGCCTCATCCTCAACGCCCGCATGGAGACGTTCACCATCGTGGGTACGGCCATCAGCCCCGAGTACGTCTACATGGTCCGCGGCGTGGGCGACTTCATTCCCGACCCGCGTCACTTCGGCATCCTCTACGTGAAGGAGGACTTCGCCCGGCGAGCCCTCGACTTCCAGGACGCGACCAACCAGATTGTGGGCCGGTTCGTGGAGGGTCCGGCCGGCGCGGGCTTCGACTCAGCGCAGGCGGAAGCACGCGGCACGTTGCTGCTCGACCGCATCGAGCGAATGCTCGAGCCGTACGGCGTGGTCGCCGCCTTCCTCCGTGAGCGGCAGGCGTCGCACCGGTTCTTGTCCGACGAAATCCGCAGCCTGGGCATCACCGCCTGGATCATGCCCACCATCTTCCTGTTCGTCGCCGCCCTCGTGCTCAACGTGGTGATGAGCCGTCTGGCCGAGCGGCAGCGCACCATAATCGGCACACTCAAGGCGCTGGGCTACTCGGATCGCCAAGTGCTCGGCCACTTCCTGAGCTTCGGCCTGCTCACCGGGCTCGCCGGCGGGTTGGCGGGATGCGTGGCGGGCCTGCTTCTCGCCCGCGGGATGATCGAGATTTACAAGGGGTTCTTTCAGTTTCCACGATTCGAGTTTCGCGTTGATGCGGATCTGCTCGCCATCGCCGTCGGCATGGGCATCGCGTTCGGAATCGCAGGGACGGTCAAGGGCGTGCATCGCGTGCTGCGTCTGCAGCCCGCCGAGGCCATGCGTCCGCGTCCGCCGGAGCGCGGCGGGGCCGTGTTCCTGGAGCGGTTTCCCCGTCTGTGGCGTGCGTTGGGCTTCCGCACGCACGTGGCGCTGCGCGGCATGGCTCGCAACCCGGGCCGCACGCTCACCGGCATGATCGCCTCCACGCTGTCGGCCGCCATCATCCTCATCGCCCTGGGCCTGTCCGAGAGCGTGCGGTTTCTGCTCGATTTCCAATTCGAACGCGTGCTGCACAGCGACGTGGACATCGGCATGCAGGAAGAGCGATCCATAGCGGCGGTGTTCGAAGCCCACGACCTGCCGGGCGTGGACCGGGCAGAGCCCGTGCTGGGCGTGACGTGCGATCTGCGTCGCGGACGCGAGTCGCGGCGGCTGGCCATCACCGGTCTGTCGCCTGACCATCGGCTGACCACGCCGGTGGCCGCCGATCTGCAACCCATCGACATTCCCGAGCAGGGCCTGGTGCTCACGCGCAAGCTGGCCGAGATCTTCAGCGTGAATGTCGGCGACACGCTGGACCTCACGCCCGTGCGCGGCCGCCGCCGGACGATGGCCGTGCCCGTGGGCGCGGTGGTCGAGGGGCTCGTCGGCCTCGAGTGCTACGCCGATATCCGATATCTCAGCCGCATTCTCGGCGAGACGGTCGCGGTCAACGGGCTGCAAATGACCGTGGATCCCGCCCGCATGCCCGAACTGTTCCGCACCATCAAGCGGCTGCCCAACGCCCAGGGGCTGAGCATCCGCGCCAACACCCGCGACAACATCCGCGACACGTTCGTGCGCACCATGAGCTTCTCGATCACCAGCATCATCATTTTCGCTGGCATCATCGCCTTCGGCAGTGTGCTCAACGCGTCGCTCATCGAAATCGGCGATCGCATGCGCGACATCGCCACCTTCCGCGTGCTGGGCTACAAGCCCGGCCAGATCGCGGCCATCTTCTTTCGGCAGAATCTGGTTGTGTTGGTGGTGGGACTGACGCTGGGCCTGCCGCTGGGCTACGGGCTGTCCCTGCTGATTGCCCGGGCGTACAACACCGAGCTGTTCCGCATGTATGTGGCCATCAGTTGGCGCAGCGTGCTGGCGACCGCGCTGCTCTCGCTGCTCTTCGTGCTCGTCGCCCAGGTCGTCGTCTATCGCCAGGTGAGTCGGCTCGATTGGCTCGAAGCGGTGAAGGTGAAGGAGTGAGGGGAAGAGTCAGTGGTCAGTTGTCAGTAGTCAGTGGTCGGGTCATTGGTCCGTTTGGCCGTTGGCGCGACGCGTTTGTTCACTCTGAAAGGAGCGTCGGCCTACGACCCACGGGTACTCACGTACTGAGGCGGGCGAGACGCCCGCCCCCCGGGATGCCACGCTGCAACGGACTAACGGACCATGGACCCAACAACTGACCACTGACAACTGACGACTCGCTGACTACTCAGGCCTGGTCGCCGTTGTCTTCGTCGGCCGGTTCCCCGTGACATTGAATCCCATCTGTACGACGCCGTTCGACTCATTGACGATCTCCTGGCTGCGGAAAAACCAGTTGCCCGTAATGACCGCGGTATCAACGTCCGGGCCGATGCGAATGTCGGGGCTGTCCATGCCGAAGCGACAACCGGTCACCATGAGGTCGCCGCTGCGGGCTTCGATCGTATAGACGTTCTTGAAGTTGTCGCCGTGGTTGCGGAACAGGCACTGGTTGAAGCTGGTCATGCCCTTGCCGGCCACGATAGCGATGGCGTCGGCGGGACCCCAGAAGCTGCAGTTGGACAACTGCACCGCCCCGTTGTGCGAGGCTGCTACTTCCATCATGGCCGCCGCTCCCTTGCCGCCGACGAACTCACCGTTGGTGATCAGCAGCCCGGGCGGCTGCGAGTGCTCGACGAGAATCGCCCGCTCGCACCAGTCGGCGCCGATGCCCAGGAAGTTGCCATTCACCGTTCCTTTCGGCGTCTTCACGAATTTGTAGCCCACTTTCGCTCCGTAGCAGAACGTGTTGTGCACGTACTCCCAATCCGTGCGGCCAAACTCGAACGCGACGAAGTTCTCCCAGAGATACTTGCTGAGATCGGGCCACTTGGGCCTGTTGGGCGCGTTCGTGCGGGCCCAGTAGTGGGGATTGAAATGCACGTTCTCGATCCGGCCGATGTCCGTGCAGTTGTCCACGCGAACGCCCGCCTTGAGCGGGCAGCCGAAGCAATTGCGGATGTAATGCAGCTCGTTGTTCTCAGGGCCGAAGAAAATCGCCTGATACGAATTGACGAACGTGCAATCGATGACGCTGCCATGCATGCCTGTGCCCTGGATGGTCCAGGGGTAGGCGAACGGTTCGGGCAGCTTCTGCTCGGGATAGAAGAACGTCAGACCCTTGACCGCGCTGGATTGCGTGAGCGTGATCAACGCCGGACCGGACTCGCTGCCCTTGCCGGCATAGGCCTCGATGATCGTGCCCGTGCCGATCTCGGCGTGATGCGGCGCCTCCCAAACGCCGGCCAGCGTGACCCCTTGCGGCACGCGAATGGGCTTGTCGAGCCGGTAGCGCCCCACACCCAGTTGCACCGTCCCGCCCGTCCGAGCCGCTTCGTCGAGCGCCTGCTGAATGGCCGCCGAGTCATCGTGAATGCCGTCGCCTCGAATCCCGAACCGCGCTAGGTCGGTGGCCAGGCAGACGTTACCGACGAAGAGCACGACCAATGAACACAGTATCGCTTTGGGAGTTGTCATGTCCTGCCTTTCAGTGAAGAGATATCGATGAGCCCCTTCGGGTTTTGCGCTTTGCGGGGGGCGGGCGTCTCGCCCGCCTTCTTCCTGCCGACACCGCTGATCCAACATCAGCAGGCCGAATGCGATCGCAGCAGTTCCTGGCAGCTCACGCCGCCGGTTGGTGCCCCACGCTTCAGCTGCGGGAGATGTCGCCTCGTCCGGCTAAAAGCACATAGCTCATAGCTGGCCGAGCCCCTGAGGCGGGCGAGACGCCCGCCCCCCGAGAGCCGCCGCCGTCCGCATGGTGCACCGAAAAGCGCGGCTCACTTGGCCAGCTCGTCGATCTGAGCGTAGATGGCATCGATCTTGGCCGTGGCCGCGGCACGTGCCTTGACCAGATCATCGCCGGGCTCGCGGACCAGGACGTAAAACTTGATCTTGGGTTCGGTGCCGCTGGGCCGGCCGATGACCTTTGTGCCGTCATCCAGCGTGAAGAGCATCACATTGCTGGAGGGCAGGTCGTACTTGCCCACGATCTTGCCTGTACGAGCATCCTTGATCTCGCCCGTCTGGAGATCCGCGATGGTCTTGACGGCCACACCCGCGAAAGCCGCCGGAGGCGACGCCCGCAGGCTGGCCATGATGGCCTGGATCTTTTCGGCCCCTTCCTTGCCCTTGAGCGTGATGTTCTTGGTGCCTTCCTGGAAGTAGCCGAACTGCTCGAAGAGACGCACGAGCACGTCGTACAGGCTCAAGCCCTGCTCGGCGGCCATGGCGGCCATCTCGGCCACAAGTGCCGTACTCGTAACGGCGTCTTTGTCACGCGTGAACGTGGCCGGCATGTAGCCGTAGCTCTCTTCGCCTCCGAAAACGTACACCTTGGAAGGAGCCCCTGGATCGCCGGCCTGCTCGTACTCGCGAATCTTGGCCCCGATGTACTTGAAGCCGGTCAGCACCTCGACGACTTCGACACCGTACGACCGCGCGATCTCCTTCATCAGGTCGCCCGAGACGATCGTGCTGATCACCACTGCATTGGGCGGCAGCTTGGCCGTCTTCTTGCGCTGCTCGCAGACGTACCAGGTCAACAACGCCATGATCTGGTTGCCGGTGAGCAGTTCGAATTGGTCGTCCTCGGTGGCCACGGCCAGCCCCATGCGGTCGGCGTCGGGATCGGTGGCGATGACCAGGTCGGCGTCTTCCTTCTTCGCCAGTTCGATGCCGAGCTGAAATGCTGCCGGCTCTTCGGGGTTGGGGTAGGCCACGGTGGGGAAATCGCCGTTGGGCTCGGCCTGTTCGGGCACGACGATCACCTTTTCGAATCCGCGGCGGCGCAGTGCCTCGGGAATCAGCGTCACGCCCGTGCCGTGCAGCGGCGTGTAGACGATCTTGAGCGTCTTGCCCATGGCCTGACAGGCGGCTCGGTTCAGGATGGTGCCCTGGACGGCCTCGAGGAACGGCCCGTCGACGTTACCGCCGATGATCTTGATGAGCCCTTCCTCGCCGGCCTCCTTGGGGTCCATGGTCTTGACGTTGCCGAACCCGCCGACGCTACGGACTTCGCGGATGATTGCCTCGTCTTCCGGGGCGATGACCTGACAGCCGTCAGCCCCGTAGACTTTGAAGCCGTTGTACTCGGGCGGATTATGGCTGGCCGTGATCACCACGCCAGCCGCGCAGCCGAGGTGGCGCACTGCAAACGACAGCTCGGGCGTGGGCCGAAGCCGCTCGAACAGATACGCGGTGATCCCGTTGCCGGCCATCACCGACGCCGTCCGAAGAGCGAAGACGTCGCTCTTGTTCCGGCAGTCGTACGCGATCGCCACGCCGGCCTTCATGGCTTCCGGCCCGCGTTTGCGGATGTAGTTGGCCAGACCCTGAGCCGCCGCTCCCACCGTGTACACGTTCATCCGGTTCAGTCCGGCGGCGATCACACCCCGCATCCCGCCCGTCCCGAATTCCAAATCCCGGTAGAAGCGGTCCGTCAACTCTTTTTCGTCGCCCAGCGCGATCAGATCTCGGATCTCCTGCTTGTCAGGCTCGGCGATCGCAGGTTCGTTCAGCCAGGCGTCGATAGCGGCAGTCACAGCGGTGTCCATCACGTCGAGTCCTTGTCTTACAGGGGGATCAGGGGCTCTGGGATAATTGGCGATACTCTTTTCTACGCGCCGGAGCCCAACTTAACAACTAAGGCGGAATCCCGTCCGCACAGCCAGCCGCCCCGGCACTCCAGGGATCGGCGGCGGTCGGCTCGAGCGGAGACCAATATCTGCCCGAGCGACGCGAAACCGGGAACCAGCCTCCATCCAAACCTATACAACGACAGCCTGCGGATGTGAAGCCGACACGGAGTCGCCCAGAACGGCCTTGAAGTACGCGATCGTGTGCCGTAGGCCTTCTTCCAGCGACACCCGCGGCTCGTAACCGAGAATCGTCCGGGCTCGCGTCAGATCCGGACGACGGCGGGCCGGATCGTCGGCGGGCAGCGGCTTGCGCTCGAGCCGAAGCGGACGGCCCAGGATGCGACCGATGGTCTCCACCAGCTGCAGGATGGTGATCTCGCTGTCGTTGCCGAGGTTCACCGGCTCGACGTAGTCACTGTCCATCAGCCGGCACAACCCGTCCACGAGGTCCGACACGTAACAGAAGCTGCGGGTCTGCTCGCCCTGGCCGTAAACCGTGATCGGTTCGTCACGCAGGGCCTGACAGATGAAATTGCTCACCACCCGCCCGTCGTCCATGGCCATGTGCGGCCCGTACGTGTTGAAGATGCGGGCGATGCGAATCTGCACCTTGTGCTGGCGGTGGTAGTCGCAGGCGAGCGTCTCGGCCACCCGCTTGCCTTCGTCGTAGCAACTGCGAATCCCGTTGGGGTTCACGTGGCCCCAATAGCCTTCGTGTTGCGGGTGCACCTGCGGGTCGCCATAGACTTCCGACGTGCTGGCCAACAGAATTCGGGCGCCGACGCGCTTGGCCAGACCGAGCATGTGATATGTGCCGAGCACGTTGGTCTTGATCGTCTTGACCGGGTTGACTTGATAATGCACGGGACTGGCCGGACAGGCCAAGTGGTAAATACGATCCACCTCGAGCAGGATGGGCTCGATGACGTCGTGCCGGATGATCTCGAACCGCCCGCTGGTCACGAGTTCGCGGTAGCGGGAGTTGAAGTTCTCGATGCGACCGGTGAAAAAGTTGTCCAGGCACAAGACATGGTCGCCCTGATCGAACAGCCGCAAGCACAAGTGCGATCCGATAAAGCCGGCCCCGCCGGTCACCAGGCAGACATTTGCCAAAGCACACCTCCCGTCGCGACCTAAGAAGAGCCTCGAGCCGTGAGACTTAGGCCGTGAGCCAGACGAAGGGAACCCCTAATGGCCCAACAACTGTGATATCGGCCAACACCGATTTTAGGAGCACAAAACCGGCGCGGCAGATTATGGGACGTTCGTCGGCCGCGAACCGCGTCTCCGGGAAAACCGTATTCCGGGTGTGACGACGTTGCCCCGGGCTCAAAGACTACGTAAAGTTGCTTCGTCCCCAAGGCTAATTGACACAGGCGGACAAGAGGCATGAAGCGGATCAAGACGGTTTTTCACGTCCATACACACTATTCTGACGATTGCGACCGGTCGGTCGGTCAGTTGCTCGACGCCGCCCGGCAACGCGACGTGGGCTGCATCACCGTCACCGATCACGATACTATTGCCGGGGCGCGGGAGATGTCCGCGGCCGCCGGCAGCGATCTCCGCGTCATCATCGGCGAGGAGGTCACCACCACCGCCGGCGATGTCATCGGGCTCTTCCTGCACGAGGAAATCGAGCCGGGCATGTCGCCGCGCGACACCGCTCTGGCCATCAAGGAGCAGGGTGGGATCGTCGTGATTCCCCACCCGTTCAACCGCATGTTCGGCTGCGGCCTGTGCGACCACGTGTACGACTTGCTGGACTTGATCGATGCGGTCGAAGTCTGTAATGCCCAGAACGTCTGGTCGCTGCCCAACCGCATGGCCGAGCGCTTCGCCAAGGAGCATCAGTTTCCGCAGATCGTGGGCGTCGATCTGCACCACGGCGACCATCTGGACGCCTGCTACCAAATGCTCGAGCCGTTCGAAGGCCCGGCCGACTTCATCCGCGCCTTACAGACCGCCACATTCGCCAAAGGTCGCCACGACCTGGCCTATTTCGTCCGCACCGCCTGGTACGTTTTCGCCGACCGCGCCGGCATCGGCCTGCCTGAAACCTTCGGCGCTCGCGCCCCGCGCCGGCGTCCCCGTGGTCTTACCGCGCTGTTCGCGCCCAGCAAATAATCGTCGTAAAGAAGCTGTGAACGATGAGCCGTGGGCTATGCGCCGGATATCCCGGCGACAGCTGACGGCTGAAAGCTGACAGCTGACAGCTACTCACTGACATGCAAAAAGCGGCCGACAAGCGTTTGTTGCTTGCCGGCCGCTTCCTGTTTGTCGTCCGAACCGCTTCGAGACAAAGACGGTCAGGCTTGCTTCGAGTCGTCCTGGGGTGGCAGGACCGGTACCGACGTGGCGGTGAGGCTCTCTTCCGGCTGGTACTCGTAGTACGAGCGAATCTGCTCGCGGTAGTAGCCGCCTCGGGTCACCTGGGCAGCGTTGAGCACCGCACCAAAGATTCGGCCGTTCACACGCTCGAGCTGCTCGCGACCGCGAAGGGCCACGCCTCGCGACGTTGCTTTGGCCCGGCAGACCAGGATCACGCCGTCCACCACACCGGCCAGCACGAGGCCGTCGCTCACGAGCAGAACGGGCGGTCCGTCGAAGATGATCTGGTCGTAGCGCTCGAGCGCCTCGGTGATCATCCTGGACAGATACGGTCCGGCCAGCAGTTCCGTCGGATTCGGCGGGATCGGGCCGCTGGTTAGCACGTCGAGGTTGGGCAAGTCCGTGGTGACCGCCGCATCGGCCAAGCGAGCCTGGCCGATGAGGATGTTGCTCAGGCCGGTTCCCTTGGCGTTCGGGAAGAACTGTTGGACGGCCGGCCGATGGAAGTTGGCATCCACGAGCAGGACGCGCCGCCCGTTCTGGGCGATCGACAGGGCAAGGTTGATGGCCACCGTCGTACGGCCTTCCTCCGGACGAGCACTGGCCACCAGTACCGTGCGCTGCCGTTCGGCCGGGGAACTGAGCAGCAGGTTCGTGCGAATCGCCCGGAACGCCTCGGCCACCATGGAGCGCGGGGCGGTACGAGACGCCAGCTCCACCTGGTCGATCTTCACCTCTTCATCATCCACGTGCGGGATGGTCCCCAGAATCGGCACGTGCACGTGGCGCGGGACATCGCGGGACGTCTTGATGGACGTGTCCATCAGCTCGAGCAGCAAGGCCAGGCCCACGCCCAGAATCAGCCCGAGCACGCTGCCTGCGGGCAGATTGATCTTCCAGTTCGGCATGTACTTCTCACGCGGCGGCCGAGCATCGCTCACCCGGCGAACGTTCACCTTGCTCTCGCCCGCCAGCATGAGTCCAAGCTGACTGGTGAACAGCTGCAACTGCCGGTATTCCTCTTCCAGCAGCTTCTCATCCTCTTCCAGCGCGCGGTATTCGGCGAGCTTCATATCGATGTCCGCCTGCACCGCCGTCTGGTATTCCAGGCGGTCGCGAAGCTGCAGTTCGGCGTGCATGGTGTTCAGGTAAGCCTGCTCGGTCGATCGGATCTGGAAATCGAGAATCTCCTGCTCTTTCTGGAGCTGGATTTCCTCGAGTTTGGCCTGGACAGCCTCGATGCTGGTCTCAATCTGCCGGACGTCGCGGTGGTTCTTGCCCACACGACGCATGGCAATCTCACGCTGCTGCTCCAGGTTCACCAATTGACTGGTGAGCGTGAAGATCTGCGGATCCTGTTGAATGTACTGGCTCAGTTGCGGGCTCATGGCCAAGCCCTGATGGCCCAGCCCCCTGAGGTTTTCCCACGCCGCCCTATGCTGCAGCTTTTCCGCCTCGAGCCGCGTCACCGCATCCGACAGGCTACGGAGGGTCTCGCCGGCGACATTGATGCCTTCGGTGACACCCGGAACCTGGAAGCTGGCCACGAACTGCTTCTTCTCATTGCGCCGGGTCCGCAACCTTTGAAGCGCCTCGTTGGTCTGCTGGCGGTAGCTCTCGTATTGCTTGCGGAGTTCCGTAGCGGAGTTCGCCTCCAGGTGCGCCAAATATTTGCTCACGACCGCGTTCACGATGATGGCCGAGTCGGCGGGGTCGCGGGTGGTGATCGACACCGCCATGTAGTTTGTACGCGGGGCCTGAACGACGCTGAGCTGTCGTTTCAACTCGTCCAGCAGCCTCTCCTTGTATTTGGCCCAGTTGTCCCGGTACCACTGCGTCTCCATGACGTCGCGGCTCTTGATGACCTCCTCCAGCACGCTCGGGGAGGTCGCCACGACCACCTGCTGCTGGACCATGCGGTCCATCAGCTCGCCCTGGAGCATGGGCTCGCCGAACTCGAGTGGCCCCTGCCTGGGCGCCTCGACCATGACGATGGCCTGAGCCCGGTAGGTCGCGAAGTGCCGATCCCAATACCAGGTGCCGGCCACCGTGATGGCGGTGATGGCAAGCCAGATGAAGAGAATCAGAAAGATCCGCTGCTTCAGGATACGAACGATGTCCCCGGGCGTCATGGCCGCCGCGGCGGCGGGAGGCGGGCCGTGATGCCCGCCCACGGCAAGGGGAATTCGCTCCTGGAGACTGACTGGCATGGTCGTCATGACGCACTCCCTTGGACGTTCACCGCCGGCTCATCATCAGGCCCCCCGTCCACAAACACGTTGTTCAGAACGTATGACAGGGCTCCGTACAGTCCGAACGCGATGAACAACATGCCCAGGCCCAGCATGGTGTGCCAGGTCCCACGGGCCAGCTCGTCTTTGCCGAGCACTACGAAGAATCCGGTGGTCGTCACCCGGACAATGTTGCAAAAGATGGAAATGGGCACGCAGGCCAGGATCATGGTAAGCCGCTGCCAGACGGGCCGCTCGCTCACGAACGCCATGGCCACGCCCAGCGCCATCATGGTCATCATCAGGCGGATGCCGCTACAGGCCTGCTCGATGTCGAGCGTGCCGGTTCGACTCTGATAGATGTACTCGACCAACGCTCCCTTGGCCTGGGCCTCCATGTCCGGGATGAGGTTCAGCAGCGCCGACGATACGTTCGCGGCGATGAACCGCAACGGCATGGTCATCTGGACGTACAGGTGCTGGGGCAGCGGCACGGCAAAAATGAGGAACGCCACCGCGAACCAGCTCCAGCGGGCAATGGGCCAGCCACAGGTCATGAGCACGGCGCCCATGATGCTGGCCACCAGCGACAGCCGCTTGGGATACTCCATGGGGTTCCCGAACGTGCTGAACAGGTACACTGCAAACGCGGCCACAATGATGGCCGCCCCTGCCGCCATCGAGGCATGGCGATGCGGATCGAACCCACGGGGCATGCGGTCCAGCCGCATGTACAGGTAATAAAGGCTGAACAACGGAATGATGTAGCCGTGCGACCAATCACCGTTGTTCTTCCAGATGCTGGTCATGCCCGCCAGGACGTACCAGTAATGCACGACCAGAACCGCCGCCAGCAAGATCGCCTGCACGGTCATGGCCGGCGTCCACCAGGAACGGGACGGCTGAACTGGCTGAGTCGCGGCTTGCCCCATAAAAAGTTCCGAATCAACAATCAGTTGAACAGATTTCCGAACAACTGCTGACGCTCTGCGCGGTGCCGATCCTTGGGGTTGATTTGCGGACTGAACGCGTCGATATCCGCGAAGTTGCGGTCATACACGAAACCGAAGCCATAGGTGAAGCGGAACGAGTTGCGAATGGTGGCCAGCAGCGGCGCGATCGCATGCGTTCCCACCCGAACGACGTCGTTCGGCTTCAAATAGAAGTCGGGATCCTTCCCTTCGATAATCCGGGCCAGATCCCACTGGGTGATCTCTTCCCGGTCGCCGTCCAGACGACGGCGGACCTCGCATCGGGTTGGCCACGCCAATTGATCCAGCCCACCCGCTGCGGCGATCGCCTGCGTGAGCGTGATCTGCTCGCCCGCGAACGCATACGGTCCGGGCCGTGCGACATGGCCGGCCATGTAGTACACCCCGATCGGCCCCGGATCGACGCGAATCCAATCATCGTGGACGATCACGATGTTATACGTCGGATCCCCGTTCCGAAGTTTGTCCGCCGGAATCCGGATGATTCGCTGCTGCATCTCGCTGGCCAGGTCCTCCCAGTCCACCGGCTCATCGGCAGGCGGCGGAGTGTAGGGCTCACCGCGCTTCAACTCGGCGCGCGGCGCTGGAGGAGGCGGAGCGGAATCCTGTGGTTGTTCAACGAATCCGTTGTTCACAAATCTGTACGAAGGAACTCCCCAGCTGGTTCCCGGGCTCGGAGCCGGGGCGGGATCGGCGCTGCGGTCGGCCTCGGCCGCCGGCTGTCCGGACTGCGTACCCGGCGGGGCCACTGCCTCGAGCAGGTCCTGGGGGACTTCGTCGGGCGGCAGAGCCAGAGGCATATTTGTGGGTGCCGCGGGTTGCTCGGCCGCACCAGCGCTCGGTTGCGGGGCGGCGGCCCCCGGAGATCCCGCGGGGGCCTGCAACTCGGGCACCGGGCTCACCGGTGGCGGCGGAACAGGCGGGGCGATCGGCTCGGCGGCCCCTGCCGCAGCCGACGCCGGGCGTTCGATCCGTCTCTCGATCCGCGGAGAGTTGCGATAGACCCAGACCATCTTGGCGTTATCGTCCAATCCGCCGCCCTGGTTAATGGCTTCGCGCAACCGGAAGTCCGGCTTGGGGATTCGATAGGGACCGGGGTACAGAACGCTGCCGAACAGGTTGTACATCCGCTGCAGCGGATTAGCCACGACCACGGTGATGGTCGGCTCATCCTCCGGCAGATAGATGCCCAGGTCGCGGGCGGCCTGGATGATGTCGCCCCGCAGTTCGCGGGCGGTGCGGCCTTCGGCGCGAAGCTGGCCGATCTGCGGCAGGTCAATGTAGCCCAGTTCGTCCACCGTCGGCGTCAGCTCGGTCTCGACGCCCAGGGCCACGAAATCCAACATGCGGATCTGCAGCGTGTCCATGGGGCCGATGACATACTCTTCCACGCGGGCCACGAGATCCTCGGGCCGGGGATCCTCGGCGCCCACGATGCCCAGCGGCGTGTCGCGGAAACTGATCGCCCGCTGAATGTCGGTCACGATGTTCTCACGGAAGTTGCCGGGCTCCGTGGGATCGAGCCAGGCGTTCCACCACGAATTGGACAAGCCGCCCGACTCGCAGCCCGCGCAAGTGAGGGTTGCCGCCAGAATCAACAATACTCGGCCAGAGGCTGTAACATGCATCGCGTTGCTCACCCGCACACGCATCGACCGCCGTGTGTCCCTATCAAATGGTTCTAAACGACTGTCAGGGTTCTGATTGCAGCCGTTCGCAGGAGCTGCCGGTCGCGTAGTTATCGGCATTCCTCGGCAGACGGGTTGAGGTTCGAACCGAACCGCACGACCGCAAACGGATTCGACGACCCCTCCATCAGGTATTCGCTTCGGGGAACGAGCCGGTTCGGTGTTTGTCGCAACGCCGCCCTCGAGAAGATTGGCACGCGGCGAGAGGATCGCCCCTCATCACGCGACGCGGAAGGGCCAAGCCAAACATGTGTCCTCGTCGACGACGGCCACCGTCTGCCCGCAGGTCCGTGCAGTGTCCTGCCGGCTTCACCAGCCGCCGTAGTATGGGTGTGTCAGAACCTTATGTCAACTTCATCCAGGGACTGGACTTGGAATTGCTCACAGCCGCCGGGCGGAGGCGACATGTCGGCGTAAACTCCGCCGGGACGACGGATTCGGACCGTTCGCCAACCCAGAGAATTGGGGGCAACGAAATCCTTGGCCGGGTTGTCGGCGATGTAAACGCAGGCCGATCCGCTCTGACCGGACTCCCGCTCCATGATCTCGAATGCGCGAGGGTGAGGCTTCCAGTATGCCGGACCCCACTCATCGGTGAGAATGACCCGATTCAGCCGGCGTTCGAGGTCGAGAGCCTGCACTTTCTGTTGCTGCGTGCGCAACGGCCCATCGCTGATCAGACCTAGGAAGAACGAGCCGGACCAGCGAGCCAGCGCTCGCTCGGCATCCGGCATCAACTTGATGACAGGAAAGTGGTTACGGTAACACTCGATCATCGCCGGGACCATTCGGGCGACGTCGGGGCAACGGAGCTCGAGCAAGAGTTCGTCGAACACGCGACGGCGGTTTCCCGTCTCAAACAGCTGCCGCATTCTGGTCGCAGGATCAACCGGGCAGGCCATTCGCTCTTTCAGCCACCGACCGACCGCATCGAACCCGCTGTACGCGAAATCGCGCTCGGCGTACAAGGTGTCGTCGAGATCGAAGACGATGGTGCGAATGCCATCCAACTGAATCGCCAAGCCGACCTCACTCCAACTCGTTCGGCACGCCTTCCTTGAAGAATGACTGGTGGTAACGGAGCATCATGACGCCATCGCGGAACTGGTCGAGCCGGATCTGCACGTCCTGGCCCAGCCACTCGGCCAGGAGCCAACGGGGGAAATCGGCGCCGGCGTGAATGGCAAGCGGGGCCCCGCCGCCGAAGCGAGGGTTGATCTCGATCACGTGGATCTGGCCGTCGGAACGGAGGAACAATTGAATCGTGATCAGCCCGACGCACTCGTTCAGTGCCTCGACCACTCGTACGCCGGTCCGAATGATGCCTTCATGACGGACGGTCAGCGACTTGGTGACCTCGCCGCCCCGCACCTCGATCCGCCGTCGAGGGACCACGCAGCGCGGCAGGCCGTTGAAGCCGGTATAGACGTCGAGCGTGTACTCGGTTCCGGGCAGGAACTCCTGGATGATGGCGCCAGGCACGCGGGGCACGAACGCCTGCAGATCGACTTCGTCGCGGATGACGTAGTTGCCCTTGCTTGCGCTACCCCATCGCGGCTTGAGGAAATATGGGAACTGGTGCTGGTCACGGCGGAGAATTTCTTCCGGAAGCCATGTTTGTGGGGCCGCGATGCCGTGCTCGGTCAGGAAACTGAATGTCGAAAGCTTGTCGCCGCACGTCCGGACGACGCGCGGCGAGGAGATAATCACGTGACAACCCACCTCGGCGAACCGCTCACGGGCCTCGCTGAGCGCCTGCAGTTCCAGATCGATCAAGGGAATGAGCAGGTCGATCCGTTCGCGCCGGGCGATCTCAATCAAGCTGGCGATGTAATCCGGAGAACTGGTCAGCGGCACCCGATGAGACGCGTCCGCGATGCAGGCCGCGGCAAAGTAGGGTTCCACGTCGGCCACGTGAATAACCGGCTCGATCCCCAACGTCCGGGCCGCCCGCACGAACGACTGGATCAACTCCACTCGCCGGCCCGCGCACGTGAACAAGATCCGAGCCTGCGTTCGGCCCCGACCGGCTCCCTGAATATCTGCCGCAGAATATCCCATAGGTCGTGACGCTCGCCGCCAGCCGGAAATCTGCTCATGCGCACCCGTGAACCGGCCCGCCGGCGCCCACAGAAATTAGAGGGGCTCGCCGTGAACGCGCACCTTGTGATGTTATCGACTGGGAAACGGCGGGACAATAGCAGACGCGCCCGGGGGCGGGCGGCCCGCCCACCGGGGCCCACGTCGAACGTGCGGAGACTTCTCCCGGCGTAGAAACGCCAGCAACACGCGCCCGGCGGCGAAGGTGAAAGGCGGGCAGGATGTCCGCCCCCCGCTAGCTCATGACGCCGATGCGACGGAGATAGCTGACGGAATCCTCGATGGCCCGCAGTTGGGCGACTTCGTCCCACTCGACGCCCTCGATGCCCTCGATCTCCATCGTGTAAGGCCCGGCAAAACCGCGGGCGTCGAGCAGCCGGAAGATCTCGGGGAAGTTCACGATCCCCTGGCCTAGAGCCGGGAAGTGCCAAGTCTTGAAACCGCCGTTGGTCTCCTTGAGGTGAACCGCGGCAACATAATCGATCAACTTGGTCAGCTCAGCGACGCTGTCGATGCCTTCGTTGTAGTAGTAGACGTTCGCCGTGTCGTAATTGATCCGCACGTTGGGATGATTGATGGCCTCCATCGTCCGCCGTCCGACGTCCCCGTTGGTCACCAGATCCGGGTGTGTCTCCATCACGATAGTGACGTTCTCGGCCCGGGCGAGATCGCCGATCTCGCGCATGCGCTCCCACACGTCCTTCTCGGGCGTATCACCCTTCTTGACGCTGAGGAAGAGAAACCGGGCTCCCAATTCCGAGCAGGCGTAAATCTGCGTCCGCAGGTCGTCGGCCGCATCGGGCTTGCCGATCTGGCATTTGCCCTGCAACGACGAGGCCTGCAGGCCGTGATCGGCCAGACGCCGGCGGGCGTCCTGGATCTCGTTCGGGGCCGGCGCGGGCATCTCGACGTAACGAATACCGACCGTGGGCAGGTGTGACCAGGCGCGCTCCTGGAACTTGCCGTAGCTGGCGATTCGGCATGCGATCAGATGGTTCATGTGGATAATCCTCCTACGTATCGCTCCCCCCCCCGGGGAGTGTAACCGCTGCTCCTGTCCGGGGAAAGTCGGACCTGCAAGCGGCGCCCAACCCGAAAAAGACAACGCCGTCCTGGCGTCTGGCCGCCAGCTGTGCCTCATGCGTGTCCGGTGAAGGGAATACAATCCTAGAGCGGCGCTTTGTTTCCGCCGCCCCTCAGGTCTTGTACGGAGCCCTCTCATGCCGAACTTCGGTAGCGACAAACGCGAACGCGAATACGAAAAGCTGAAGAAGCGATTTCGCAAATCAGGCCGATACGGGAATCGAGCCGAGCAGGTGGCCGCTCGAATTGTCAACAAACAACGGTCGCAGTACGGCGAGACGAAAGAAGAGAAGCAGAAGGATCGGACCGGCCGCTCGCCAGACCGCGGCCTGCCGATCCATGACTACCAACGTCTGACCGTGCCACAGATCAAAGGCAAACTGGATGGCTGCTCGACACAGCAGTTACGGCAAATCAAGAAGTACGAGCAAAGCCACAAAGCCCGCAAGACATTGCTCGCCGAGATTGACAGCCGGATGAAGTAACGCGATGCGGCTCGCGCAACCTCGCGGCTTTGATGCCATTATTGCGACATTTATATCGCGGCGTGAGCCTGCCCAAGAACGGCGTCCTTTTTCACAGGAGGCAACAGGAGCAAGGAGTGAACTTCTGTTCATCTAAGCACGGTTTGTTCGGACCACCGATAACACGGAGGGACAAGGATGAAAGGTTGCTCTGTTGCCTCTGTTTCCTCCTGTTAATTCTATTCACATCGCGGCCGCACGAACGATCGCAGGCCTGATGTAATGTGAGTCTCATGTGGTTGAGATCTTTGGTCCGGAGCGGCGGTTCAGAGGGCGGCGAAGTTGCGCAGAATGGTCAGGCCGGCCTGCTGGCTTTTTTCCGGGTGGAACTGGGTCGCGAAGATGTTGTCCCGCTGGACCATCGCGGCGAACGGGTAGCCGTAGTCACAGATGCCGAGCGTCACCGAGCGATCGGCTGGCACCGCGTGGTAAGCATGCACGAAATAGAAGTACGTCCCGCTGGTCAGACCGGCCAGCAACGGAGAGGGCTGATCCCAGGTGACCGTGTTCCAGCCCATGTGCGGCACCTTGAGCCCGCGGGCGGAGGGGATGTCACGAAAGTTGAAGCGGACGACCCGACCCGGCAACAAACCGAGGCCGGGAATCTCCACTTGGGGATCGGCGGATGCAGGCCCGGGGCTCGGCGCGCGTTCGGGAGCCGGCCGGCTTGCCGAAGTTTCGGCCGCGGACGAACTCGCCAACACGTCGGGTTCGTCCACCCCCTCCTCGCTCGATTCAAACAACAGTTGCAAACCCAAGCAGATGCCCAGGAATGGTCGGCCCGAACGGGCGAACTCGCACACGGGCTCGATCAGATCGCGCTCGCGGAGATGCTTCATGGCGTCGCCGAACGCCCCCACGCCGGGGAGAATGAGCTTGCTGGCCGACCGGACAGCCTCGGGGGTTCGCACGATTACGGCCGAAGAGCCAGCCTTCTCCAGGCCCTTCTGCACACTGCGGAGGTTGCCCATGCCGTAGTCAACGATGGAAATCATACGAAAGCGATCGGCTATCAGCTGCCAGCCATGAGCCGGATCGGGCGGCCCTGACCGGGCCGCCCGAATCTCGGATTCGAGACTCACGTCGCGGCGGCTTTTCTCTTGTTGAGCGCCCGGTCCAGTTGCCGCATGGCCTGGTGCAGGCGCTGTTCGTTTTCGACCAGCGCGATGCGAACGTAACCTTCGCCGTTCTCGCCGAAGGCGCGCCCGGGAGCCAGAGCCACTTCCGCTTCTTCGAGCATCCGCAGAGCGAAGTCGAGCGTGGTCTGACCGGCCAGGTGCTCGTCCTTGACCCGGGCCCAGACGAACATGCTGCCCCGCGGCTTCTCGGCCTGCCAGCCCAACCGCCGGCAGCCCGCCATCACCACGTCGCGCCGAGACTCGTAAATCTTGGCCTGCTTGCGCACGAACGACTGGCAGTGCCGCATGGCGATGATCGACGCGATCTGGATCGGCTGGAAGATGCCGTAATCGTAGTAGCCTTTGATCGTGGTCAACGCCCCCACCATGGTGGCATTGCCCACGCAAAAACCGATGCGCCAGCCCGCCATGTTGTACGGCTTGCTCATGGTGGTGAACTCGACGCCCACCGTCTTGGCTCCCTCAGCCTGCATGAAGCTGGGCGCCTCGTAGCCGTCGAAGCACGTCTCGCCGTAGGCGAAGTCGTGGATGATCGCCACGCCGTATTCTCGAGCCAGTTCGACCGCCTTGGTGAAGAACGGCGGATCGACGGTCATGGCCGTCGGGTTGTGCGGATAGTTGAGGATGATCACCTTGGGCCGCGGATACAGATGCGCCACCACGTACCGGATGCGCTCGAGGAACGCTTCGTCGTTGCCCAGCGGCACCGAAATCACGTTGGCTCCGGCCAGCGCCACGCCGTACACGTGGATCGGGAACGCCGGGTCGCCCACGACCGCCGTATCGCCGGGCCCCAGCATGGCCAGCAACATGTGGCTGATGCCTTCTTTGCTGCCGATGCACGCGGTGATTTCGGTTTCAGGGTCGAGCTCCACACCGTAGCGCTCGCGATAGTGTCGGGCCACGTCGCGGCGCAGGTTGAGCATGCCCTTGCTGAGCAGCGAGTAACGATGATTGCGGGGATCGAGGACGGCCTCGCGCAGCTTCTCCACCACCGGCTCAGGGGTGGGGTCCGTCGGATTGCCCATTCCCAGGTCGATAATATCGACGCCCTGCTGCCGTTTGGCGTGCTTGAGAGCGTTAATCTTGCCGAACAGGTACGGCGGAAGCCGCGAAATTCGTTGCGATGGCTGTATCTGAAACTCTGGCATGTCGCGATTATAACGCGGGGCTGCGGCGGGAGCTACTTCGCCGCCGCACCGGCCACGGTGTCGACCGACTGCGACTCGGCGGTCAGGGCGCCCATGGCTTCGCGACTCATGGCCTCGAGCTTCCTCTGCTCTGCCTGCAATTGCGGATCCTGGAGATGTTCCGGCGAGGCGGACCTCAAAATAGCCAGCGCCCGCTGCGCCGCCAGGAGCCGACTGACCTCCAGCTGGCCGCGCATGGCCTGCGTCATGGCGAGCCGCGCCTTCAAATCGGACGGGTCCTTCCGCAGCACGGCGTCGAGCGCTTGCACATACACCGCATAACATTCACTGAGCGCGGACAACACCCGCGCGTCTTCCGCGTGATCGGTGAGCAGGCGTCTGGCAACCCCGATGCCTTCGGCCGCCGTCTCGCATGCCTTGCTCGTCTCGCCCGCGCCCAACTGCAGTTGGGCATTGAGCCGGTAGTGGGCCGGCTGGTTGGGGTTACGGATCAGGGCTCGCTTGGCATGCTCGAGTGCATCCTTGGGCCGATTCAGGGCCATGTAGCAACCCGCCAGCGAGGCGTCGATCTCGTCGCTCATGGAGCCGCTGGCGCGGGCCTCGTTGAACGACTTGAGCGCCTGATTCCAGAGGTTGGCTGACGCATAGACCTTGCCGATTTCGATGTGGATCTCCGGGTCGGGGCGGCTCGGCTTGATGGCCTGGATGTACTGCTGGAACCGTTCGACAGCCAACATGGGCTTGCTGCCAGTGGCTGCGTACAGCCGGGCCGAGCCCAGCAGCGCCGCCGGAAGGTTGGGCCGGAAGCTCAAGGCGCGGCCGTAGGCATAATCGGCGGTAACATAGTCGGGCGTCGTGCTCTCAACTGCCGCCTGAGCCGCCCTGACGTATGCCGCCACCGCAGCATCGAGTTGCGCCTGGGCCTTGCCCTCGGCCGCCGGGTCGAGCCGGTCGGCCCGCAACGCCTGGGCCTGCCGCTCGTGGAGGCCAGCCAACGTCATGAATGCCTTGACCTGCGTCGCTGCCGACACACTCGTGAGATCCCGCTGCAGCAACGAGACGAATTGCTGCAAGTCCGCCGTCGTGAGCCCACCCGGTTTTTCGAGCAGGCTCCTAAGCTCCATCTCGAGCCCCGGCTGGTTCGCCGGTGCCTCAGGCTGTGCTTCGGCGGCCGGCGGCGGGGCCTCTGTCGATGCGGCATCCTGCGCCAACACTGCCGAGCCGGTCAGCGGGCTCAGCACAAGCCCCGTTGCCACCATGAGGGCGATCGCAAGCGTGGTGAGCATGTTGCCACGGCCGAGTCGGTCGGACTCTCCGGTCATGACGATCTCCATTTCCTCGAGAAAGCGTAACCCGGGGCTTCTACAGAAGTTCTGCCCATGCTACGACGGGACGGCCACCGGCGTTCGGGCCGGTCCGGCCGGGCGCCCCGGAATATAGAAATCGGCTCAAACGGCGTCAAGAAACAGGTTTGATCCCACCCGGCCGGTCTCCTGCGGCCGATAACCTGCTCGCAAAACTACGTTGCGGGAGTGAAACTCGTTACCTTTCGGCGTCTTCGGACTGCGTGAGCCACTCGAGCGAGAAACGGGCGAAGATGATCTGCTCGTACGGGTTCTTCCGCCCGCCCTCATACAAGCACGCGATGCTCAGGTCCGGCAGGACGGCCAGCGCGGAATACGCCGACGGGCCGGCGTGCAGTTGCCGGCCAACGGGCCAGGTCTTGCCCTCATCATAGCTGAGCTTGACGGTCATCCGTTCGCGCTTCGTGCTGGCGGGATTCGAGAAGAGAAGCCGATCGCGCGAATGCGACGGACGGTTCGTGTAGCGCAGGAAGGCGGCCTGGCAGACGGGCTCAACCAGTGCCGAATCGAAGAAGACGTCCGAGAATGTCAGTCCGCCGTCGGCACTGACCGCCACCGCCCGGCGATGTTCGTCGGCACCCTTGGCGTAGTTGCGCATGTTGATCAGGAGGCGGCCGTCGGCGAGTTCCACGATCTGACACTCGTTCAGTCCGTCGCCGAGCACACCACCCACTTTCCAGCTCCGCCCGTGATCGTCGCTGTAGATCACGTGCGAGCGGAAGATGGACCCGCCAGGGCCGGTCACCGCGTGATCGCAGGGAATAACAAGGCGGCCAGCTCTCAACTGGATGCCGCAGCCCGGCCCCGTCGCGTACCAAGTCCAGTCAGGCGGTTTGACGGCGGTGGTGATCTCCTCGGGTTGACTCCACGTCCGCCCGTCATCCGTGCTGTGACACACCCACACCGTGCGCGTGCCCTCGCTCGTGCGGGCCTTGATCTTCTGCTCGTCATCGTGGCCAAGATTGCCGGTCAGCAGCAGCCAGAGGGTGCCCGTCTGGCGATCCACGACCGGACACGGATTGCCGATGGTGTCGGGACCGTGGTCGGCCACCACCTGCACCGGCCCCCACGTTCGCCCCTGGTCGTCGCTGCGGCGGATGAGAATGTCGATATCGCCTGTGTCCGACGCACTGTTCTTGCGACCCTCGCAGAAAGCGAGTACGGCACCGTTCGGTGTGACAATCAGTGATGGGATGCGGTAGGTGTGATACCCGCCGGTGCCTGACACGAAGATCACGTCCTGCTCGAACCATTGCCCGCCTCGGTTTGACGCCGGCGTTTGCGCCCACACAGTGACCGCAGACATGAGCACCCAAACGACGGACGCCGCTCGGATCATCGCTTTCACCTCTCATATCCTGTTGGCGGGACAGGAAGGCGCCGATTGCGCCCTAGGCTGCCTATATTAGGCACACCGGGTCGGAGGCGGGCAGGATGCCCGCCTCCCGACGCAGTAATCCTTTCAATCAAACCGCCGAGGCGGATGCGGGCACTTCGAAGCCTTCGCGATAGTCGCGCGTCAGCAGAGCATTGGCCTCCGCGTCGCCCACGAATCGCTCGCCGTCCAGGATCAGCCGGCGACCAAGCACGAAGCCCGACTTCTCCGTGTCGATGCCGTTTTCCTTCAGATACTCGACCGTGCGCTCGTAGACCTCGTATGCCGCTTCGTTGTCGCCGAACGCCTGCGTACGGGGCTGGAACGGAATCTTGCTGCCCAGGCGGATGGAGATGTTCGCCAGGTGGCACAAGGCGGACGAATAGTGCCCTTCCAGCACTTCCGCGTTCAAGTCGGTGGTCTTGCGACTGCGGACGGCGGCGATGAAGTTCTCGAAGTGGCTGTTGCCGGGACCGTGCTCGAATTCCACTTCAGGCAGAGGCTCGGGCTTGTCGCTGCCCTTGGGGAAGAACTTCTTGTCCACGATCGTGCCTTCGTCGAAGTGCAGGATGTTGCCGATGCTGGAGCCCATGAACGGCTTGCTGGGCAGGCCGCGGGTTTCGAAGATCAGTTGCGTATCCCCGAAATCCATGATGGCTACCTGCGTGTTGGCGACGTCGCCCTGGTCGAAAGCGCCGAGCCGGCCGCCGAAGGTGATGACGTTCCTGGGCAGCGTGGCTCCCGGAATGCACCACCGGGCAATGTCCATCTGGTGGACGCCCTGGTTGCCCAGATCGCCGTTGCCGGTGGCGTAGAAGTTATGCCAGCGATAGTGAACCAGGTTCTCGTGGTACTCGAGATGCTTGGCCGGCCCCATCCACAGGTTCCAATCCAACTCCGGCGGGGGCTGCGTCACCGGCGCAAAGCCGATATCACCGCGAGTGCTGCGTCCCGAACCCGGCTTGTAGCACAGGCCGCGGGAGATGCGAAGCTTGCCCAGCTTGCCCGACCTGACCAGGGCAGCCACGTGAGCCCAGCCCTTGTCGCTGCGGCTCTGCGTGCCGTGCTGGACGATCCGGTTGTACTTGCGGGCGGCCTCCACGGCGATGCGTCCCTCGTGGATGTTGTGGCTCATGGGCTTTTCCACGTAGACGTCCTTGCCCGCCTGGCAGGCCCAGATGGTGATGAGGGCATGCCAGTGGTTCGGCGTGGCGATCGTTACCACGTCCACGCTCTTGTCATCCAAGGCGTGGCGGATGTCCTGGACGCATTTGGGGTTCGAGCGGCCTTTGGATTTCTCCCGCACCATCTTCGAGCGGCTTTCGAACAGGCGCGAGTCCGGATCGGCGATGTACGCCACCTCTGTGCCTTCCATCGTGGACAGAGCGTTCAGATGGCCGCCGCCCTGACCATTGACGCCCGCGACGACGGCTCGGATGCGTTCGTTGGCCCCGAGAACCCCCAACGACGGACTCACGAAGGAGGCAAAACCGATTCCCGCCGCGCCCGCGGCACCGTTGCGGAGCATCTGGCGACGTGTGAATTTTCCAGCCATGAGCGTTCTCCAGGTTCGAAAATGGTGAGAGATCGATACACCTGCCGCGCGCAGCGGCGAGGCGCATTCTAACTCCCGCACAATAGCGTCTCAACCAGAGATGGAAGGTGCGACCGCCGGCACGAGCGGCGGATGTAGTATGAGAGTCGTTCCGGGGGAAACGTCCGCACGGCAAGACGTTGCGAATTATCCCGCGCGAATTGTCATCCCGCTTCCTGGAAGATCAGGGCGTATCGTCGCCGTCGGGAATCCCGTCGTCATCACTGTCGGAATCGCGAGGATCGGTCCCCCTGGCGACTTCATCGCCGTCGCTGAGGCCGTCGTCGTCGGTGTCAGCGTCGTGAGGATCGGTGCCGATCCGGAGTTCCTGGAGGTCGCCCAGACCATCGCCGTCAGAGTCCGAGTTGCCGTCGCCATCCGGATCGCGGTCCTTCACGTCGAGCACGCCGTCGCCGTCCTCGTCAAACATCCTGCGGAAAAAGGCCAGCGTCTCTTCTTCCTCGATGGCTTCGTTGACACTCTCGAAGAACTCACGCGCGAATTCGGCCGGGTCGAAGTCGTCCGGATCCTCCTGGGCTTCATCGAGCAGTTGGTCGGCCACGCCCACCAGATCCGCCTGCTCGGGCCCCACTTCGTCGGCCTCGTCGTCGAAGAGCCTTCGGGCCAAAGCGAGCAGATCGAAGTCATCGTCGGGATCGGCCCCGCTGTTGCCGGGTGCGCTGTCATCCTCGTCATCGTCGTCGTCACCGTCGGCATCGTCGTCGTCATCATCATCGTCGTCGACGCCATCGCCGTCGTCGTCGTTATCCTCCGAGTTGGCCAGGAAGTCGCCGTCGCGATCGTTGTCGAGGTCGTTGATGATCGAGTCGTTGTCGATGTCGCGGTCGTAGGCGTTGGGAATGCGATCGCCGTCAACGTCGAGATCCTCGCCGTTGGGCACGCCATCGCCGTCGATGTCCGGCCCGTCGGTAGGGTCGCGAGGATCGTTGCCGGTGGCCAGCTCGTCGTAATCGCTGCGACCGTCGTTGTCCGTGTCCAGCGACTTCAGCACGGCAATGACCTCGGCATTGGAAACGCAGGACGCGCAGGTCGAGCGTTCACCCAGCCAGTTTCCGCCGTTGCTTTCGCACGTGCCGCGCGTGAGTTCCTCGAAGCACGCCCCACCGATGCAGCAGGCGCCGACCGGCTCGGCGATCGACGGATCGGGCATGTCATCCTGATCGTCCAGCTCCCACCCGCCGCTGCGCACATCAATAACGACATCACTGCCGGAAACGGCGGTCTGGTCGTCGGCCGTGGCCGAGTCCTGTCCGCCGGGATCCGTCGCCGGCACGCAGGATACGAACAGCGAGAGGCACAAGCCTGATATGACCGAACACATCCGAAGCATATCACATTCCTGCGTTCAACCGGAGGCTTACAGGTTGCCCCACGGTCCTCGGTGCGGTCCCGAGGACCGCAGGGTCCCCTTCCTCCTCCTGGTTTGCCGATCCTCCCGCTCGAACACGTGTCCGGCCCGGCGGTCCGATGCGTCGCACGACAACCCGTGAACGTTCATCCGCCGCGCCCTTACATGCAGGCGGGCATCACAACTGCCCGACGGTGAAGTACACCGTCAGGATGTGATCGTCGAAGCAGCCGTCATTGGCCTCGCCGGCATTCGGCGAGATCGTCTGCTGGCCGGTCACCGCATTGAAGTTGAACGTTCGCGAGAAGTTCCAGACCTCGTCGCCGCCGTCATCGTCTTCTGTCACCGTGCCGGTGATCCGGAACGTCTGACCGGGCCGGATGGCGAACGTGGTAGTAAACGTGCTCGGGAACGACTGCGTCTCGTTGTCGTCGAGGTTGTCGGCGTTCATGTTGAACGGCACCACGTCGCCCGCCGGCGTGATCACGTTGAACCGGAAGCGGAATTCGCCGTCGCCCGCGCCGTCGCAGTCGTCGCGGACGGCGTAGGAGCTGAACGTGACGGTCACCCGCTTGCCGCAGCCGTCAGGAGCGACGTCCAGACTGTCCACGATGCCGTCGCCGTCGGTGTCCGGGTTGGCCGGGTCGAGGAACATAGCCCGTTCCTGCCCGTCGGGCAGGCCGTCAAGGTCGAAATCAGGCTCGAGTGGGCTGGAGTAGACCGCCCGCGGCACACCGGGGGTCTGGCCGCCGCCCTGCTGCGTGACGCACGGGGCGACAATCCAGTACTCCTCGATCTCCTCGCGATCGGTTCGGCCGTCCTGGTCGGTGTCGGCCAGCACCACGCTCGTGCCGTGCGGCTCTGCCGCCGGCGTGAACACGCACCGCGACGCTTCGAAGCACCGCCGCTCGAACTCGCGGAACGTCAACACTGGAATGCTGTACTTGGAGGTTGGGCTGAACTCGTCATAGTCGAGCAACCCGTCGTTGTCGGTGTCCGCCGACCGCGGATCTGAACGGATCAGGTATTCCAGCAGGTCGGGCAGCCCGTCGAAGTCGCTGTCCGGCTCATACGGGTCGGACGTGACGATGCGGCACTCGGACGGCGGGTTGAACTCGTCGTTCACCACCATGGTTCCGCTGTCGGTCAGGCACTGCAGTTGACCGGTGGCATCGGTGAAGCCCAGGAACCAGCCGTCGATCTCCACGCCGTTGGGCAACCCGTCGAGATCGTTGTCGCGGAAGCGCTGGGCGTCGCGGGCATCGTTGGGATTGGCGCCCAGGATGCGCTCCGCGCCGTCGAACAGCGTGTCGCCGTCGGTATCGCGATCGAGCGGATTGCTCGCGTAGAGCATCAGGTGCGGCACGCCGATGACGTCATCGCCGAAGGGCACTGTGTCGAGGACGCCGTCGCTGCCGGCCCGCACGAGAACGGCGCCGGGCGTCACAAACGAGCCCTGCGTGACCTGCACCAGCACGCGGAGTTGGGCGGACTGGAAGCAGCTCGGGCCGTTGGTGAACGAGACGATCGCGCCCTCGGGCGGGATGGCCGCCAGGTCCTGCTCTTTCAACGTGATCGACTGGGGCGACCAGCTGGTGAAGCTGGAAGGCGTCGGCGTCGAATCGAACTGGCGGCAGCTTCCGCAGGGGCATAGTTCGTCGGCGTCGGGCAGCAGCCAGCCGGCTTCGCAAGAATCGTCCTCTTGACGGACCACGAGCACATCGTCGCCGTAGCATGCGCTGGACGGACACACGCTGCAGTCATAAACGGCCGCGATGCAGCTCTGCGACGGGCACGCGCTGCAGTCGCCGCCCGGCGGCATGCTCGACGGTATGAAGGCGTCGTCGCCGTCGGGTGTGGTGTCGATCACGCCGTTGGGGCCGGGCCGGATGATAACCGTACCGGCAGCCAGGCCGGCCGTGCCCGGCGGGACCACCTGAACGTCGTCGCCGGCCGCAGTGGTGTCCGCCGTGCCGTTGCCGCCCGCAGGCTCGACGATGACCGGCTCGCACGCCAGCGGCACGACAGCAGCGAGGAACTCGTCACTGCCGGCGGGCACGGTGTCGATCCGACCATTGGGACCGGGCGCGATCACGACCGCGTCCGGAGGCAAGCCGGTCGTGCCCTCAGCGAGAGCTTGGACGTCGTCGGTGCCGGCGGCCACGATGGTGTCCGCCCTGCCGTCGGCGCCGGCGATGATGGTCTCTTCGCACAAGCCGGGCATGGCGGCGAGAGTGTCCAGCACGCCGTCGGTGCTGGCCGGGCAGGAATCCACGATGGTCTCGCCCGCATCGGCCAACGCGCCAAAGGCGACCAACTGGCGGTCGTCGCCGATCGCGAGCGTATCGGCAACGTTGTTGCCGCCCACCGGCTCGGCGATCACGCTTCGTGTGTCCGCATCGCAGGTCGGATCGTCTTCCAGGATGGCGGCGCTGATCGACACCGTGTCGCTCGGCGTGATGGACACGCTGTAACTGGCTTTCGGAGCGACCACGACGTCGTCGCCGGCCGGTGTCGTGTCGAGCTTGCCGTTGGGGCCGGGCCCGACGACGATCCCGCCTGGCGTGACGTTGGCGCCCACGGACACGATCTGCACGTCATCGCCGGCCGCGGTCGTGTTGCAGACGCCGTTGCCGTTATCCGCGATGACACCACCAAAGTAGTGCGTATCGAAGCGGCCGAGCACCGCCTTTTCCGTGTAGGGTGTGCCCACGATGGTGTCCACGCCCTTGCGAACGCGGAGATTGAACCGGTATTCACCATCGTCGTTGCCGTCGCAACTGTCGCCATTCGGCTTGAAGTCGACGAACGTGATGGTCACGTTTCGCGTGGACAGAGGCGACGGTCCGACTTGCACGTCCTTGACGCTCGCCGTGGTTTCGGGGATTCCGTTGCCTCCGTCGAGGATCACCGCCGTGCCTTCCAGCCGATCGTCCTTGTCAATCGTGCTGTCGAGGATGCCGTTGGGGCCGGGCGTGATGATATTGCGACCCAGGCCGTCCTGACCGAGAACGTCGTCGCCCACGCGGATGGAGTCGAGCACGCCGTTCTGGCCCGGGGCGATGAACGCCGATTGGTAGGGAACCACGTTGCGAATCAGCACGCCGTCGCGGCGAACCACGCTGTAGCCGCGCACCTCGTCGAAGTCGCTGATGCCATCGCCGTCCGTGTCGCGTTTGCCGGGATCCGTGCCGAGGGCCAGTTCCTCGTCGTCGAAGAGGCCGTCGGCGTCGGAATCGGGTTGGACGGGGTTAGCGAAGGCCACATAGCTGCTTTGGCCCGCGACCTGGACCCGCCAGCCGGTCCGGATTTCCTCGAAATCGCGCAGCGTGTCGAAATCGTATAGATTGGCATCGCAGCCCGGCGCGCCGTCGCCCAGCGGGCAACCGTCGGAGTTGTCGTCGCGGTCCGAACTGCCGTAGAGGTATTCCTCCTGGGCGTACAGGCCGTCCATGTCCTGGTCCTGAACGAAGGCGAGCGAGTAAGTGCGGCCGGCCTGCAACGGCAGCTCGTCGAAGTGAGCTCCCACGTTCATGTCCGGCGGTCCGATGACCACCCACAGCCGCGCCTCTTCCGGCACGTTGCGGACGCCCTTGACGCGCACCAGCCGCTCGATACGCCGGACCGACCCGCCTGGACAATCGCTGTCGTCGGCGGCCAGAGCGCCGGGCCCGAGACGAATCTCGTCGCCCACAGGCTGGCTTTCGAGAATCCCGTTGGGGCCGGGCGCGATGATCACCTGCCGCGGCGACACCGGCGCCCCCACGGGCACGACTTGCACGTCGTCGGTTCCGGCACGGACGCGCGAGTTGGCCCGGCCGTTCCCGCCGAACGGCGGCTCGATGATCTGGTGGGTGTTGGTGGTCATGCCGTCGCACGTCCCGATCATCTGCGTGCCATAGCCCGACACGGTGGCGAGTTCGTCATCGCCGCCGGGCACGCTGTCGATCACACCGTTGGGCCCGGCGAGAATCACGATGCCGTCGAGCCCGCCGGTGATGCATTCGCCGGGTACGACCTGCACGTCATCGCGGCGGGCCCGGGTGTGGGCACAGCCGTCGCCGCCGTCCACGATCCGCAGTCCGTCAAGTGTCTTGTGATCGTCGCCGGCGGGTTCGGTCTCGAGCACGCCGTTGGGGCCGGGCTCGACGATCACGCCGCCGGGAGTGACCGGCGAGCAAACCGGAATCACCACCTGGATATCGTCGCCGATGGCGAATGTTTCGGCACAACCGTTGAGGCCGACGGTAATGGCGTCCTCGGCTCCGTTCTTGGTCAGACCGAGAATGTCCTGCAGAGCATACGCCATGGTGATGCCGGTGGGCCGGCCGTTCTCGTCGAACGCGTTGTGCGTGGCGATGCGGTAGCGATCGACCTGCCCGTTGCCGTAATCAATGATCAGGCCGGCCGTGCGATCGTTGACGTCCTGCGAGATGAACGCGAAGTTGCGGCCCTGCTCGTCCACGACGTCGAAGTTGGCGACCTTGAAGATCAGGCCGCGCGGATTCTTCATCAGGTCCTCGACCAGCGAGGGGTATACCTCGGTGCTCTTGAAGATGAATGGACCGCGTTCCTGAATGAACGGCCCCAGGAACACTTCAAAGCTGCCGGTCTGCAGCTGCGAAGCAGGCAGGAGCGAAGCCACCGGCGTGAACCGCCGGCGATTGAACGGGTCCTGCAGCAGGGCCGTGATCTCCAGGTTGTTCATCGTGAACGGGATATCGCCGAAGTTGCTGAGGCTGACGGCCAGGTCGATGCTCGCGCCCTCGATCGTGCGGGTCACCTCCTGCGTGATGTCGCGTTGAACACTCGTGGTCAGCGACTCCTGGTACTCCGACTGGGTGGCGCTCACGCTCTCCTGGCTGGCCGTGAACGTGGTCTCGTACGTGAAGTTGTAGTTGATGCTGCCTTTGGCCGTGCCTTTCCCCTGGTCGAGCCCGCCTTCGAAGCCCGCCTCGATAACGTGCTTCATGGTCTCCGTATCGCTGGTGGCGAAGGTGGTCTGCTCGCTCTGGGTCAGCGTCGCCGTATTGCTCTTCTGGGTGACCTGGGAAACGCCCTCGGTGTCGGTGTAGGTGAAACGGGTGTCGAGCCGCAACGCGACCTCGCCGATGGAGATGGCCGGCTCAGGCAGATCGGATACGCGAGGATCACGGTTGCCCGCCACGACTTCGTCGCCGTCTTCCAGGCCGTCTCCGTCGGTATCATCGAGCAGCGCCGACGTCTTGAAGAAGAAGATTTCCAGTTGGTCGTCCAGGCCGTCGGCGTCGGTGTCCTGGTGCAACGGACTGGTGTACCAGATGTTGAACTCGTCGTAGTCGCTGATGCGGTCGCCGTCGGAGTCGGCGGCGCGAGGGTTCGTGTTGAGCTGGCGCTCCTCGGCGTCGTCGAGGCCGTCGCCGTCGGTGTCCGGGTTGTTGGGGTCGCTGGTCACCTGCGTGCGAGTGATCTCGCCGGTGCTCGCGACGGTGGTGACCACGTAACCGCGCAGTTCCAGATTGTCGCTCACGCCGTCACCGTCGCTATCGACGATCTGGCCGCCGCTCGGCGGCGTGCCGGGGAAGGTCGCCGAGGCCGGGTCCACGAGCAGTTCCTTGGGAGCCAGCTCGTTCCCGCTGAGATCCTGGACGTTGACCACGGTGACGCGATAGGTCACCTCGTTCTGCGAACCGGTGGTCAGGATGACCGTGGTGCGGTTGGCGTTCAGGAATCGGGCCTCCAGCGTGACCAGCGCCCCCACCTCGGAATTCACATGCTCCTGCACGATGATGTAGTGGGCGGGATTCAGAGCGCTGTCGGCCATGGGCTTGTTGAACACCACCATGACCGAGGTGTTGCTGAGCGAGGCCGCCCCGACCACGCGCGGCAAGCCGAGACCGTCGGTCTGCGGCTGGCCCTCGAACGTGAACATCGCCTGGTTATCGGGCGGACCCGCCAGCGTTACGCCCCCGCGATCCTTCACGCCGGTCACGATCACGGTATACGTCTGGCCGGCGGTCATAGGTAGCGTGGTGAGCTTGATCTGCGTGTTGAAGAGACTGGCTTGGGCGGTGGTGACGGTGAGGTCCGGCGTGATGGAGAACCGCGTAGGATCGGCCGCATCGTCAGCCAGCGGCTTGTTGAACGAGACGAGCACAGTGGTGGCGTTGATCGCCGCCGCGCCGGTGACCACCGGCGGCTCGTCGGGGGCGATGCCGTTGAACGTGACCGTGCTCCGCGTCGGGTCGATCAGCTTGCTGCCGTTGTTGGAGGTTACGTTCGTGACCCGTAACGTGTAGTCGATGTTCTCCTGCTCTGACGTGGTCAGCAGCGCGGTCGTGTTGCCCGCCCCCGGCGTCGCGGTCAGCACGTCGAGATCGGGATGGGCGATCTCGTAGTACGCCGCCACGCCGATGTTGTCGTCCATGCCTCCGCCATACGTCACCAAAACCGATGTGGGACTCAGCGCAATGGCGCTGGCCACGTACGGCTCGGCCTGCGTGGAGCCCTTGAACACCACGATCATCCGGACCGGCTCTCCCGATTCGTTGATGTACTGCCCGGCCGAACCGGCCAACGTCAGCTCGTACTGCACCTGTCGCTGAGGAGCGGTCTCGAGCAGCACGCGGGCCGGATTGTCCTGTAGCCGGGCCGATTTGATCTCGAGCGTCTCGTTGTTGGCGTCCTTGACGATATAGAGATCCGGGTTGGCGTACGTGGTCCCCACCGCCCGGTCGAACACCACCTCGATGTAGTGCCAACTCAGCGATTGCCCGCCGATGAGTCGCGGAGTCGGGTCGGGTGTGGGCTTGCCACTGTCATCGTCGTCGGGCAGTTCCAGCGGGCCGCACGCTGTGAACATTGTCAAAACAAGCGCACAGGCAAGATTCGCCAATTGCATAGCGCGGTTCGTTTGCATCGACCTCTTCTCCTCGATTCCCGCAGGGCGCGAAGGAATGGCCTCGGTTCTTTTCCAGGCGAATGGGTATGAACGATGGAGTTGTCCGGCGGGCAACTCCCTTCCCCTTCAATCAAGTGCCGCAATTCCGACTCATCGGGGACATACCGGGTGCGCTGCCCCGAACAAAGTCATGGTAGGTGGGGTGTTCACCGAAAAACACGTCCGGGATCGCTCAAGTTCGATGTGCCAATTTCGGGCGCTGTTGCAATCCGCGCGCAGCGGTAGATGCGCGGACTCAAGGCCGTCCTGGCGTGCCGCGTTTTTGATACTTACCCCAGCCGTTACGGCCCACGAACCGGTAGCCGTCCACCACCAGTTGCCCGCGGCTGAACGTTTTCTCGGCAAAACCGGCCAGCGACCAGCCCTGGAAGGGGTTCCAGTCGGTGTTGGTTTCCATCCGCCGGTAATCGACTTTGACTCTGTGCTCCGGCTCGATAATGGCGATGTCGGCGTCGCTGCCGGGTTGGATGATGCCCTTGCGGGGATAAAGGCCCATGATCTTCGCCGGGTTGGTCGAGAGCTTGGCCACCATCTCCTTGATGCTCATGCGAGCGCCGAGCACGCCGTGCGTGTACACCACCGGCAAGAGCGTCTCGAGCCCCGGCATGCCCATGGGAATCTTTGTCCAGTCGCCCTGCCACATGGCCTTCTGCTCGCGAGTGAACGAGCAGGTGTCCGTGCTGATCACCGATACCTCGCCGCGCGCGAGCCCCCGCCACAACCGTTCCTGGTCGGCGGGTTTCTTGAGCTGCGGGCACGTGGCATACAGGTGGCCATCCTTGCGACCGAACAACGAGTCGTCCAGCACGAGATACTGCGCGCAGGTCTCGGCCAGCACATCCACACCCCGCCGCCGGGCCGCGGCCACGATGTCCGTTCCCTGCCCCGTCGACATGTGCACGATATACAGCCTTCCGCCGGTGGCCTCGGCCCAGGTGATCGCCCGCTGAATGGCTTCGGCTTCGACGAAGTTGGGCCGGGTCATGGTGTGCAGCCGGGCCCCATACTTCTTCATGTCGGCCGGGTTGTGGTAACGCTCGATGAGGGCATCGAGCACCCCCGCCGACTCGGCGTGCACAAGTAGCATGCCTCCGTGCTCGCGTGTCACTTCGAGCGCCCGGAAGATGGCCGCGTCGTCCGCCTGCCAACCCTGGCTGGCGTAGATCATGAACTCCTTGACCGTCGGGATGCCCGAGGCGATCAGGGCGGGAATCTCCGGAATGTGCCGCGCGGGGTTGGTGATACAGACGTGAAACCCGTAGTCCACGCAGGCCTTGCCCTCGGCCTTGGCATGCCAGCGGTCGACCGCCGAGGCCAGCGACTCGTCTCGATGCGGGATGACGAAGTCCAGCACGGTGGTCACGCCGCCGCGAGCCGCCGCCCGCGTCCCGCTGTCGTAATCGTCGGACGAGACCGTCCCGCAGAACGGCATCTCGAGGTGCACGTGCACGTCGATGGCCCCGGGCAAGACGTACTTGCCCGCGGCATCCACGATGCGTGCCCCGGCCGCCTCGCCCGAACGAGCCAACCCTTTGCCCACGGCGGCAATCCGCTCGCCGGCGATGGCCACATCGGCCTTCACCGTCCGCTCCGCCGAAACCACCGTCCCACCCGTGATAATCGTGTCGAATTTCATGCCTGTTCTCGATCCGTGCTCGCGTCCGGGAGCCCCTCCCCGCCGCCGGCTCCGTCATTCAAGTCGGCGCGAACGGCGATTGGGGGGCGTCTGACTGACCTCCGAGGCAGGCAAGATGCCCTGCCCCCCGTGCTTCCGGGAATTCCGGACGAATCGGACGATTATGGGCCTGCCGGGCCCGCCAGGCAAACGATGACGGACATACGTGACCCGCTCCGCCCGGCGGGACAGCTCAACTTGAGCCCCCCGCCGAGTCGTGCTAGGATAGTCGCAAGGATACTCCCAGATGTGAGTTCCCCTAGCTCAATTGGATAGAGCGTCAGCCTCCGGAGCTGAAGGTTAGAGGTTCGAGCCCTCTGGGGAACGTTTGCCAGCCAAAGACTTGGGCTAACTGCCCCAAACCCCGTAGAACAGGCTTGGCGCGCGACGATTCGCTCACCCGAGCGCCGGCACGCACTCCAGCTCCTGTACGGTAGTCTGTTGCGCCGGTACGGCGATTCTCGGCGACCGGATCCGCGGCTTCTTGAACACGAAGACGTTATTAAGTCCCAACTGGAACTTCTCGCGACGCTCCAACACGAAGCCGGCCCGCTCGAAGATGGGCCCCGTCTGTTCGACGTCGAAGCCGTGGTGCTGCTCGGTGCACACGCCGTCGAGCAGCCGCAGACGCTGCAGCACCCAGATGATGGGGTCCACCCAAGGGGAGGGCACGGTGAGAACCACCTGACCTCCCGGCTTCAGGAGACGCCGACATTCGGCCGCGACCGCGTCCGGGTCGGTCATGTGCTCGAGGACGGCCAGCATGCTGATGCAGTCGAACGAGCCGTCGGCGAACTCCGTCCGGGGGGGGAAACTGTCGCGAATGAACTCGATGCCGTCCACCTCGCCGGACGCGATCAGCGGATCGAGTCCGATGACCTCGGCCACGCGCGAGCGAGCCTGGCGAACGAGGTAACCATCGAAGCAGCCCACGTCCAGCAGTCGGCCACCCGGGCGGATGTGGGCCAATGCTTTGCCGGCCCGCCAGTTTCTCAACACGTCATCCAGCTTGCGCATGTTACCCTCGCCGGCCGCACAGGCCGAGCATGCTGTAGAAGAAGGACATCAACACCGTTTGCATGCCGAGCGTGATCAGCGTGATTCCGGCCGCCAGCGGTCGCAACGTTCGAGACGTATCCAGCGGTCCGAACGAGCCGTTCGCCCAGATCAGCGTCACCGCGACGATGATGGCCAGGCCGCACGCGGCCATCGCCGCACCGGCCAACAAGCCGCGTTCGAGATTGATCACCCGGAAGCCGAATTCGAGCGCGCGCGAAGGTCGAGCTATGCCCTCGAGCACGGCGTAGATCCGGGCTGCATACCCCATGGTGATCGCCTGGTAACCCAGCGTGACGCCCAGAGCCCCGATGAGCATGGTGTGCACATCGAGCACCGCCGGCCCCACGGCGATCGGCCCGCGCATGAGCAGAAGGAAGATCAACCCGCCGAGCAGGGCCATTACGGCACCGGGCAGCATCAGCAGCCAGTTGGGGGCCAGGAGCATCATGAACCGCAGGTGTCGCCAGCCGTCGCGGAAGCTCCGCAGGTGCGGTGGCCGGGACCGGCCGGCCGGCTTGAGCGTGGTGGGCACCTCGCTGATGCGCATTCCCTGCATCACTGCCTTGATGACCATCTCGCTGGCGAACTCCATGCCGGGCGTCTTGAGGTCCAAGGCCACGAACGCTCGCCGGCTCAGCCCGCGCAGTCCGCAGTGTGCGTCACCAATGCCCGAACGGAAGAACAGGTTGAGGATCCCGGTCAGCACCGGGTTGCCGATGTACTTGTGATGCCAGGGCATGGCTCCCTTGCCGATGCCGCCCCGGAACCGATTGCCCATGACCAGGTCGTCGCCGGCCCGCAGCCGCTCGATGAACGGCATGAAGTTTTCGAAGTCGTACGAATCGTCGGCATCGCCCATGATCAGGTACTTGCCGCGAGCGCTGCCGAAGCCGCCCCGAAGCGCGGCCCCGTAGCCCTTTTCGGCCACGTGCACGACGCGGGCACCCGCCCGCCGAGCGATCTCGACCGACCCGTCCGTCGAGCCGTTATCGGCGACGATGACTTCGCCCCGGATGTTGTTCTTCTCCAGGCAACGGCGGGCCTTGTTGATGCAGACCTCCAGCGTCTCAGCCTCGTTCAGGCACGGCATGATCACCGACACCTCGATCGCCGTTTCCGCCGCCGATGCGTGCGTGACCTCCGGCCCCACTCGATCGAGTTGAGCCTGAGCGGCGCTGCTCAGCACATCCGCGGAATCTTGGGAAACCACCGGCGAACGTCGCCGGGGAGCCAGCACGGGGGACTCAATCATGGATGACTCCTCTGGCTGCAGGCGAATTCGGGACGTGATCCCGGACGCACCGACTGTTCAATCAAAACCCCCAAGTCCCGCGTCTCAAACCGGCTCTCGACGACCCGAGATTCGATTTGGCCAGGGACTTTCACCAACAACGGCACGTGCGTGATCGGGACCGCGCTGTGTCCACTCGTCCGTTCGGGATCGTGACGCCAGCTGTGATCCGATGTGAACACGACCAATGAGTCTGTGAACTTGTCGGTCAGACGAAGCGCCTCCATGAACTCACCGGCCAAGCGGTCCATGGCCTGAAGGTTCGCCTCGTAGCCGATCAGACTGCCGTCGTGCCAGACGGTGCGTTCGACGGGCCGGAAGGTCAGGTCCGGTTCGAGCACGGCCGGCATGTGTGGCAGAAACAGGTGAGCGACCAGGAACGTCTGCGGCGGTCCCTCGGAAATGATCCGGTGCACGTCGGCCCGGACGTTCGCGAGGGTGTCGCACGTCGCCTTATGCAGGTATGCCCGCTCCCAGGTTTTGTACCAACGATGCGTCCACGGATCGGGTGCGTAGTGAAACCCGCGGAGCAAGTGCACGCCCATCTGGCCGAGCACGCCGGATGGACACGGATAATTGGAGTACGACCGGCACACATCGACCTGTGCGCCCAGCCAGAGCCGATAGGGCAGCCCGGCTCCGAGCATCACGCCGCGGTACCCCAACGGCTCGAGCCGGGCGAAAATGCTCTGATAGTCGTGTGTCGGAACGAACTCGCCGCCGCGCATGAATCCCAGCCGGCCGTGATCGACCGCGGCCACATCGTTCGTTTGAAACAAGATGCCCGGCAGCGATCGCTCGGTATCGCCGGCGGGCGAGTGAGCGTCGATATACATGGTCGCGGTGCGTGCGAACGCAACCAGGTGGGGAAAGCGGTTCAACACCTGTCCGTGGGCGAACGTGCGTTCGTACGACCACTCGTCGAAGATAAACACATAGACGCCGCCCGACCGAGTCGCGTCGGACACCGGCTGCAACATCTGCGCCGGGACGTGCCCGGGCAGCGGCTCCATCCGCTCCGGATAACCCGGCACGAACAGAAGTCCCATAAAGGTCACCGGAACCGCCGGACCGATTATTTGGCACAGTTGCCGGCAGCGTGTCACGCACTTGCTGCCCGGACGCGACACTGCCCAGATGCCAACACTCGATGCCGCCAGCCACAAGAGCCCCATCTGCCACCGCGAAGGAGCCCACGCCAACGGCTCCAGTTTCCGGACAACGAAGGCCAGGTTAAACAGCAGACCGGTCCCCAGCAGGAGTACGAATGCATGATTCGACAGGGCAATCAACCACCCGCGCCGGGTGTATCGCGCTACCTCGCCGGCCAGGCCCAGCATGATTCCCAGGCCCAGGACCAAAACGATCAGGACCAGAGTGTTCTGGCGATTCCAGAAATAGCAGTATCGCGTGTAGTCGCGCGAGAGGTTCGCCAAGTACGGCCCGAACAGCAGGAAGCTGACCACGACGGCAGCCGTGAATCGCGCGGCCCGGCCGGGACGAGGTGTGCCGACACCCCGTTGACAGCAAATTGGTGACGATGCGCAGATCATGGTCAGGGGCGGAAGGCCATCACGACGGCCTCATCCTCCCGTTCGGCGATTGGGAACAATCTGGACGGGGACCGTACCCGCCGGCACCCGCGATTCATGAATGTAGCGCCAGGGGCTGGGCTGCGTGCTGGCCGCCGGCGTGTCACGGGCGATGAGTTCCATGAAGCAGCGTCGCACTTCACGCTCGAACCGACGCGCCGCCAGATAATTCACGTCCACGTGCGAGCGGTCGTACTTGGAGCGATCGCGACGCGGAGGCTCGAAATCCAACGGACCGGCTTCGGACTGCACGTATGCAAGGTGATTTCCTGTTTTGACGTCCAGGATGACGCCCCCCAGTGCGGCGTTGTCAACATCGGAGCACATCCGGGGGCCGTATATGAGGCACAGATCCACTTTCAAACGGGCAACCGCCTCGAGCACATCGTCGAGACCGCAGTCGGGCGAGATTACGTTCGAACGGCCCAGCACGTGAACCGATCGCGATTCCGGGATCCGCTTCAGCAGCCCGTTCCAATACGCCGCTTCTTCCTCCCGGATGTTGGCGATTTCCCAACCGCGATCTGCCACGAACAAAGGATCGTCGTAGACGAACAGTGGCGAGGGCTTTTCCAACTTGACCACGGCCAAAGCGGCCGGAAACCGGCCCTGAGAACCGTCGGGTTCGAGAATGACGAAGCCGTTGGCGCTTGTCTCCACCGCCTCGACCAGCCCCAGATCGGCCGAAGCCAGTGTCGGACCCGCATACGCCGCGGGCGGCGGGTCCGGCTGGTGGCAGCCGGTCAGCGCGACAAGCCCGATAACAACGGCCTGGCCGACCCCGAAACACCGTTTCGGCGTACGCACGACATCCTTCAGTGCATGGTGCATAAGACCGCTCTCCATAGCTTCCAAGCCGCTGTTGGCTGTATCGGTTACCGCAGAACGCCGTTTCACATATATCCGGACGGGATTTCGGTCCGCCCAGGCGAAACGTCTTGCGGGCATTGCGTCGCGCCGAGGATCTGTGGGAAATGCCGAACCGGTGGGCGTGCTAACTCACCATGCGCACCGGACGTACCGATACAAAACTGGCCGTGAGGAGTCCATCGACCATGGCATTCGACCTCACATCCGCGAACACCGCCGTCTACCCACTCCCGCCGGCCGCACCGGCGCGGCGCGCGGCGCCGTTCCCGCGCCTGTTGACGGTAGACGATGATCGCGGTTCATCGCGGGGGAACTGGCTCGGAACGCTGGGCAACTCGCTGCTCGAAACGCCCTGGCTGGCCTGGAGCGCGTTCGATGCGGCCATCATGTCCGCTGGTGTGGCCGTCGCTTATCGGAACCTGGTCTGGACACCCGAGGGAGCGTGGATTGTCGTCCCGCTCTGGCAGACCTGTCTCGTGCAGTGCCTGACTCTCGTCCTATCGGGGCTGGTGTTCGGGCTGTACGAACAACAGACGCTGCTGCGACGTTCGCGCATCCTGGCCCGGTCGGTCCTCAGCACCGCCGTCTGCATCACGCTTTCTTACGTGGTGATCTCGCTGTTCCTGTACTCGGTGCAGAGCCGCCAGGTGCTCTTCTTGGCCGCGGCCTTCTATCTGCTGATCGCCCCCGCATGCCGGCTGGCGGTCTGCCGATGCATCAGCGGGTACAGCCGCAAGTTCATTATTGTGGGCACCGATCGCAAGTCACGGCTGTCGGTCATGACCGAAGGCGACGGACTGTCCCGCCGGTATCAGCTTGTGGGCTACGTCACGCTGGAGCCGATCGAGGTCGGTCATCACCTGGGCGGACATCCGGTCCTCGGCACCATCGATGACATCGAACAGCTCTGCATCGACCACGAGGTGAACGAAGTGGTCGTCGGCCCCGGGCCGGCCAAGAATCCCCGCGTGCTCGATCGTGTGCTGGGCTGTCTAAGGCTTGGCTGCCGCGTGACCAACCTCTCGACGTTCTACGAGCAGGTGCTCAGCGAGATTCCCGTCGATCATCTCGAGCCGCACTGGTTCCTGTTCGCGGACCTGAAGCACTACCGCGAATCGCAGTTGATCATGAAACGGGCGGTGGACATCGTCGGTGCCACGCTGGGGTTGCTCCTGACGCTGCCCTTCTGGCCGCTCATCGCCCTGGCCATCAAGTTGAACTCGCCCGGCCCGGTCTTCTACAGCCAGCAACGGGTGGGTCTCAACGGGCGGCCCTTCTGGCTGCACAAGTTCCGCACCATGAACGTGGGGGCCGAGCGCAACGGCCATCAGTGGGCCGCCGCCGACGATCCTCGCGTGACCACCGTCGGCTGGTATCTGCGGCGCAGCCGGCTCGACGAACTCCCGCAACTGTGGAACATCCTGCGAGGCCAGATGTCCATCGTCGGCCCCCGCCCCGAACGGCCGGAGTTCGTGGTCGAGCTGGCCCCCAAGATTCGCTTCTACAACGAACGCCACCTCGTCAAGCCGGGATTGACCGGTTGGGCCCAGATCAACTACCGTTACGGAGCCAGCGTTGAGGACGCCAAGCGCAAACTCCAGCTCGACTTGTGGTACATCAAGCACATGTCCATCGAACTGGACTTCACCATCTGCCTCCGCACACTCGGCACCGTCTTCCTCGGCTCGCGCTGAGCGGCCAACTCGCTCATTCAGAGAGCCTGTCCAAGGCTTTTTGTGCTTCGGCAAGCACGAGGCTATTCGCCCCGAATGGGGCGTTGGTCAATAGCCGGTGGCGCAAGCCACCGGGAACGGGTTACACTCAAAGAAACTCCTCCCTCCTGATGCCGGCGAAAGCCGGCATCAGGAGGGAGGGAGAAAGAGATTGGGGTCGGGCTATAGGTCCGTAGGCTCACACCTACGGCTACTGACCGCCGCCCCTCCGGGGCGAGCAGAGTCTGTACGCCCAGAGTGTTCGCACTAAATAGTGACACTCACAGTCTGAGGCGGGCAAGATGCCCGCCCCCCCGGGACGGCAACCGGAGACGCGCCTGGCGAAGCAAGTCCAGTGCACCGACGGCTTAACCCGCCGCGACTTTGTCAGCGGTTGAGGGCACGGGGCCCGGTGACCGGCGGTCGCGCTCGCGCAGGAAGGCCCCCACACCTTCGACCATCATCCAGACCGCCATGATCGTCAGGATACTCCCCACGATCATGAGCGAGAGGTTGGTCGTGTCACCATTGGTCTGCCAGCCGCGGTAGAACTCGGCGATCTTGAGGCTCATAGCCCAGGCCACGGTCACCACCATGACGCCCATGGGGACGAGTGTGTAGATGACCGGCCGGCGCAGTTGGTAGAGGTACACGCTGACCACCAGCAAACCCAGGGCGGCCAGGAGCTGATTACTAGTGCCGAATAATTGCCACAAAGTCAGGCCCGCAGGCTTGCCGTCAATCTTGATGAGGGCGAAATAGCCGATGGCCAGCACGGCCAGCAGGCTGCTCGCGTACCGATTGGTCAGCGGTTTGATCCGAACGATCTGGGCGATTTCCTCGATGTTGTACCGCAGCAGGCGGGTGGCTGAGTCCAGCGTGGTCATCGCGAAGCTGACCACGATGACCGCCATCAGGTTTCGGCAGAAGGTCACCAGCATGCCGTGCTGATCCGGGTTCAACAGCCACAGGAACGGATACGCGACCACGTTGGCCGACGCGGACAGAAACGCCCCCAGCGAACGATCGCTGAGCCCGTCCCAATGGCCGTAGGCGCCCTGATAGTCGCTCCCCGACAATCCGGCCGTGCAAGCCACGATCACCAGGACGGCCAGGAATCCCTCGGTCAGCATGGCCCCGTAGCCGATGGGCCGCGCGTCGGTCTCGCGGCGAATCTGGCGGGCCGTCGTGCCGCTGGACACCAGGTTGTGGAACCCGCTCACCGCACCGCAGGCGATGGTGATGAACAGGAAGGGCAGCACGCCCGGAGCGTTGTCGCCTGCGGCCGAAGACAATGTCCCCAGCGCCGGAGCATTGATTTCCGGCCGCCACACCGCGATCCCGAGCACCAGCGCGATCAGGCCGAAGTACAACTGAAAACAGTTGATGTAGTCGCGGGGCTGGAGCAGGAGCCAGACCGGTAGGATGGACGCGAAGAAAGCGTAGGCCAGCAGGATGTAGACCCAAGTGCTTTGAGCCTTCGATCGCGCATGGGCCACGTCTTCGGCCATGGCCTTGAACTCCGGGTCCTCATCGGCTCGATGCTTGAAGAAACGTACCGCCGCATCGGCGCGGGTGGCCCGAATCCCGTGCACCTGTGGCAGGTCGGGATGATCGGTGGTCGCGATCACCTCTGCCGCGCCCGACTCGCCGATGAACAGCCGATACAGCGGCACCGGCACTTCCAGACCGGCGTAGGTGATGGCGAACATCAACGTCAGGCCGACGATGGTCACCGGCAGCAGCGGCCAGCGCAGCTTGTACACCATGATGCCGATGATCATGGCGATTACGATGAGCGAAAACGTGGGCACCACCGCCTGGGGCGACAGGTCATTGAACAGGACGGCCATCTGGATGGCGAACACGCCCATGGCCAGCGCCAGCAGGAAGAAGATGATGAGCAAAAACAAGAGCCTCGCCCGAGGCCCCATGATCTCATTGGTCAGTCCACCGATTGTCTGAGCCTTGTGACGAATGGACGCGAAGAGCGCCGCCAGGTCGTGCACGCCGCCGATGAGCACGCAGCCGGCCAGCACCCAGATCAACGCGGGCAGCCAGCCCCAGTACACCGCGATCGCAGGCCCGAGAATCGGCCCCAAACCGGCGATCGAGGCAAAGTGGTGGCCGAACAGGATCTGCGGCTTGGTCGGCACGAAGTCCATGCCGTCGTTCTGCTCAACCGCGGGCGTGGGCCGACTGTCGTCCAGCCCGAATACGCGCTTCACCAGAAACGTGCCGTAGACCTTGTAGGCAAGGTAGAGAACTGCCGCCGAAAAGAGTACGACCGTCAACGAGTTGCTCAGCAGGGACATGGCTCAGGTCTCCTTCACCGGCGACCCGGCCACACTCGGCGAGAGCCGCGGCGAAACCGTCAGGATACAGCCCTGCTCCGTTCGCTTCCAGATTTTATGCCGGCAGCGCGACCTGGGAGCTTCAGGCGCCGCGGCCGTCAGGAGCGGTCCCGCCGGGCAAGGCTCGATCTTTCCTGGCAAAAAGAGCCACGAGCACGATCCCATAGAGCGACTGGCCAGCGGCGGCCAGCAGGTAGGACAGCAGGGGCAGGGCATGAAACGCACCCGCCCGCTCATCCACGAGCAACCGCATGGCCACCAACGTGCCCACCGTGCTCAGCAGGATCAGCGCCGCCGCCAGCAGGTGCGGGCCGCGCACCCAGCGAGAGAACAGCCCGATCAGGCCGGCCACCGCCGACACGCCCGCCACGGCATAGACCACGCATTCCCAGGTATGGATGATGACCTCAGCCGAAGCACTCGCCCGGCTCAGTTCGCGGAAAGGCAGCGCAGGCGGTTCGAACGCCGACCGATCGTGCTTGGTCCCAACCGGCGCCGGCTCGCCGGACGGTTCGCTCGGAATCGCGGGCAGCGACAGCCACGGCAAACCGGTTCGTTCGTTGATCGCCGGGGCGCTGGTCGTCTCAGCGTTCTTCGCCGAGAGCATTCCCGCGACGAGCAGTCCGCCGACCGCCCGATTCGAGTTGTATTCCCGCGCTTTGGCCGCAATCGTCCATGCCACGCAAACGAACAGGCCCGCAACGATCAAGCTGACCAGCGGCACGAAGCGGTCACGCCGGCGTCGTTGCGGGCGTTCGGCTGGGTTGTCGGAAAATTCCAGCATGACGATCACATTATGAAGAGCTGTCAGCTATGAGCTCTCAGCTGTCAGCCGGATGTCCATAGCTCAAAGCTCATCGCTCACAGCGTCATCAGCCGCCGCCTTCGCCCTTGGCGCCCGGCGCGGTCATGGCCGCCGGGTCGAGCGTGCGGTCCAGTTCGGCTTCCGGCAGAACCCCCTTCGCGCGGGCGACCTGGCGAACCGTCTTGCCCTCGGCATACGCCTCCTTGGCGATGGCGGCCGCTTGATCGTAGCCGATCTTCGGCGCCAGGCTCGTGCACATGGCCAGCGATCGCTCGATCATCTGCTCGCACCGCTCGGAATCCGCCGTAATGCCGTCGATGCACCGCCGCGTGAACACGTCGATCCCCGCCGACAACAGCCGTACCGATTCCAGGGCATTGTGGGCGATGAGCGGCATCATCGTGTTCAGTTCGAATATACTGTCGCGGCCCGCCAGCGTCACCGCCGTATCATTCGCGATCACCTGGGCGCTGACCTGGATGAGCATCTCACTCATTACCGGGTTGACCTTGCCCGGCATGATGCTCGAGCCCGGCTGCGTGGCGGGAATGCGGATCTCGCCGATGCCGCACCGCGGACCGCTGGCCAGCCAGCGGATGTCGTTGGCGATCTTGGTCATGGCCACCGCGATCGTCCGCACCAGCCCGCTGGCCTCGCAAACCGCATCTTTGGCCGCCTGGGCCTCGAAATGGTTTTCCGCCTCCACGAAGCTGATTCCGGTCATCTTGGCCAGCCGGGCCGCCACGCGGGCGCCGAACTCCACATGCGTGTTGATGCCCGTCCCCACGGCGGTACCGCCGATGGGCAACTCGGCCAGCGCGGCGATGGCTCGCTGGGCTCGCTGCGCACTCAGCCGTGCCTGGGCCGCGTACCCGCTGAACTCCTGCCCCAGCCGGATGGGCGTGGCGTCCTGCAGGTGCGTTCGCCCGATCTTGATCACATCCCAGAACCGCTTGGCCTTCTCCTCCAGTTTGCGGGACATCACCTCCAGCGCCGGCACGAGATCCTGCTGGAGAGCTTCTGCCAGCGCTACGTGAATAGCCGTGGGGATCACGTCGTTGCTCGACTGACCCATGTTCACATGATCGTTGGGATGCACGGGATCGCGCGAGCCCACCACGCCGCCGGCCAGTTGAATGGCCCGGTTGGCGATGACTTCGTTGACGTTCATGTTCGAGCTCGTGCCCGAACCCGTCTGGAAAATATCCAGCGGGAAATGAGCGTCGAGCGTCCCGTCGATCACTTCCTGCGCGGCCGCCACGATCCACTCGGCCCTTTGGGCGTCCAGCAGCCCCAGGTCGCGGTTGACCTCGGCCGCCGCCTGCTTGATCAGGCCCATGGCGCGAATGAACCGGCGGCCGAACCGATAGCCGCTGATCGGAAAGTTCTCCACCGCTCGCTGGGTCTGCGCCCCCCACAGCGCCCAGCCCGGTACCTGCATCTGGCCCATGCTGTCCGATTCGTTCCGCATCTGTTCTGAACCCATTGGTCTACCCTCTCTCGATCTGTCGCCCTTGAACGATGAACCCGGGATTGTCCAGGATATGCGGTCAGTTGGCCAGCGGCAGCCTTCGGAACGCGCCGCGACACGTCTTCGAAATGTTCAATCCCCGGATCGGCGGCCGCCCGGACTACCGTCAGACATTGCCGAGTCACGCGCAAGCCTATACACAACAGAAGCTTGTGCTGGGCACTCAGCCCGAAGCATCCTCGCGTCGCCTGACCAGTTACTCGGACTGCCCTTGAACCCCCGGCGCGAGCTTGATATAGTACTAAAACGGTACTAGTTGAGGAGCGAGAGTTTTGCCCCGCCTGTCCACCACTGGGAACGCACGAATGATCTCCAACCACTCTGAGCGTAAGCCGCGCCCGGCGGACAAAGCGACGGCCGCGCGAGCACTCTGGTTCGCACCGGATCCCCGGGTAAAGACGCGTCAAGCGGCCCAACAGGCCATCGAGCTGGCCCGGTCGATTTCGAGCAGCGGTGGTCCGGCCACGCCGCCCGATGAAGAAAGTCTTTTCGCGGCCATGCATACCTGCGCTTACAAGGCGACCCGTCGCGGCCGCACTCCCGCCGAGCAGGCCGAGTGGATCCGCCGGTGGGAGTGCATTCGAGAGTACATCGTTCAGCGGAATCTGGGCCTCGTCTATTCCATGATCGGCCGGTTCAGCAACCGCCGCTCCGACGAGGATGATCTCTTGAGCGATGCCATGCTGGCCCTGACGCGAGCCACCGACCGCTTCAACCCTTGGCGAGGCTACCGCTTCAGCACGTACGCCTGCAACGTCATCGCTCGGGCCCTCATGCGCCGCGGGAAGCGCGAGAGCAACTACCGGCGGCTCTTCCCGGTGCAGCACGACGCGTCCTTCGAGCGGGTGGCCAACACCGCCGACACCGGTTCCGAGCTGTATGTGGAACGGCTGCGGCACATCCTCCAGGAAAACGTCTGTGACCTGACCGAAATGGAAACGCGGATTCTGGCCCAGCGCTTCCCGGACGCGGAGGATCCCAAGCTCACGTTCCAGGAGATCGGCAACGCCGTCGGCCTGAGCAAGGAGCGCGTACGTCAGATTCAGAACGTCGCCCTCGAGAAGCTCCGCGAGGTCCTCGTCGGCGACCCCGTCCTGCAGTGACGCACGCAGCCTGTTTCCGGGGTTCGGGGTGGCTCCAAGTACAAGTATCAGTATCCGCCCTGAGTCGTGTCCACTCTGCTTCGAAATGAGTCGGCGGGGTCAAGCCCCGCCGCTCGCGTTAGTTGCTTGCGCGTTGTAACCCATGTTGTCACCGGCCTGCGGCGATGAGCTCGGCGTAGTCCAGCCTCGGAGCATCCCGTTGCGGCTCCTCGGCTCGTCGGGATGCTCCTGCCTTCAGACTGCAGGCGAGTTGCTCGACGCTCCGGCAGACCGTGTCCAGCGTCAGGCCGTACACGAGATGCGCGGCCCAAGCTGCGGCGTGGGTCGAAACGGCGTACTGGGTCGGCGGGCCCGCGAGTCTCAACAGCGGCAGCGCGATCTCATCGCCCCCCAGCCACAACAGCGTCCCCCAGGCCGTGCCCCGGCCGGCGGCCGTCTGCGGGAATACCTCTTTGATCGCACCGTACAGACCGCCCATCAGCGTGCCGTAGGCATAGTGAACCACCTGCCCGGCCAGCTCCTTGTGCTCGTCGCTCACCGGACGGCCTCGAACCAGCTTCGAGATGGCGTCACCTACCCGCATGGTTGACGAGCCCTCCTCTTGGGGTTCCTGGCTATGCTTGGCCTCCTGCTCGCCAGATTGATCCTGCCGAGGCGACAACAGCAACTGGAATTGCGTCATGGCCCAGGTTGCCGTCAGGCCTCCCAGCAATCCGACCAGGACTCGCTGAACCATCTCGGCCGCCGATACGTCTGTTGACTGGGGCACAGCCTGCATGACATTCCTCCCATTCGCCACAACTCGCGATCACGTCGGCAATTGCAGTTTAGGAAGGGAGCTTTCTGCCGGCTCTCGACGAAAGAATGGATACTCCCGTGCGGGATGTCCCGACGAGCCTGTCAGGGCTCTTGCCATCCAAATGCCGCCGCGGTGTAATACTGGTGCAATATAAATGCCACCACTTCAGCGGTCCCACGGAGGACGCCATGTCCAAACTCCGCACGCGATCGATGCCCAACCTGCCCTGCGCGACGACAATGCTCTGCCTCACGAGCCTGCTGCTGGTCTTGATTGAACCCGGACGAGCCGAGGCTCAAGCCCGCAGCCGCTCGCAAATCGAGCGAGACGCGGCAAGACGAACTGATGCGATCAAGTCCGAACGGGTGATGTTCGAGACCGGCGATAAGGTACCCGTCACAATCGTGGCCACGTACACGCCACCGCTAACGGATGAGCGGCACCGGCGCGCCCCTGCCACCATCCTCTTGCACATGTACGGCGAGCAGCGGACGGCCTTCGACCCACTCGTGCCCCACTTGCACAAGGCGGGCTTTGCCGTACTGGCGATCGATCTGCGCGGCCACGGCGAGAGCGTGCAACCCGCTTCGCTCAAGCTGAAACAGAAAGCCGACGAGCGCGACCCGCGCTTGTTCCGTGACATGGTTCATGATGTCGAAGCGGCGCAGCGCTGGCTGCGACGTCGAGATGAAGTCGATCCCGCCCGCACGGTCATCGTCGGCGCCAGCGTTGGAGCGAGTATCGCGCTGGAATATGCCGCCCGCGACAGATCCGTGGACGGCCTCGTGCTGCTGACGCCGGGGCTGAAGTATCTGGATCTCGACTCCAAGGCGGCCGCCCGCAAGGTGCGGGCCCGCCCCGTGCTCATGCTCGCCGCCGTGGAAGAGCGCCAGGACGCTGAAGAGCTGGCTCGCGAGATCCCCGGCGCGAAGGTGACCACGATCGGGCCGCGTTCGCCGGGCGATCATTCGATGGCCTTGCACGGCACGCGCATGCTGGAAAAAGCAGCGGGTGTGGAGAAGATGATCGTGGATTTTCTCGTCGAGGCAGCCGGCCCGCCTTCCGACAAAACGGTGGTGGCCAGCATGATCGGCGAGGTCTACTACGAGCCGGGCACCCGCCAGGCCGACCGGCTCAGCCCGGACAACCTCCGCACGTTCAGTTCCGCCGCCGAAGCGGAAGCCCGCGGCTACCGCCCGCCCAAACGCTCGCAGCGCCGGTCAGACGGCCGTACGACTGCGGACACTGGCAGACGTTCGCTCGATCAGTAGTTGATGACGCCCGCGTGTTTGAGGAGAGCGCGAAGCCAGTTGGTCGACCAGGGATTGTCGAGCGCGTACCCCACCGTGAACATCGAGACCAGGAACAAACTGTAGAGCACGTACCGGCCGACGGCGCGGCGATAGAACAGCTCGATCCCCGCGGGCATGAACAGCAGCCACATCGGAATCACCCAGAACAACCAGCGGAAGCCGTGACAGCCGCCGCCGTAGTTGTTGGTTTTGACCAAATAGACACAGACCAGCACGGCTGTCATGCCGAGCGTCATCGCCGCGAGCAACCTGCGGTCACTGCGGCCGAACAACTGCACCAGGATACCGACCAAGGCCACCAGCAGAATGGGCGACAGCGAGAAGAACCCGTCGTGGCCGATGAGCATATGGGCCAGATACACATGCTTGGGCTCGTTGATCGCGTCAATCCCCTTGCGGTTGTTCCAGTAGCTGCCGGGGAAGTCGTAGAACCCGCCCTTCTGATTGCCGTCCTTGTCCCATGACTCATACGCGGGCATGAGCTGACCGGTCACGAGATAGTTTGTGTACAGCGCGGCACAGGCCGGAATGAGCGCGGGGATCAGCCCGGCGATCAACGTGCGCCGGTGATCTTTCATCAGCAGCGCGACGAACAGAATCACCGCCAGCAGGCCGGCGGGCAGCTCGATGCTGGCGGTGAAGGCGGCGAAGAAGCCCGCGATGGTGAACCAGTACCACTCCCGGCGTCCCTCGTACCAGATGCGTATGGCGGCATCGAGCGCGATCAGGCCTGTGGCGGCCGCAATCACGTGATTATTGAGCGTGATCAACCAAGGGGTGAGCAGTGTGCCGAAACAGGCCACCGCCATGGCGAAGTGCCGAACCCACACCGATTCCGTGGCCCGAAACACGTGCCGGCGCACGATCAGGAGCATGGCCACGAACGGCAACACCTGGCAGACGATCAGGATGATTCGCTGGATGAGCCACGGGTTCTCGTGGAACGTTTGGCCGGTCACCTTCTGGGCGATCCAGGCCACGCCCGCCAGCACGGTGGGCAACAAGGGCGGCTTGCTGGAGTACATCTTCCCGTCGACACGGATCATGTCGATGGTCCACAGCACGGGCGTGTCCCACAGCGGAAGCTCTCCTTCCTTCGTGCCGCGGATCGCCCAGGGCACCTGTTCGCGCGGGATAGGCAGATACTCGTACGTGCCATGCTCGACGAGATAGTAAACCGTGTTCCAGCGGGACGAGTCGTTCGGGCTGTCCATCAGCCGCGAGCGCTGCAGGATGACACCGCTGACCAGGCCGACCGTGACCAAAATCATCACGGGCGTCAGGTCCAGAACGCGGGAAGGTTGGGCCGGTGGGAGTTCAGCAGGAACAGACTCCGGCTCGTTTGTCAGGACGGCTTGGCTATCGTTCATGCGTTCGCTCTCAGGCTTGTCACAAAGCAGTGGCCGGCTCGGGCTCGGTTCGCAAATCGCCGCACCAGCCGGCCCGCTCAACCACCACGTATTGGCTGTCGAGCGGCTTTTGATCCACGATGAGCTGCCCGACGAGTCCGATGGCGATCAGCAGCGCGCCGGGCGCCGCCGTCAAGATGAGCGTCACCAGCGCGTTGAGCAGCGCGTGCACCGGACCCGGCGGAACGAACCCGAGTATTCCGATCAGGATCGCCAACACGAGGCTCAGGACGATCAACCACAAACCGGTCACGCCGATCAGATGCTGGGGCCGCCAGCGATAGCGGGTGAGGCAGACAATGGTCAGCAGGTCCACAAAGCCTTTGGCGAACCGCGAGAAGCCGTACTTGCTCACGCCGCAGGTTCGCTTGCGATGAAGCGTGGGAATCTCGCTCACGCGAAACCCGTTGCTCGCCGCCAGCACGCCCAGGAACCGGTGGAATTCGCCGTAGATGCGCAGGCTCTTGACCACCGGCCGGCGAAAACACTTGAACCCGCACACGTGATCGTGCAGGTGCACGCCCGTCAGCGCGCCGATGATGCGGTTGAACACTCTCGACGGGTACACCTTGTGCCACGAGTCGTGGCGGACTTTCTTCCAGCCGCTCACCAGGTCGTAACCGGCGTCGAGAGCGGCCAGAAGCCGCGGCATCTCCTCGGGCGGGTCCTGCAGGTCGGCGTCCATCATGAACACGACGTCGCCGCGAACCACGGAAAAGCCCGCCATGAGGGCGGCCGCCTTACCCGCGTTCTGCCGGAACCGGATGCCGCCCACGGCGGGGTCGGCCGCCGCCATTTGCGTGATGCGGTCCCAGCTCGCGTCCCGGCTGCCGTCGTCCACGAAGACGACTTCGATGTTCCAGCCCTGCTGATTGGCGACCCGCCGAATCTCGTGCAGCAGAGCCTCAACCGAGCCTTCCTCGTTATAGACGGGTACGACAACACTGATCAGCCGTGATTCCAAGTGCGTGCCCTCAGCTCTCTTATACGCGACAGCCTCTGTATTGTGCGGCAACGCCCCGCCGATCGCAAACCGGCAGCCGTTTTACCGCCGACAGGTCGCCCTGGAAGAGAGCTGTGGGACACGCATGCCGCCCCGACGCACCGGCCGTCCTCAGTCGCAACCAGCGGGCGGCAGCCCCGGTCCTCCCGCGCACTGGACAAACCGGATCACGTCGCTGCCGTCGATGTCGCCATCATCGTCGCGATCGAAACAGCGGCACTGGACCGATAACGGCTGAGCCAGCGGGCTGCCGAAGGTGAGACACCGCTGGAGCACGGCGAAGTCGGCCTGGTCCACGTCCGTGTCGCCATCGGCGTCCGCGAACGGCTCACCACACGGCGGCGTGGTCACCGCGAGGCTCAGGCCGTCGGCGTGCAGCGCGTGCAGCATGTTGGCGTCTGTGGTGGTCTGCCACGCGACTGTCATGATGCCACTCTTGGCGTACGCCGACACACTCAGTTGGCGCCAGTCGTACTGACTGCTGCCCACGTCGCTGTTGATCGAGGCTCGCGCGAGTTCCGTACCGGTCTCGAGTGCGCCGTCGATCAGCCGGATGACCGCGTCGTTCTCGCCGCCACCGGCAAACCAGCCGCTGAATGTGTAGCCTCCCGTAGGCGTCACGCGGATCGTCTGATAGGCAGTCAGCACGCCGTGGCGATCGATGGTGAGCGAGCCGTAGTGTCCGCCGGCGGGCGAGGGGCAGGTCGCCGGACGCAACACATGATGATCGCGATCCAGGCTGCCGGGCGCATCCAGTTGAGCCGACCAGCCCTCCACGAAGCCACGCAGCAGGTGCTCCGGCGTCGTGCAATCTGCAGGCGTGCCCGGATCCGGCAGTTCGAAATCGCCGTTGACCAGCGCGGGACCGACCACCAGGAACGCCTGCGGCAACTGAGCCACGCAACCGTCCTTGACCACTACCAGGTCGCGCAGACCCGTGAGCTGTCCGGTGAGATCAAAATCGCAGGTGAGTCGCGTGTCGCTGTGAACCACGATGTTGGTGGCGTTGATGCTGCCCATCCCGCTGCGGCTGAGGATCACGTGAGGCATGGAGCCGCTGAAGCCCGAGCCGAGCACCTCCACGCCGTAGACCGGGCCGGTGTTGTCACCGCTCGACGGAGCCACGGCGGTCGCCTCCACGGTAGCCGTGCACACGTCCAACCGCAGCGCGTCGGCGTGGGCGACGTGCGGCCCGGCAAAGCGCGTCGTCACTCTCCAGCGGATGGTCATCAGGTTGCCGGTGGGCGTCCCCCGGGCGTAGCCGAACGTCCAGTCATAGGCGCCCCCGCCGTCGTGGATGAGCCCACCCATGTGGTCCGGCACCAGCGCTGCCTGCTCGTCGCCGTCGAGCAACTCAATGAATACCGTGTTCTTGCCGGTTCCGGCGAAGAAGCCCGACACCGTGTACGTCTGCGTCGGGTCCGCCACGACTGTCTGATAGGCCCACGATTCGGGCTGAGCGTCCGGCGCGGGCGGAATCGAGAAGGTGCTGGCGTAATGACCGCCGTCCGGCGGCGGGCACGTCGGGGCGAACACATCCGTGCGGTCTCGCACGACCGTGGTGTCGACGTAGCCTGCGTCGCCCCAACTGCCGGTGTGCGACACCAGCCAATCCGTGGGATGCCCGGACAGCGGCGTCGCCGGGCAACCGCCGGGAGCCAAGGGGAGCTCGAAGCTGCCGTTGGACAGCGTGGGCAGGACGACCATCAGGCCATTGGGCAACGTGGCGGTCGCGGGGGTTCCGCTCTTGAACGTAACCTCCACGTTCCATCGGCCGTTGCCCGTGCCGGTCAGGTCGAAAGCACAACTCAGGACGGTCGACGACTGGACTTGCACGCCGACGCCCACCACCGGATCAAACCCCGGCTGCGTCAGCTTCACGCTGTCGACGCCGCGACTGAAATCGAAGCCGGTGATGGTCACCGCGACCGTTTGACCGCGCACGCCGTAAGCGGGGTCGATGCCATCGACGCGGTTTGGCTCGATGCAGGTGGGCACTTCCTCGAGCACGAGGTCGTCCGCATGAAACGCCCAACCAACCCACCCGGCATACTGCGCTCTGAGCACAACCGTCACTTCCGTTCCACTGTTCAACTGCCCGCAGACCTGAAACGGCAACCATGTACTGGTGGTGGCGTTCGAGATGCTCGCGGTGGCTGCCCCCAGCATGACTCCGCCATTCGGATCCGCGCCGGCCCGGAGTTCGGCGCTGACGGTCAATCCACCGTATCCTACGAAGTCCGCCCCGTAGAACCACACGCCCGACAGCTTGTAGTTCCGACCCGCGGTCAAGCCGCTGACCGTCTGCCAGGCGATCTTCGTATCCGAGCCCCATCCCTGCAGGCTGAGGTGAACGCCGTCGCCGTCGCGGGGACAGGGCGGCGCCTTAAAATCGCCGTTCCGCCGATCGCCCGAGCCCGCCGGTGAACTCTGCGGCGACATCTCCCAACCAATGACGTCTTGCCAATCCTCGACGCACGGCGCTGGGATGGGTGGATCGGTGAACGACGGGTTCATCAGCAGGTTTTGGCCCAACCCGATCGAGCAGCAGACCAGCACTATGGCACTGACGGTGCAACGATGCATGTTCAGACCCTCCCGACATGAAGGCAAGAGATGACAAGCTCAGCCGCTCCATACACGGCACGAGCCGCACGTGCAATCCGGCGGATGACCGCTGATCCGACGATCCCGGCCCCAAACGGGCCGAACCACGATTGTGCACTAAATAGATTTAAAACTGACGAAAATGCGCGTTCAGGTTACCGGCGATCCGAGGCATTCGTCAAGATAATTTGCGTGACATTTTAGAGACGCTCCCGCGTCACACCCGAGCGCGTCCCTTCGTGTGGCCACGTCAAGACCGAGGGTTGACAATCACAGGGTCTACCTCCGGGAGAGCGTTTGTTAGAATGGCATGCTTTGCGAACCATCGGGAGTGCAACTCGAGGAGCGGTCGAGCCTTGGATTGGCTGAACTATCACCATCTGTACTACTTCTGGCGCGTGGCCCGGGCGGGGTCCATCTCGGCCGCCTGCCGCGAGCTCATGCTGTCGCCCCCCACCGTCTCGGCCCAGATTCAAGAACTGGAACGGAGCCTGGGCGAGCCGCTGTTCAACCGGGCGGGCCGCCGGCTGGTGCTGACCGAATCGGGCCGCGTGGCGTACCGCTACGCCGACGAGATCTTCTCGCTGGGCCGCGAGTTCGTGGATGTTCTGCAGGGCAAGACCCAAAGCACGTCGTTGGAGGTGTCCATCGGCGTCAACGACGTGTTGCCCAAGCCCATGGTCTACCGACTGATCGAGCCGGTCTTCCGGATGTCCGAACCGGTCCGCATCCGCTGCATACAGGGAACGCCCTTGCAGTTGTTGCCGCCGCTGTCGGTTCACGAGTTGGACGTGGTGCTGTCGGACGCGCCGCCGAACCCTGACATTCGCGTGCGTGTGTTCAGCCACCTGCTCGGCGAGTGCCGCATCAGCCTGTTTGCCGCCCCGCCGTTGGCTCGCAAGCTGCGGCCCAACTTCCCCCGCTCACTGGACGGGGCCCCGGTGTTGTTGCCGGCGACCGGCAGTGCGCTGCGGATCGCTCTGGAGAGATGGTTTGAGGCCGAAGGCGTACGGCCGCGGTTGACGGCCCACTTCGAAGACATCGCCCTGTTGAGCGCGTGCGGGCAATACGGGCACGGTTTCTTCGCCGCCCACAGTGTAATCGACGACGAGATGGTCCGCGTCCACAACGTGGAAAAGATCGGAGAGATGCCCAACTACCGCGCCCAATTCTACGCCATCAGCGTCGAGCGACGGCTGAAGCACCCGGCCGTGCTGGCCATCACCAAGACGGCCCGGACGGTACTGTTCGGGTGACCCCCGGCGACCGGGGTTCATTCGGTGCGGACGATCACGCAGCAGGCAGGCACGTCAAGCTTGCGCCCGCGCGGAGATGACTCGATGGTGGCGATGCCCGCCTCCACGTCCACACTGCCGAGGAGGACGTCCCACTCCTCCGCCTGACCCGGCCAGATCACGTCGCAGCGCTCGCCCACGTGGGGCAGCAGCTCGCGCGCGCGTCGCCGCTCGCGAGCGAGTATCTGCTCGCTCAGAACGGCCGGCAGCCGGCGCATTTCGTCCTCATCGAGGCTTTGAACGAGATGAGCCAAAGCAGCGAGCCGGGGCGAGAGAGGCTCGCCGGCCGGCGCCGCTTGGGTCACGACCTCTTCGGGCTCACGGATTTCCATCAGGCGCGCCTCTCAGACCGGGCATGTTCGCCCGCAGGGATGCCGGCCCGGCCAGGCTCTCCGGGCCAAGCAGTCGCCGGCACGCCTTCCGGCAACAATCGAAGCAGCGCTGTCTCCACCGAAGGGGGTAGCGGCCTGTCGAGCAAGGCCCGCAATGGCGCAAGCCGCTCTCGCCGGCCGGCCTGCCCCCGCGATGTCTCCAACGTGAGCATGTGCTCCAGGGCTTCGATCGCCAGCACTCTGACGTCCGACTCGGCCGTGTCGTCCTCGATGATCTGGATCACTGCCGCCGCCAGCCGGTCCGACCCGTATCGCAGGTGCCGAAGCGCTTTCAGCGCCGTCGTGCGAAACCGGTGATTGTTAGACCGCAACAGGCAGATGAGGTCATTCTCGCGGCTGTCCAGACTCTGCTGTCTCGCCGAATACTCAATCTGCGAGACGAGTCTGCTCCAGTCTTTCAGTGTCGCCCACAGCCTCATGTCACACCCGAATGCCCGCTACGCCGGCACTCCGGACGCCTCGGGCTGATAAAGAACCTCCTTGATCCGCATTCTCCGCTTTCCTCTGGGCACGGCGAACTCGACCGTGTCGCCGGCCCGGTAGCCCAGCAGCGCTGCCCCCATGGGCGCCACCACCGAGATCCGCCCATTGGCCGCGTCCGCTTCCTCCGGGAACACGAGCGTGACCTCCATGGCTTCGCCGGTGGCCACATCCTCGACAAGCAGACGCGAATGCATGGTCACCACGTCGGGCTTGACCCGGTGCGCTTCGACCAGCCGGGCCCGTTTCAGTTCTTCGTCGAGGACCCGCAGATTGGGCCGGTCCTTGGGATTGCTACTCATCTGAACGCGCAGCAGTTCCCTCAATCGCGCCGCATCGCTCTGTGTGATGTAAATGCTCCTGCGTGCCATAGAAATCGTCCTTCCGTCAGTTCCAACCCGCAGCCTGGCGACCGCGGGACAATCGGTATCAGTTCTCAATTCCAGGATGCGTCGAAACGCGCCCCGCCCACCGCCCCGGTCCGGGATCGAGGATCAGCCTCGCTGGACGAAGGGACGGTCGGCTACCACATGTCGCCGGATGTGCCGAACGAGATGCCGGGTGGCACTTTGAACGGCCTCACCGCCGTCTGAGCCCAGTCCCTGGACGGATACGTCCGTCCCGTTCAACAGACTGGCATGGATCCGGCAGGTGGTGCCCAGTCCCCCGCCCGCGTCCTCATTTGACTCCAGCCAGAGGTCCACGCGTCGAAGCCGTCCGGCCCACGAGCCGAGCCCTAACCGGAATACCTGCTCGACTTGTCCCTTGCAGGCCGACGCACCGCCTGTTCCCAACACTCGTAATCGCATCTCACAAGATTCTACCCCCGGGCGGTAGTTCGGGATAAAGATAATGCCACAACGATTGTTAGGATTAACCGAAAGATCAGCCTCCCGCCGGCATCGACCGGCTTTGAGGAAATTCCGAACGATCTCTTCGAACTGACGAATTACCCGTTCAATTCACCCAGCGCATAGGCTTCAGCAGGGAAAGGCGGTCTCGTGTTGGTTGTGCTACTTTGTGGAGAACCGCCATGTCAATTTGTTCCGCCCATCCACCCCTCCGGCTCCTCCAGCCGTACGCTATCGAACCGGCACTGAACGACTTCAGCGAGAATGTGCCCATCGTGACCGAGGCCGATTACCGTCGACTCAGGCAACTGATTCGTCGGATGCGCTACACACTGCGGCACGGCTGCTACGTCCACGAACTCGAGCGCAAACTCCGCCGGGCACGAGTCGTCCCCCCGCAGGAAGTCCCTCCGGACGTGGTCACCATGAACTCGCGGGTGAAGATGGAATCACTGGCCGAGGGCGAGACGCGAAGCGTGTTGTTGGTCTACCCCCATCTGGGCATGAACCGGGAGGACTACGAGTGCGTGCTGGGCCGGCTGGGCACGGCCTTGCTGGGCCGCCGAACAGGCGACCGGATCAAGGATGCCTGCTCGCAACCGATGCGGATCGGCCCTGTTCTCTACCAGCCCGAAGCCGCCGGCGACTTTTACCTCTAACCCTCATGGCCAACCCGCAACGGGCGGCGGTGGCGACGTTGCGCACGCCCGCGTCCATCAAGCACCAGCATCCGCCGTTGGCCCATCGTGGTTTTGTGTGGGAGCGCACATGCACGCCCGCGCGGGCGGAGGCGTGCCGTAGCAGGCCGCAAGATAGCTCTCCGCGCAATTGCGACAGGTGGCGTAAACCGCCTTCTCCTGACGATCAAGAACGATGACGTGCGTGCCTGGTCGGCCGATGTCGCCGAGGTCAATGCCTTGTGCGGCCGCGGCGGGCGTCAGCGTGTCCATGAAGAACTGCCAATGGCCCAGGCCAAAACCGCTGGACTGGCCGTCCTTCCAGAAGATCTCCTGGGCGCGATCACTGTAGCCCACGATGACGAAGCGCTGATTCCCGAAGTAACCCAGCTTGCGATCGAGCGTCACGGCGCGAAACTTCTTCAGCTCGATGAACTCGGGCGGTATGGGAAGGCAGCGCGGGGCCGCTGATTCGGGTGCTTCGTCGTCGGGCATGATGGTGAATCCCTCGTCTCCGGGCCGTCCGCCGGGGCTGGACGGGCTCTGCGCCTCAGGGCGGTCTGTACCGGAGTATAGGACGGGACCTCAGTCCTCATCCACGAAGGACACTCACCAGGCCGTCCAGCCGCCATCGACCACGAGGTTGTGCCCGGTGACGTAGCTGCTGGCGTCGCTGGCCAGGAAAACGACGGCTCCCTTGAGTTCGTCCGGACGGCCCATGCGTTTCATGGGGCTCTTGCTCGACAGGCGCGCCTTCAGTTCGGAACTAACCGCCGTGGCCGGGAATGGGCCGGGCGACAGCGTGTTGACGCGGACACCATCTTTGGCCCAGTAGACCGCCAGGTGACGCGTGAGGTTGACCACGCCGCCTTTCAGGGCGTGATAGGCCACCGGCGAGGCCATGCAGATGCCTTCGTAAGCGTCCGGGTAGGAGCCGACCAGTCCGTACATGGAGCCGATCATGATGATGCTCGCCCCGCCGCCGCGTTGGCAGGCGTGCCGGTAGACCGCGCGAGCCAGCAGGAAACAGCCGGTCGCATTGGCGAGTTGTCGCGTGAACTGCTCGCCGGTGACGCTGGTCCAGTCGGCGGTCACGCGTTCGTAGCCGTTGTTCACCAGGATGTCGATACGGCCGGCAGCGGCGATGGCATCGGCGACGCCCTGTTCGATGGAGGCTTCGTCGAAGTAGTCCAACCGCACGCCGTGATGCTTCGCCTTGCCGACCACCGGCAGTTGAGCAGCCAGCGTCTGCGCCTTGGCCTGCTCGCGGCTGGAGATCACCACGCTCGCCCCCGCCTCGGCCAGGGCCCGGCTCATCGACTGTCCCAAGTACCCGCTCGCTCCGGTGATGAGGGCGACCTTGCCGGACAAATCAAACAACTGCTGAATCGTAGGTTCGCTCGTCATGGTTCCATCCTGCTCGCCAAAAAAGACAGAACCACAGAGACAGAGAGGCGCAGAGAAGCAAGGTTCAGCGATCCGACCCTTCTCCTCTGCGTCTCTGTGCCCCTGTGGTGAATCAGTTCGGTCTCACCGGTCGCCAGTTCGGATTGAACGCCGCCGACAGCAGCGCCAAATTCACCCGCAACGTCTGCAGGCCCTCGGCCACGCTGCACGGCGGATCGCACTTGCCTTCGAGCATGTCCATGAACAGCCCGGCCTGGTGCACGAAGATGTCATCCCGTTCCAACGAGAACTGGAACTCGACCTTCCACTCCGTGCCCGGCTCGACCATGCTCAGCCACCGGGCGTTGTGCAGTTCAAACCGCGCCGTGCCCTTCTCACAGATGACGGTGATGGTGTTTTCGTTGGGCGCCTGGTGCTGGTTGAGGCTGTAGCAGCCCATCACGTTGCCCTGACGGCAGATGACGTGAACGGTGTCCTCGACGTCCACGCCTTCGAGCACCTGGTGAGCGGCGTCCGCCATCACGCGGTCCACCGGCCCGACGAGAAACTCGCCGGCGTTGATGGCGTGCGTGAGCACATCCTGAATGGCGCCGCCGCCGGTCTCGCGGCGAGTGTAGTAGATCTGCCGGTACGCCGGCCGGTACTTCGGGAAATGCTGGCCCCACACCGAAACGATCTGCACGGGCCGGCCGAACCGGCCGTCGACGATGGCCTGCCGCATCGACCGCAGCGCCGGGTGCGACCGGTAGGTGTAGGCGACGGCCGCCGCCAGCCGCTTTTGCTGGAGGATCTGCATCAGCTCGTCGATCCCGTCCAGGCTCGTGCTCAGCGGCTTTTCGATGAACAGGTGAACGCCTTCCCGAGCCAGTTGCGTGGCCATGGGAATATGCAGATGCGACGGGGCGCAGATGACGGCCGCCTCGAACGCCCGCGGCGAATCGTTCAGCGCCTCATCCAGCGAAGCGTACGTCTTGCTCACGCCGTAGCGTTCCGCGACTGTCTGGCGCAACTGCGCGTTCGGTTCACACAGGCACAATTCGGCCCGGCCCGTCGCCTGGAAGCAGCGCAGGTGCCGCTCACCGATGGACCCTACTCCGATCACCAGAATACGATGGTTGCCCATGAAATCAGCGGCCTTTCAGGTATGCCTGACCATTGTTGTTGCAGGCGCGATTGAACGTGAAGCCGAGTTTGCCGAACTGCTCCTGGATCGCATCCAGGCCTTGCTTGAACAGAAGGATATCCGCCGAGTGACAGATAAGTCGGGCCCCCATCTCCAGCAGCATCTGGCAATGCTCCGGAGAGAACGCGGGCATCCCCCAGTGCTTGCCGGCGTTGCGGGCCGCCTTGGCCACACGTTCCGCGGCCTTCTGCACCGCGGGATGATTGAACTCGCCAGGGATGCCGCTGAGCACCGAGAAATCCGCCGGGCCGAGGAAGACAACGTCCACGCCGGGAACGGCGGCGATGGCCTCGGCGTGCTCGAGGGCTTCGCGCTCTTCAATCTGGATGACGATAAACGTTTGCTCGTTGGCCTCTCGGATGTAGTCGGCCACGGACATCATGCAGTACGGCATGTCCGGATTGCCGCCGTCGAAGCCTCGCTTGCCGATGGGGGCGAACTTGGTCCACTTGACGACTTCGGCCGCCTCAGCCGCGTTGTCGCAGCGTGGATACATGATGCCCTGGGCGCCCGCTTCGAGGAGCCGGGCCACGCGAGCGAGCTCGCCTTTGGCGGCCCGGGCCATGATGTCAGCCGTCCCCACTCGCGCCGCTCGCATCAGGCTGGCTGCCGTCTCGAGGCTATAGACATGATGCTCCATGTCCATCCAGATGCCGTCGAAGCCCATCAGACTCGCCAGCTCATAAACGGACGGGTCCGTGAAGTGCAGTTGGGTCAGCAGCGCAGGCTCGCCTCGGGATAGCTTCGCCTTGATGACGCTCCGTCGCATGTAGTATCCGCCTTAAAAAAAAGAAACTCTCCCGGTCACACACGTCCGGGCGAGAACCACAACGGTGTTGCAATTGAACCCCCGGCCGGCCATCGAGCAAGCGGCCTCCATCGTCCTGACAGCCGCCATACTGTCAACACTCTGGGACCAAATGTGTAAACCAGGACCGCTATAGAATACCCGGTTCGTGACAGAAATGTCAATCGGCGCGGCCTAATCCGGTTGCCAAGATGGAGTGGTGACAACAGGCCGACTGGCCGGTGAGCGCACCCCCAAAAGTTCATCAACGCGGACCAGGCGATAGCCCCGGCCACGTAAATCGTCAGCCAATCGACCGACGTACCGGTGCATTTTATCGGTCCGTTCGGGTCCCACGCCCAAGTGCAACAGGAGCAGAAAGCCGTGCAAACCGTCGGGCTGGCGGGCCTCGAATTCCAGTATGCCTCGATAAATCTGCTCAGATGCGATAAACCGCGGGTGCTTGTCCGGCAGGTAGTCGGCGTTTGAACGCGTGCCGGGCGTGAAGCTGATCACGACCAACCCCATGCGGCCGGCCCAATCCACGATCTGCTCGTTGTACCACTCGTACGGCGGGACGAAGAACCGCATCCGCTCCCGCGAGGCTCCCAGGGCCACGAGGTCAGCGATGTTTTTCTCCAGGTCGGCCTGGAACTGGGCCTCGGCCACCAACGTCCGCGGGCGGTCGTCCCATGGGCAGTAAAGCAGGTGGGCGTCGGAGTGCGGCCCCACGTAATGCCCCTCGGCGATCATCCGCCGGAGAAGGTCGCGGTGCTCGGGCTTGCGGATGTAATCGCCGGTGACGAAGAACGACGCCTTAATGCCGCGGGACGCCAAATCGTTCAGGATCGATTCCGTGCCCTCGCCGTGCTCACCGCCGGTGAAGATCATCGCCATATATTTGCGATCGCGTGGTCCGCGGACAATCCCGCCGTGATCGAACGTGCACTTGGTGGCCACCGACTCGGGCACAATATCGGCCGGCCGGGAGGTCACAAAGCCGGCACTTACCGGGGCGACGAGCAGGAGCATCAACCAGCGTGCCATCATCGACCTCGACGAGCGTACGGGGTATGCTAATCGGCCGATCCTTGTGGTCCAGTTTTCAGGACGGCGTCAACTAGCTGACGCTCTCAACAGCTGTGTCGGCGCGGTCCTTGCAAGTCATTTTCCGGCATGAAAGGAGCTTTGGCAATGCGCACGACATCCTGCTGTCTCTTTGCCGCTCATCTGTTGTTTGCGTCTTCGATCGTCGTGGCCGAACCGTTGCCTGCTCCCGCCCAGGCGAGCGGCAAGATCATCCATTCGCTGGAGTACACCGACGCGGCCGAAGCACGGCAGGCGTGGAAGCCGGTTTATGGTTCCGTGCCTGTGACAGTTGCACCGGCCGGTGATCGCCACGTGCTGAAGCTGCCCTGTATCTTCAAGGGCAATAGGCTCGAACGCGGCACCTGGGAGTGGTCGGTTGACCTCGACCTCACCGCCTGCCGGGGCATTGAGCTCCAGATCTACTGTGCCGACTTGGAGCCCATTTCGGGCTTCACGCTCTATTTCCAGACCGGGCAGGGTTGGTACGGCCTGAACTTCAATCCCGAGTACGCCGGCCGCTGGTGCCGCGTCGTGCTCGACAAGAGCAAAGCTATTCCTGAGGGCACGCCTGCCGGTTGGGGCAAGATCCGCACCATCCGCTTCTCCGCCTGGCGCGGCTACGACACCGACACCCACGTGTATCTCGCCAACCTCGCCATGGCCGGCGGGGATGCGCCCATCGTGGTGGTTCGGCCCGCTTCGCCGAATCCCACCGCGACGACCGTCACGGAGACCCTGCAACGCTACGATCTGCCCTACCTGGCGGTGAACGAAAACGAGCTGACACGCGAACTCGTGCAGGGCCGTCAATTGCTCGTGCTGCCGGGCAACGCCGGTTTGAAGGCGTCGGCAGTAGAAACCGTCGAGGCGTTCGTCCAATCGGGTGGAAAGCTGGCCGTGTTCGGCACCGCCCCCGAACGCATCGCTGCACTGGCTCACGCGAAGTTCGACAGACTTCCCGACAGCGCGGCCACAAGTCAAGACGTTCAAGTGCTTTCCGCGCTTGCGCAGGCTTGGCCGCCGTTGTGGGATGAGGCGGTTCGCCGAGCGCTCGCACGGGCGGGTGAGATCGCCGGCTTCGCCAGCGTCGAGGCCGCGGTCGAAGCGATTCGCCAGGCAGCCAACGCCGACGCGGGCCGGCAGGCGATCGTGCACGCCCGTATCGAGGATGCCGCCTCGCTGCGGACGAAGGCGGCCGATCTGCACGCCGCCGGCCGGCACGCCGACGCCGTCACCGCCGCCGAGCAGGCCCGCGCGGCTTTGATCGACGCGATGTGCCTGGCTCAATCGTCGCTTGAGGGTGAGCACCGCGCGTTCTGGTGCCACGAGGCCTACGGCGTGAGGGGCATGCCCTGGGACGAGAGCATCCGCATCCTCGCCGAGAACGGCTTCACCGCCATTTTGCCCAACATGCTGTGGGCGGGCGTGGCCTACTACGAAAGCGACGTGCTGCCCGTTTCGCCCGAGGTCGCCACCCGCGGCAACCTGCTGACCGAGTGCCTGGCGGCGTGCAAGAAGTACGGCATCGAATGCCACGTGTGGAAAGTGAACTTCTACATGAGCGGCCGCTCGCCCCAGGAGTTCCGCGATCGCATGAAGCGCGAGGGCCGCACGCTCAAGTCGCTCAGCGGTCAGGGCAAAGATGATTGGCTTTGCCCGTCGCATCCGGAAAACCGCAAGCTCGAGGTCGACTCCATGGTCGAACTGGCGACGCGCTACCCGGTGGACGGCATCCACTTCGATTACATCCGCTATCCAGGGGACAACAGCTGTATCTGCGACGGTTGCCGCGAACGGTTCGAGCGAGCGATCGGCCACAAGGTCGCCGACTGGCCGAACGCCGTCCGGCAGGATCCGGCCGTCCGGGATCAATGGTACGAGTGGCGACGCGGCAACATCACGGCCGTAGTCGCCGGCGTGGCTGAGCAGGTCCGCCGGCGCAAGCCCGACGTGAAGATCTCCGCCGCTGTCTTTTCGGCCTGGTCGGTCGCCCGCGACACCGTCGGCCAGGACTGGAAGCTCTGGTGCGAGAAGGGCTATCTCGATTTCGTCTGCCCCATGAACTACACGCCTAACGTCGCACAGTTCCGCGCCATGACGCGCCATCAGCAGGAGTGGGCCGGCAACGTGCCTTGCTATCCCGGCATCGGTCTGAGCGTCTGGCCCGAGCGCAACGATATCTGCCGCATCATTGAGCAGATCAACGTCACCCGCCAACTGAAGACCGGCGGCTTCACCGTCTTCAACTACGCCGAACCCGAGGCGAGAGTGATCCTGCCCATGCTGGGCAAAGGAATTACGAAGGAATAGCTATCAGCTGTCAGCCATAAGCTCTAAGCTGTAAACTGGCATGTGCTCAGCGTGCAAGAGATCGACGTAGCTCCGCCCCGAAAGGGCGCGAAGTGAGTAGCCGTAGGCGAAAGCCCACGGACTGTTGGCCCTATAAGATTATCCCTTGGCGGCTCACGCCGCCGGCTATTGACTTCCGCTACGGGGCGAAGTGGCCTCGTACGGTAAACGCGTACGTAAGCGGTGAGCTGTGAATGCCGTGACAACGGGCCAACGGACCAACGACCCGACCACTGACCACTGACAAAGGACCACTGACTTTCTCTATGCCGACGTATACCGACAAACGCAACGCGCTACCTCTTGGCGTCATCTTCGACATGGATGGCGTGCTCGTGGACTCTGAGCCCTTCATTGCCCGGGCCGGCTGCATGATGTTCGCGGAGTTCGGCCTGACCGTGAAACCGGAAGACTTCATCCCCTTCGTCGGCGCCGGCGAGGATCGATTCCTGGGCGGCGTGGCCGAGGCCTACGGTTTCCCCATCGACATTGTCTCGGCCAAACGCCGCACGTACGAGATCTATCTCGACATCATCAAAGGCCAGCTCACACCCTTGCCCGGCGTGCATGCGTTCCTGGACGCCTGCCGGCAGGCCGGCAAGAAAACCGCGCTGGCCACCAGCGCCGACCTCGTGAAGGCGGAAGGCAACTTGCGGGAGATCAACCTGCCGCTGTCCAGCTTCGACGCCGTGGTCACCGGCCTGGACGTAGTACACAAGAAGCCTCATCCCGAAATCTTCCTGACCGCTGCCGAGCGCTTGGGGCTCGATCCCCGCGACTGCCTGGTGATCGAGGACGCGGTGAACGGCGTCGCCGCCGCCCGTGCCGCCGGCGCCCGCTGCCTGGCCCTGACCACCTCGTTCACGCGCGAACAGCTCGCCGGCGCCGACTGGCACGCCGCCACGCTGGCCGACGCGCCCCGTGCCGTACTGAATTGGAGCGAGCCATAAGCTGTAAGCTTTAAGCATATACGCCACAGCGATCGGATTACGCTTCTGAGTTTGCTCACCACAGAGGACGCGGAGGATCACAGAGGGAAACGCTTAATAGGCTTGCGCCGTGCTTCTCCGCATCTTGGCCGGCTCGCTTCACAAAGAGAGGAACAAGCCTATCCGATTCATGTCATCGGTGGTTCAAACCTACCACGGATGGCACCGATGCCACGGATCCGCAAGATGCCTCCTTCGCCCATCTGCACGATCGGCGTCAAGCTGCGGACTGGTTTCTCTGTTGCCTCTGTTGCCTCCTGTTGGGGTTCTGATCCATGGTGATCGCCTACGTACTCCTGGACGGATGGGTGCCCCCTCGGGGGTTGAACGAGGACGGGCGTCGCGTGTCTAATGTCGCCGGCGGTGGCGAAGGCGGTCGTGCCGGCTTGTTCTCCATCGGGCCAAGATTCGTGGCCTGATGGCGGCAGGACGCCTATCCTGGCACCGAGAACCGGTACGACGAGATGCGTCAGCCACGGACGCCAGCCCCACAAGCCACGCGCATCCGCAGACGGCGGACGCCTCGAACCGCTCGCGGCCGCGGGATGGCGCGCCGCGAGAACACGCTGTGGAGACACCATGATTTTGCGACCCGTGTTTGCAATCCTGGCGGTGGCTCTCGGCACCTGTGCTGCTGCCGATTCGCCTTCGAACGGAGAAGACGCCTCGGCCCCGCCGCAGATCACGGAGGCAAAGGGCGCCGTCGAGCCGGGCGAGGCGACTTCGCCGCAGACCCAACCTGCGGAAGATGACAGCATCGGCGGCGAAGGAGCCATGGATCACCTGATCCGCATGCTCCGTCTGCCCCATCCGCGATCGGACATCTGGCCGGGATTCGAGGCGTACGGCATCACGCTCAACCTGTCGATGACGTCCATCTACCAGCAGAACGCTCATGGCGGCGTCAACACGCATAACGCCCATCGGGTGACCGGGAGCGTGGACACCGAGCTGACGTTCGATTTCGAGAAGATGGGCCTGTGGAAGGGCGGCCAGTTGTACACGTTCGTCGAAAGCGGTTGGCAGGACGCGATCGACGAGGACGTGGGCGACCTGTTCGGCGTCAACGGCGACGCCTTGGGCGACCGGGCCATTCGCGTGCGCGAGCTGTGGTATCAGCAGATGCTGTTCGACGACCGGTTGCGGTTCAAGGTCGGCAAGATGGACCTGGCGGTGGACATCGACACCAACGCCTACGCCAACTGGGAAGTGACGCAGTTCCTCAACAGTGCCCTGATCAACACGGGCAACATGCCGCTGCCCGATTTCGGTCTGGGCGCGGTCTTGAGCGTGATTCCCACCGACTGGCTGTACGTCACGTTTGCCGCCGCCGACGCTCAGGCGGACGGCAACGAGACCGGATTTCGCACCACGTTCCACGGCGCGGACTATTTCTTCGGGGCGATGGAGCTGGGTCTGACGCCAGTGTGGGAGGTTGGCGGCGCGAGGCTGCCGGGGGCGTATCGCTTCATCTTGTGGTACGACCCGCAAAGCAAGGAAGTGTTCTTCGACGACCGCGACGGCCGGCGTCGCCGCGTGCCGCATAAGCGGGACGACACAGGGTTCGTGTTCAACATGGATCAACTCGTGTACAAGGAGAACCCCGGCACGGAAGACACGCAAGGCCTGGGTGTGTTCGCCCGTTACGGCTATGCCCCCGAAGACGCCAACCTGATCGAGCACTTCTGGAGCCTGGGCGCCCAGTACCAGGGCCTCTTGCCCGGACGGGACAACGACGTGCTCGCGTTCGGCTTCGCCCAGGGCATCCTCAGCGACCGGTTCCGCGCCGTCGAGAAACAGGGTGGCCGCGAGTCGGTCTACGAAATCTATTACAACGCGGCCGTGCTGCCCTGGCTGAACATCACGCCCGATTTCCAGTACATCATGGACACCGGCGGCGATCGCAGCGGCCGCGATGCGTTCGTGGTCGGCGTCCGCGTGGTGGTGGCGTTCTGAAGTAGCTGTCGGCTATCAGCTGTCAGCTTTCAGCTCTTGCCGGTCGGTTCCGCGCGGACGATGGCTTTTCGGGGAGCTGGGGGCTGGGGGCTGGTGGAGTCTCGGGGTCAGGTTCCGCAGTCGTCTGGTGGTTCGATGTTCGGGCCGCCGAAGCATTGTTGGAAGATTCGCAGATCGAACTCATCCACGTCGGCATCGTGATCCAGGTCGACTTGGAAGCAAGCCGGGTCTTCGGAGTATATACCGGGCGCGTTCAGGCAAGTCTGCAGCCGCCCGAAGTCTTCCAGATCCACGTCGCCGTCGAAGTCGTAGTCGCCGGACAGTGAGACGTAGAACGAAAACTCCGCGTCGCCGCCGGGCACGCCGTCGCCCGAGGGAAGGCTGGCCGGAGCGTCGGGCCGAGCCAGTTCGCCGTCGAGTGGCTCACCGGTGTGGGCGGAGCGGACCTGGTCCGAGATGCGCACGGTCCACGTTTGACTGCCGCTGAGCGGCTGATCGAAGGTGAGTCGAACCAGGCCGGACGCATCGCAGGTATACGTGAACGACCGCGGCCCGCTGCGACTGCCGGTCACGCTGATCTCCGAACCGTCGAGCACGACGGGAGTGGTGAATTGCAGCTCCAGCGTCTTGATGCGCATGACGGGCGTGGCCGCGGTGCCCGGCAGCGGAGTCGTCCACCGCAGCTTCAACATGGGCGCGGAAATGTAGGCTTCAGCAACGACAACCGGCCGCAGAATCCAAGAGTTTTCGTCCAGCGTCACCGCCGAGACCGGTCCGTCCACCGGAAACGCATACCACTGAGTCTCAAACTCCTGCCAGATGATCTCGGTCCGCGTGCCGCCGGCGGTCCGGATGGTCACGTCGATGGGCATGCGAAACAGCGGATATTCGGTCTGCGTCTGCCGCACGTGCAGACGAAGCTCGTGCCGACCGCCGATCGTCACGTCCTGCCAGCCATAGCGGTAGGTCGGTGCTCCCGGGCCGTAGACCCACTCGTTGAAGAACCAGCCGAGGTCGCCACCGTAGACGGTCTCGGCTACCCGCCGGAAGTCCTCCGTGACCGCGAAGCCGCCTTCGTACTGCCGGCGATATTCTCTCAGCGTCTCGAAGAACTTCGCGTCGCCCATGACGTGTCGCAGCATGTGCAGCACCCAGGCCGCCTTGCGATACACGAGGTTGTTGTCGAACACGCCCGCCTGATACGACGCGTCGTACCGGTACACCGTCCCGGAATAGTTCGCGGGCCGGCGCTGGTTCATGCGATTCATGTAAGCGGCGAAGCTGCCGCCGGGCTTTTTCTCGTGATAGAGCGCCTCGGCGTAGGTGGCGAAGCCTTCGTTGAGCCAGATGTCGTGCCACGTGCCGCACGTGACGGCGTCGCCCCACCATTGATGTGCCAGCTCGTGGTTGATGATGTCGGGATCGAAGGCCCAGTGGCTGCTGACGGTCTGATGCTCCATGTTCACGTTGCCGTCGAATTGGGCGATGCCGTATTTTTCGTTGATAAACGGATACTCGCCGAAAACGTCGGGGCGGCTGTAGGTCGCGATCGCGGTCACCAGGTGGGCGGCATTGGTTTGGGCGGTGCTCACCGAGCCGGGGTAGATGTAGAACTCGACAGGCATGCTGCCGTTAGCGTGTTCGTAGTATTGCGTCCAGTGGGTGTAGTTGGAGACCGCCACCGAAACCAGGTACGTGGCGATAGGATACGATTCGTGCCAGCGGTAGCGCAGGCGGTTGCCGGTGAGCGTATCCGTCCCCTGCAGCGAACCGTTGGAGACGGCGTACTTGCCGGCAGGCACGGTGATCCACGTGTCCATCGTGAACTTGTCGCGCAGCTCGTCCTTGCAGGGCCACCAGGTATGGGCGTACCAGGGCTGGCTGAGCGATGCGGCAGTGGTCGAGGTGAAGCCGAACGAGTTCCAACCCTGGCTTTGCGGCCGTCCGCCATACGAAACAGCAACCGTGAACGCCTCCCCGACACCATACGAACGGTTCAACGTAATCACCACCGTGCTGCCCTGCCGGGTGAAACCGACGGGCTGGGTGTTCACGGCCACGCCGGTGATGGTCAAGGCACTGCTGAGATTCAGCGTTATGGAGGACAAGCCATCTTTCTGGCTCTTCACCGTTAGTGTGTTAATGCCGCTGATGGTTCGGCTTGAGAAGTTCAGCCCGATGTCCAGGAAGCAGTGAATGACATCAGTCTCATCAGGCGTGTCGGCAGCGTCGACATCCGCCGCCAGCAGCCGAAGGAACGTCGCTCGACCGCTGGCGCAGATGTCCTTGTCCATCTGTTTGCATTCGCTCGATGTGAGGTCCGGTTCCTCTGTCGAGTCGGGCTCGTCGGCGGACAATCCACCCGGCAGATACGCGACGCAGATCAACGCGGACATGATGAACCTGAGCAGTGACATGTGTTGTCCCCTCGCGAGGCAGACAGGATCGTTGCGACCATTGTAGCAACTTCACCTGGAGCCGCGAAGAGCCGACATCCGGTTTCGCGCAACCGCCGCATGAAGTCTCCGCCGAACCTGCAGTTGTAAGTGCCTTATACATCGCGGTTTCGATCGCGCCGACACATTTGGGCTGTGAGCGATGAGCTGTGGGCTATGAACTGGACGTCCGGCTCATCGGTGCCAGGTTGCGTGACGCACATCGGCCCGCCTGCGGGCCGCAGTCAATAGACGGGGTCGTCAGGCCCCGATCGATTGTGAGTAATCAATCGTCAGCCCCGAAGGGGCGACAGTACCGGGGCAATTTGCGACAAACGCCAACGATCCCCGAATGCGCCCGCCGGCAGCTCACGTCGTGTTTCGGCCGCGGTACATCTGTCGCCCCTGTCGGGGCTCCATGCAACAAGACGAACGAGGCGAATGGGGCTTCGTCGCTCACCGGGGGCTTACGCCGCCCGGCTATTAACTCCTGCCCCTTGCGGGGCAGAAGCGCGCGCGACAAACGTCACGCGACAGTAGGGAGCCATAAGCTCTGAGCTGGTGACAGACATCAGGCGACGATAGAGGGCCGTGAGCTATGAGCTGTGAGCCGGAACATCTGGCTGACAGCTGATAGCTGAGAGCTGACAGCTACTCTGGGCGTAGGCGCGACGGGCGGGTGATGGTAGAACATCGCGACGCCCGCTCGGCAGCGCGCCGAGAGCTGGGCATGCAAGGGTTGACATTTGTGAGGAGTGGACGATGAGGAGCGTTCGACTCGGTGTCTGTTTCCTGACAGCCTGGATGCTATGCGGGTTCAATGGCGGCTGCATGAGCCGGGCGATCAGCGAGGGCATCGGGGTGGTGACCGGGGCGTCGGGCAAAGTGGTTGATATCGTCAGGCCTACTCTACTGGTCCACTATCGCGGGCTGAAAATCGAGTCGATCACGGTAACGCCCGGGCTCAAGACGCCGGCCAATCTGACGAGCCTGATCCGCGAGAACCTGGAAAAGGTGGCCACCAAGAAGAAGCTGACGCAAGACGGGCGGCCTCAGCTGCTGCTCAGTGGCGAGGTCATCAATTATGAGACGGCGGACACGGTGGATACGGCAATCGGGCCCATCGAGGAGTGCATCCTGCGCGCGAAACTGACGGACGCGGAGAGCGGGGAAGTCCTCACCGTCGTGAATCTGGTCTCGCGGGCGAAGTCCACGAGTGCGAGCGGGGCCAAGCATCTGTCCGAGGGGATCGGCAAGGCCTTGAGCAAGTGGCTCAAGGAAGGCGGCATCACTTCCGACGAGGAGCGCAAGGAAGCGGAACAGGCACACAACTGAGCCGGCGATATCGACGTCTGGTCGATTCATCGCGCATCGCGAACACGTCCGCCCGGCGGAGTCGAGCTCCGACGGGCGGACGTTTTTCCGGATCAGGCCCTCTCCTTGCCGGCATAGGACTTGGAGCGAGTGTCGACGCGGATGACGTCGCCGGTCTTGATGAACAACGGCACGCGGATTTCCAGGCCATTTTCGAGCACGGCCTCCTTGGTGATGTTGGAAGCGGTGCCCACCGAGTGTTCGGCCGGGGCGGTCACCTGGACGCGCAGCGGCACGATGTCGGGCACTTCCAGCGAAGCCAGCACGTTGTCGATGAACCGGCCGCGGTACTCGGCGCCCTCGACGAGAAAGCTCGCCTGGTTGCCCAGCCGCGAGACAGGAAACTCGATCTCCTCGAAGGTTTCGGCGTCCATGAGCACCAGGTCCCGGTCCCGTGTGTAGAGGTACTGCAGCCGCCGGTAGCCGGAATCCACCGGCTCGACGGGCAACAAGTCGTTGAGCGTGCGGTCCACCGGCCGGCCGTCGCGCACGTCGCGCAGCATCACGTGGACGGTGGGCTTCTGCTTGCCCGTGTGACGCTCCTCGTAGTCGGTCACCTCATAGACATGGTTTTGATGTCGGATCAGCATGCCGCGCTTGAGCGGAACGTTCGCCATACGACACCTCCCGGAATGTGGGCAGAGACATGAAGACCCGGGCCATTATACCACGCGAGGGCAGCGGCGACGGGAAGAAAACGGCTTCCCTGCCCTTCGATCCGAGCGGCACCGGACTTCCCATCGGGGCTGCGGCCGGTGCCCTGACGGCCCGACCTGGGAACAGGAACGGCGTCCACCGGCTGACGTGATGCCGTAACGCCACATGCGAGCCGGCGGACGTGATGGCGGCAGCCCGCTGATTATGAGACCACGTCGGGCGGTTCACGGACGAGCGAAGTTCCAAGCATCGCACAGCAGAACAGCGGTTTTTTGCCTCAAAGCTTGCCCAGTTTCACACTTCGTATTGCATATTCGTTTCCGGAAGGCGGACATGTCTCGATCGGGCACGACGGCTCCCGGCTCGGCGGCGACGAGAGAAGCCGGACCGGTTGCGAGTGAACACAACACCCCGAGCGATCTGTGGCGCGGCAGCTTCGGAGGGTTCACTCATGAAAGACACACCCGAGTACCTGGAGGAGTTTGCCCGCAGCAGTGGGATCGACACGAGCTCGTGGCGGACCTGGCACACGGAGTCCATGCTCTCGGTGTCGGGGATCCGTGAGCGGGCCCACGCCCTGGCCCTGCGGAACTTCATCACCGAACGCATGAGCATGGAAGCCGAGGTGAACGAGCCGCCGCATCCGGACGGAGATTGGGCGGTGGTGGCCATTCCAGCGCCGCGAGCGAATTAGACCTGTCAGACCTGAGGCCTGAGACTTGAGGCTTGAGGGCTGAGGACAAACCAGTCTATCCGGCCTCGCACGCTGCGCGTTCATTCCTTGGCCGAGGCCACGGGCGCTGCTCAACGCATTCGAGAACGGCCAATCTCGAAGCCGGCATGCGCGTGACAGGCTCCCGGCCTTGCATTGCTTCGAGAATCGTTCGAGTTTTATAATCGCCACGGCGGCGACCGAACCTCAGAATGAAGGGAGGCGTTGCCGTGATGGTCCCTCGCAACACGCACGGTTGATCGCTGATCGTATCGAAGGACGAACGAATGCCGCCTACTGCCAACGTCATCAACGTGGATGCGCTTCCTGAGCGGATGCGTGAGCCCGCCCGCGTATACGCCGGGGCGATTCAGGAGATCGCTCGAGACAATGCGGTCGCCCTGGCGTTCTACGGTCTGGTGGTCGGCGGCGGCTTCGACCCGTCGGCGCAGCCTGCCCGCAACGTGCTCGTACTGGAGAAGATCGACCTGGAGATGCTGCGCATACTGGGCCAGCACGGCAGCCGGATGGCCAAATCGGGCATTGCCGCCCCGGTGGTGATGACGCCCGAGTACATCGCCCGTTCGCTGGATACGTTCCCGCTGGAGTTGCTGGAGATCCAGCAGCAACACGTGCTGGTGTTCGGCAAGGACTACTTCAACGATCTGACGTTCGACCCGGCCCACGTCCGCACAAAATGCGAGCGCGAGCTGAAGACCGCGCTGCTGGCGATGCATGACGGCCTGCTGAGCACGTCGGGCCGCGACCGGCTGCTTCATGACGTGGTCGCCGACGTGGCGGAGGGACTGATGCGGATTCTGCGGGGCATCGCCTGGCTGGAGGGCGAGCGAGAGGCCCGGCCCACGGCCGATACGGTCGCCCGGATCGAGACCGTCACCGGCCGCAAGCTCGCCGGCGTGCGGGCCGCGTTGGATCCGACGCAACGGCACGACTGGGGTACGTTCCAACTGCTCTACGATGATGTGACCGCCCTGGGGAACTGGATTGATGCGCGTTAACCCGGCCGCCGCGTTTTCCTCGAGTGCTCTCATCGGTTCAGCCCGACGCGCTGCATTGGCGGCATTGGTCCTGTTCGCCGCCGCTGCGTCCGTCCTGGGCAAGATCACGGTTCCAGACCCGGGCACGCACGTGGTCGACCGGGCGAACATCATCGGTGCCGCGCGCGAACAACAGATCGAAGCACTCTTGAGCGAGTTGGAGCGCAAGACCACCGCACAGATCAAGGTGCTGACGGTCCCGAGCACGGACGGGGAAGACGTCTTCGGCTTTTTCCACCGTCACGCCGAGGCCTGGAAGCTGGGTCAACGCGGTAAAGACAACGGCGCGTTGATCGGCCTGGCGCTCCAGGAGCGTGAAGTGCGCATCCATACCGGCTATGGGCTGGAAGCCGTGCTACCCGACTCGTGGATCGGCAGCACAACGCGCGCCATCGCCGGGACGTACTTCAAACAGGGGCAGTACGCCGACGGCCTGTACGAACTCGCCCGGTTGGCCGCCGATCGCGTGGCCGACGCGTCAGGCGCAAAGTTGTCGCAAGCCCCGGCTGCTCAGCCCCAGACAGGGCGGCCGGGACCGCCGCCGGGAACCGGCGTTCCCGGCCCCCGCGTACCTGGCAGCGGTGGCGGTTGCTGCTGTTTGATCACGCTGGTTGGCGTTTTTCTGCTGCTGTCGGTATTCGGCCGCTCGTTTTCCTACAATCGGCGTAGCGGCGGCTGGTTGCCCTGGATGTTGTTCTGGATGCTGATGAACTCCGGGTCGCGCCGATCGGGATGGGGAGGCGGCATGGGTCGCGGTTTCGGCGGCGGCTTCGGTGGCGGATTCGGCGGGGGATTCGGCGGCGGCTTTGGCGGGGGTTCGTTCGGTGGCGGAGGCCGATTCGGCGGAGGTGGCGGCGGTGCCCGATGGTAACGTGTGTCCGCAGTGTCAACAGCCGGTGGCGAGCCGGGCGAAGTATTGTCCGGCTTGCGGAGCCATGCTGCGCCCAACCAATCGAGGAAGCACAACGATGCGTTCGATAGCCAAAGTCCTGATCGGCGTGATCGTCCTGTTCGTGGTCCTGGCCGTGCTCGCGGGCGGCTGCATCTACAGAGGCTATGTCCGCGCCGTGAATCTCGACGAGCAGGTCCGAGCCCAATGGGCCCAGGTGGACAACCAGTTGCAACGTCGATACGACCTGATCCCGAACGCGGTCGAAACGGTCAAAGGCACGGCCGCCCAGGAACAGCAGGTTTTCCTCGGCATCGCGGAGGCACGCAAAGCGTACTTCCAGGCGGACAGTGTGCCCGAGAAGGCCCAGGCGGCCGGACGGCTGGAGTCGGCGCTGTCGCGCTTGCTCGTGCTGCGCGAAACCTATCCCGAGCTGCGCAGTAACGAGGCATTCCGGGCGTTGATGGACCAACTCGAAGGCACGGAGAATCGACTTGCCGTCGAGCGGATGCGCTACAACGAAGCGGTCGCCGAGTTGAATCGCTTCATTCGCCAGCCCATTGGGCGATTGTACGCGAGCCTGGCCGGTGTGGATCAGGCCGAGTACTTCGAGATCGACGAAGCGGCGCGAAGCCGGCCGCAAGTGGATTTCTCCACGTCTCCGCGAACCAAGCCGGTCGAGTAATTTCGCCGTCCCGTCGCGCGCTCGCGCGCGATCGCGCAACGCCGGGTGTGCGAAAACCGCCGATGGCAATAAACGGATTCTCCGTTGAACGGCGCCCCGTGCGAGCTGCCCCTCCAGCGAGAATAGGGCAAATGCCCCGGAACTGCGCTGCAATCTTTGCCGAGTCTCACCGCAAACCTGGTTATCTAGGTGTTTTCCAAGCCAATCAACGTCAAGAAAATCGAGATTTCCTGTACCGCCGAGGCAGTTCCGGTATATTAGATCCGGAATTCAATGGGTGGCGTCACTAGGAGACGCTGAGAGATCTCCAGTGGAGATGAGGCGCTTTTTTTCTGTTCGTCGCCCCTCGGATGCCAGAGGGAACATACAATGTTCCCGTCGGGCGCAATTCAGAGCAGCCTATCTCTGCTTGGCATTTGAGTCACAAGTATGGGGCACACTCCTGAATTCCCGGAGCTCCAGAACGCGGCGGCCGAGTCCGGCGAGTCCGTTCGCCGGTCCGAACGGAGCGGCCAGGCCGAGGAGCAACTCCAGGCGCATGCCAAGGAACTGAGGCTTGCCCGCCAACGACTGGCCGAGGCTCAGCGCGACCTCGAGCGGCTGGAAGCTCACTTGGCTGAAACGTCCCCGGCAACACTGGCCGGAAACGCGACACTGGAAGATCAACTGGAAGCCAGCGAAGCCCGGCTGAAGCTGGCCCAGGCGGCCGCCGGCGTGGGCAGTTGGGACGTCGATCTGCAGACGCGGGAGATCCGCTGGTCGGACGAGCAATTCCAATTGCTCGGGCTCGAACCGGGCTCGGTTCAGCCCAGCTACGAAGTCTGGCGAGCGTGCTTGCATCCGCAGGACCGCGACAGCGTCGCCATCGATTCGCTGTGTCGCGACGACGTCAACACTGTCTCGCTCGAGTACCGCGTCACGCGGCCGGACGGGCAGGTCCGTTGGCTCAGCTCGCGAGGCAAGGTGCTGCGAGACCGTCAGGACCAGCGAGTGCGCATGGTCGGCGTGACCATCGACATCACGGAAAGCAAAGAGACGCATCGCCGCCTGGAGGAACTTAACGAAGCGCTCGTCCAGCGTACGCGGGAGGCTGAACAACGCAGCGAGCAACTCCGTGTGCTGGCCACCCAACTGACACAGGCAGAGAATCGCGAGCGGCGACGACTGGCCCTGCTGATGCACGACCACCTCCAGCAGTTGCTGATCGCCGCCCGGATGAAGATCGGGGCGATCGCGCAGGTCGTTCGGGAGGATCGGGCCGCCACGTGGGTCCGGCAGGCGGCCCAGTTGCTGGACGAATCGATCGCCGCCTCACGATCGTTGAGCGTCGAGCTGAGTCCGCCCATGCTATATGAGACGGGGCTGGGAGCGGCTCTCGACTGGCTCGCCCAGCAGATGGAGGAAAAGCACGGGCTCCGCGTGGACGTGCAGGCAAGCGACGAGCCGGAAGACGAAGACATTCGCGTGTTTCTGTTCCAGTGCGTCCGTGAACTGCTGTTCAACGTCGTCAAGCACGCCCAGGTTCCGCAAGCCGAGGTGCGAGTGAAACGGCTGGACGAGGACCGGATCATCATCACGGTCTCGGATCGGGGCAAGGGCTTCGATCTGGCCAAGCTGCAGGAGCGCTGGGCCAAAGGCGATTCGTTCGGCCTGCGGAGCGTTCACGAACGGCTGGGGCTTTTGGGCGGCAGTTTCGAGATCCGCACTGCGCCGGGCGAAGGCATGGAAGCACGCTTGATCGCGCCGATTCGCGGGCAGCGGGCTTACGGTCGTTCCGGTTCGGAGGCGGGCATGGCCGGGGCCTTGCGCGAAAAGATCTGAACCACCTGCATTTCGGACCGGCCACGACCTCGCCGTACCACGTGGCGAGCCGGCCGGTCGAACAACTGCTCGAGTTGCTCCCGAGGCGGCTCATCGTGATAGCTCACCTTGTTGTTGAGCCCGACGACCACGAAGTCGGCATCGTCGATGCGCGGCGGTGAGCCGCGGAGATGAAACGCATCACGCCGGACCAGATGAAACGGGACGGGCGTGTGCTCGAGGAACGCGTCGATGACGTGATCGTCCCACAAGTAGCTGATCACGCGACGGCCCGGCGGCACGTGCTCGGCAAGCCAGCGCAGGGCGTCTTCGGTTCCGTCATTGGTTACCTGAATCAGATTGCGGTAGCCTCGCGACTCGGCTCCGAGCCAAGTATTGCCCACCAAGGTATAGCCGTAGTATCCGAACTCCGGATAGCTCCAGATCATGCCCCACATCAGATAGAGGCATGCGGTGGCGACCAGTGCGAGCCACGCGGAAGCCAGCCGCTCACGGCCTCTCAGCCGGCCGGTCACGTGCACGACCAGTGCGGCCAGCAGTAGCGCGAGCAACGGGTAGATGCCCATGAGATAGAACGACTGACGAATGGGCAGAAGCAGCAAGAGCAGCAGATACACCATGCAGGTCGTGCCGAGCAATGTCAGACCCGCGTGGCTCCGCTGAACGCATGCCCAAACGAGTGCGACCAACGTGAGCACGCCCAGCAGCGGTCCCAGCTTGAGCAGGATGATGCCCAGATACAGCCGTGCCGGATCGATGAGGCGCACCATGTCTTCGGGCGGGACAGGCCGCACGAGCGAGCGGACCAGGGCACGGGCAGTCTCGGGGTTCAGCACGTGAGCCGGGCAGATGGCCCAGCACACCGCGACGGCCAGCGGCAACGCGACGAGCCAGCCGTCGACCACGCTCCAACGGGCTCGCCCCCGCAGGCCGTAGCGGTCGGCCGGGGAAGGCGCCGTGGAGTCTTTCCATAGGTGTGCGGCGGCGCTGCGCATCGCCGGGATGGCAACCGGCAACGCACCGCCGATGAGCGTCAGGAGTCCTGCCGCCCACAAGATGGCGGCGACTCGCGAAAAGCCGATCTGGGCCGCGACGGCCGCCGCTCCTTCAAGCCCCAGCGCGGTGAAGACCCAGATTCGCATGACGCGTCCGTCGGCTCGCCGTGCATCAATCACACTAATGGGCGGCTGTCCTGCCGGGGCTTCAGCCCGTCGCCGCACGTCGAGCAAGTCGCACAGCACGAAGGCCGGCACGAGGAAGATGGCGTAGAACTTGGTGGCCAGGGCTACGCCGAGAGCCACAGCGAACAATCCCAGCCGGACCGAGTCTCGCCGACGCAGATAATGGTCGAACGCTAGCAGCGCCAGGAGCACGGCAACCGGGTAAAACGCGTCACCTTCGGTCAGGGCGGTGCGGGCGAACGTGAGAAAATGCGGCGCGATGGACAGCAGACCTGCAGCCAGTAATCCGGCGACGGTGCCAAACCAGCGTCGGCCGGCCACGAACGTCAGCACGATGGCGACCGCCCCCATGGCGATGCTCACCGCCCGGGCCACACGGATGGATGGGCCGGTGAGCGCGTACGCGCCCGCGGTCACGTACATGGGCAGCCGGGCCTGCGTAGCGTCTATGTCACTGCCCCGGAGCGGCTGATCCAACAAGGCCACGGCGACACGGTGATCGTTCAGCTCATCCCAGAGCGTGTTCACGTGCTGCACGGAACACCATGCCAGGCCGCAGAAGACCACAACCATTGCCGCCAGTACGACCCACGGCACCCACGGACGGACCAGGGCGGGCGAACCATCTCGGGATGGGACGGGCGACTGCATGACCTGCAATTCTACGAGCCGCCCGAACGTATTGCACGCCAGGCCGGCCCCGAGCCTGGGACAGCTTTGAGGCATAAATCTTCTTGGGGCTCTTCCCAGAACTCCCGCCGTCGCTAATAATCCGCCTTTCCGGACGCAGCGGGCCTGTGGCCGCCATGGTCTTCGCGCGGACGCATCGTTTCTGACTTGGTCCCGAGAGCGACATGCGGGATATCAGCGTTTCGGTCATCCTTCCCTGCTACAACGAGCAGGGCAATGTCGAGCGCACCACGTTGGCCGCTCTCGAGGCCTGTCGCGCGTTATTCAGCGACTTCGAGATCATCGTGGTGAACGACGGCAGCCTTGATGCGACCGGGGAGATCGCCGAACGCCTGGCCCGCGAACACGAATGCGTGCGGGCAGTGCACAACTGGCCCAATCAGGGTTACGGCGGGGCGCTGCAGCGCGGGTTCAGGGAAGCGAGGAAGGACTGGGTGTTCTACACGGACGGGGACGGGCAGTTCGACGTCCGCGAGATCACCCGACTCATCGAACTATTGGATCGGTTCGACCTGGTGGTCGGGTACCGCCTGGACCGCAAGGACCATTGGATGCGCAAGGTGAACGCGTGGGGCTGGACGACGCTCTGCAACCTGCTTTTCCGGATGAAGATTCGCGACGTGGACTGCGCGTTCAAGCTGATCCCCCGCCGCCTGCTGCAGGAGATTCCGCTGCACAGCCGCGGCGCGTTGATCTCGGCGGAATTGCTGGCCCGAGCCATCCGCCGGGGCTACCGGATTGGGCAGGTCGGCGTGCATCATTACCCGCGGCTGGCCGGCACGCCCACCGGCGCCCATCCGCGAGTCATCTTCCGCGCCTTCGCCGAGTTGCTGAGCCTTCGAGGGCGCATCCTGCAGGGACTGTGAATTCATGGTCGAGTATTCTCGTCATCGCCCGATACTGATCGCATCAGTCACCTTGGCTGCGGCCGGAGCCGGCTTGCTCCCCGGTTGTCTACTCCCCGGAGCGAACCCCGCACCTCGGACAAACGTCCAAGATCGCGTACCGGCCATGCCTCTGAGCCTGGAGCAGGTCCGCCGAACGTACTCGCCGCACGCGGGCCGCATGGACGATTCCACGCAACGCCGCCATCTGCCTCGCTCGGCGGACTGGTCGCTGCTGTGGAGCGACACGTTCGATCGCGACGATCTGCAACCGCCGTCGGCTTGGAGTACCTTCGGTGCACCGGCCCTCGAGCCGTGCCGGTTCGAATCCATCGCCGGTGTCGAGATCACGGCCCCCGCCAACGCGTCCGGCGTGTGCGGTCTGGAGCGCCGGCTCGACCCGGACTTGCTGCGCGGTCGCACCGTGCAACTGAGCCTTGATCTGAGTTGTCCCTCGTCTCGCCGTCTGGAACGTCTGCGCCACGTGCGCGTATCGGTCGTGGCGGAAGACTCGGCGGGCGCGATCAAAGACATCCGTCTCCCCCTCCACGCGGAAGTGGCTCCGGGATGGGAGCCATTGTATTGGCACATGAAATTCAGCCAGGACGTGACACGAGCGTCGCTGCGGATCGAACTGGCCGGCGGCGGGGCCGGCCTGTGCATTCGGCGCATCGAGATGCGGGCGCGGCCGGAGCCGGATCTGACCGCATCCACGCAACCCGGCCCGGCCAGCCGTCCCGCCGGCGCCGCCGTTAACCTGATCGCGGGGGGCGATTTCGAGACGCATCGCCGCGCATTTTTCGCCAGCCATCTGCGTGACTGGCCCGGCGGCGATCGCACCGCGTTGCCGCTGGAGTTTGAGTACGACACCGAGGCAGTGGTCGGCGAGCGATCGCTGCGGCTTCGCATTCCCGCCGGAACTGGCCGGATCGGCTTCGGACCGTTGAACCTCCACCATCCGGTCGCCGCCGGCGCCTGGCATCTGAAGCTCTATGCCCGAGCCAGTCAGCCGGCCCGGATGCAAGTCAATCTGCGAACGGCCCGGCGAACGCTGGGAGCGGTCACGCTCACGTTGCGGCCCGAATGGCAGACGCTGACGCATGTGTTCAAGGTCACCGCCGACTCGCCCGAGCAAAGAGCGGACCTGCATGAAGCAGAGTTGATCCTGGACATTCCCAACGACGCCCTCGAACCGCTCGAGTGTTCGCTGGATGCGGTGAGCCTCACGGATGCGCCCGTCGAAACCTATTTGCAGGCCGAGCCGGTGGAAGTGGGCATCGCGGGGCCGGTGCCGGTGACATCGGACCTGGCCAACATCGTGGCGGAAGGCGAGCCGGCAGTGTTCTCTGTGGAACTGGCCGCCAATCCGCTCGGCCAAGCCTCCGCTCTTACCGGCGCGGAATCGCCCCTGATTGGCGAAATCGGCACATTGACCATCGACGTGCTCGACGCATGGGATCGCAGCGTGTACAGCCGCACGATCAACCCGGTCATGCCCCGCAGCGGCAAGCTCGTCGAGAAGATCAGCATCGAGCTGCCGCGCGGCTACTACCGGCTGTTGGCCAGCCTGTGGAGCGGCGAGCCGGGAGCGTCGGAGCTGATCTCGCAGGACCGCAAGGCCGCCGCGGTGATCTCGTTCGACGATCCCGTCCCCTTGGGTAACCGATACGGACTGCGCGTGGTCAGCGAGGCGGCCTCGAACTACACGACTGCGTTGGGCGTGGGCTGGGTGCTCATGGATCTGCCCGCGTCGGCCGTTCAGACAACGCCCGGCGTATGGGACATTTCATTGTGGCAGTCCTCGCTCGATCGTGTGAAGCAGGCTGATGTCGAATTGGTCGCTGCGGTGACGGTTCCGACCTCGGATCAATACCGCAAGCCGTTCCTCGAGGAGCTGATGGCGAACAACCCGCTGCCGCCGCTCGGCATGGTGATCAGCCCGCCGGCGTCGGCCACCCGTCCCGCCGCGGAGTACCGCGAGCAGATGGAGTGGGTAAGCCGCACGCTGGCTGCGGTATCGCCGCACGGCCGCGTGATCCTCGACGTGTCCGCGCTGGAAACATCGAGCGACACGAACCCAACGGCGACGTGGTCGCACGTGCCCAACCTCGTCGTGGGTTACGCCAGTACGCGCGGAGCGATGCCGGAGTCGTCCGAACCGTTGCTGGAGCGAATCGGCGAGCGGTACGCACGCGAGTTCAACATCTGGGATCTCGGCGTCCCCGTGCTCTTGGGCGCGAACGTGCTGGGCGAAAGCGGACTTGACCTCGTTGCGACAGAGACCCAGGCCGGCCCGGTCGTTCGCATCGAATCGCCACCGGACCCGGTGCGGGCTGCATCCCACATGGTGCGGTCGATCCTGATCCGGGCCCTGGCCGGGGCCCAGATGGTGTGTTGCGATGCCGTGGCTTTGGATCCGCCGACGTCGCTGTACGAATCCGACCGACGACGTCTGCACGAGCGCGACCTGACGCCGCGGCCCGCACTGGTGGCGCTGGAGCGCATGGCGTCGCTGCTGAACGATGCCACGCTCGTGCGCTGGCTTGATCAGCCCGACGGCTGCCGAATTCTATACTTCGAGAAGGACGACGGCGGTGCGGTGGCGGCGATCTGGCGTCCCTTCGGTTGGAGTCCGACGTACCTGTCGTTCGCGGGGCTGCCTGCCACCATGGAGGTGATCGACTGCTTCGGCACGCCCGAGCCGCTGCTGATGAGCGGCTACGTGCGGCTCGTGCCGGTCAACGAGATGGTGCGCTTCATCGTCGCCCCGCCCGGACAAGCCGCTCTGCTCGCCGAGGCGGTGGACGCTTCCCGCGTGCGCCCGGCTCCCGCACTGACCGCACGGTGAACGTGCCTCTGGCGATCCGTCACGAATCGCGAAGGGGCATGCGATACCGCGCGCACTCTCGGCGTCGTCAAGAGCGGCGGCGTACGAACAGGAGCTTGGACCCGATGACACGCAACTCTGCCAACACACGAGTGACGCCCCCTCCCCCCGCACGCATTCATGATTCGACATTCAAACTTATTCCGTCACTCATCATTCGTCGTTCATCGTTCCTGTTCACCCTTCTTTTTTGCCATTTATGTGTCATCTTCGTCCGAGCTGACGCCATCGACACCGCGCGTCTGCTGGACGACTTGACCGACCTGCCACGGCTGGCCCGGCTGCCCGATCCGGCCTATGTCACGCGACAGTTCTCCAGTTACGATCGCAGCGCCAAGTCGCCCACGCAGGACTGGTTCGCGAACTGCGACTACGACCAGTTCATCCGCACGGAGCAGCGCGATGGACGCACCGAACACGTGATGATGGACGCCGCGGGCCCGGGCGCGATCGTCCGCATCTGGTCGGCCAACCCCAAGGGTGTCCTGCGGATTTATCTCGACGAAGGCACCCAGCCGGTCATCGAGCAGAAAATGCAAGACCTTCTTGGCGGGGCCGTCGAAGACTTCCCTGCCCCGCTGAGCGGCAAACGATCGGGCGGATACAATTTCTATTTCCCCATCCCGTACGCCGGCCGTTGCGTTGTGACAACCGACGAAGGCGGCTCGTTCTATCACATCAACTATCGCACGTACGCACCGGGCACCCCCGTCCGGACGTTCTCGCCGGGCGACTGCACGCGATTGCGAGAGAAAATCCGTCTGGCGGCCGAAACGCTCGCGAACCCGCGCGAGCGCGCCGCACTGCCCGCCGATCGCAGCACGACCGAGTTTGACGCCACGCTCGATTCTGCCCGCCCGCGAATCCTGTGGGAACAGCACAACGGCCCGGGTGCGATTTGCGAGTTCCGTGTCCGCCTGACCGCTGCGAACATTGAAAACGCCGCCCGCGCGATCGTGCTGACGATCACGTTCGACGATCGCCAAACCGTCGAGTGCCCGCTCGGCGATTTCTTCGCCACCGCCCCGGGGTTGAACGCATTCGATTCGCTGCCCGCAGGCGTCACCAGCGATAACCCGCCAGTCATGTACTGCCGCTGGATCATGCCGTTTTCGACCAGCGCCGTGATCGAGGCCAGGAACCTGGGCGATGAGCCCGTGCATCTGGCCGGCACGCTCTGCACGTCCACCTGGACGTGGGACGACCGCAGCCTGCACTTTCACGCCGATTGGCGAACCCGCAAACAAATCCCCGCACGACCGACCTTCGATTGGACGCACTTGGCATGCACGGGCCATGGCCGATTCGTTGGCGGCATGTTGCATCTGCAGAATTCTCGCCGCACATGGTGGGGAGAAGGCGACGAGAAGATCTACGTGGACGGAGAGAGCTTCCCCAGCCACTTCGGCACAGGCACCGAGGACTACTACGGGTACGCGTACTGTTCGACGCTTCCGTTCACGCACGCGTATCACAACCAGGTTCGCTGCGACGGCCCGGGCAACTTCGGCAACACCTGCGTGAGCCGTTTTCACGTCATGGACGACATCCCGTTCACGACGCGCTTTCAGTTCGACATGGAGAACTGGATGGACGCCGATGGCGACGCCTACACCAACCGCGCGGCGGTGAGTTACTGGTACGCGCGGCCCGGAGGCAAGAGCGCCGGACCCCGCATCACCCCAGCCGATGTCGCCCTGGAAAGCTTCAAGTGGTTCAAGGTGGATGCGGCCCAGGAAGGCGAGAGCCTGCGCACGGTGCACAAGTCAGCCGGCCGAGCGGTCAAGGAGCAGACGAACGGGAACGGAGAGTGGAGCGACGGTGCTTATCTGCTCTGGTCGGAAGCTCGCCCGGGCGAAAAACTGACGCTCGAATTTGACTCGCCCAAGGCTGCCACTCAGATCGTTGTGGCGAGCTTCACCAAGGGGCCGACGTTCGGAATCTTCCGATTGTCCGTGGATGGTCGCCGCGCCGCTGGCCCCATCGACCTGTACGCGCCCACCACGACGACCACCGGCCCAGTCGAGTTGGGCTCGTTCCCCCTCGCGGCCGGCCCCAACCAGCTGTCGGTCGTCATTGTCGGATCCAACCGGGCGGCCACCAAGAGCTGCCACTTCGGCTTGGACTACCTCCTGCTCAAGTGATCGTCGCCGTCAAGCCGGATCGTCGACCCATCCGCATGCGCGACTGCGCTTGCCCGAGGTCCGCGGAGCCTGCACAATACGCACCGGTCTGAGTCCGGACGATATTCCCTTTTTTTGCGAAGGAGTCGATCATGCAGAATCGTGCCGTCTCCCGGGCGACCGCTGTTATCCTGCTTGCGCTGACGAGTGTCGCCGTCGCAGCGCCGGCCATCAACACCGAGACGCTGTTGAACGATCTGATCGATCTGCAGCGCCTCACGCGACTGCCCGACCCGTCCTACGTCACGAAGCAGTTCTCCAGTTGGGACCGGGCGACCCAGTCGCCGGACAAGGACTGGTTCGCCAATGCCGACTGCGGACACTATCTGCGGATCGAAGAGAAGAACGGCCGCAAGGAACACGTGATGATGGACGCCGAAGGCCCCGGCGTCATCGTCCGCATCTGGTCGGCCAATCCCAAGGGCACGCTTCGCATTTATCTCGACGGCAGCGACACACCCGTGCTCGAATCTCCCATGCAGAAGATCCTGGGTGGCGATTTGCCGGGCATGCCCCGTCCGTTGGCCGGCGAGCGTTCCAAGGGCTGGAACCTCTACTTCCCCATCGCCTACGCCAAACACTGCAAAGTCACCAGCGACGAGGGCGGCTTCTACTATCACGTGAACTACCGCACGTATCCAAGTGGCACGGCGGTCGAAAGCTTCAAGGCCGCTGATCTGTCGCGTCTGGCGAGCAAGATCGAGGATATCGCCGATCGTCTTAATTCGCCGCGAATGAAGGTTCCGCCGCCAGCCGACCGCGTGCGCAAGCTGTACGAAGTGACGCTGGCCCCGGGCGCCAAGCAGACGATCTTTGAAGCCACCGGCCCCAAGGCCATCGTCGGATTCCTCACGCACATCCAGGCCGAGAACATCGAGACGGCCGCGCGGGCCGTGGTCGTGAGGATGACGTTCGACGGCGAGCAGACCGTCGAGTGCCCGATCGGCGATTACTACGGAACAGCTCCCGGGCTCACGCCGTACGCCTCGCTCCCGCTGGGTATCACCGAAGACAGCACGCCCGATTTGTGGAGCCACTGGTGGATGCCGTTCGCCCGCAATGCAACGGTGAGCCTCGAGAACCTCGGCGATCAGACCGTGCGGCTCAACGGCGGCGTCTCGACGGTGGATTACGATTGGGATGACCGAAGCCTCCACTTCCACGCCGGCTGGCGGCAGGAGAAGAAGGTGCCCACCCGGCCGTTCACCGACTGGGCACATCTGGAGTGCACGGGCCAGGGCCGATTCGTCGGCGGCCATCTGCATATCCAGAACCCCGTTCGCGGCTGGTGGGGTGAAGGCGATGAGAAGATCTACGTGGACGGCGAGACGTTCCCCAGCCACTTCGGCACGGGCACGGAAGACTATTACGGCTACGCCTGGTGCTCGCCCGCCCGTTTCGTCCATGCCTATCACAATCAGCCCCGGTGCGATGGTCCGGGCAACTACGGCAACACGTCGGTCAACCGATTCCACATCATCGATGACATCCCGTTCACCAAGAGCTTCAAGTTCGACATCGAGAACTGGCATTGGGCGGAGAAAACGTATACTAACCGTGCCGCGGTCAGCTATTGGTACGCCCGGCCCGGCGGCAAGCACTTCTTCAAGCCCATCACCCGCGATGATGTGAAGCTCGAAGACATGCCCAAGCCGGTGGTGTACAAGGTCAAGGGTTGCCAGGAAGGCGAGAAGCTCAAGATCGTGGAGAAGACCGGGCAGGGCCGAACCGAGATTCAGGATCTGACGGGCTTCGAGAACCAATTCAGCGACGGCCATCACCTGTGGTGGACGCACGGCACGAAGCCCGGTGACAAGCTGACCGTGCACTTCAAAGCCCCCCAGGCCGGTCCGAAGCGGATTGAAGTCGGCCTGACCAAGGCCCGCGACTACGGCATCGTGCAACTGTACGTGAACGGCAAGAAGGCCGGCGAACCCATCGACCTGTACAACGACGGCGTGATCCCCTCGGGTCCCATCGACCTGGGCACGTTCGAGCTGGTCCAGGGCGACAACAAGCTGACCGTCGAGATCGTCGGCGCCAACCCGAAAGCCGACAAGGCCTACATGTTCGGCCTGGACTACCTCCTTCTGAAGGACTGACGGCCGACAGGTCGCACACCAACTCAATTCACCGTACCGAATAGCGAACGGCGGGGCTTGACCCCGCCGTCTCTTTTTTCCTGGCCCCGACACTCGAACCCATTCGACGACCCCGCAGGGAGTCTCCCCCCGCCGTCTCCCATCGTTGTTATCCCACCGCTTGGCAGATCCTCCGCTTTTATATAATATCCCGCTTCAACGTCCCCCACCGGAGCGGTCCGGTGTTGAGCCTGACTCAATTCGAGGCAACTCCATGCGAATCCACTACCTGTTTCCCACGACCGGTTTGACGTTGTTGGCCTTCGCTGCCGTGAGCGTAGCCGCCTCGCCTCGGCCGGTGGTACAGACGGGCATCGACGTGCTGGAAGCCGATGGCTTCAAGATCCTCCAGGGCAAACGGGTCGGTCTGATCACCAACCCCACCGGCGTGACCTGGGACCTGCGGAGCACGGCCGACGTGCTGTTTAACGCCAAGGGGGTCCGTTTAGTGGCACTCTTCGGACCCGAGCACGGCATCCGAGCCAATATCCACGCCGGTGACCACGTCCAGGACGACAAGGACGCCAAGACCGGTTTGCCCGTGTACTCGCTGTACGGCAAGACCCGCAAGGCCACGCCCGAGATGCTCAAGGGCATCGACCTGCTGGTCTACGACGTGCAGGACGTGGGCAGCCGGTCGTACACGTACATCAGCACGATGGCGCTGGCCATGGAAGCTGCGGCCGAAAACAACATCGCGTTCGTCGTGCTCGATCGGCCCAATCCGCTCACCGGCAACCGCGTCGAGGGTCGCCCGCTCGACCTGAAGTACAAGTCGTTCGTCGGCCACCTGCCCATTCCGTACATCTACGGCATGACCTGCGGCGAGTTGGCCCGGATGATCAACGGCGAAGGCTGGCTGGCCGGCGGCGTGAAGTGCGACCTGACCGTCGTGCCCATGAAAGGCTGGACCCGGGAGATGTGGTTTGATCAGACGGGCCTGGTTTGGGTGCCCACGTCACCGCATGTTCCCCGCAAGGACAGTGCGTTGTTCTATGCCGCCACCGGGATCATGGGCGAGTTGCAGGTGCTCAGCGAAGGCGTGGGTTATACACTCCCCTTCGAGTTGGCCGGCGCGCCGTTCGTAGAGCCCGAAAAGTTGGCCCAAGCGCTGAACGATCGCCATCTGCCCGGCGTGGTATTTCGCCCGCTATCGTGGAAGCACTACTACCTGCGAGACACCAAGAGTTTTTTCGGCGGTGTGCAGGTGCACCTGGTCGATCGCGACGCGGCGGATCTCACGTCCATCCAGTTCCACATCATGGACGCGACTCGGCGGCTCTACCCCGACCATGAGTTCTTCGGCAGCAAGCGGGATGACATGTTCGACAAGGTCTGCGGCACGGACCAGATTCGCAAGATGTTCCTGGCCGGCAAGTCGGCGGACGAGATCGTCAAGTTCTGGAATTCCGGCCGGGAGTCGTTCATGAAGACCCGGGCAAAGTATTTGATGTACAAGTAAGAAACGACACGACGGAAGGGAAAGAACGACACGGCGACACGGAGACGCGGCGAAAGAAGACCGGAGGAATTCATGCGACATTCGTGCTTCATGCTGACGCTGGCGATGGTCCTGGCGGTCTGTGACACTGCACTCTCTCGAGATGCTTCCCAGCCATCGGCGCAGACGGAGATCCTGGCCAACCTTCGGCCGGGGCATCCGCGGCTGTTCATCGTCGAGGGTGACATCGAACGCATTCGTAAGCTCATCCAGGAGCATCCCGATGCCCGCAAGCTGCGTGACGATCTCCATGCGCTGGCGGTAAAGCTGCTAGACGAACCGACGGTCGAGCACAAGCTGGTAGGGCCGCGGCTGCTCGCGCAAAGCCGGGCCTGCTTGGATCGGGTAGCCACGTTGGCGCTCCTGTACCGGCTGGAGGGCGATCGCCGGTTTGCCGCGCGAGCTGAGAAAGAGATGCTGGCCGCAGCGGCGTTCCCCGACTGGAACCCCAGCCACTTTCTCGACACGGCCGAGATGAGCAACGCGTTGGGCATCGGTTACGACTGGCTGTACGACGTGCTCTCGGCAGACAGCCGCGCGACCATCCGCACTGCCCTCATCGAGAAGGGGCTCCGACCTGGTCTGGACGGCCATCGTAAAGCCGTCTGGTGGACGAGAACCACCAACAACTGGAACCAAGTGTGCAACGGCGGCCTGACGGTGGGCGCTTTGGCGATCGCGGATGAAGAACCCGAACTCGCCGCGGAAATCATCGATTACGCCCGCAAGTCCATCCCGCTGGCGATGACGTCGTTCCAGCCCGACGGCGGCTGCCCCGAAGGACCGGGTTATTGGCACTACGCCATGCGCTATACGGCCTTCTATCACGCCGCCCTGCTGACCGCGTTGGGAACGGACTTCGGTCTGGCGGCATCGTCCGGTTACGCCCAGGCCGGCCTGTTTCGCATCCACTGCACCGGCCCCACGCGTCATACGTTCAACTTCGCCGACGGTGGCTCCGTCCTGGCCAACGCGTCGCTCATGATGTTCATGGCCCGCGTCTTCGATCGCCCGGTCTATGCGTGGCATCAGCGAACGCTGCGAGCGGGCACCGATGCGTTCGAGCTGGTGTGGTACGATCCACGCGGGAGCGATGCGGATATCCGTGCCCTGCCGCTCGACGCGCACTTCACCGGCATCGACGTAGTCTTCATGCGTAGCGCGTGGAACGATCCGAATGCTGTCTTCGTCGGGTTCAAAGGCGGTAACAACGCGGCCAGCCACAGCAATCTCGACCTGGGCACGTTCATCGTCGACGCCCTGGGTGAGCGCTGGGCGATGGAGCTGGGGGCCGACGACTACAACCTGCCCGGCTACTTCGGCAACAAGCGATGGACGTACTACCGGCTTCGCACCGAAGGCCAGAACACGCTTGTGCTCAACGGCGAGAACCAGGACACCAAGGCCAAAGCGCCCATCATCGCCTTTCGGTCTTCACCGCAGCAAGCCCTGGCTGTCGCCGACCTGTCTGCCGCGTATACGCAGCACGCCCGGCGCGTACAGCGGGGCGTGGCCCTGCTCGACCGCAGCCACGTGTTGATAACCGACGAGATCGAGGCGGCGTCGCCCGTCGAAATCACTTGGGCCATGCACACGCCGGCGGTAGTCTCCATCGAGGGTCCACAGGCCGTCCTGAGGCAAAAAGGCAAGCGCATGGTGGCCCGGCTGATCGAACCGGCTGACACCGCGTGGGCCATCCGGGAGGTCAACCCCGAACCACCGCAACGGCCGCTCAAAGGCGTCCGGAAGCTCGTGGTTGAGCTCCGGCGGGCCGGCGAGACTCCGGCACGAATCCGCGTGCTGCTCTCACCCGCCAGCACATCGGCCGACCCGAGCCTGCCGCCGCCGGAGCTGAAAAGGTGGATTCAGCCAGACTGAACATGCGGATAGCTCGCCGCCCCCCTTCCGGGTCAAGGGCGGACGAGATCGCCGAGCGAACGATCCACAACCGCAGCTCGGATCGCCGCCAAGGTTATCCACAGTTGTGAATTCTTGTGGATAAACATGATGGCCCGTGGACGAGATGGCTGTTCGTGAACCGGGCGCCGCCGGTCGTACGGCAGATGCTTCTTTCGTCGCCGCAGGAAGACGGATCTCCGTCGCATTCATTCTTGACGGCGTTCGGGCGGCTGCTTAATCTTGGCCTCGCAGGGAGACTCGCTAAACATTCCATCACGGATGGGATATTTCTTGCAGGAGGCAGCCTCATGGTCCGGTCCTCGCGCTTTGCTTACGTCGTCGCAGGGTTGATCTCGGGCACGCTGCTGGCGTTCGCAGCCGGCTGCACCACGGACGAGTTTGTCAAAGATCCCGACCAGGTGAGTTCGGCCGGCCCCGCCGCCGAAAACGTACCCGTGCCGACGCCGACGATCCCGCTCGCCGGCCGCTCCGAGGTCGAACTGATCAACGAGCTGACCCGCCACCGTGAAGGCTACATCCAGTACCTGCGGGCGCTGGTCACGTTCTACAGCGAGAACGGCTACGAGCAAAAGGCCAACTGGGCCCGGGCGGAGTTGAAGGACCTCAACAAGGTCAAGATGGGCAACTACGTCATGGATGCCGAAGTGCCCGTCGCGCCCGACACGACGCCCGAAATCCCCGCCATTCCCGTCGCCGATGCGTACGAACCCGACCTCGTCGAAGAGATGCATCACCACCGCAAGATGTATACCGATTGCCTGAGAGCGCTGGTGGCTTTCTACACGGAGAACGGCTTCGACGAGAAGGCCAACTTGGCGCGAGCCGAGATGACCGATCTGCAGAAGGTGCATCGGTACAACTACATCCTGGATGCCGAGTTGCCGCTGCCTTCGCTGCGGCCCACCGAGTCCATCGCCGAGGCGGACAAGCTCTACGAGGAAGGCCTGCGATTGCTGGAAAAGGGCGGGCACCGCGTGCTCTTCTTCTATCACGAAGGCACGATGAAGAAGGCGTTGAACAAGTTCAAAGAGCTGATCGCCAAGTATCCGACCAGCGACAAGATCGACGACGCCGCCTATTACATCGCGGAGATTCACAAGGAATACGGTCAGGAGCGCGACAACCTGCTGGCCATCGAATGGTACAAGCGAGCCATCGAATGGAACCCCAACCTGCCGCATCCGGCTTGGTCGCACGCCGCCCACATCCTGGATTTCCGCCTACACGAGCGTGAAAAGGCACTGGAGTGGTATTACCTCGTCCTGGAGAACGAGAAGGACCAGACCGACCCCCGGTTCGCGATGAACGTGGAGGTTGCCCACAAGCGAATCCGGGAGCTGACCCGCGAGAAGACGCGTTATGCCCCGGCCGAACCGACGCCGGTGGCGCCGGCGGATCCAGAGCGGGTACCGGTTGCGGAATGAGATCGCGAAGAGACAAGCGGCAGGACGATTATCCTCGATATTGCTCACGAACCACGGACCATTGACAACTGACAACGGACCAACGAATGTTCAAACTCGCCACCTGCAACGAACCGTGGAATGGTGTTGCCTCCATCGAAGAGGTGTTTCAGATTGCCGCCCGCATCGGGTTTGACGGCGTGGAGATCGCGCCGTTCACGCTGGCCGACCACGTGGACGAGATCAGCGCCGCCCGTCGAAAGGAAATTGTCCGGGCGGCCGCCGATGCCGGCGTTGAGATCGTCGGGCTGCACTGGCTGTTCGTTTCCCCCAAAGGGCTACACCTGACCACGGCCGATGCGAGCGTTCGCCGTACCACGAGCGAGTATCTCAAATCGCTGGCCAACTTCTGCGGCGACCTGGGCGGCAAGGTCATGATCCTCGGCTCGCCCAAGCAGCGCAACATCGAACCGCCCACCACGCATGACGAAGGCTGGAAGCGAGCCAAGGACGTTCTCGCTGCGTGCGGGGATACACTGGCCGCCCGCGGAGTGACGCTGTGCATCGAGGCTTTGTCGCCCAAAGAGACCAACTTCATCCAGACGCTGGATGAAAGCACGCGAATGGCCGACGAGATCGGTCATCCCAACATCGATGTGATGATCGACGTCAAAGCGATGGCGAGCATGCCGGATGGTGTGATCGGCACGATTCAACGCTTCGGTCGACGAGCCAAGCACTTCCACGCCAACCATCCGTCGGCCAAAGGCGTGGGCATGCCGCTGGGGCCCGGCGACGGTGAGCCTGTCGACTGGCCGGCCGTGCTGCAATCTCTCCAGCAGAGCGGCTTTACCGGCTGGGTCTCCTGCGAACCGTTCGATTACAAGCCCGATCCGACCACCGTGGCCGAAACGGCTTACCGTGTGCTGAGCGCCGCCCAGCCTCGATAGCGCCTGTGGAGGTCGGACGTCTTGCCTGCCTCCAAGGCGAGCAAGATGCTCGACCCCGTCCAGCGCTTCCACTTGCAGAACCCGATTCGTTGCGCGAGAATGGAGCCCGTTCGGGGGGCGTGCATCCGGCGCGTGTCGAAGCGTGCGAGACGCCTGCCCTTGCGACGTGTCCGAGGCGCGGCAGCCGGCGCACCATCCGGCCTACGTTCCCAGAGTCCGACTTTTCAGTGGAGTCCTCCTGTGATTTTCAACCTCCTCAGCATTCGCAGTGGTCTGGTCTTCTTCGGGTGTGCATGGTTGATCGGCATCACCGCGGCATCGGCCGAGAGTATCGTGGTCCGAACGGGCGACGGTATTCCCGCCGGGCCGATATCGTTCAAACCGGCGAAGGCGCTCAAGGCGGGTGATTACACGCTGACGGCTGGGGGCCGGCAAATTGCTGCCCAGGCCAGCGCGGACGGCCAGCTATACTGGTGGACCGGCGGCCTCGAGAAAGGCCAGACCCTCACGTACCAGCTGGCGCCCGCCCAGGTCGAGCCGCGCGTGCAGGTCCGCAAGAGCAGCGACGAACAGATTGACGTGACCATCGACGGCAAGCCGTTCACCACGCTGAACTTCAAGAAGGACGAGCCGAAGGTCTATCTCTACCCCGTGATCGGGCCTACTGGCGTGGGCGTAACCCGTGACTTCATCATGCGGGAGAACGAGGTCGAGAAAGAGAACAAGCGACAGGATCACCCGCACCACCGGTCGCTGTGGACGGCTCACGGCGATGTGCGCGTCGGCGACTTCAACAAGAAGGGGTACGACTTCTGGGCCGAGCCCAAGAACCGACCGGTGCCCAAGCAGGTGCTGACCCGGGTGGTCCAGCTGGAGAGCGGATCGGTATTCGGTCGCATCGTGGCTGAAATTGAGTGGCGAACCCCCGAAGGCCAGCGGTTGTTCACGGAAGTGCGCACGTACACGTTCTTCCCGGGCGACGCGGATCAGCGCGTCATCGACGTGCAGAACGTGTTCAAGTTCGACGACATGGACGTGAAGTTCGCCGACACCAAGGAAGGCGGCATCGTGGCGATCCGGCTGGCGGTGACCATGGACGAAGTAGGTACGAAGACGCCCCGGGACGTCCGCGGCCGAATGACCAACAGCCGAGGCGGCGTGGGCGCCGGCGAGTGCTGGGGCCGGCCGGCGGAATGGTGCGATTATGTCGGACCGCTCGGCGACGACACGGTGGGCGTGGCGGTGCTCGACCACCCGAAGAACCTGCGACACCCGACGACCTGGCACATTCGTGATTACGGACTCTACACGGCCAACCCGTTCGGCTTGCACGACTTCCCCGATGGCAAGGATCGAGATGGATCGGTTGTCTGGAAGAAGGGCGAAAACGCCGAGTTCAACTACCGGATCATCATTCACAAGGGCGACACTGCCGCGGCGCGGATCGCCGATCAGTGGCAGGTGTACAAGCAGCAGCCGAACATCACGCTCGAGTAGGCGACGCCGGCACCTCGCAGCGCGAGCGCGATTCCGGCGGCATTCACGCGAACAGTACCAGTACGTTCGCGAGCGTCAGCAGCGCGATGATGATCGCGCTCGCCAGCGTCGCCCAGACGTGATCGAACCGCATGTACAATTGGTAGGCCCGGTACAGTCTCCAGATCGCGACCAGGTGCGCCAGCACCAGGCCGAGCACCGATCCCACCATGACCGGCGGGAGCATATTGGGTACGGCCGCCATGTTGAAACCTGGCACCAGCGCGATCTGGATCAGCAGGCCAGCGAGCAGGACCGACGAAAACAACCCCGCCCAGAAAAACGCGTCGTGGCTGTACACGATGCAGCGTAAGACGTGGCCGGTGCTCACTTTGGCCCTGTGCATGGACCAGCGGAAGATCAACAACGACAAGAAGACGAGCCACGGCCAGGACAGTGTGATCCACACGAATGCGAAATCATCATCAAACATCTGTTCCAGCGCGACCAGAACCCGGAATTGCGTGATGAACAGCGAGATCAGAAACACCGCGACGAACCCGGGGACAAGGGTGATCAACCAGTAGAGCAGGAGGAGTCGCGGATGGATCTTCTGGGCCGGGTACAGGTCCGTCCAGAAGACGCGGGGCCGACGGCCGCCCCAGACGGTCCGCCAGAACGATCGGAACGGGGTTCGCCCATGGTGCTCGAACAGATAGGGATGATGGTGCCGGGCGGCGTCGAGTACTTCCGACCAGGAGAAGGGATAGCCACATTCGGGGCAGCGCGGCTCGATGAGTCCGCGCAGATTGTATTCGCACAGCGGGCAGCGGATCTCGTCGGTCACGCTGGCCCAATCGGGCGGGCCACTCGCCGCGGATATCTTGGGGATCGGGACATTCGTTTCCATACTCCTAGAGACGGAAATCCTGTCATTGCGTAATGCCGGGCGCACGAAAAACCCAGGGATCGCCGGATCCCTGGGTTTTGTTTCGGCGTCCGATCGACGTGGTTATCCCTTGCGGTCGAACTGAGCGTCGAACACGATGTCCGAACGCGGGAAGTCGAGCTTCTTGACGAACGCGCACGCTTCGGCAGCGCCGAACTCGCGGTCCATGTTGGTGTCTTCCCACTCCACGGAGAGCGGCCCGGCGTAACGGATCTCATTGAGCGCCCGCATGACCGCCTCGAAGTCGATGGAGCCGCGACCCAGCGAACGGAACTCCCAGAAGCGGTCGGGGTGACCGAAGTCCATGTGCCCGCCGAACACGCCGGCCTTGGTGCGGGTGGGCGACCAATAGACGTCCTTCATGTGCACGTGGTGGATGCGGTCCTTGAACAGGCGGATGAACTGGACGTAATCGACGCCTTGGTAGCCGAAGTGGCTCGGGTCGTAGTTGAACCCGAAGCGCTTGTGGCCCTTGATGGCCTCGACAGCGCGTTCGGCCGAGCAGATATCGAACGCGATCTCCGTCGGATGCACTTCCAGTGCAAAGTAGACGTCTTCCTGGTCGAAAACGTCGAGGATTTCCTTCCATCGTTTGGCGAAATCCTTGTAGCCGTTCTCGATCTGGCCAGGCAACACCGGCGGGAACGAGTAGACCAGGTGCCAGATGCTGCTGCCGGTGAAGCCGTTGACCACGACCTTGTTCAGCTTCTTCTTGACGGCGGCGGGAGCGGCATTGAAGAACACGCGGGCGGCCCGGGCGGTGTTCATCATCTCGGCGGCGGCGCGCTTGCGGACGCCTTCCGGCTTGCCGTCGCCCCAGACGCTATCAGGCAGGATGGCCTTGTGCCGTTCGTCGATGTTGTCGCAGACCGCCTGGCCGACGAGGTGGGCGCTGATCGCGTAGCATTCCAGTCCGTGCTTGGTGAGCGTCTCCCACTTGCGCTTGCAATAGCTCTTGTCCTCGAGGGCCTTGCTCACCTCGAAGTGGTCGCCCCAACAGGCCAGTTCCAGCCCGTCGTAGCCCATCTTCTTGGCCTTCTTGCACATGTCTTCGAACTTGAGGTCGGCCCATTGTCCGGTGAAGAGTGTGACCGGTCTTGGCATTGGGTGTCCATCCTTTCCCTAGCAACGTGTAGACTATGCCGTACAACCGCAGGATAGGGATGTTAAATGAGATCGCCGCGAGGGGCAACACGAAGTGGCAGGCTTTGCCACGGGGGGGGCGGGCATCTTGCCTGCCTCTTCTTCCGGCTCGTGTATGCTGAAAACCGTCCCCGTGCATCCTGCATGCATGAGGCGGGCGGGACGCCCGCCCCCACTCACGGTCCGTACCGCTGGAGAATCGCCGCGGGAACGCCGGGTCGGGCCAGTCCCCGCACCCGCCATCGTTCGCTCACGCGGGCGAAGACCGGCGACACGCTGAACGTCTCGTGGGCTTGTCGAACGCCGGTCAGTACGTCATCGGGCGAGAGGGCGTGCCCGCCGCGCTCGATGGCCGCGAGCCGAGCGAACCAGCCGATCACCGCCGGGAGGAGCCACAAGGCGGTCAGGCCGGTCAACAGGTCGTAGCCGTAGTACGCCGGGCCGGCGAAGGCGTGGGCGTCGAGTTTGAGCCGCAGGGCCCGTGCGACGGGCTCGAGTGCTTCCTCGCCGGCGGGTTCGACGGCGTCGATGGCTTCGAACGTGGTGTCCGGCCAATGGGGACGGATTCTCGGCACGACACCGGTGCCTGCGGCGAAGCGTCGCGCCTGCCCGTATCGCCGCCAGTGACCGGCCAGACGGTTCAGTCGGCCGGACGACCGCACAGCCTCCGGATCGTCGAGAATGGCATGTAGGAAAAGCCATTGGCGAAAGAGGTGGCCTGAACGCGCCGGCAGCGGCTGCCCTCGCACAGCGCCCGGTTCGGGCGCTCCGTCGATCTTTCGAGCACCGCCGGTGTCCGTGCCGGCGCTTTCCTTCGCCTGCTCCATGGCGGCGTTGGCGAGCAACTCCAGGAGTTCGACGAATCGCTCGTCGCGGATCTTGTCGATGCGGGCGTCATAGAGCAGATCCAGGAGATGGCAACCGGCCGCCAGCCGAACGCGCAAGGGCAGACCGGTGGGCCGCAGGACCGACTCGAACGCACAGACCAGTGCCGCGAACTCCCGCTCGGTGATCGGCCGTTGAGCGCCCCACGCCGGCACTCCCGGCAGGCTTCGGGTGATTCCGCTTTCGGCCGCCAGCTTGCCGGCGAGCCCGGCATGGACGGACAGCGTTCGGCCTTTGTTGGCCGCCACCGACGGACAGTCCATGCGCAAGTCGAGCCGCACGCCGCCCACCCCAGGCACGATGACGAACGGGAATAGTCGGCAGGCCAGCGGCTTGGTCTCCGCCCCGGTCTCGGCGTGCAGACGGCAGCGATTGTCATCGCCGAGAAAGATGCAGGCGCCGTCCTCGCGTCGGGCAAGTCGGTAGCCCTGCCGCCGGCCCGCACCGCCGGGGACGAAGATCTCCTGACCGGCCATCCGGTCGGGCCAGCCCGCGGCCACGATCCGCCTGCGATCCTGCTCGTTGACGGGCACGATCGGCTGGCGGCAGCAGTACGTGCAACTGTGGCAGTCAAACCGTTGGAAGACGGGCAGGTGAATCGGCACGGATGCGGCCATGCGTTCCATTAGACCGTTCGGCGCGGGGAATGCAACCGGACGCCGCCGCGGCGGGAGAGTTTGTCCCGATTCGGCAATTATGGTATGAAATCGTTCGCGACTTCAGTACGATCCTGGCTGTCCGGCGCATGTGGAAGACTCATCCCGAAAAGGTGAAAGGAACGTATCATCATGTCCAAATTTGTCTCCCGTCGTGATTTTCTGAAAGCCTCGGCCGCGCTGGCCGCGTCACTGTCCGTCGGCATCCGAAGCCTTTCCGCCGCGGGCGCCACCAGGCCACAAAAACGCTGGTTCAAAGGCAACCTGCACATGCACAACCAGTGGTCCGACGGCCATCCGCTTCCGGAGTGGGCGGTGGATTGGTACAAGTCGCACGGCTACCATTTCATCTGCCCGTCCGACCACAACATTTTCCAGTCGGACCAGCTTCGATTCGACGGCTTCCACTTCAACAACAAGCCGTCCGATCTGACCGCCTTCGAGGGTGAGACTTCCCTGTGGAAAGTCGTTTCGCCGAAGAGCGGCTGGTCAAAGCTCACGCAGAAGCAAATCGACGAGGTAATCGAAAAATTCGGGTCTGACTCGGTACGGACGATCACGGTCGACGGCAAGACCTACGTCCGCATGAAACCCTTCGCCGAACTGGAGAAGCAGTTCGTCGAGCCGGGCCAGTTCCTCATGATTCCCGGCTACGAACAGACCGGCGGCTGCCCCAACGGCCAGCAGGTCCACATGAATTTCATCAATGTCCGCGAGGTGTTCCCGTACATCACGGCGGACCAGCCGAAAGCGATTCTGGAGCAGACGTTCGAAAAGGGCCGGGAACTGTACGGGCGCGACTATCTCTTCACGGCGAATCATCCCCTGTGGCGTTATTACGACTTCTCGCCCAACGATCTGATCGCGCTGCCGCAGATTCGGCTGTTCGAATTGAACAACAACGAGATCGTCGGCGAGTACGACGCTCATCCGCAAGGCTGGACGCCGGAGCAATTCTGGGACGTGGTCAATGCCTATCGCGCCTCGCACGATCAGCCGCTTCTCCTGGGCATGGGTTCGGACGACCGACACTCGTACGAGAAGCCGGCCAAAGCCTGGAGCGTCGTACGGGCGGAGAGCCTGAGCACGGAAGCGCTGATTGAAGCAATCCTCGCCGGCGATTTCTATGCGTCCAACGGACTGGATTTTGAAGACATTCAGTTCGACGGCAGAACACTGTCGGTCAAGATCAAGGTCCAAGAGGAAGGCAAGTACCGGATCGAGTTCATCGGCACGAAGAAAGATTACGATCCGACCAGCCGCGTCGTCGAGGTGACCGAAGGACCGCGTTGTCCGACTCGAAAGATCGACGTTTATTCCGACCAGATCGGACGCGTCCTGGAGACGGTCGAAGGTACGGAAGGCTCGTACACGCTGAAGCGGGACGATCTCTACGTCCGGGCCAAGATCGTCAAAGTGAGTGACGATCTCAAGCCCGACTGGCGATCGAAGCCCGCTGCCTGGAGCCAGCCCTACAGAGCGTAGATCCAGCGCCATGAAGCTGGGGACTGGGGGCTAGGGGCTGGGGACTGCCGAGAAGAAGAACATCGGCGGTCGTGCCGGTGAGCGGAAGATAAACGTGGGCGCAAAGGAAATGCCGCCGTCACGTACGGTGATGGCGGCATTTCCTTTGCGCATGTCTCGGGGGGCGGGCGTCTCGCCCGCCTTTCCTCCTGATGACGACAACGCCGGCGTACGTGTTTAGCGTGCGGCCCCTTCTCGCCCCGAAGGGGCGGCGGCCAGTAGCCGTCGGCGCGAGCCGCCGGTTTGGGGCTCGCATCCAACTCTCTTGTCAACCAGAGGGCGGCAAAGCCGCCGTCTGGTTGACAGGGGATGGTTTTCTTAGAGCCTGTGGTCCGTGGACTGACGCACACGGCTACTAACTTCGCGCCCCTTCGGAGCGAAGCCGCGCCGATCTCTTGTACGCTGAACAGATGCGCGTCGGCATCACGACGCACGAATAGCGCGTGTCGAAGGCTTTGCCCGGTCTGAGGCGGGCAAGATGCCCGCCCCCCGAATGTGAACTTGTCCGGCAAGCTCAGCCGCGACGGGCGGCCTCGATGGCGGCGACGTCGATCTTCGTCATCTGCATCATGGCGGTGAAGGCACGCTCGGTGACCGCCGGATCGGGATCGTTGATCGCTTCGATCAGAACTCGGGGCGTGATCTGCCAGGACACGCCCCACTTGTCCTTGCACCAGCCGCACGCGCTCTCCTGGCCGCCGTTGTTCACGATCGCGTTCCAGTAACGATCCGTCTCGGCCTGGTCCTCGGTGGAGACCTGAAACGAGAACGCCTCGTTGTGCTTGAACGCCGGGCCGCCGTTGAGCCCGATGCATGGAATGCCCAGCACGGTGAACTCGACGGTCAGGACGTCCCCCTTCTTGCCGGACGGAAAGTCTGTCGGGGCACGGAAGATTCTGCCGACGGAGGAATCGGGAAAGGTCGCGGCGTAGAAGCGGGCCGCTTCTTCAGCATCACCATTGTACCAAAGGCAAATCGTGTTCTTGGCCGGCTTAATCATGTCATTGCTCCAGTGAGATCCTTCATTCACCTGCCGTTCATGATAGGCCGCCACGCCGAGCTCGAGGCGGGGTGCCGCGGCGTGGGTTACATAGCACCCGTCGCCGGTAGGATTGGCGAAAGCGCTCACGATCCTGTAAGAACAGGCCGGATCAGCGTCAACGACCCATAGGTGCCCTCCGGAATCGGCCTGGAACCAAGATGATGAAGCTTCTTTCCACTGTCACGCTCGCGATTCTCGCTCTCACCGCTGCCGGTGCACCGTCAGTCGCATTCGGTGCCACGAGTCAACCGGCGCCGGACGCCCAGCCGGCCACTCAGGCCGCCGCCCCGGCGCGGATCCTGTTCCTGGGCCTGTGGGATCGGGCGTTCGAGCAGATGTCGCGAGCCTCGGCTGAAACCGGCGTATCCGTCCGGATCAAAGGAATCGTGCACGCGGAGACGCCCGGGGCCATCGCCGCCGAGATGGGCGAGCTGCGATTCGAGCAGTATGACCTGGTCTACGTGCTGCAGATCGACCAGATGCAAGCCCACGCACTGGTGGATGTGTTGAGACGCGCGAAGGCAGCCAAGCCGGACCTGCGCGTCGTCCAGCTCGACCGGCGAGGCTCCCAGCAGGAGCTGATCGACGAAGGTTTGCTGGAGATCGACCCGCAGGTTCGAGCGTATTGGCGGGGCTTCGGGATGGAGAACCTCAAGCGGCTACTGACCTACAGTCGCGTGAAGTATCTCGGCGAGCCCGGTGAGATCGCCGAACCGGTGCCCGCTGCCGCGGCCGGCCTTTACCACCCGGACGCGGTCAGTCTCTTCGCCTCGTGGCCGGACTATGCCGCCTGGTATGCCAAGCGCCCGGGATACCGCGCGGATCGGCCGTTGGTAGCCGTCTTCATCCAGCAAGACTACATCATCTACGGCAACAGTCAGGTTTATGAAGCCCTCATCCGCGAGCTGGAGAAACGCGGCATCAACGTGGCCCCCATGTTCGGGGCCATGGCCGATCTGCAGCGTCTTGTTCGCGAGTGCCGCCCGTCACTGCTCCTGCTTCAGCATCACAGTGGACCGGAAGATGCCCCGGGCCCCGACGGCACGCCCTTCCTCGAAGAGCTCGGCGCGCCGTACCTCTATTCCGCGGGCATGATGAGCGGCATCACCGTCAAAGAATGGCGCGACGACGTTCGCGGCATCAAGATGGGCGGATATGGACAACTGGCCCGTCACGAATTCTACGGCATCATCGAGCCGTTCCTCATCGGCGCCCGCGGCAGCTCCGCGTACGGATTCGCGTTGGACGAGCCCATCCCCGAGCGCGTGGAGCGGCTGGCAGACCGCGTGCAAGGCTGGCTGCGGCTGCAATCCACGTCGGTGCAGGACAAGAAAGTCGCCATCATCTACTTTCACAAGTACCTGGGCAAAGCGGACATTGCCCGACCGGCGCCGGAGATGTCGCACTACTTCGATCCACACGCCAGCCTGCTCGAATTGCTTCGGGCCATGTCGAAAGCGGGCTATCGTGTGGGGCCGCTGCCGGAATCCACCGAGGCTCTGTTGGAGCTCCTGAAAAAGAGCGGGCGGAACATTCCGTCCTGGGCGCCGGGCGAACTGCACGACCTGCTGGCCAACGGCGATCCCATCCTCTTGTCCGAAGCCGACTACGTTCGGTGGTATACGCAGAAGCTCTCGACGACGGCTCGCGCGATCGTGGAGAAATCGCATGGTCCGCCGCCTGGCGAGTTCATGGTGACCGAGCGAGGCCCAACCCGCTACATCGTGCTGCCCTGCATCCGTCTGGGCAACGTCGTGATAGGGCCTCAGCCGGATCGCGGCTCGATCCAGGACCGCGATTTGGTACACTCGCGCACGGTACCGCCGCCGCATAACTATCTGGCGTTCTATTTCTGGCTCCAGGAGCAATTCGGGGCGCACGCCCTGGTTCATTTCGGCACGCACGGAAGCGACTTCTATCTGCCGGGCAAGGAGATCTTCCTGTCGGGCGATTGCTTCCCCGACGTGATCGTGGGGGACATGCCCAACTTCTACGTGTGGACCATCCAGAACATCGGCGAGGCGGTCATCGCCAAGCGACGCTCCTATTCGGTGATCGTCGATCACGGCGTGCCGCCTATCCTGGCTGCATCGCGCGACGCCCAGGCGGACGATCTGCTCGAGCTGATCGATCGGTTCCAGGCAGCGACCGCACCGGCAATGAAAGAATCCATTCGCCGGCAATTGGCGGACGGGCTGCGCGAATCGCCGTTCCTGCCGGAAGTGCGAATCAGCTTGAAGCCGGATGAGTTGCCCACGGAGGCGCAGGTCGAGACGATCTCCCATTATCTTCGGCATGTCACCACCAACAATGAGATCGAGGGCATGCACGTGCTGGGCGTGCCGCCGGCACCCGAGCGGGCTCTACCATTCGTGGTTCACATTGTGGCTCGCAACACCGACTTGCTGAAAAAGCTCGCGCAAGCTGCAGGTGACGGCGACGTCCAGGCCCGAGCCCACCAGCTCTTGACCGAGTTGCTCATCAACAAGGCGAGTCCCGCCGATGCCGCCGCCGCGGCAGGCGTCAGCGAAGCGTTCGTCGTGCAGGATCTGGAAGAAGAAATCCTGCTCGCCCGCCATGCATGGGACAGTTTGGAGAGAACGGGTGATGAAATCACCAACCTCCTGGCTGGGCTGGAAGGCAAGTACGTGCCACCAGGGCCCGGCGGCGATCCGATCCAGCGGCCCGACGCGCTGCCTACCGGGCGCAATCTGTACAGCTTGTCGCCGCACGAGATCCCCACTCGCCCCGCGTGGGATCTGGCGTGCCGCATGACCGACGAGTTCCTGGCCAAGTTCCACGCCGAGCACGGCCGCTATCCTGAAAGGCTCGCGTTCACCATGACCGGCATGGAAACGTTCCGCAACATGGGCGTGATGGAAGCCCAGATTCTCTATCTGCTCGGCATACGCCCCGAGTGGAGCCCGGGCAAGCTGCTGTCCGGTCTGCGGGTCATCCCGCGCCACCAGTTGGGCCGGCCGCGAGTGGACGTGATCATGAGCGTGAACGGGATCTACCTGAAGGATTTCGCTCCGTGCGTGCGCGTGCTGGACGAGGCGGTGCGGATGGCGGTCGCATGCGACGAGCCCGATAACCCGATCCGTCGGCACAGCCGCAATATCGAGGCCGAGCTGCGAGCCTCCGGCGTCAACGAATACCGTGCCTCTTTATTGTCACAGACACGAATCCTCGGTTCCGAAGCCGGCGGCGCGGGCGCCCGACTGGTGTGGTTCCTGCCCCGCAGCGGAACCTGGCAGGACCGCACGGAAGTGCTCGAATTGTGGCGGGCCATGCGCACGCACGCGTACGCCGGCGAGCTCTGGGGCGAGAAGCTGCCCGAACTGCACGACAAAGTGTACGCGGGAACGGAAGGCGTGATCACCAACTGGTCGGACAACCTGCTGGGCCCGCTGACCAACCATCACTATCCGGAAGAGACGGGCGGTCTGGCCATGTCCATCCAGGCCCTCACGGGCAAGCGGCCGGACATCTCCGTGTTCGATCTCCGCCAGCGCGACCGGGCGACCGCCATCGGTCTGGAAGACGTGCTCAGCCTGGAACTGCGGGCGACGGCCTTCAACCGGGATTGGATCGTCGGCCAGATGAAGCACGGCTACGCCGGCGCGACGCAGTTCATGCAATTGGCGGACAACTCGTTCCAATGGGAGGCGGTCCGCGAAGGAGCGATCTGGCCGGGAGCCTGGGACCGGATGGTGGACGTGTACGTCCGAGACAGCCTGAAACTGAACATCCGCGAGTTCTTCGACCGGCATAACCCGTTCGCATTCCAGGAATTGACCGCCACGCTGCTGGAGACGGCTCGCAAGGGGTATTGGGTGGCCGACTCGGAAACGGTTCGGGAGCTGGCGATCGCGCATGCCGATTCCGTGGCGCGGTTCGGTCATGGCGCGGGGCCGTACGCGGGAGGAAATCAGAAGCTCCACACGATGCTGGCGACCACGCTGAGCCGGCCGGGCGATGAACAGTTGCGTAAGTCGTATTTGGAAAAGGTGGACTTGGCCGAAAAGGCCCGGGCCGACATAGAGGCGGAAGACTCGCCCGTGGCCCAGCACATTGCCGGACAGAAGATGGAAAGCACTGTAGACGCCCCGATCCTCGACAGCCGCCCGACCGTTCGCAAGTGGTCGCTGTATCTCGCGGCGGGTGCGGTGATGCTGGGTCTGATCCTGGTCGGCTATCGATTTCGGGTGGGCGGGCCGCCGGCGGCGTGAATAGTAGCTATCAGCTGTTAGCTGTCAGCTGTCAGCCGGATGCTTGGCTCACAGCTTACAGCTCATAGCTCACAGCTTCGCATGGGAAGGAACCAGATCATGAACGTGGACACGACGATCGGGCCTGACGCAAAGGGGCGAGGTTTCACGCTCATCGAGGTGCTGGTGGTGGTGGCCATCATCGCCCTGCTCTTAACCATTCTGATGCCCTCGTTGTTCAGCGCCCGGGCTCAGACGCGCGAGGTGGTCTGCCTGTCGAACCTGCATCAGCTCGGTCTGACCATGGAGATGTACGTCAGCACCTACAACTGTTACGTGCCGGTGGTGACGGAGAAAGGCGAGTACGGCCGGTGGCTGCGGCTGATCAGCAATCTTCGCTCGCAGCGAAACGAACCCCGCCGATCGTCGATCACGATCCTGGGCACGTGTCCATCGGTGCCCGAACGCGGCAAGGTTCTCCAGATTCAGAACCACCGGATGGACCGCGACATCTCGTACGGGTACAACTATATCTACCTGGGCGATTCGCGGTGGCTGTACAAGCCCGGCACGACGGGGCGTTTTCCGGTGCGCCCGACGAAGATCAAGTATCCGGCGGCAACGGTGGAGCTGGCCGACAGCGAGGGCACGGGCGGCTGGTGCCCGGAGCCGAACCCCTACACGCCGGACGCCGCCGACGGCAACGCCATCGGGCATCACGGGTTCATGATCGATCCGCCGGCGCTCCCGCCGGACGCGACGAACGGCCCGGCGTACGCACCGGACAAGTGCCCCCTCTCGATCAAACCGGGGTTCAGCCGCGTGTCGAACCGCCATCGGCTGGGCACCGCACCCGACCGGCTGACCGTGAATCTCCCGCGCGGCGGATCGAACACGCTCTTCGTGGACGGCCATGCCACCTGGGTCGATCGCAAAAAGCTGGAGAGCCTGCCCGGCGAAGAGCCCAACAACAGCCTGTGGAACGGGCTCCAGCGAAAAGAGCCGTAGTGTTTGGGGGCTGGGGATCGGGGGCTGGGGCCTGGGGCCGGCAGCGTTTGTTGCAGGCTCCGACCTTGCTCATCCCCGCAAGCCGGCACGAGTAGAGAATAAGGCGGGCAAGATGCCCGTCCCCCGAAAATTGGCACTCGCAGCGGTTAACCGATGCTCGATATGCTCTCCAGGATTCTGTTCTTCATTTCCGGTTGCGCCCTGCTGCCGGTAATGGTGGCCCTGCTGGTGCTGGCCGGGTGGATGCTGCTGGTGCTCGGTGGCTTGTGCCGCGAAGCTTGGACTCGCTTCGCGCTGCGACGTGCCATCGGTGATCGATTGAACGACCTGCACGGCTCCGATCCGCGCGCGGCGGCACAACACGTCGCCGACCGCGCCGCTCCACTCGCGAGCGGCGGCTTTATCCCTCGCTACCTGCGTGCCTGCTGGATTCGCCCCGCCGCGGCCCATGTGGCCAGCCACGTGGTCGATGAGATCGAACTGGAGATGGCCCGTTCGGTGGCCGGCCTGTCCACGATCGCGCGGCTCGGCCCCATGCTCGGCCTGGCGGGCACGCTCATTCCGCTGGGGCCCGGGCTGGTCAGCCTTTCGCGAGGCGACGTGGCCGGCCTGGCCGGGCAACTGGTGGTCGCCTTCAGCACCACCATCGTCGGTCTGTTGATCGGCATGGCCGCCTTTTCCTGTGCTCACATTCGCCGAGGCTGGTACGCTCGCGATCTGGCCACCATCCTGTTTCTCGAACAGGTGCGCGCCGGTGAGGAGGCGATGCGAACATGAGGTCTAACTCCGGACGACGGCGGAACCGGGCCATGGTCCTTTACCGCATGGGCGATGACGACGGCGCGCCGGAATTGTCGTTGCTGAACCTCGTGGATTTGATGCTGGTCTTTTCCGTGGGCCTGATGATCGCCCTGGTCAGCTACTACGGCCTGCACGATCTGGTCTTCGAACCGGAAGCGGTCGTGATGGTCAAGAACCCCGGCCGCGAGGAGCTTGAGCTCATCGTCAAGAAGCCCGGCAAGATCGAGCGCATGCGCCTGACGCAGGAGAACCTGGACGGCGAAGGCGTGCGCATCGGCACGGCCTATCGCCTTCGCTCCGGCGAAATCGTGTACGTGCCCGAGAACGACCCGCCGCCCGCCCAACCGTGACTGACATTGGAAGGCTTGAGACCTGAGTCCTGAGGCTTGAGGAGGCGTTTTGTCGGAGGACAAGGCGGGCGAGACGCCCGCCCCCACGTCACCACAACTTGATCTTGCCGTCCTGGCCGGAGGTGGCGATGCGATCGCCCTGAGGGCTGAAGCGGACACAGGTAAGTGGACCGCTGTGGGCACGGATGGTGCAAACGTTGCCGGCGCTGGCGACATCCCAAAGCTTGAGCATCATGTCCGCGGTGCCCGCAGCCAGGCGCCGCCCGTCGGGACTGAAGTCGATCCACTGCACCGACGGGCGGCCGATGAGGGACGCTTTTTGAGCACCGGTTCGCACGTCCCACAACAGGATGCTGCCGTCCTGGTGAGCGGTGGCCAGCGTGGCCCCGTCAGGGCTGAAGCAGGCCGTGTTGAGACCCGAGGCGGTAGCGAACGAGGTAATCTCGGTTGCCGATGGCACGTCATACAATCTGATTTCGCCTTCCTCTGAGGCGGTGGCCAGATACGCACCGTCGGGACTGAAGGCCACAGCCTGCAGCGAGATCGTGTGTCGAAGCCGTGCGTGCAATCGTCCGCTGTTGGTCTCCCAGAGCGTGGCGTACGAGCCGGATGCCGCGGCAAGCAGCGCACTGTCCGGACTGAAGGCGACACACTGCACGATACCGTCCAAACTTTCCAGGCGAGTTCGTGGCCTGCCGCTCGCCGCATCCCAGAGGCGGATCGCCCGATCCGCTCCACCGGAGGCGATGACCGTGCCATCCGGGCTCCAGGCCAAAGCCAGCACGGGGTATCGATGCTCGGTCATCACCAGTAATTGCTCGCCGGTGTTCACATCCCACACACGCACGTTGTTGTCGGCCGGTTCGCTCTCCGGACGGCCGCTCTGACTCTGGCCACCGCCGGAGGCGATGCGCGAGCCGTCGGGACTGAACGCCAGGCGGAGCGCGGAACCGGCGTGGCCGGCGAGAATGCGGGCCTCGACCGGTCCGGTGCTGGGCCACGCCTTGAGCTTGCCGTCCATCCCTCCCGAGTACACCCGGCCGCCCGCGGGGCTCCAGGCCACGGCCCGGCCGCCGCCGCTGTGGGCGGAGTACGTGCAGACGACCTCGCCGGTAACGACGTTCCAGACCTTCAGCGTGCGATCCGACTCTTGACCCGAGCCCGGCACGCGGGGAGCGCCGGCGGACGCGAGCAGCTTGCCGTCGGGACTGAACGCGACCGCTTCGACGAATCCCTCGTGGCCGCTGAGAGTCAATAATACGTCCCAGGTAGTCGTGTCGAAGACCTTCAGCGTGCCCACGGGGTCGCCCCCGCTCGGCGGGAGTCCGCCGCCGGAACTCACCCGCTTGCCGTCGGGGCTGTAAGCGATGGAGAGGATACTCGTCGAATGAGCGGGCACTTCGCGCACGAGTTCGGCGGTGGCCGCGTCCCACACGCGAAGCTTGCTCATATCGCGTTGCGGCCCGAGGAACTCGCCGGTAACCACATGACGACAGTCTGGGCTGAATGCCGCGCACGAGACCTCGCCGTCGTGAGCGGCGGTGGTTCGCAACACGTTCCCGCCGGCCACGTCCCAGAACGTCAAGACCTTGCTTCGGCCGCCCGCCACGAGGCATTGGGAATCCGGACTGAAGGCGACGCATTGGATGGCTTCACCGTCCTGGAGCGTGCGCGACGTGCCGGTGGTCGCATCCCACAGACGAAGCGTCCGGTCGCGGCCACCGGATGCAATCCAGCGCCCGTCGGGGCTGTATGCCACCGCGTTCACCTGACCAGCATGGCCAGTGAACTCCGCGAGGGATGCGCCGGAGACGGCATCCCAAATCCGGATGACGCCGTCGCCGCCGCCCGTCACGATGCGCTGTCCGTCAGGACTGACGGTCACCGCGACCACGCACCGCGAATCGGCGGCTATGTCCAGAAGAGCCGCCGATTTCACCAGTCGCGCGAGGTAGCCCCATTCCCAGCCGCGCAAGTCGGGCGGGCAGGCGTCCAGCATCTGCTGGGCTTGCGTGAGGTATCTTTGTTCGTACGCATTGTGTGCCAACGCGATGCGGTTGAGATAAGTCGTCTGCCGAAGCCGCTCGGCCTGCTCCTCGGCGCGAGCTCGCTCGGCTTCCGCGATGGCGTGAGCCCGGCGGGCCTCGGCAGCCTCGGCGTCGGCGCGAAGGCGCTGGCGATTTTGCTCGCGTTCGGCCTCGAGGGCCCGGTCGCGTTCGGCGGCCGCCTGGCGCCACAGCGAGATGGAGCCGACCAGGAAAATGCTGATGAGCAGCGCATAGGCGGCGGCAACCAGGACCGCCACGCGGTGGCGCCGGAGGTTCTTGCGCAGGACATACCAGCCGCTGTCGCCTTTGGCGGCCACCGGCTCGCCGTTGAGATATCGTTCGATGTCGCGGCCCAACTCGCCCGCCGACTGGTATCGCCGCTGCGGTTCTTTGCGCAGGCACTTGAGCACGATGGCCTCGACGTCGCTGTCGATGCCGCGGCGGATGGCGCCCGGTCGAACCGGCTCGGCGCTCACGATCCGGTTGAGCACGTCGCGCATGGGGCCGACCACTTCGTACGGGAACCGCTCGGTCAGCAGGTAATACAGGATGACGCCCAGCGCGTACACGTCGGTCCGGGTGTCGATCTCGTCGAGGTGTCCCTGGGCCTGCTCCGGACTGGTCCACGGCAGGCTGCCCACGAATTGGCCGACGGCGGTCATGTCGGCGGTGCCGGGATCGTCGGCCGGATCGCCGGTGGTGGACTTGGCCAGGCCGAAATCGAGCACGTGGGGCCGGCCTTCCTCGTCGATGCGGATGTTTCCAGGCTTGAGATCGCGGTGAATGATGCCCTTGATGTGGGCCGCGTTGACCGCTTCGCAGATGGCCACGAACAAGCGCAGAATCTGCTCGACGGTGCGCGGACTGCTGGTCAGCCAGACGTCGAGCGGCGCGCCCGAGATGTAATCCATCACGAAGAAGTGGCAGTTGGCGGCGATGCCACTGTCGTGAATGGTCACGATGCTGGGATGCCGCAGCGCTCCGAGCACCTGGACCTCGCGTTCGAACCGGGCCCGGTCGCGCCAGCCGGCAAACGGACCTTCGCGCATGACCTTGATGGCGACCATGCGGCGAGTGGCTTTCTGCACGGCCTGATAGACCACGCCCTGGCCGCCGCGATGAATTTCATCGAGGATCTCATAGCCGGGCAGCAGGTCCTGCGGCAAAGGTGGAGTCGCCGCCGCCCCGCCCGAACCGGTCAGCCCCGGCAGGACCTGGCCGACCATGCCGAAGTGGGCTCGCAGTTCGTCGGCGATATCCGGGTTGGCGTCCAGGATCTCTTGCTCGCTCACGGCTTCTCCACGCTGCTTGCGATCCAGATACTCGTTGAGAATCTGGCCGATCCGCAGGTCCTGAGAATCCGTAAGTTCGGCGTCCATGCGTTACCACTTTACCCGCCGCTAGGCCCGGCGTCACCGCAACCGCATACCTAATACGTCGGCAGCCCCTCACAGGTCGATTGAGCGAGCGTCCGCTCGGAACGCGCCTCTTCTTCCCGGACGCGTTTCTCGAAGCCGCCCAGGCATGAGTGGAGCCGCATCCGATAAAGCAGCCGGCGGAGCCCACCGTGCGGAACAAAGGGCCGAAGCCACAAGATGGGGCGGTTACCTCCTGAGAGGGAGACAGGACGCAATGAGCCGGCATCTTATGGGCCGGCCAGCCCGGCGGCCGCACCGGCCGGCCGAAGCGCAAAGCCCGGAGTGTAAAGTGCTTGTCCCGTCGGGTCGATGCCAATGTGAGCAGGCCCGGAGTCTGTCGATCCCGACACGCGCTTTAGGGGGCCGGGCGGTCAAGTCAGCAGCCTTTCGGGGGGCCGGCGGTTTTTGCGAGGCGACCCGCGTCGTAGCCATAAGCCGGAGTTCTGATGGGAAGGGTGAGCACCGAGAGAATTTGGCGCTGGCCACTCCGCTTCGAGGGAGAACTCGAGTCGGAGTTCCAGCGCTATTACATCGAGAACTCACTCAAGCACATGCGCGTCGCCCAGGCCATGGGCTGCGGACTGTATGCCATCTTCGGGATTCTGGACTGGCTGCTTCTGCCGACCGTCGCCCACCAGCTCTGGCTCATTCGATACGCGATCGTCTGTCCGCTGTTGACCGGGACGGTGATCGCGACGTACTGGAGCGGGTTCCGCCGTTATCACCAGGCCATCATCGGCATCCCCGTCGCCATCGCCGGCGTGGGGATCGTGGTGATGATCTGCCTGGCCCCGCCACCCGGCAACACCACCTACTACGCCGGGCTGATGCTGGTCATCCAGTTCGCGTGTGCCTTCTGCAAGCTGCGGTTCATCTGGGCGAGCGCCGTTTCCACGGTCATCATCGTGTCTTACGAGGTGGTGGCCATCTTCATTCTCAAGACCGACCTGCCCATCTTGATCAACAACGGGTTCTTCTTCGTCAGCACCTGCGTGATCTGCGGTTTCTCGAGCTATTTCATCGAATACCACACGCGGCGCGACTTCCTGTCCTACTGGCTGCTCCAGCAGGAAAAGCAGAAAACGGTGTCCGTCAACAAGCGGCTGGTCAAGGAAATGGTCCGTCGAAAGCAGAGCGAGCGGGAACTTGCTCAGCACCGCGACCAGTTGGAAGACATGGTGGCGCAGCGGACGGCCAAGCTGCGGGAATCGAACGAAAAGCTTCGGCACGAAATCGAACAGCGGCGCGAAACGGAGAAGGCCCTGCAGCGAGCCAAGGAAGTGGCCGAGCGGGCCAACCGGCACAAGAGCGAGTTCCTGGCCAACATGAGCCACGAGATCCGCACGCCCATGAACGGCATCATCGGCATGACCGAACTGGCCCTGGGCACGGATCTGAACGACACGCAGCGCGAGTATCTCACAACGGTGCTGCACTGTTCCGAGTCGTTGCTGACGCTGCTGAACGACATCCTGGACTTCTCGAAGGTCGAAGCGGGCAAGATGTCGCTCGAGCAGGTGGACTGCGACGTGGTGGCCACGATCGAGAGCGTGGTGGAGCTGCTGGCGGGCAACGCCGAACGCAAGGGTCTCGAACTGATGACTCGCATTCGTCCCGACGTGCCCAGCCGCATCAAAGGCGACCCGACGCGCTTGCGTCAGATTCTGTCGAACCTGATCGGGAACGCCATCAAGTTCACGGATGCGGGCGAAATCGAGGTTTCGGTCGGGGTCGAGCGGGACACAGGCGAAAAGCCCATGCTGGTGGTCGCCGTGCGCGACACGGGCATCGGCATTCCTCCCGAGAGTCTACCCATTATCTTCGACAGCTTCACGCAGGCCGACGGAGCCATCACCCGCAAATATGGCGGCACCGGCCTCGGCCTGGCCATCTGCAAGCAACTGGTCGAGCTGATGGGCGGATCGATCGAGGTGGAAAGCGAGGTGAACCGAGGCAGCACCTTCCGGTTCCGCGTGCCCTGCACCATCGGCGACGCGCAGAGCGTGTCGGAGGCGGTCAGGCAGCGCAGTGCGCACCACGCCGCGCCCGATCTTACGACCAAGCGTCTGCTCATCGTCGATGACAATGCGGTCAACCGCCGCATTCTGGAGGAGACACTGCAAGGCTGGGGCTGTGCCCCTGAGTGCGCGAGCAGCGGTGTGGATGCCCTCGCTGCCATCCGCGAGCGCGACGCACAAGGCAAGCCATTCGACGCCATCCTCCTCGACGTGCAAATGCCGGAGATGGACGGACTGGCCGTCGAGCGGGCCATCCGGGCAGCGGACCTGACGGTCGTGCCCAAAGTGATCTTTCTCAGCTCGCTGGGCGTGCGCAGCGAGTGCCTGGACAAGCAGGCAGTCCGCCGCAACACGTACCTGACCAAGCCGGTGAAACAAGCCCTCCTGTTGGAGACGCTGCTCAAAGTATTGGGCGAGCCGGTCACCGTACGGAACAGAACCCCCGAGCTGCCGCCCCTGCCCGAGGGCCACGCCCGCATCCGCGTGCTTCTGGCCGAAGACAATCCCGTCAACCAGAAGGTGGCGACCGGCCTGCTGGCCCGGTGCCATTGCGACGTAACCGTAGCAGAAAGCGGACGCGAAGCTCTGGCGAAGCTGGAGCAGGCTGAATTCGATCTCGTGCTGATGGATGTCCAGATGCCCGAGATGGACGGGTTGGAGGCGACTCGGCGCATCCGCGCCAACTCGAAATGGCGCGATCTGCCGGTCATCGCCATGACAGCCCACGCCATGCCGGAGGATCGCGGCCGGTGCCTCGATGCCGGCATGTCCGATTATCTGACCAAGCCGGTCAACGCCAAGGACCTCGAGCGGATGATCCGAAAGTGGGCGGTGTCCGGCGAAGCGCACGACACGTCGACGCCGGCCCCAGCTCCTGGCGACGCGCCGGCGCCCTCGAGCGATACGCCAGCGAACGATGTGCCGATCTCCGCGACCGCGGATGCCGCCGCACACGGCGACCGGCCGGCCTCCACCGACGCCCCCATGGACGAGGAGAAGGCCATCCGGCTGCTGGGCGGCGATCGCGCCACGTTCGAGGAAGTCCTGGCTGCGTTCATCACCAGTCTGCCCGACGTAGTGAGCCGACTCGACAACGCCGTTCGCGCCGCGGATGCGCGGCAGTTGTACGCGGCGGCTCACCAGCTCAAGGGAGGAGCGTCCGCCATCATGGCCGATCCCATCCGCGCCCTCGCCGAGCGACTTGAAGAACTGAGTCGCCACGAGGACGTGGAAGGTGCGGCGGCGGCCCTGGCGACGCTGGATGAGGAAATCACCCGGCTCAAGGCGTTCATGTCGGCCGATCGATATGCAGGAGTCTCTGAATGAGCCCGAACAATCGCATTCTCGTGGCCACGGACGATCCCGCTACCGGCGTCGCCCTCCGTTGCGCGCTGGAACAGGCCGATTACGAGGTCCGCGTGACTGCGCTTGAATCGTTTCCGCCGATGGTGGAGGAGTACAAGCCGGATCTGATTCTACTGGATACGCCGCTGCCGGGCGGGGATGGCGTGGCTTCGGGTCCGACGCCACCGATCGGCGAAATCCCCGTGATCTATGTCACCGATGCCGGCGAACAGGAGCAGGTGTTGGCGGCGTTGGCGGCCGGCGGCTGTGACCATCTGGCCCGGCCCTTCTCCGCCCGCGAAGTGCAGGTGCGAGTAGCCGCCCATCTGCGGCTTCGCAAGCTCGAGCAGGAGCTGCAGCATAAAAAGAGCGAAGTGCAAGAGCTGGTCCGCACGGATTCGCTGACCGGGCTGCTGACCCGGCGGGCATGGGAAGAGCAGTTGGCCCGTCAACATGACGTATCACAACGCTACGGCCGGCCTTACAGCGTGCTCATGATCGATGTGGATCACCTCAAGGCCTACAACGACGCGTACGGTCACCAGGCCGGCGACGAGTGCCTGTGCCGCATCGCCCGGGCGATGGAATCGGTGTGCCGCCGAGCGGATTGCCTGGGCCGATACGGCGAGGAGACGTTCGCCGTAGTCGCTCCCGAAACCGACGGGGCCAAGGCCGTTCGACTGGCCGACCGCATCCATCGGGCGATTTGGGCGCTAGCCATCCCCCACGCGGCCGCGACCAGCCCTGCTCGCATCACAGCCAGCATCGGCGTGGCTGTCAGCGGCGGGCGGCCCTGGGAGCATGTGCTGACCCGAGCGGACGCCGCCCTGCTGGTCGCCAAGCGCGCGGGCCGGAACATGGTCTATCTCGACCCTGACATTCACACGGCCCCCGAATCGGCGACTGCGAGCGACAGGCCCTCAACCTCGAACGAGTCGAACGAGCAGATCGAAGTGCTGGTCGTGGATGACGACCCGACCAACCGGGCCGTCTGCAAGGGCTGCTTGCGCCGCACCGGTTACATCATCCGCGAAGCCGAGGATGGCCTCGACGCGCTGGAGAAGGTTCGCGAGCATGCTCCCGACGTGATCATCATGGATGTGATGATGCCCAACATGGACGGGCTGGAATGCACGCGAGCCTTGCGGGCCGATCCCGAAACCCGCGACATTCCGATCATCATCGTCAGCGCGTTGTCCCGGACGGAGGATATTCTGGCCGGACTACAGGCCGGAGCGGACGAGTACATTTCCAAACCCATCCGCTCTTCGGAGCTGATGCTGCGCGTGCAATCGATGGCCCGCCTGAACCGCGAGCGGCTCGACCTGCTGCGCAGCTACGAACAGCGTGGGCGGCAGATGCGGATCCTCACCCGCTTGGTCGAGTTCTGCCGCGCGATCGGCGTCTCGAAGTCCGTCGACGACATCCTGCAGCAAACCGTGTCCGTGGTGGCCGACGTCATGGATTGCCGGCGGGTCTCGATCATGCTGCCCGATGCGACCGGAGAGTCGCTGAACATCGTGAGTTCCATCGGCCTGGAGTGCGACCTGGCCCAGACCGTCCGCGTGAAGCTCGGCGCGCCCATCGCCGGCGAGGTCTTCGCTACAGGCCGGCCGATGGTCGTAAACAGTGCCCTGGAGGCCGGAGCAAGCGGGAACGACTATTCGGCTCCGTACTTTGCCAGTATTCCGCTGGTGTCGGCTCCCTTGGACGCGGCCGGGCGCGTGGTCGGCGTGCTCAACGCGACGGAGAAGGCCGGCGGAACACCCTTCGAAACCCGCGACCTGGAATACATCGAGTTGATCAGCAAGGTGGCGGGGACCGCTCTGCACGACCTGCGGATGCGCGAGGCACACGACCAGGCGTCGGACTCCATCATGGTCGGGCTGGCCAGCCTTGCCGAGTGTCGAGATACTGACACCGGAAAGCATCTCGAGCGCGTCACCCAGTTCTGTCTGCTGCTGGCTCGGGCTCTGCGCGAGACGGACCGCTATCGCGAACAGATCGACGACGAGTTCCTGTACAATCTCGAACGAGCCGTGCCGTTGCACGACATCGGGAAAGTGGCCATTCCCGACGACATTCTCCGCAAGCCGGGCAAGCTCACGGATGAAGAGATGAAGATCATGCGAACGCATGCGGAGGTGGGCGGCAGCACCATCGAGTCCTTGATGGCACGAGCGCCCGGCGTCTGTTTTCTGGAGATGGCCCGTGACATCGCCCGCCATCATCACGAGCGATTCGACGGATGCGGTTACCCCGACGGGCTGGCCGGCCGGCGTATTCCGCTGGCTGCCCGGATCGCGGCCGTGGCCGACGTGTATGACGCCTTGACCACGAGACGCGTGTACAAAGAGGCGTTCAGTCACGCCAAGGCGTCCGCCATCATCATCGAAGGGTCGGGCACGGCCTTCGATCCCGACGTGGTCGAAGCTTTCATTCAGCAGGAACAGGCCATTGCCGCGCTGGCCGAGACGCTGGCCGACGCTCTCCCGCGGACCCGGGAACCGGCGGCCTCGCCAGCGCCGGAGCCGGTCTCCACCGTCCTTTCCGTCCAGTGAGCTTCGCGCGAACGGCAACATTCGGGGGGCGACCGTCTCGCCCGCCTCGGCCGGAGTAAGCGATCCGGTTCCTCTTGTGGTGCACGCTTCCAGCGTGCACGCGCGACGTCAGTACCACAATGCTGCCGCACCTGCGCTGAACGCGTCCGCCGGCATCAGCAGGGATCGACGCGGACGAGACGCCCGCCCCCCAGCGCTTTCAACTGATGGGCTCTTCGGTCCGTTGCTTGTCCGGCACGGCGACGGTCTTGTGCGAGCTGGGGCGGAAAGCGACGCCCTCGGCGAGCCGCACGCGGCTGGCCTTGTGCAGTTCCACGAAAACGACCGAACCCGTCTCTTCAGTGTACGACCGCTGCTGGGCGATCTGGTCGGCCGGGATGCGTGAGGCGGTCGCGGCCAGCTCCTCCGGCGTGCGGAAAATCAGCTCCCAGTCCATGAAGGCTTCCATGTAGCCGTCTTCCACCACGTCGTGAACGAAGTTGGTCAACAACGTGACGCCGGTAGGACGGGTCGCGTTGAACATCCAACTGGTCATGCGGGTGGCGACTTTCTGCGAGAGGTAGTCGTACAGTCCGGCAGCATAGACGAAATCGAAGCCGGTGAGCTCTTTGTGCCGGCCCATGAGCAGGTCGGCCACCGAGCCGCGCACGGTCCTCACGTTCTTGTTTCCCAGCCGCCGGTCCACCTCGGCCAGGCTTGCCGCATCCTGATCAAATGCCACATATTCGCGCACGGCGCCTTGCTGCACGGCTTCGGACAAATCCGCCTCGCGCAGATGGCCGCACGCGATGGACAGCACGCGCACCGATCCGCGCTCGCGAGCCACACGATCGACAATACCCGCGATCACCTGGGCCCGATTGCGCACCGCCTGGGACACGGCCGTCCCGGTGGTGTACTCGAAGATGGTCTGGCCCACCTGGCTCGTCGGCACCTTGCGGTGTCCGTAAATGTAATCGAGAAGTTCCGCGTCACCCGCGTATCCGCGCGGCTTGCGGAAACTGTGGAGCGTGAACGGATCCTGGTGAATCACCTCCGCCAGCGCGTGCTTGGCTGCGACACTCTTGCAAAAGTTCTTCCACTCCTCTCGCGGCATTTGCCGGCGGACATCGTGCAGACCGTGGAACAACGTGGAGATCTGGTGCGCCACCGCCAGCGGATCGTTGTGCATCTGACTGTACATCTGATCCAGGAAGCGGCGGCCTTCGGCCATGAGTCGATCCGATGAGATGTTTTGTTGCTCCGGCGACATGGTGTCCCTTCCCAAAAACCGCGCGATCGCAGCCGGAGGCTCCGCCTCGAGGGACCGCAGAGTAGTTCAGCAACGTCCTGTCGCAAGAAGTGAGCGGGAGTGACCGGTGTCACGTCCCCCGCGCCGTGCCGCGATTCTATCGAGTGCCAAATATCGATTCAACGGTTTTTTGGAGAGAATTTGTTGACGCGCGTGTGTCCCGTCTCGCAGGCGAGTCAAGTCCGGCCGGCGCAAATTGTGCGCACTTTCCACCGCGGTCCGGCGGGAGTTGCGAGTGCCCTTCAGTTGGCATTCAGTCGTACTGACACCGCCTGGCGAGGCGGGACCGGCTCGTGGGTCCGATAACCGCCGGACGCGGCGCGGCCAGAATGCCCGCTCACCAGCGGTAGCCGAAGCCGACGGAGATCATGTGCTGGGTCTGGGCCACTTCGCTCAGGCCGTAGTCGAAGCCGAGCGGGATGCGGCTGTAACCCGGCCCCTTGAGCGACTGGCGGAACGCGAGGATGTAGCCGGCGCCCACCATCCAGCGCGGCGTCTCGTAACGCAGGCCCACCGTGAAATGGTGCTGAACGGGGATCGAGCACATAGGCGAGAGATTGGCTCGATCCACGGGCGTGGTCAGATACTGGTACCCCGTGCCGAGAATCCAGTGCTCGGCAAGTTTGAACTCGGCCCCGAGGATGAACGCCCAAATGTCGCGGTACCCCAACGGCATAGGGTAGCGCACGTCGACCAGGCCGTCGGTGACGATGGTCATCCGGTTGAAAGTGCCGTCGGCGTAGTTGAGCCAACGGACCTCGCCGATGAGCTTCAGCCAGTCGGTGGCGTCCCAGGCCGCACCCATGGTGACCCTCTGCGGCAACCGAAGGTCCGATATTTTCGCGTCCCCCAATGGCACGGGCAGGATTCCGAGCAGCGACGCCTTGGCCCGACCGCCCTCCAGATCGCCAAACCACGTCGGCGAGCGATAGCCCAGGCCGAATGCCAGGTCCTTGCGAGCCTGATAGTGCAAGCCGAGTTGGAATCCGCCACCGTAGGCGTAGCCGCGACCGAAGTCGATGTCGGCGGGCCCCAGCACTTTGCTGAACCGGGACGTAGCCACTTCGACTCGCCCCCCCACGCCCAGCGAGAGCTTCTCGGTCAACTTGTAGGCGGCGCTAAGATTAAAGCCCATCACCTTCATGTCGGAGCCGACCCGCCGTTCCATCCACGGGATCAGCAGATGGCGCTGGTTGAACGAGGTACCTACGCCGGCCTTGGAATGAAGGGCGAGGCCGAACGTCAGGCGGTCATCGACGGGCATGGCCAGGCCGAGGTTGTGCAAATGAATCAGCTTGGTCTTCGAATGGACAGTCTCATAGGGGCCTCGCCAGGGCAGATCGATGAAGGCCAGTTTGCTGGACTCATCGAGGCTGTACAGTCCACGAGGTGAAAGCGAAAGCGTGGCCGGATTATCGATTTGCGAGAGCGTGGAATCCCCCACAGCCACGTCGGCTCCGCCGCGCATGCGCGACTGAACGCTCACGCCAATCGGCTCGATCCCATCGGTGGCCAGCGCAACCCTTGCCGCCAGGAGCAGGACCGGGATCGTCCAACGAAACCGGACATGGAGAGTGCGGACGTGCATTCGGATCCTTCCGCCTTTGCTGCAGGTCTGTTGCGACTCCGTTCATTGGCGTGAAGTGAGACCTGCAATTCTTCTTTATCGGTTAGCGGATGGACCGAGTCCGGTCAGAAGGCCAAGCGGTGTGCACGAATTCGGGCAGATCGGCAAGACTTGCGCCCCACAAGCGTGACACATTGATGGCGGCCTTGCGAGACTGAGCAGCCTGACACCTCCAGTCCCCAGCCCTCAGCCCCCAAATCCCCATTCCCTAACAATCAGATTGGCTGCGGCGAAGGACTCTCCAGGACCGGCAACGACCGGCCCGCAGGCTGGTAGACGCAATCAGGTTCGGCGGCGAAGGCATCGCCCGTCAGTGACCAGGAGCGCGCCCGCGAGCCGCCGCACACCTTGCGGTACTCGCATTCGCCGCACTTGCCCTCTACACGATCGGGATTGCGAAGGTCCCGCAGGAGCGGGGCATGGCGATACAAGTCGGCCAGGCGGCTCGTGCGCACGCTTCCGACCGATAGCGGCAGGAAGCCGCTCGGAAATACTTCGCCCGTGTGGGAGATGAACACGAAGCCGCGCCCGTCGTTGACGTTCATGGACGCGTAGCGGAAGTCGCGCCGCGCTTCCCCCGGCCGGCGGCGCTCGGCTTTGATCTTCTGCAGCACGAACCGCCGGTAGTGCGGCGCCTCGGTCGTCTTGATTTCGAAGCCGACCTGCTGACGCAGCGACCAGAGCAGTTCGAAGACTTGTTCATACTCATGCGGGGCGACGCGCTGATCGGCCTGGCCCCGCCCCACCGGCACGAGGAAAAACACGCTCCACAGTGAAATGTCCTGGCCGCGGAGAAACTCGGCGATGGCCGGGAGGTCATCGAGGTTATGCCGCGAAACGGTGGTGTTGATCTGCACGGACAGCCCCGCCTCGCGAGCGACGCCGATCATCTCGATCGTCCGGTCGAACGAGCCGGGCACGCCGCGAAAGCTGTCATGCACGCGCGGGCACGAACCGTCGAGACTGAACGCGATGCGGGACAGCCCCGCATCGGCCAGTCGCCGAACCGCCTCGGCGGTGAGCAATGGTGTCACCGATGGCGTCATGGCCATACGGATGCCGCGCCGAGATCCGTAGCTCACGAGCTCGTACACGTCCGTCCGCTTCATCGGATCGCCGCCGGACAGCACGAACACGCCCGGGTCCAGCTCCGCCACCTGGTCGAGCAAGCCTTCGGCCTCGACGGTGGTCAATTCGTCCGCGTGACGCAGGGGCTGCGCTTCGGCCCGGCAATGCAGGCACGCCAGATCGCAGGCCTGCGTCATCTCCCAGACCACGACCAGCGGCCGCTCGCTGAAGTCGAACTTGCCCGGACCCGATCCGTTTGCGGTTACGTTCATCGAAAAAAACTCCGGCCGCCGCCGTTACGCTCCCACGCCGACGTTCAACTGGACGAACTCCGAACGATCCGTCCGCGTTCCGCAAGTCTCGCCCGCGCTCGCGGCCCGGTTCAGCGCCGCCACGAACGCCTCCGCGTCGATGTTGTGCATTCGGCATGCCTGAGCCAACGTGACCTGCCGAGCCATCGTGCGGCGGAAGACCGCGTGCTTGATGGCGGAAAAGCCGAACTCGAGGAACACGGGTTCCGTGGCCGGGAACCAGTTCAGGACGTCGGCCACACGATGCGTCGGCTCGATCGACGCGGGGCGCGGGCCGGTCTGTTCGTGAGTTGCGGCCGCTTCACGCTTGCCCCGCACCATTACGCGGATGAGACCGACGCCCCACCAGCCCAGGCCAATGACTTCGAGCGTACCGCTCAATCCGATCACGGCGAAGAACGCCGGGTGCCAGTCGGTCAGCGTTTGCGTGCTCACGCGGAGGAAGCAACCGAGATTGACCAGGATGAACGGCCCCCACAGCGGCGAGAGCGTGCGCGTGTCGATCCCGTTGAGCGTGGGCACGACCTTGGCCGCGAAGCCCATGATCATGAGCGAGATGAACCCCACGGTGATGGCGTGGCGAATCGCGCCGTAGTAGGCGTGGCTGAACGGGATGCCGCTGATCACCTGGTACACGGGCAGCATGAGCAGCATGAACAGCGAGACGGCCAGCCAGCCGTAGGCCGCGCGGATGAACTTGGCCGAGCGGTCGAACTGGGCCTCGGTGGACGGCATGGGCCGCCACAGCCGCCACGGCCACGCGATCAATGCGACACCGGCCACGAGGAGCACCCAGCTGAGCCACATCAGACCGGCCCAGGCGTGCTGCTGCGTCCAGCGGTAGACAATGAACAACACGACCTCGCTCAGCACCGCGATAGTCAGCAGCGCCAGCGAAGTCCACGCGCGGCGCTGGGGCACGGCCGGCAGGTCGAACAGCGCGGGCAGCATGCGCAGACACACGCCGAGGATCATGAACAGAGCCAGGCCGTGCACCTGCAGGTCCCGCAGCGGCGCCTGATACGTGGCCACGTACCACAGCAGTTGTTCGCGCGTGCCGGCAGCCATGGTCTGATACGTGTGCCAGAGTGTGAATACACTCATGATGACGAACCAGCCCACTGCCGCGAACGCGAACGCGACGTACGGCTCAAAGGGCTTGTCGCTGCGGGCGTACGTGACGGCCAGTTGCCCGGCGAAAGCGAGAATGGCCGCGATCTGCAGCACGTTCCCGATGACGGCGACGGGTGTGGCATACGACCACTGGCCGACCAGCGTCATCGCGGTGACCTGGACCACCAATCCGGTCAGCATGGCCAGGAACGCCGCTGCCGCCAACCGTGGTGCCGCCAGCGGCGTGTGCCACATGCGCGGAAACGCCTGGTAGGCAAAGCCCATGATGAACAGGCCCACCCAGCCGAAGATCTGAGCGTGGCCGTGAGCGTTGACCTGGAAGATTGAGATCGACGTGAACGCGCCGCGGATGCCGATCTGCCACAACAGCCACGCGCCCCAGGTGGCCCCGGCCGTGAGCACGAGCACGATTCCGGCCGTGAAAAACCGCCGGTAAATGGCATCGGCCACGCTCGGCTTCGAGTCATCCGCCGCTCCGACGGGCTGCCTCATCGCTTCGGTGAGCTCGGCCAGAAGCCGTTGCTCGTCCACTCCGTGCGTGCGGGCGAAAAAGCCGATGGATTCAACCGGCCCCAGTTGGCCGCCGCACCCGTTGAGCCCGTACCGGTTGAACACCGGTCGCGCCTGCGGATGACGGCTCAGCAGGTTGGGGATCATCATATCGGGGGTGATCTTCTCGCTCGTCAACGTCTCGCCAGACATTTATTTGTCTCCCATGCGTCAGATGCCGCACGAAACCCGGCGGCGTGCGCGCTCGATCGCTTTCGTTTCCCGGGCCAGAATCTGCAACTGCTCCGGACTCAGCGAATCCTGAAGGGTCTCGAAGAGCACCCGTTCTTCCCATCGGATGTGATCGTGGAGCACCCGTCCCAGTCCCTTGACCAGTTCGGTATCGCACGTGCCTCGGAGCAAATCGGCTCTCACGCTCACCACCATCGCACGGATGGCGGTATGCTCGTGGTACAGCCGAAGGCGATCGGCGGGTAGTTCAATCAATGGTCCGAGCAATCGTTCCTCATCATCGAAATGCGGCGAAATCTCCCGCTCCCATACTTGCAGGAAATCCTGGATCACGGTGGAAGGATCGGCGAGCGTTCCGCAACCCGCGCCGATGAGTCGCTGTGACTGCACGAGCCCCTGGTAGTGGTCGCGCGACAACGGGCGGAGGCTCTCATGCCTGACCAGCGGCCGGTGGATTGTCGTGGCCTGAACCATCGTGTGCTCTCCCGAGATCAGACTGCTTCACGTGAACATCGAACCCGTCAATCAATCCTGTCCCCGTAACGACGGATCACCCTGACCAGCTGGCCGCGCTTACTCCTTGCGGCAGTCGCACAGCGGTCGAAGCTGGCTGGGATCGTTGAGCAATTCCGCCACCGTGGTCTCTCCGAAAGCCTGCTCGACCATTTCCATAGCGCTGTCCAGGCGATGGTGCAGCGGGCACAACTTCTCGCCGTGCGACTGGACGCCGAGCGGACAACGGCGAATGCGCTGAATCGGATCTACCGCATTGATCACGGTGAGCACGGAGATCTGGTCGGGCTCGCTGCCCAGCGTAAACCCGCCGTGCAGGCCGCGCTGCGAAACGACCAGGCCCGCGCGGCCCAGCGCCTGAAGCACTTTGGACAGATAGCCGGCGGGCACACGGGTGGCTTCGGCGATCTGCTGAGTGGTCAGCGCCTTGCCCTCCTGATCCGCCAGGTACACGATGGCTCTCAAGGCATATTCCGCAGTTCGTGAAATCATTCACAATTCCTTTCTCATTGCCCCATCACGGATGCCTAACCGTTGTCTCCTGGGTTCGATGTCGCTGCGCCGCCGATCCCGCCATCTTCTCTTAAACATAAATGATTCTGCAACAACCGCTTATGCGCCACGCGTCATGATCCAATTTAGTTCCGGCTGCCGTCCGGTCATGAGCGGCGACGTCAGCGGGCTCATTATTTGGATATCAGAACCTTGACATCCAATATTAAGCTCACTACAGTGGAAAGTCAATCAGATATCTGGGCACCGATATCCAAGTTTCATCCGGCTCGGGCCGATGGATCCCAGAAACGGAGTCTTTGGAGGCACAATCATGCGGTATGGGCGGTATTGGGTCGCACTGTCGGCAGTCATTGTGGGCTCGTTCGCGGTGCTGGGGTATTACGGCTGGGAGATCTACCAGCAAGCTCCGCCGATTCCCGAACGGGTGGTCACGACCGACGGCCGCGTCCTCTGGACGGGCCAGCAGATCCGGGACGGCCAGAACGTGTGGCAGTCCATGGGCGGTCAGGAAGTCGGGACCGTCTGGGGTCACGGCGCCTATGTGGCGCCCGACTGGTCGGCGGACCGGCTGCACCGCGAGGCGGTGTGGATTCTGGACGAGTGGGCCCGGACCGAGAAAGGCAAGCCGTACACCGAACTTGGCGAAGACGAACAGGCGGGTCTGAAGGCACGCCTCCAAAAGGAACTGCGCACGAACACGTATGACCCTGCCACCGGCGACCTGGTCATCTCCCCCATTCGTGCTGCGGCCATAGCGGCGGTCAACAAGCACTACGCGGACTTGTTCGGCGACGCTCCCGAACTGCGCGAACTGCGGGCTGCCTACGCCATTCCGGCCAACAGCGTGCCTGACGCCGAGCGGCGCGATCTGCTGAATGGCTTTTTCTTCTGGGCGGCCTGGACCTGCGTGACGCAACGGCCCGGGGCCGCCATTACGTATACCAACAACTGGCCGGCCGACGACCTGATCGGCAATCATCCCACCGGGGCGATCATTCTGTGGTCGATCGCCAGCGTCGTTCTCCTGCTCGCGGGTATTGGGGCTCTCACGTGGTATTTCGCACGCCAACGGCGCAAGGAGGATGACCACGCCGCACCGGCTGACGATCCGCTTCTCGGTCTTCAACTGACGCCTTCCATGCGGGCCACGCTCAAGTATTTCTGGGTCGTGGCGGCACTGATCGTCGTGCAAATCGGGCTCGGCGGCGTCACCGCGCATTATGGCGTGGAGGGCGACGGATTCTACGGCATCGACCTGGCCAAGATCCTGCCCTATTCCGTGACTCGTACGTGGCACACGCAGATCGGCATCTTCTGGATCGCCACCGCCTGGCTCGCCACCGGCCTGTTCCTTGCCCCGGCCGTATCCGGCCGTGAGCCCCGCTTCCAGCGGGCCGGCGTGAATTTCCTGTTCGTCTGTCTGCTGATCATCGTCGCCGGCACGCTCTTCGGCACGTGGTACGCCACTCGTCAGAAGCTGGGCCTGACCGCAAACTTCTGGTTCGGCCACCAGGGCTACGAATACGTGGACCTGGGCCGCTTCTGGCAGCTCTTCCTGTTCGTCGGGCTGTTCGTCTGGCTCGGGCTCATGGGCCGTGCGCTCTGGCCGGCCCTGCGTCAACGCAGCGAGCATCGGCCGCTACTTGGATTGTTCGTGATCGCTTCAGCCGCCATCGGGCTGTTCTACGGCGCCGGCCTGATGATCGGGCGGCACACGCACCTGGCCATGGCCGAGTACTGGCGATGGTGGGTCGTGCACCTGTGGGTTGAAGGGTTCTTCGAAGTCTTCGCCACGGTGGCCATCGCCTTCCTGTTCACCCGCATGGGCCTGCTGAAGACCGCCACCGCCACGGCCGCGGTGTTGTTCTCGACGATCATCTTCCTGAGCGGCGGCATCATCGGCACCATGCACCACTTGTACTTCACCGGTACGCCCACGCCGGTGCTGGCCCTCGGTGCGGTGTTCAGCGCATTGGAGGTCGTGCCGCTCACGCTCATCGGCTTTGAAGCGTACGAGAACCTCGAGCTCACTCGCTCCAAGCCGTGGGTGGCCGCGTACAAGTGGCCCATCTATTTCTTCGTCGCGGTGGCGTTCTGGAACCTCGTCGGCGCCGGGCTGTTCGGCTTCCTGATCAATCCGCCGATCGCTCTGTACTACATGCAAGGGCTCAACACCACGCCGGTGCACGGACATAGCGCGCTGTTCGGGGTGTACGGAATGCTCGGCATCGGGTTGATGCTCTTCTGCCTGCGAGCCATGAGCCTCGGCCAAACCTGGCGAACCCGCTGGCTGTCCGTGGCGTTCTGGTCGCTCAACATCGGCCTGGCGGCCATGGTCGTGCTCAGCCTGCTGCCCATCGGCCTGGCCCAGACCTGGGCGAGCATCGAGCACGGCATGTGGTACGCCCGCTCGGCCGACTTCATGCAGCAGCCGTTCATGCAAACGCTGCGATGGCTGCGCGTGGTCGGCGATGTCATCTTCTCGATCGGCGTGATGGCTTTGGCCTGGTTCGTGTTCACGCTCCGTCCGGGTCGCCCGCCCGCCCGGCCGCCGGTTGAGGAGCTGCCGCACCGAGCTCCGGTTCGCACGCGGGAATTGGAGGCCGCCGTGTCATGAGGTTCCTTTGGGGACTCATACTTGTCATTGTGATCGCTGTTACTCTCGAACTGACCGCAAGGAGATTTGATATGCAAACGACGAAAACGAACGCACTGGATCTCGACAGCTCCGTGAGCGAATGGGTGATCGACCGTCCCAGCCGGTCCCGCCTCTTCGAGCGATTGGGCATCGACTATTGTTGCGGCGGCAAGCAGCCGCTGGCCGAGGCCTGCCGCACCAAGGGCCTCGAGCCCGCGGAAGTCATGGAGTCATTGCTCCAGGAGGGGGCCGCCGATGCGGACGCCGACCAACGCGACTGGTCGCGCGCCAGTCTGACCGAACTGGCCGATCACATCGTCCAGACGCATCACGCCTATCTGAAGACGGAGCTGCCGCGGCTGGAGGCCATCGTGGACAAGGTCACCAACGTGCACGGCGAGCGGCATCCGGAGATGCACCAGGTGCGCTCGGTCTTCCAAGGATTGAAAGACGAGCTCGAATCGCACCTGGCCAAGGAGGAGCAGGTGCTCTTCCCCATGATTCGGGAACTCGAGCGGGCCGGCTCGCGGCCGAGCTTCCACTGCGGGAGCATCGCCAATCCCATTAGCGTGATGGAGTACGAGCACGACGGCGCGGGCAACGCGCTGGCGTCGTTGCGGCAGTTGACTCGCGACTATTCCACGCCGGCCGACGCCTGCAACACGTGGCGAGCCATGGCCGACGGTCTGCGCCAGCTCGAAGAGGATCTGCACCTGCACATTCACAAAGAGAACAACATTCTCTTCCCGCGAGCCTTGAAACTCGAGCAGACTCTGTCGTAAGCCGGTATCGACTGAAACCCATGCCGTAACACAGCGCGAAAGCCCCGGGCAGATCTGCCCGGGGCTTTCGTTTTTCGGTCAGTCAGCGATGTACCGCGCGGGCTGCCGCCCGCAAGTGCGGACGATCAGATGTTGTCGGCTGTGCCGGACGACGAAGCCGGCCGGCTGACCTCGACGCGAATCTCCACCGGCTTGGGCGCGGCAACCTTCGGCATCTGAACGGTCAGGACGCCGTCGGCCAGCGTGGCCGTCACCTGGTCCACCCGGATGGACCCGGGCAGAGCGATGGTCCGCGTGAAGCGACCGTACTGCCGTTCATCCTGCAGCAGCCGCGGGTAGGCCGGCTCGCCGGCCTCCATCTCGGGCGGAATCTGCTTGGCCTTCTCGCCGGCAATGGTGATGCTCGACGGTCCCGCCGTCACCTGGACGAGCGACAGGCTGATCCCCGGCAATTCGGCGGTGAGTACGTACTGGTCCACCTCCTCGCGCAGCTCGATGGCCGGCGTGAATTCCTGGCCTGGAATGGCCCCGGTGCTCACGCCGAACTTCCACAACCGCTCGAGCAGATTGCTCACCTCGGATTGCAGACTCGTCAGAGAACGCTCGGCCGCTCGAAAGGGTGACCGCATCATGGGCTTGTCTCCATCAAGACGAGAAGTGGACCGTCGTACCCGGTTCCAGAACATTGTACACCGCCGGCCGGTGTTTTGTTCTGGGCGAGATGCGGATCGAACGGACGCGGCCGGGGCAATCCAGCCGGCCCATGTCGCCGACCCACACATAAGTGCCTTTCGTATATGCACTTGCACCGGACTACATCCGGCTCCGGCGATGAGACCGTGCGTCCGTCGCCACAGCGTCTTACAGACGTCACAAGCCGCACGGACCTCACGGTTTCCCCAGTTTCACCTCAGAGCCCGGCGGTTTGCCTCTCCGGCCGCATATGATCGGACGTAGGCGGCCCACTCCACAACGGCACGCGGGTTGTCATATGTCTGCCGGCAGAAGCTCTCTGCAGCGTGAGGAGGTCTCCGGTGCCCAGGCTCATGATGGTCATGCTGGCAGCAAGCGCTTTGAGCTGGTGGGGCTGCTCGAACCACTCGTGCGAATGTGTGTGCACGCACGGCGAGCAGACGATGGAAGCGCCGGCAGACGCGTCGGTAGCCCTGGCTGCTTCGCCGTGCCCACCACTGGTCTCGGGTCTGATTTTCGATCGCCGGCCCGGCTTGTACTCCGCCGATCAGTTCACGTATCGCAGCGACTGGCCAAGCACGTCGGCCTACTACCGGGCCCCCGAGGTGATCGTCTACCGTGAGTATTTCCGCGACCGTCAGGGACCGGGCTTGCCTTTCTATGACAACACGTACCGCCGGTTTGACACCATCCGCTACGGTGCGGCTGTGCGCTGACGCATCCAGCCTGTGAGTTTTTCGCCATACCGCTCGTTACATCTTCAGTGACAGCAGGTTGCACCGCGCATGCGCGAGCCGTGAGGCCCACACACATAATTTCGCTCACTTGACGTTCACCGGCTTTCCGATATTATGCGCACGGTCAAGCACCGTTGGGGAACAGTGTGGGAAAGGCACCGGCCTGCCAAGACGGCACGGCCCATTGGCGTTGCTTGACCGGTTGGAACCGGTCCCACCGGCCCGCATGGATGCGGCTTCTTGCCTCATGCAGGCCAGCACTGAGACAACCCCATTTCCTGCCAGTCGCCGAGGGCTCGAGCATGCGTGGACAAACCAAAATCGCAGTTGCCGTTGGTGCGATCGTCATCATCGCCGGCGTCTACTACTTGGGCTCGGGAGACAAGGACGCGGGCACGCCGACCGCCGCGAACGATACCACCGCTCCTGACAAGCCGGTCAGCCCCGAGCAGAACCCGAGCCTCGCACTGAACACCATCGATCCGCCGCCGGTTTCCGCCGCGCCGGCCGGTACCAATACGGACAGTCACTCGACTGTTGGAGGTCACTCGACTGCCGACAGCCACTCGACGGGCATCGCTTCGCCCTCGCCGCGGCGAATCGATGACAGCGCGCTCGGGTTCACCACGAGTGGCGGGAGCGCCCGGCCCCAGCCGGCCGAGACGCATGAACCGGTGCCCCCCATGGCCCCCACCGCGCTTCCCAGCGACCGCTCGAGCATGACCGGTGTGCTGCCCAACATGGGCACGCCCAAGCTGGATGTAGCGACCGTTTCGGCCCACGACGAAGACATGCCGCCGAATGCCGACAAGAATGCTCAGCCCGCGCCGATCACGCTGCCGCCGATCGAGCCGGTCGGCATCGCTTCGTCCACCACGGGTGAGTCCGCGACGACCACCGCGCTCCCGGCCGATGCCGCCAAGCCGCAAACCGGCGAGCCGGCAACGTCGCTGGTGACCACGGGTTCAACCGCCGCTCGTTCCGCTGACAAGCCGGCGGACAAGTCGACGGAGCAGCTTGCGGTCAAGACGACATCGACGGAGAAAGCCAAGCCTCGCGAGTACATCGTGCAGAGCGGTGACACATTCTCGTCCATCGCTCTCAAGCAGCTTGGCAGCGCCAAGCACGTGAAAGCTCTGATGAAGGCCAATCCAGGGAAGGATCCGAAGAAACTTTACGTCGGCACCAAGCTGATTCTGCCGGACGTGCCGGGCGCGGCCCCCAGCGACAAGGCCACAGTGCAAGCCACTACTACGACGAAAACGCCGTTCAGCACGACGCCGCCCGCCAAGGCCGCCGACAAGCCAGCCAAGGACACCTTCGAAGTTCCACCGCCTGACCCCAGCCGCTCCTACACCGTCCAGGCGGGTGAAGGTTGGTACGACCTGGCCCGCAAGTTCCTGGGGGACGGAAAGAACTATCCGGAGCTCTATGAGTACAACAAGGAACGCGTGGGCGGCGACCCGCATCTGCTGCGGGCCGGCACGGTGATCGAACTGCCGCCGAACGCCAAGCTCCCCGCCAAGAATTCGACCGCGGTGCCCGCAACCAAGTAAGCGCAGGTGGGGGAAACTGGGACGGTGATGCGATTATCCCGGCCCGCGACGTGTCCGCGGAAAACGTACTTCCCCGATCAAAACACAGAACCTCGGCGATCGCCGGGGTTCTGTGCTTTTGTCTTACATAGCTCAGCCACGCACCGGGCCGGGCCGCGTCGCCGTGTCACGGTCTCACTCCGGCCGGACGCTCGGACGGCCAATGGAGAAGTACTCGAATTTGCGCCGCTGCATGGTAGACAGCGAATAGAGGTTTCGGCCGTCGAAGATCACGGGCTGCTTGAGCCGCCGCTGCATCTCGTCGAAATTGGGTGAGCGGAATTCGTTCCACTCCGTGACGATGGCCAGAGCATCCGCCCCATTGAGCGCATCATAAGCGACGTTGTGATAAGAGAGGCGATCGCCGAAACGGCGGCGAAGGTTAGTCAGCGCCACTGGATCGTGAGCCTGCACCTTGGCTCCGGCCTCCAGAAGCCGTTCGATCAGCACGACCGCCGGAGCCTCCCGAATGTCATCCGTCTTGGGCTTGAAGGCCACCCCCCAGATGGCGAACGTGCGGCCGGCGAGATCCTCGCCGAAGCGCGACGTGATCTTGTGGAACAGCACCTCACGCTGTCGCTGATTCACGCTATGCACGGCTTCCAGCAAGTCGGCCTGAACGCCGGCTCGCTGCGCCACGTGAACGAGAGCCTGCACGTCCTTGGGGAAACAGCTGCCGCCGTAGCCTGCGCCGGGATAGAGGAACTGGAACCCGATGCGTGCGTCGGAACCGATGCCCACGCGGACTTCGTTGACGTCCACGCCCATCGCATCGCAGATGTTGGCGATCTGGTTGATGAAACTGATGCGGGCGGCCAGGCAGGCGTTGGCGGCGTACTTGGTCATCTCGGCCGCGGCCCGATGCATCACGAAGATCGGCCGCTGATTGCGAACGAAGGGCTCGTGCAGTTCGCGGATACACTCGGCCGCCTCGGGATCCTCCGCCCCGATCACCACGCGGTCGGGCTTTTGGAAGTCGTCCACCGCCGTGCCTTCTTTGAGAAACTCGGGATTGTTCACCACCCGAATGCGATGGCGAGCCCGCCGGTTCATCCGCTGCTCGAGGTCGTCACCCGTGCCAACAGGGACAGTGCTCTTGATCACCACAATCTTGGGATCGTTCACGTGGTCGGCAATTTCGTCGGCGACATCGTGCAGGGCGGTCAGATCAGGCGAGCCGTCTTCCCGCGGCGGCGTCCCCACGGCGATGAAGATGACCTCGGCGTGGTGAACGGCCTTCCGCACGTCGGTCGTAAACGACAGGCGCCCCGCCCGAGAGTTGGCCTGGATAATCTCGGTGAGGCCGGGCTCGTAGATCGGACACTCGCCGCGGCAGAGCGATGCCACCTTCTCGGCGTTGATATCGTAACCGATCACGTCATTGCCGGTGTCGGCCAGACAGGCGCCGGTGACCAGTCCAACGTATCCGGTACCAACCACAGTGAGTCTCATGCTTCGTCTCCGGTAGGGCTCGTGACGGAACGCCTGCGAGCCGGCATCAAGCTGATGCTCGATCCTTGCTGATGAGTGCGACGATCTGCCGCTGAACGGCTTCCAGGGCCGCCAGGTTGGCGATCGCGAACAGCGCCGCGAGCATGGTGCCGCACACCGGCCCGAGCTTGAAAGCGCGGTGCGCGGGCCAGCCGTTGACGCACACGATGCCGATTACGATCACCCAGGGCAGAATGGTAAGGATCCACATCACGTCGGCCACGATGACCGCGACATTCGCGCCATGAACCGTTTCAACGCGCTCGCCCCGGCTGCGCATCTGATCGCGAATGCGAGCATCCAGGCCGCATGCCAACCGGTGCGAGGCAAAAAAGTGTAGTAACGGAACCAGGAAGAGAATAGTCCAGATGGGAGAGCCTAGATCGATGCCGCGCAGCGCGCGGTACGCCGGCCACAACAATGCGAGAAATGCAATGACGGCCGCACCCGAGATGACGCCGGCCAGAACGGGCGAGGAGCTGCCGGTCACGACTCGCACCAAACTGCTCCAGGGCATGAGGGCGATCACCGCGGCCAACGACGGCAGCATCGCTTGAATAGTAACGGCGGTTCGCCGTCGCGGCGTGTCATCGAGACCCTGCTCGCCACTCGCGCAGCGCAGGTCCATGGCCACCTGGATGGCCCAGGACAGGAGCAAGGCATAGTCCACCCAAAGAATGCCGGCCAAGCCGGCCAGCACGAACGGTCGTTGGGCGCCGCCGACCACCGCCAGGGCGATCAGCATCAACAGGGCGAGCACGCGAGTGATGATCATGAACTCGAGCGTGCCCTCGGGGAACACGCCGAACCATTTGCGTCTTTCCAGCAGCCTCTCGGCGGTCATTCCAACCTCGTGTCAAACAGACTGGCGGCAGTGATCCCACGCACTCACATTCATTCACACACCATCGGCAATTTGCCGGACTTTATCCGCTCCCGGCCACAGTTGCACGCCGGGCCGATAGGAATTCATCGGACAAACCGCCCCAGGCAGGTGACGACAATCTCATCAGTGCACGTAAGTTACGAGTTCGGACGGCGCTGGGTTCAAGTCCGCCTTGACGCCAGGCGCCGCGGGACCTCCGGCACGGTCGGCGGCGACGGACGGATCCGCCGGCGGACCATGCGTAAACATGCCTCGGGGAAGACGTTGGGGCTTGTTGGCGATCGGCGCGGATCGTGCTATGGTCTGGGTTGGCGCCCGGCGAGACGGCAAGGGTCGGCCCGCCGGCAAGGGTTTATCTGGGGATTTCGGGGCGCCGAGAGAGTGCGTCCGGCAGGCGAGAACGGATTCGAGATGAAAGTACTACTGGTCGGATCGGGCGGTCGGGAACACGCGTTGGCCTGGAAAATCGCGCAATCGCCGCGGCTCGAGGCGCTGTACTGCGCCCCCGGGAATCCGGGCACGGCCCTGTTGGGGGAGAACGTAGAGCTCAAGGTCGACGATCTGGCCGGCATCGTCCAGTTCGCTCGAAGCCACGCCATCGATCTGGTCGTGGTCGGACCCGAGAATCCGCTCTGCGCTGGCTTGGTGGACGAGTTGACCGCGGCGGGCATCCGCGCGTTCGGCCCCGACCGCGCGGCCGCCCGTCTGGAAGGCGACAAGGCCTTTGCCAAGGAGCTGATGCGACATCGCTCGGTGCCTACCGCCGACGCCCGCATCTTCGACAAGTACCGCGACGCCCGGGCCTACATCGCCAGCCGGGACCATCCGGTGGTGCTCAAGGCCGCCGGCTTGGCCGCGGGCAAGGGCGTCATCGTCTGCGATGATCCGGCGGATGCGTTGATCGCGCTCGAGCGCATCATGGTCAACCGTGAATTCGGCGCTGCGGGAGATACCATAGTCGTCGAGGAAAAGCTCATCGGCCCAGAAGTGAGCCTCCTGGCCTTCGTGGATCACGACAACATCTACATCATGGAGACGGCCCAGGATCACAAGCCTGTCGGCGAAGGCGACACGGGCCCCAACACCGGAGGCATGGGCGCGTACAGCCCGACCACGCTTCTGGATGACAAGCTGATCCAGCAGGTGCAGTCGGAGATTTTGGTCCCGATCATCGACGCCATGCGCACGCAGGGCATCACCTATCGCGGCGTGCTCTACACGGGGCTGATGCTCACGGCCGCCGGTCCCAAAGTGCTGGAGTTCAACTGCCGCTTCGGGGATCCCGAAACGCAGCCCTTGCTCATGCGTCTCCGCACGGACCTGCTCGAGATCTTCGAAGCGGTTACGGAGGACAAACTCGATCGCATCACGCTGCAGTGGGATCCGCGGCCAGCGGTCTGCGTGGTGATGGCGGCCGGCGGCTATCCCGGCGCGCACGAGAGCGGAAAGGTGATCAGCGGGCTGGAAGAGGCCGCCGCGATGCCGGACGTGATGGTCTTCCATGCCGGCACACGCAAGGTGGGCAACAATGTGGTGACCGCCGGTGGTCGCGTATTGGGCGTAACCGCTCTGGGCGACACCGTCGCCGCCGCTCAAAAACGGGCCTACGAGGCATGCGAAAAGATCACCTGGGATGGCGTTTACTACCGCCGCGACATTGCTGCCAAGGCGATACGATGAATTGAATGGCGGGAGAGCAGAAGACAGGACAGGAGACAGCTGAGAGCTGACAGCTCAGAGCTCATCTAAAAGGCGGCCCGCCGGAGCAGCTTGGTTAAGCCACTCCGGCGGGCAATATTCTATCGGCTGCTGCCAATCATGCAGCCACGTTGCGCTGCACTACGGCAGCAACCTCTTACATTCGCCAGACACGGATCACCTCCTTTACAAGGGCCCACCCCTTCGGCCGGCGAAGGCCTCCGGGCTTTGCCCTGTCCAACGGCCGTCGCCGAAGGACCCTCGCGTCGACACATCCGGAGATCCCGGAAGCACGACCCGCGGCAGGTGACCTTCCGCACCGGGTTTCTCCTGGCCCGTCATTTCAGGAGGCCGGCGATGCAGAACATCAGTCTGCACCCCAAGCTTAGGTTGTAAAACGGGACGCGTCAAGAAAAAAAAACGCGAAAGTGTCGCCAATTCAAGAGCTCTAAGCAGAGAGCTTTGAGCTGTAAGCCGTGAGCTATGAGCCAGACATCCGGCTGAGAGCTGATAGCTGACAGCTGCGGCTGTCAGATTTCGACACCGAGCGTCGGGGCGAGCTGCTGGATGAATTGCCGCGCCTGGTCGTACTCGTCCGGCCCCGCGCAGTGTTCGATCATGAGCGGCGGCTGATGCTCAAGAGCCGCCAGGCGCGTGAGGAAGGTCTTGTAGTCCAGCTTCCCGGCACCCGGCGGCACTTCCTTGAAGTGCACGTTCGTTTCGACGATCCACTGCAAGTCTTTCGCATGACAACTGACGATATGCGGCCCCAGCTTGTCGAAACACTCGTTGAGCAGTTCGGTGTTGCGATAGAATCGCCGCGGCGAATTGATCAGATTGCACGGATCGAGATGCACGCCGAACGCCGGCCGATCCACCGCCCTCAACAGTTCGAGATAGCTGTCGGCCGAGTCGGGCAGCGACCAGCCCATCATCTCGAAGCAGAATTTCGCTCGCTTGGGTTTGACGGCATCGATGATGGCCCGGGCGTTTTCAACCGTCGCGTCGAAGAACTTTTGCGTGATGTTGTCCGAATGCGGTCCGAACCAATCCTCCGTGCTGTACGAGCCGGCAATATCCACGCAACACAACGCGCCGATCTCCTCGGCCAAAGCGAGTCCCTCGGTGACCGCTTTCAGGTTGGCCTTGCGCTTCTCCGGATCCGCATCGAGTAAATTGCACCAGCGGCCGACCTCGGCAATGACGATGCCGTGCTTGCTGTAGGCCTTGTGGATGTCGGCAATCCTCGTCGTATCCTCGAGCTTGACGGGCGGACAATAGGCGGCAGTGTACCCGAGCTTCACGTGAGCCAGAGCCAGCACTTCGGGATCGTTGCTCTTTTCAAAGACCGGTGCTCCCAGCCGGACACGCCCTTTCTTTGCACTCGCCTCGGCTGCTCGGACTTGCGATCGCCCCGCATGCGAGGCAAGACCGGCGGCAATCGTGCCCAACAGGGCTCCCTTGGTGAATTGGCGGCGATTGATGGGCATGGGTACTTCCTTGTTTTGTCAGTTGTCAGTGGTCCGTACTACGGACCACTGACAACTGACTACCTGCGCTTGGCCTCCAGCAGTTCCACGATCGCCCGGAGGCTGCGCATGGACTCGATTTCCGCCGGTGACAGACTCACGCCGAAGCGGGTTTCGATCGACAGGGCGATGTTGAGGTGTTGGAGCGAGTCCCAACCGGCGAGCGTCTCCTGCGACGCGTCGTCGCCTATCTGCTCCGCGGGCAAACCGAGCACGTCGGCCACCACCCGCCGTGCGTCATCCAGCAGCGTCGTCAGCATCGGCAGGCCTCCTCGGACACCGTCGGCGAAAGCCGTACGATCAAGTCAATCCATTCGGGGCATTCGATCGGACGTGCGACCAAGTCGAGCTCCCACACCTCCGCGCCCGGATCGGCCGAACCTTCACTGGATACCCCCACGCCATCGTCCGCACGAGCGAAACCGTGACGCGCGTAGAAATCGCGGGCAGGTGCGTTGCGCGCCGTCGGCACGAACACGCCGGTCAGTGCTCGTATGCCGCGTCCCGCCGCCTGCTCGGCCAGCGCTGCCAGCATGGCCGTCTCCACCGTCCGGCCGATCACGCGGCAGCTCATCACGAAGGCGTCGATATGACAACGGGCGTCCTGCAGCCGGACGACGATCACGCCCACGATGCCGCTGTCACCGAAGCGGTCACGCACGCGGGTAATGAGTACGAGCGCATCATCGCGCTCCTGCATGGCTGCGAGTTCCTGGCTCGTGAACCGCCGGCCCGTGAGGTTGAACTGGTTCGTCTTGGCGAGCAACTGGGCCGCCCGCTCCCGCGTGTCCGGACCGGCTTCCTCGACCTCCACGACCAAGCCCAGCGAACGGTAGTAATCCTCGAGCGTTTGGCAGCTCTGTTCGAGATCGCGACGACGGCGTTGCTCGGCGTACATGGCACCGCGGCGGCGGTCCTCGTCGGTGAGCGCCAGCCGCTCGAACACGGGCTGCTGCCGAAGCGCTCGCTCATAACCAGCTGGATCGTCCGGCAGATCAACCACCCAGACCTCCGGCAACTGCGAGCGAATCCATTCCCGCTCGTGCGGGTTGTCGTCAAGGAACGCGAGCGCGTCGATGCCCACGTTCAGTTCCGCGGCGATCTCCCGCAAGCTGGTGGCCTTGTCGTTCCAGTTGATCCGCACAGCCGCGAAGTGCTCGGGCCGCAGCACCATGCCCGGATGATCCGCCAAAACGGCCATGGCTTCGGCGGCGTCGTTCTTGCTGCTGATGGCCAGGATGATGCCGCGGTGGTACAGATCGAGAATCGCCCGCTGCAGAGCCTGGAACGAAGCGCCGGGATGATCTCCGCCCACCGCGATGCCGTCCGCACCGTCCTCGCCGAGCACGCCTCCCCACAACGTGTTGTCGAGGTCGCACACGAGCACCTTGGCCACACGGCCGGCGATTGGGTGCAGGTAGCGCAGCCACTCGTCGGCCAGATGCGGCAGGCTCTCGGCGGTCAGCGGCATGCGCACCGTCGCCCATCGCACGGGATCTTCCCAAGCCAGACGGCCGAAACGCGCGGTCAGACCGTCGTAGTCCAGCAGATGCACGCCCGGCGTGGTTGCCGCCACTTCGCGCAAGCTCGCGTTGATTCGTCCGATGGCCTCCCGCTGACTGAGCTGGGCGGTCACGTCGAGTAGTCCGCCGCTGGTGAATACGGGCGTGTCCAGCGTGTGCACGATCAGGTGGGCGTTGCTTCGCGATCGATACGAGCGAATCCAACCGTGCAGTTGGGCGCTAACGCGCTCGATCGCTTCATCCACCTGTGACGGGCTCAGCAAACTGAAGCGGCTCCAAAGATCGGGAGCGATCGAGCGGGTCTGAACCGCCACGATGACCACGTCGGGCTGATAGGCATCGAGCGGGCCGGCCGGATCCATCAACTCCGAAGCAACGGCATCGAAGCCGCCGACTCGCACGGCGAGATCCAGGCCGTTGAGGTATCCCTTGGCCCGCAAGAGCGGCACGACCGGCTCGAGCGTGAACGTCCGCTCGATGGCCACTCGCAACGGCGTAAGCGAAAGCTGCTCGCGCAGCGTCTGGTAGCGGGTGACGATGAACTGCGCCGTCGCCGGTGACGGGCACGCCTGCCACAACTCGGCCAGCAGCCGTCGCGCTTCATGGACCGCGCCGGCGTCGGCCGCCGCCACCGCCCGCGAGCGAAGCTGTTCGACTGCCTCGGCCGGGACATTCATGCGGCAGCCCCTCCCACCATCACCGGAACGCGAGCGGAACTGAACTGCTTGGGCACGTCGTTGGTATCCAGGCGGGGCAACTGCAGCGGATCGTGCCGCCATAAGTCGGCCCGGGCCACCTCGGTAGTCAGGCCGATCTTCGCCCCCGCCGAGCGCACCTGTCGCCGCAAAGCTTCGTCGTGCGCTCCGAACGGATAGGCGATCGACCACGCCTCGGTGTCCGCGCCGATGCGGCCCAGCAATTCGAGCGACGACCGGATTTCTCGCTGACGGCATTCGGGTCCCAGACGATCGAGCCGGCTGTGCGTCTCGCCATGCACGCCGATGTGCATGCCCAATCGCTGCATGATCCGCAGTTGATCGACGGACACGTACAGCTCGGCCGCGAACGCCTCCTCGTCCCGCGTCACGTAGCGGGAGAACAGCCGATCGCAAATGGCCGCGCGGACCGGCTCGGGTAACTCGGTTTGGAGCATGCGCTTGATGAACACGATCTCTGGTGGATCGAATCGGCTCGGCTGCGCCAAACGTTCCCAGTACTCATCGGCCGAGAGCAGATCGTACCGCTCACGATACTCGTCGATCAGGTCGAGCATCTCGTCGAACACGGCGTGGGTGTTGGGCTGGGCGGCCAGAATGAAGTGCAGCTTGTGCGTGTCAAGCACCTTTTTCTCGAGCAACGGCCGCGTGGGCACGAAGAAGCTGCCTTGCCAGCCCCGCTCATCCAGGAGCGGCAGGACGTTCGTGTAGTGATCGATGAATCCGTCGTCGAACGTCAGGAGTGCGGCATCGTCGGGCAGATCGGCCGGCGAGCCCTCCACCGCGAACATCACCTCTTCCATGGTCACCACGGTGTGTCGCCGCTGCAGATAGTCGAGTTGGCCGCGGAAGGCCTCGAGGCTCAGCCCCTTGATGCGGGGAAACCGGCTCCGCTCGAGGTCCCGCACGTAATGGTACATCACGATCGTGAGCATGGCACTCCTCACGCTCGGCCCGCCGGCATTGGCCAGATGTTGGGCCGGTCCATACCGTCGTCGGACTTCACCAAATAAATGTCTCGCGACTCAATGGGCCTTTCGGGCGCGGCCGATCCGGCCAGCCGCCACACGTAGTTGATCGGGGGCCGTTCGTACTGCAGCGGCTGGAACAGGTTCGGTACCGCCCGCACCGCCGCCGGCGCCGTCGGCGACACCGCGATGAAGCCGGCCGCCTCCAGCACGTGCCCCAGCCGATCGCTGCTGTGCTGAAAGTCGGCCAGGATGCACTGCTTCCTAGCGCCCCATGCCAGCACGCTGCGCAGGAGCGCGAGGTGAGCGTCGTCCGGCTGCCCGTTCCAGGTGTCCGGTCGCGCCGGCAGGCACTCAATGAGCCGCAGAACCTTCTTGCCGTCTGCCTGAGGATGCTCCGGGCTGATGATGCTCTCGATGCGAGCCACGATGATGCCGACGTCCACCACCGAGCCGAACATCTGGTATTTGAACCCGGCCGAGCGAAGGTAACGCCATGACCAGAACTCCGCGTTGCGATGCAGAGCCAGGCGGAACGCCGCTTCGACCGTCCGTTCGTACATGATCTGCAGCGCCAGTGTGTCCGGGCTTCGCAGGCTTTCCGCTTCACGGACGCCGGAAAGGTCGGGCACGGTCACGCCGGCCGTGTCGGGTCGGGCCGGGTGAGTGGCGACCAGCTGGTTGAAGCCATCCCGGTTCAGCGGAACGATCCAGCGGTGCAACGCCGGGGCATAATCGTAGCCGCGGGCAGTGTAGTAGCGGACGACGTCGGGATTGATGCCCAGACAGCAGCACACGTCGAACTCGTCCTCCAGGGCTTTCATCATGAGCAGCCCCAACGCCCCGTTGCGAAGGTCCGGCCGAACCACCCACAAGTCGTACACCACGCCCGGCAGCACCGTCCCGTTCGCCCAGTACAGGCCGGGCGTGCCGCCGAGAAAGCCGGCGATCTGGCCCTCGTGCTCCACAAGCTTGCTAACCGGCCGTTCGCTGGCGAAGCCCATAAACTGCCACTCGAACAGGACACGGTCGGTGTACGGGTGACCGGCCCGCCAATGCTCATGGATGAAGGCTCGCAGCGCCGGCCAGTCGCCCGGATCGTATGTACGAATCTCCATGCCGCCTCCACCGGGTTCGGCGCCCACGCCGCGCACCTGAGAATTTGTATCGGCAGGTTGCTGCACGCCATACGACCCAAACTGGCCAGATCAGCCTCCCCGGCCGGTCAGAGCGCAGCTACCCTAAGCAAATGTGAGAGTTGAGCTTGGCTCAGCGACACCCGACACCAGCAGGACGCCCGGGAAGGGCTTTGGCTCCCTCCAACATACCGACCAACGACACACACCCCGTAGCGGCGCCACGTTGCATCTGTCGCCCCTATCGGGGCTCCATTCCAGAAGACGAGGTCGGGCGGAGCGTTCGTCAACCGGGGGCTTACGCCATCCGACTATTGACCCCTGCCCCTTGTGGGGTAGAGGAGCCGCTCTGCTACTCGTGCTCGTACTTGATGAGCCACGGGTCGTTCGTGCGTTGCTGCCAATCGCGGAGTTGCCGGCGCAATTCGGCAAGCGTCTCGGCGTGGGCCGGATCGCCCGCCAGGTTGCGGGTCTCGTCAGGGTCGGCCTGGAGATCGTAGAGCTCCTCACGCGGCCGGCGGAGGAAGGCCTCGACGGTCCGGCAGCCGAGGCGCGTCTGGCCGCGATCGAGCACGTTCTGCCAGGTTCGACTGTTGTACAGGTCGGCGGCAATCGGGAACTCGAGTTGATGGGCGAGGTTGAGCAGGTACTTGTATCGCCGCGTACGGACCATGCGGACCGGGTAGTACATGGTCACTTCGTGGAACGTGTGCGAAGCGAACACGCGGTCCCAGCCTGCCGGGTTCTCCTGATCGAGGATGCCCAGGAACGATCGACCGGCCATGCTCTCGGGCTGCTCGACGCCCGCCCAGTCGAGAATGGTCGGAGCCACGTCCACCCAACCGACCATGGCGTTGCACACGCCGCCGCGGACCGACTGCGTGGGGCAGGAGACAAGCAGGGGCAAGTGGATGCCGGGATCATAGAGCGTGGTCTTGGCACCCGGGAAGGGCATGCCGTTGTCGCTGAGATAAATCACCAGCGTGTCGTTCTTGCGGCCAGCCTTGGCGATGGCGTCGAGGACGGCCCCCACGCCTTGGTCCAGGCGACTCACGGACTGGCAGTACTCGGCCAGTTCGGCCCGCACGGCCGGCGTGTCGGGCAGGAACGGCGGCACCACGACCCGGGCCGGATCATACCGGACCTCGTTCACGCCGGGGTAGGTCGTATGGTGCGCGAATCCCTTGCCGTCCCGATGCGAATCGGTGAACCCGACCACGAGCATGAAGGGCTTCTCGCCAACATCGGCCATGAACTTGCCTGCCTCTTCGGCCATGCGAATGACGTTCCGTGGACCGCCCGGGCAGGGTAGCTGCTCGAACGGATAGACCTTCTCGGGGCCGACGTGGAGCTTGCCGAGCACGGCGGTGCGGTAGCCGGCACGGACCAGCGCGGTCGCGACCGATTCCATCTTCGGGAACGAGTGGAAGTTGTGCACCGCATGAGCCAGGCCGTACATGCCGTTGGCGTGGTTGTACGTGCCGGTGTAGAGCGTGGACCGGCTCGGGCTGCAACTGGACACGGCAGCGAACGCATTCGTGAACCGCGTCCCCTCGCGGGCCAGCCGATCCATGCCTGGCGTCTTGATCACCGGATGGCCATAACAGCCGGCGTCTCGCCCGTGATCGTCGCCGATCATGAGCACGATGTTGCGGGGACCACGAGGTGAATCGGCGGCTGCGAGCAGCGGGCAGACCAACGACCCGGCGATGACGACGAACGCGAGCAGGAGTTTGAAGGAAATGTTCACGGCATTTCTCCTCGAGCGAAGGCGCCGGCAAGGCAGCCCGGAAAAGGTGGTTCCCACAGATTCGGCCGTTTTATGGCCCCTCGTCCAAAGGGTCAAGATTTTGGAATTGACGGCCAGAAGATCCAGACATAGCATGGTTTCAGGGCAAAGGTGAAGTGACTATCTAATGACTTGGCGGGGAACCATGTCTCACTTTCGCAACGGAACGATTCTGGTCTTATTGGTCGTGCTGGCCTGCGTCGGTTGTACGGACAATCAAACCGGACTCGATCGGGGTTCCACCATCCAATTGGGCCGAGACATGACCCCGTGCATCCGTTTCTCCTCCGTTCGTGCCTGGCAGGAAGAAGGTCGATTGATTGTGACCGGCACCATCCAGCGCGGCTCCGACTGTCACCAGCGTCTGTGTGGGGATGTGTTGATACAGGTAATGGATGAGTCGGGTCAGGTGGTCGGCGAGACCCATGCGGACCTCGTGCCGCTGCACGCCGCCCGCCAATTCCACGCACAGTCGCGGTTCAGAGCCGCCATGGACATCAGCGTACCTGCCAACGCGACGGTTGCCCTGCGCTACGGCTGCGGCCAACCATCGCCTGACGATCTTATTGAGATCGTCCGCGTATCGAGCGACGTGCATGAAGTGACCGTGGCCCAAGCCGGCTCACTGGACTGAGCTCCTCGTACACGTAGCAACCGCCTGCGCAAGTGGTCCGTGGACTCACGCCCACAGCTACTGACCGCCGCCCCTTCTGGACGAGAAGCGCCATATGTCCCACGAGCAAATGCTCCTGCGCGCATTATAATCGTCACACCCAATCCAAGACGGGCGAGACGCCCGCCCCCCAGGCTCCTCACTGTCCCTTCCGCATGGCCGGCAGGTAATACTTGGTCAGATACTCTTTCACCTGCCGGTGCGAATTGAAATAGTGCGGGATGGACATTATCGCTTCCTTCATGGCAGCGATCCATCGTCGCGGCAGCCCGTCGGCATCGCGGTCGTAGTACAGGGGAACGACCTCACGTTCGAGCGTCCGGTAGAGCTGGGCGGCGTCGCGCCGGTCGGAGGCGGGCCCCGTCCAATTCTCGCCCTTGCCGATAGCCCAGCCGTTCTTGCCGTTGTAACCCTCGGGCCACCAGCCGTCGAGAATGCTGAGGTTGAGCCCGCCGTGCAGTGCCGGCTTCATGCCGCTGGTCCCGCTGGCCTCGCGCGGCCGCTGCGGATTGTTGAGCCAGACATCCACGCCCGCGATCATCCGGCGAGCCACTCCCATCTCGTAATCCTGTAGGAACACCACCCGTCCGCGGAACTGTCTGGACCGGGACAATCGCACGATCTGCTGAATGAGCCGCTTGCCTTCGGTGTCGGCCGGGTGAGCCTTGCCGGCGAAGATCAACTGCACCGGACGCTTCGGACGGTGCAGGATGCGAGCCAGCCGCTCGGGATCGCTGAAGATCAGCGCCGCTCGCTTGTAGCTCGCGAATCGGCGAGCGAATCCGATGGTGAGAACGTCGGGATCCAGCAGGCCGGCGCTGCGGCCGGTCTTGTGCGCCGCGCGCTCACGGCACAGGTCCAACAATTCCTGCTTGAGACTCGCGTGCAGATCCCACAACGCCTCATCGGGAATGTCGGCCACACGCTTCCACGTCCTGGGATCGTCCTGGCGTTGATCCCAATCCTCGCCGAGGAAGTCGTCGAGCAGCGCTCCCATCTGCGGGTGCAGCCAGGTGCGCAGGTGAATGCCGTTGGTCACGTGCCCGATGGGAACCCGCTTCACGTCGCGCCCCGGATACAGCGGTTGCCACATGTCGCGAGCCACCGCCCCATGCAGCGCGGCCACGCCGTTGCAGTACCGCGAGGTCCGCAACGCCAACGGCGTCATCCCGAAGTTCTCGTGATCGCGGCCCGGCGTGACGCGAGCCAAGTCGTGGAACACCTCACGCGTGACGCCCATGCGCGTGAGGTAATGACTCATGTAGCGATCGACCAGGTGCGGATCGAACTCCTCGTTGCCCGCCGGCACGGGCGTATGCGTGGTGAACACGTTGGTACGAGCCACGTGCTCGACGGCCCGGCGGAACGTCGAGCCGCCCTTGACGTGCTCGGCGATGCGCTCCAGCGACAGGAAGGCGGCATGCCCTTCGTTGAGGTGGTATGCCGCGATGCGCAGGCCCAACACGTGCAGCAGGCGCCAGCCGCCGATGCCCAACAGGATCTCCTGGCGAATGCGGCTGTCGCGGTCGCCGCTGTAGAGCACGTCCACCAGCTTGCGATTGCGCGGGGAATTCTCGGGCAAATCCGTGGTCAGGAGATACAGCGGAACCCGCCCCACGTCACCGCGGTAGGCGGCTGCGTGAATGACGTCATCCCCCAAGGGCAAGCGGATCCGGATCGGCTTGCCTCGCCGGTCGGTCACCTCCCGGAAGGGCGTGTCGCGCACGGGCAGCAGCGGGAAGCGATCCTGCTGACAGCCCTGCTCGTCGATGCTCTGGCGGGTGTAGCCCTTCTTCCAGTAGACACCCACCGCAACCAGCGGCAGTCCCAAATCGCTGGCCGACTTCAGGTGGTCGCCGGCGAGAATGCCAAGTCCGCCCGCGTACAGAGGCAATGACTCGTGCAGCCCGTACTCCATGCAGAAGTATGCGATCTGCCCCAGGCTCCGGCGGCCGTACTTGCGCTGATACCACGTCGGCTCGGCCAAATACCGTTGCAACCGCCCATACACTCGGGCAACTTCGCTCGCGAACTCCTCGTCGGCCGCCAGTTGGCGACGGCGCCGGGCCGAGAGCTTCCGCAGCGTGACGATCGGATTCCGTCCGGAACTTTCGAACGCTTTCGCATCCGCGTACTCGAACAACGCGATGGCGTCGGCGTTCCACGTCCACCACAGGTTGCCTGCTATCGCTTCCAATAGCGCAATCGGATCGACCGTCGTCGCCCGCTTACGCAACAGCCTGCCGAGAATCTTCGCCATAGAGCCGGTGTCTCCCTTTGTCGTCCGGACTGCTCGTTCGGAGCGCATGCGTTGAACGTGCGGCTGCTTGTTTGTAGTGCACGCTTCCAGCGTGCACATGCAGGCAGGATGCCTGCACCACAATGCCATCGCCCGCGAGACCACAGTCGCGCTGCGCTCTGGCGCACCGAACGATCAGTCCAAAACGCGGGGATATCCTAGCAGGATGTCGCCGGATTGCACGCCCGCTTCCATCGGGGTGGAGCCTGATTCACCGCTGCGTCGATTCGAAGGTCAGTGTAAGGACCTGGGCGCAGTGCGGAGGGACAGCGTGCACGAGCGGCTTCGCGACGGCCAGCGGGTCCGTGCGAACGCTCGCCCCGACAGTATCAAAGTCGGCCCCGACCAACGTACGAACCTCGCCCTTGGGCTCAAAGCCGACCGAGCTGCCGTCGAACCGGATCTCGGCCTGAATGGTGCGATCCGACGTGCGGTTCACCAGCAAGACGTGGAGCCGCCCGTCGTCACGGGTGGTGAGGGCTGACAAGGCCGGCACATCGAGCATGTCCGGAGCCAGCGCGTTGAAGTCCGTGGCGTAGGCGTCGGCATTGGTGTCGTAATTGAAAGTGGCTACTTCGCACTGTGTCTTCACCACGCGGTCGCCGATGCACCCGTTCAGGAACCGGAATGCCGCAGCGTTATCGCGATCCGTCCCATCGACGGAGTTGGTTGTGCACGGGTAGTTGCCGAACAGATGGTGCACGTGCGTGCGCGGCGTGGGCCACTCCAGCAGCGTCCGCAGCGTGTCCACCAGGAACAATTGCTGCTCGAAACGGGTGGCGACCAGCGGAGCCACGCCGCTGAACGTCGCCCAGTGCAGGGGCTGCACTTCGTCGAACCAGGCTGTCACGTTCTCGCCCGTCACCTGGAGGACGATCTCCACCTCGGTCGTATCTTCCTTGGGCTTGCCGGTGGCCTGCACGCGTTGCCACATGTTGATCTGGTTGGGCGAGAGCCGGCCCAGTTCCGCCCCCCGGCTCGGACCGTCGTTGGCCTGGCGAACGATGATCGCGGTCTGCTGGGGCCGATCCGTCCGCACCCACACTGCCGCCCCGACGGACGCCGTGGTCTTCTGGTTGGCGATGGACAACGTCTGCCGCGCTTCGACAGCCTGGCCGTCGTTGCCGCTCGTGAGCTGCAAGCCCTTCGATCCCCGCCGTGCCGCCTTTTCGGTCACCTTTGCCTGGCTCTCGGACGAAACCGTCCAGGCCTTCAAGCCCGATTCGAAGTCCGCGTTAACCAGCGGCAGATTGGTCTTGGGCAGCGGTCCCCAACACTTGACGTTCCACTCCGTCCATTCCAACGGCAGATGGTACGCCAGTTGTAGATCCGCGTAACCGCCCAGCCGCGGGTTGGGCTTGCCGTGCCGCAGGTGCAGGATGTTGCTCAGGTTGTGCACGGTCCACAACAGCGTGCCGCCGTCGCCGTTACCGTACGGGTAGAAGTGCTCTTGCACGGCATCGATCAACCCGAGTGCGGCCAACCGGTTGATCTCGCCTGTCCACGCCACGTTGATCTCGTGGTTGGTGGCCTTGAACGGATCCATGTTGTTGCCCATGCAGGGATAACCCACCGCCACGATGTACAATTCCAGCCCGGTCAACTCGGGATGCTTCGCCTTGGCATCCGCGAGCGTCTCGCGCAACGTGGAAGCCCACACCTCGCATGTCTTGCCATAGACCAGCGGCGGCCAATCGGTCGTGGCCTGGCCCCAATTCTCGTTCCCCAGTTCGTAGTGAAGGATGGGCCGTCTGCCGGCCAGCGCTCGCTCGATGGTGTACTTCTGCAGCAGTTCCACGGACTCGGCCAGCGTCCCGAAGTGATAGTCGGTGTTGCCGCAGGGATTCGGCGCGGTGTGCTTGTAGGCGATGCGCTCTTCGAGCGAAGCGTTCTCGGGCACGGGACCTTCGCGGCCTTCCGTACCACCCTGCATGTTGAGCGTGTAGTAGGGCTCGGCGTCGATCGCGTCGCAGAAGTCCAGGAACTGCTCCACGGTCATCCAGCCTTCTTTGGGCTGTTTGAAGTTGTACAGGTCAGCCACGCAACCGTTGGGAAAACGGATGGTCTTGAAGCCCTGAGCCTTGATCCGTTCCTGAACGACGGGATCGGTGGTGAGCTTGATTCGTGGCGGTCCCGGGTGGAGGTTGTTGCCCACGAACACCGGGCTGACCGGCCGTTCCACCACGTCGGGCGAAATGACAATCCTCGCCACCGGCCGATCCGGCAAAACCGGAAACTCCGTCGGCGTTACCGCGAACAGATTGGAAACGACAAAGGCCGACCACAAACCCGCAACGCAGCGAATTCCAGCCATAGGTACCTCCAGCCCCGGCAAGAACCGGCCGTATTCTCACCGAAGCCACGAGAGCGGGCAAGGAAGGATGCCTGAGACCTGAGACTTGAGGCTTGAGGGAAAGACGCGTGATCTCAACAGGAAACGAGCTGTGAGCCACGAGTCTGGCTCAGAGCTCGAAGCCCATAGCTCAGAGCTTTCCCCTCACACCGTCACGTTCAGACCGGCCGTGCCGGCGTCGGCCGGCGGGGCTTGCTGCATGCTCGCAGCAGTACCGGCATACGCGTCCAGGGCCTGCGATGTGGCGATGGTCAGTTGCGTGCTTTCCATGGTCAGGCTCGACGACGAGTAGAACAGCAACTGGCCGGCTCCCTGGCTCTGCTGCATGCCGGCCAGGGCGATGATCATGTCGGTCAGATTCTGCTTCTCGTTGGGATCGCTCGACTGCAAGTACTGCAGCACGAGCAACAGCAGAGCAGCTCCGATCGCCTCGTTGCTGGCCAGCATGGGCGTGTTGCTTGCTATCAACGTCTCGCTGGTCGCGGTGAGTGACGTGGTCGACAGCGAGAGGATGGACGAGGCGGCACCCGCCTGTGTCGCGCCCGCTGCCGTACCCGTGCCGGCCGCCTGACCGGTCCCGCTCGCTGGAGCCGCCTGACCCGCCGCCGCAGTCGCCGGTGCGATTCGCCCGCCGTACCCGCCATAGATTGGACTGATCCCGTTGATGCTGCCCATTGCCGCTTTCTCCTCGCTCAGTCGTGCAAGACGCACGAGCCCCCGCTCGGAAAGTGGCAGCGGTCGTACCCCCGGCGGCGTCGGCGACGACATTGGCGGCGGAATTACATGTCCGGCAGGAGATTAGGTGCGACGTAGGCAGCGTGTGAAGATTTGACGATTGTAACGGCGTGTTGAAATGCGGGCAGGGATCCCGTTTGCCTGATGCGACGGGGTCGATTTCGACCGCCTGCTCTTGACTACGCCCGAGCGAACGAGCATCTCGCCAATGAAAGCCGGGCAAGATGCCCGTCCCCTCCATCTTCCATGATGAGCGCGATTGCCTTATTCTTGCGCTTATGGGACGTGGACGGCTGATCTTGATTCGCGGCTGCATGTTCAGCGGCAAGAGCGAGCGCCTGCTCGACCGCTTGCACGCGGCCTGCGCCGCCGGCCGTACGACGGCCGCGTTCAAACATGCCTGCGACGATCGCTACGCTGCCACGCAGATCGTCACGCACAACAAGCGGCAAGCCGATGCCGTTGCGATCGGGTCTGCCGCACAAATTCCCAACCTCGCGGCGAACGCCGACTGGATCGGGATCGACGAGGGGCAATTCTTCGGCGATGAGCTCGTGGACGTGTGCCGGGAATTGGTTGCGCGTGGCTGCGAGGTGGTGGTGTCCGGCCTGGACCTCGACTCCTGGGGCCTGCCTTTCGGGCCCATGCCCGCTCTGGCCACCATCGCCGACGAGATCGTCCAAACCCACAGCCGCTGCGCCCGCTGCGGCGCGACCGCCGATCACACGCAGCGTCTCGCCCCGATCGCGGGCCTCACCATGGTCGGCGGCCCCGAAAGCTATGAACCTCGCTGCGCCGCCTGCTTCCAGGCTCCGCCCGCCGAGCTGCGGCGATAGCGGCACTCGCCCGATCGTGAGCACTCGCTTTTGATTCCACCTCCGAGGCGAACAGCCGGTGGATTGTTTTCAACAGTCAGCTGTGGACCGAGAGCGGACGACCCGACCGGATGCTGCGCTAGTCTTTGCCGCTCGCGATTGGCGAGCTTGCGCTTATCAGAGTGTGGACACCCCTGCTTACCCGAGGCAGGCGTGGGAACGCCGCTTCGGTTATGATCGCCATCGCTTTTCAACCAGACCATCATGGGAGGAGTATGTCGTGACCCACCGAACGCGAGCGACCGGATGGATGATCGGGGCGATGTTGTTGGTGTGCGGCGCGGCGGCGGCCGAGTCAGGCCCACAAAGCCCGGCTCGCGCCGATCACGTCTATCGCGGCGAGTTGATCGCGTTTCCGGGCACGGCCAGTTTCCAGCTCGGCCGGTCCGGGGCCATTCTGGTCAGCGACGAGCAGCTCGAAGCGCTGGCCGAACCCGACACGCCGGTCAACTTGAGCCTCAGTGCCACGCCGCGTGAGCAGACGCTTCGCCAGATCTGCGAGCAAGCCCAGGCCGCCGGCCATCGCACGCTGATCATCGCGTTCGATCAGTTCTTCTCGCAATACCGCCCGGGCCAGGGCGACAAGCCGCGGCGGCTCACGCCCGACAAGGACGAGTACGTCGCCCTCATCGCCCGCATCAGCGAGTTCATCGAGCCGTACGGCCTGGGTCTCGAACTGAGCCTCATGTCGCCGCTGGAGATCGGCCCGGCCTACGTGGCCCAGACCGGGGAACACGGTGTGTGGATGCACTACCGCAAGGGCCTGCGCGATCCGCAGACCGGCCACTACAGTGTGCAGCTTTGGCGGCAGACGCAGTGGGTCAATAACAAGGGCCCGATCAAGATCGAAGATGCCGGCGTGCGGGTGTTCGCATTCCGCGAACGGCGCATACACGGCACGCCCTACATCCACGTGGACCCGGCGAGTATCGTGGAGATCACGCCGACCGCTCAGGTCGAAGTCTGGCCGGGCAGCCGCCAGTCCAACGCCGCTATCCGCATCCGCGTGCACGGCAGCGGCGAGGCCGCCGCCGCGGGCCTGGACCGCGTGCTCGTCGTGCAGATGTACAAGACGCCCGAGATGGACTACTTCAGCCCGCGGGCCCGCGAATACCTCCGCAACCTGGCCGACAAGTACGTTGATGCCGGTGTGAAGCTCAACGGGTTGTATGCCGACGAGATGCACATCCAGCAGGACTGGGTGTATCACAACCACCACGATCACGGCGAGTTCGCATTGCGGTACGTCAGCCCCGGACTGGCGGAGCGCTATGCGAGTCTCTATGGCGAACAGTATCGTGATTTTGCCCGCTACCTGATCTACTTCTGCAGCGGCCAGGAAGACTTCGCCACCGACCTGAGCGCCAAGAGCCGGCTCATGCACGTGTTCGATCCCAGCCCGCAGGGCATCCGGGCCACCGCCCTGTTCCGCTCGCGCTATTACCGGCTCCTGCAGGACGGCGTGGTGGATCTGTTTACTGGCGTGAAGAAGCATCTGGAGCAACGCCTGGGTCACCCGCTGGAAGCCCGAGCCCATGCCACCTGGGCCGAGAGTCCGACCTGCGACGTCTGGGAGCGTGACCAGACTCGCTACGAGTACACGCCCGGATTCGTCTGGTCAAACACCGTTCACCAGGCGGCTTCTGCGTGCCACGACTATTTCAAGTGGGGCGACTTCCTCACCGGCAACGGCAACGACCACACCGAGGGCGGCTGGCTGGATCGCAACTACTACGGCATCGCCCTGGCCGCCTCGACCGGTATTCTCAACGAGTTCCCCTCGTCGTACGCCGCCCATTGGGGCATGCCCGAGGAGATCAGCCGCCGTCGTACGTCGCTGGTGAACGCCAGCGGAGCCTCGGCCTGGCCGCAGTACTCGATGGTGCAGGGAGCCGTTCACCGCGACGTGAACGTCCTCATGCTCTACCCGCTGGACCTGGTGGCCGTCGATGAACGTTTCGGCAGTTGGATGAGCCAGTACACCTATGCCAATTACGTGACGCACGACAAGCTGCTCGAGCGCGGCCGGATCAGCGGCGGCGCGATCGAGATGGCCGGCCGGCGATTCGACACGCTGATCGCCGAGTTCGAACCGTTCCCCTCCCGCGAGCTGCTGGAGATGATGGGGCAACTGGCGGCGCAGGGTGGCCGCGTGATCTGGTCGGGCCCGCCGCCGGTGCTCGCCCGCGACGGCACGCCCGTCCTCGATGAATGGCGGAAACTCTTCGGCGTGAGCTACTCGCCCCGGCACGACGAGGGCGTCTCCGCCCCCGGCAAGCTCATCGAGTTTTCCGGCGTGCTGCAGGGTCTGCCGTCCATGACCGTGCTGACGGACTTCCTGGTTGATCGCATCTACCCGGTCACGCCGGACGACGGCGTCCAGCCCATCGCCCGTGTGGCCGGCCGCATCGTCGGCACGCAACGCACGCTGCCCGGCGGCGGCACGGCAACGGTCCTGGGCTTCCGCCCGCGCGACGACCAGTCCGCCAGCCTGGGCTACGAGGCCCGCTGGTGGTTCGACATCCTCACGCGTTTCGGCGCGTATCCGCCTACGGGCAAGTTTGAGAACGTCAACGACAACCCTGAGTATCTCTCGCGAACCACCGATTATCTCGTCTGTCGATTTCCCAACGGCGCGGTGGGCATCGCCCCTCACTTGCGACGGCTCGAGGAATGCTGGCCGGGCGGCTTTGCCCGCAACGCCGAAGAGGACAAGGCCATCGTCGCCAAGCTCGCCCTGCCCAGCGAGCAGATCTCCTTGCAGGACTTCCGGGTCAACGGCCACACGGTCAGTTACATCGGCGAGCGGGCGATGACGTTTCTTGCCGACGCCCACGGCGTGCCCGTCGCTTTCTGCGGTGCGAACACCAGCCGGATCACCATCGACGGCCGCACCACCGTCTTCGCTGACGCTCCCATGCCGCTGATCTCGTACGCACCAGTGGCGCCTGAACGCCGCGTCGAAGGCGGGGCCGTGATGCAATTGATGATCCACGGCACGGGCGAAGTGCGGATCCCCGCGCCCGATCTGCCGGCCGATGTGGATCTCGTGGTGCAAGGCCCCAAACCGGGCAGCCGCGGTGCCGTCATTCCCTGCCGCGTCGAAAACGGCACGCTCATCTTCACCGCGGGCCCCAATACCCGCACCTGGCTGTTTGCCGTGCCGCGCTGACACTGATGGGGAACGGGCATCTTGCCCGCCTCAGACAGGCCAAAGCCTTTGATACGCGCTCCTTGTTCCTCCTGATCCCGGCGTTGCCGTCATGGGGAATGAAGGCGGGCGGGACGCCCGCCCCCCGCCGCATGGGCGGCGGGCGCCCGCGCGACGTCGAAGCCAGCCAGATTGATGGTGTGGCCTTTCGACGACGGGTTCTTCACGGGCAGCACGGTCAATCGGATGGTGTGCGTGCCTTCTGGCAGAATGTCCGATTCATAACGAAACGGCACATCCCGCTGCGGATCGTACTGATCGACCGTAGCGGTAATCTTGCCGTCGATGCTGACCTCGCATCTGCCCGCGTCATCGAACTTACGGCCGACCCAACGGACGCGGCAGCCGGTGAACGTGGCTTCCACATACGCGCCGGGAGCGGCAGTGACATGCAAATCCTCGATCGGATTGCGGCCCCAGCCCGGAGAGAAGGTGAGCTGGTTATCGGCCAGACGGGTCCACGGATGGTCAGGACTGAAGTACATGTAGTACCGCTCGCCCTGCTTGTACTGATAATACGGGCGGACCAGCACATCCGGTGCGGACGCCAGACGATAGGACAGCGGTTCACCGGCGACGGGCACAAAACCGGCACTCAGATTCGTGAAGTCGATGCTCTTCACCGGGTTGCCTTCCGGCGAGCGGCATGCCATGACCACCGGCCCGTACACGATCGCGGCCGGAAACGGCTTCGGCGATGCGGCGGGAAAACGCTCGGCGGCGAAGCGCATCGGCAATCGCACGTGCAGGCGATCGCCGTTCCGCCATCTTCGCTGAATTACCACCCAGTGCTTCGGGTCGACCTCCGCTGTCACCGGCTGATCGTTCACCGCGACGTCCATCGCCCCTGGTATCCAGCCCGGCCGCCGAAGCTTGATCGCGAACTCGTCATCGCGGGACAGTGTGAGGCATAACGTGGTCTGGTTGCTTTCCGGAAAGCGAGTCTCCTGGCGGAGCGTCACTTGCGTGCCGTCATGCTCCCAGATCACGGTGGCCGGCGTAAAGAGGTTGACGTACAGACTGTCGGCATCCTTGAAGTAGATCAGATCGTGATAGTCGGCGATCGCCTGGATGCGCGTCCCCGCGCAGCACGCCCAGGGCGGCATGTTATGCTCTTTGCAGGCTCCGCTCAGGCCGTACTTGGCGTTGTACATCACTTGTCCGGTGGCGGAAGACGGTATGCAGGCGCCGATACCGTTGATCACCAAACGCTCGATCCAGTCGCCATACCGAGCATCGCCCGTGAAGCACATCAGGTATTTGGACAACTTGAATGCCGCCCATGAGCCGCACTGGATCTCGAAGTGATTGCCCATGGTGTCGAGATGTTTGACCAATTCCGCATCGGGCAGCATCTGCTCGCCCGGCCCGTATCCGCCCGTGGCGAAGACCTGGTGCTGTTGAAGATAGTCGTACGCGTTGCGGATCACGTCCAGATAGCGCTGCTCCCCGGTCACCGCGTAGGCTGCCGCGGCACCGCTGAGCGTGTTGACATGGCTGTAGGCATGGTATCCCGGCGACGGCCCGAAGATGTCCTTGCCGTCGGCGTACAAACCCCAATAGGCCCAGTATTCCCACGATTTCGCGTAATCGCGATAGCGCGTCTGGCCAGTGATCAGGTACGCGCGGTACAGGTTCTCGCTGAGCGTGTACCATTCGGTGATCCCGATGATGGTCTTGAACTTGACTTGATTCGATTGATCGAGGTTCTTCTCGGCCCAGTCGGTGATTCGCGTCAGATATCCGAGTGCTTCCGGATTGTCGGCGTAAAGGTGAGCGTCGAGCAGGCCGCAGACCATCTTGTCGTAGACGTAATGCGCGGCACCGGCCTGCCGGGTGTAGAAGAAATAGCCGTCCGGCTCGATGCACTGACCCCATTCGTGGATCAGCGCGTCCAGCTTCTCGCGACAAGCCTCATCGCCCGTGGCGGCATACATCCGCGCCAGGCCGGAGAGGACTTGCCCAAAAACGTGAAAGATGCCCGGCGTGTACCAGCCGCCAAGATCCACGCCCGGTGCCGGCCGGCCCGCTCGCTGCCGAAAGCCCTTCAAGTAGTCGTCGTTGGGCACTCGCAGATAATCGTCACGGACCTGCAGAACCTGGCGGAGCAATGGTCCGTTGTGCAGCGTGACGCCTCGATAGTCGAACGGCTCGATCAGCCGAATCCCCTGCGGCTGGGACCCTCCAGCCACGCACGAACCCGCCACGGTCAGAACGATCGTCACGATCATCGAACGCATCGCCCCGCCACCTCGCTTTCTGTAGACCATGCCGGAAGATGTGTCTCGCCACCCTGCCAGGCAGCGTTCGCGCATTGTACAGCCTCCAGGCCTGCAGTGCCGCCCCTCTCATCCAAGGCGGTCTCATCATCGATATCATGCGTCGTACCTATGGCGTTCGCGTGAAAGGGCCGGACCGAAAGAACCGTCAGGGTGTGGTCGCGTAGGCTCGCTGGAACCGGGCGAAGTCGTCCATGTCGATATCGCCGTCGGCATCCAGGTCGGCTTGCGTGCAGATCGCGCCAGACGCGCGGGGGCTCGCGGCGCCGGAAGCGCAGCCGGCGAAGATGAGCAGGTCATCGGCATCCACGTCGCCGTCTTGGTCCAGATCGGGGGCCATAAACTCGAATGCACCCAGATCTCGAGCGGCCGCATAGACCTGACGGGGCTCGCCCTTCTGGTGGCGCGCATACGCACGGAGCAGATCGTTGCCGGGCAACGCCGCCGGGTTCAGCGGACCGGCGCGATCGATGCACGCCGAGCCCGGAGCGAGGCGGTAGTCCTGGCCGGCCTCATTGCGGAAGCCGGGTGCCGCACCGCTCACGCCGGTGCCGTCATCGTTGATGCTGCCGGTGAGCGTGCCGAACGTGGCCACCCAGCCGAGCTTGAGCCAGTTGTGGCTCAGGTCCACGATGCCGGCCGCATCGAGCAGCGAAAGCGTGTTGCCCGCCGCGCTCACGTGGATGATGTTGTTGCGGGCATCGCACCGCTCGTCGTTGGTGGACAATCGCAGGAGTGTCGTGCGGTCGGTCCGCGTGGATACGATGGTGTTGTTGTAGAAGTACAACGTTCCTTTGCGGTATGTGCTGACGGCTCCGGAGTCGCCACCGTAGTGGACGATCTGGCGGTTGCCGGCTCCAGCAGGTTCCACCAGGATGTTACCGTAAACGAATGTGCTTCGATATGCGGGATCAGCCTGAATGACGGAGCTGTCTTCAGCATCGACCAGATCGAGCTGGCGATTTCCGCCCTCGATCCAGTTGTAGCGGACCACCAGTCCGGCCGAGCGATCCTTCAGGTTATTCCCGCCGGCCCCCGCGCGAAGCGGGCCGAACCGGTTGTATTGGAACGTGATGCCGATAGCAGCCGAATAATTGTTGTGCTCGTAGATGCTGCCGTCGTTGCCGTTGTCGTAGATGTGATTGCCTTCGACCAGGATATTGCGGGACACGCTCGTGCCCGATGAGGACACGAACAACCCATTGCCACAGTCGTGCAGTTGGCAGTTGCGGATGGTGATGTGCTCGCCCTTCTCGATCTGGATGGCGGCCGCATTCTGGACGTAGCTCTTCGTGGTGCCGCTGGATGATCTGAAAGTGTACGGAGGCCGTCCGCCGCGAATGTCCAGATTTTCGATGACCACGTACTTCGGCGTGGTGTCGGCCGGGACATTGGACCCGCCGATCTTGATCACGTTCCGCACGTCGTTCCAGTAGTTGAGCTGAGGGCGGGTGGTCGCATCATTGCCGTCGATGACGGGCAGTTGACCGCCGGGTCCCGGAACGCCGCGTACGGTGATCGGGGCCGATGCTGTCCCGCTGCGCCCGATCACCCACTTTTCCTTGTACGGCACGGGGCGCCAATGAATCAGGACCGTGTCGCCGGCCTGCAACGCTTCCCACGGTACCGCCCCGATCGTGGCGTGGGGCCGGCCGTCACCCACCTCGTACACGGCAGCTCGCGCTACCCATGGAAGCAGGCAGACGAACAGGGTCAGCCCGCCAATCAGCCGTCTGCGGGCATCCGCGCGCGAACGCCGGTCTGTCGCGGCATGCGTTGATCCCACGCGAGCATTGTACGGCCGGCTTTCTTGTCCCGGAAAGGCCGAATCGAATCTCCGCAACGCCCGTCCGGCGGCGCGGAGCAGCAGGTGGTCCGGATCTCCGCGAGACGTAACCGGCCGGACGAACCGTGAGTTGCCGATCGATACCACGAAAGTATGATGTGACCGCACGGCAAATCGCCAGGAGACCATGATGAGCAACCCGCTGATTTTTGACCAGAAACGGCTGGACAAATACGTGGGCGGACTGCTGGGTCCCCTAACCACGACGCGCCTCCGTGCCATGGCCACACTCATCGGGATGCGTCATTTCCAGGACTTTCTGCTGTCGGTCAATCTGATCGACCAAGGTGCGCATCGGCGGGCGATGCAGATGTGCGATCGTCTGTGGCCGAGGATCACGGAAGCCCTGGCGGATGCGGCGCCGGACTATGCTTTTCTCGACAAGTACCGCTGAGTGACAGCCTCTGGCCGGTCAGACGACCTGAAACGTTTCTCACGCCTCACAAGACCAAGCGCGACCTCGCAACGGCCAGTGCTCAACCCGCTACATCATGTTACCGTCGTGCGCTCCTTCTCGGCGGCCCAGTCAGTACCTGGAGTCTCGCGACGAACAGACAGGAAGTCCCTTGCCTCCTCATGCCCCGAAACGCGAAGGCGGGCGTCCTTGGCCCTGATGGTCATCCCGCGGACCGGGAGCTGGCCTACCGAGCACCCGCAGTTGAATGGTGAATCAACAAAAAACCCCTGCTTGTACAGCAGGGGTGGTGGATTGCCCCCTCTAGGACTCGAACCTAGAACCCACTGATTAAGAGTCAGTTGCTCTGCCAATTGAGCTAAGGAGGCTTCTGGCCTGTTCGGGCCGGTCTGCCGGAGGAATCCCTCACGGGCAGTGGGCACAGTATATACGAACCGGCCGGGCGGCATCAAGTCCCGCGAACGCTGGAGACGCTGGAGTATAGCCGTCGGCGGCCGCCGGGCGGGATTCTCGCCGCGAGTTTGCCGCCCCGCCGATCCGCGGTCAGGCGGCCGGGACGGGGACGATCTCGCGGAGCGGAATCTCCATCTCCATGGCCCCCACCGCGACCACGGCCAACTGCTTGTGGAGCAGGACGCGGACGACGGTCCCCGGCTTGTCGAAGCGGCGGACGTGCACCTTGTCGCCGGGCCGCAGGCTGGCGATCCGCTCCACCCACTGGTTGAACTGGGCCTGCTGCGCCTGCAGGGCCTCGAGCTGCTTTCGGGCGGCCTCGCTCTCCTGCAGGGCCTTGGCCTTGGCCGACTCGGCCTCGGCGCGGGCTCGCTCGGCCTCGCGCCGCGATTGCAGCGTGCCGCGGATGGCCCGGTCGAGCTGCTGGTTCGACTGGCCCAGGTGCTTGCGGGCGGCGGCAATCACGCGCGGCGGCAGCCCCAGTCGAGCGGCGATGTTGATCGCGTTGCTGTTGCCGGGCTCGCCGATCAGCAGGCGATACGTGGGCTGGAGCGTCTTGACGTCGAAATCGACGCAGGCGTTCTCGGCCCGCGACTCGCGATACGCCACACTCTTGAGCACGCCCAGGTGCGTGGTGACCATGGCCGCACAGCGACGGTGCAGGAGTTCCTCGACGATGGCCTGGCCGATGGCCGCCCCTTCGTCAGGGTCGGTGCCGGCGCCCAGCTCGTCGATGAGCACCAGCGTGTTGGGGCCGGCCTGCTTGAGGATGAGCAACAGCCGGGACAGGTGGGCGCTGAACGTGCTCAGCGACTGCTGGAGGCTCTGCTCGTCGCCGATGTCGATGAGCACTTCCTTGTAGATGGGCACGCTGCTGCCAGCTGCCGCGGGAATGGGCAAGCCCGCCTGGGCCATCAGACAGCTCAGACCGACCGTCTTGAGGGCGACGGTCTTGCCACCGGTGTTGGGCCCGGTGATCACCAGGAGGTCAAAGTCGTCACCCAGCCTCACGTCGATGGGCACCACCTCGCGCGATTCGCCCTTCCGCGCCGCCTCCTTGGCCAGGCGGACCAGCAGCGGATGTCGGCTTTGCCGCAGGATCAGTTTGCGATCGGCGGAGATGGCCGGGCTCACCAACTGGTACGACCGGGCGAACCGCACTTTGGCCGTGATCAGGTCGAGCACGGCCAGAGCGTCCATCGTCTTGAGGATTTCGTCGCGGTTAAGGTAGATCTGCTGCGTCAGGTGCGAAAGCAGCCGGCCGATTTCGACACTCTCGTCATGCTTGAGGGCGATGATCCGGTTGTTGAGTTCGACGGCGGCGGCGGGCTCGACGAACAGCGTGGCTCCGGAATCCGAGCTTCGGTGGACGATGCCGGGGATACGGCCGCGATGCTCGGCGGCCAACGGCAGGACCAGCCGATCATCGTGGAACGTGGCCTGGGGATAGCGGAGCAGCCGGGTGAGATTCCGGTCGCGCAGGAGGCGGTCGAACACGTGGCCGATGCTGATGCGGGCCTCGCTGATCTCGGTGCGGATGCGGCGCAGTCGTGCACTGGCGTCGTCGCGGACTTCGCCGTTGGCGCCGATGACTTGCCGGATGGCGTCGGCCAGCGTCTGGAAGTCGCCGATGCGCTCACACAACTCCCGCAGCCGGGCCGCCCCCGGCCGCAGCCGCTCGGCCCAGAGTACGATCCCGTGCGTGGCGGCGAGCGTCTCGGCCACCACCGCGAAATCGTCGGGCTCCAGACAGTGCGGCGGAACCGCCACGCGGACGGCCTCGCGGATGTCGTGCACGCCCCCGAACGGTGGCAGATCCAGCTCGGCCGCGGCGTCCAGCATCTCCTGCAACTGTTCGTGCCACAGCCGGACCAGATCCCCCCGCGACGTGGGCTTGACCTTCAGGGCCATGTCCCGCCCGAGAGCGCAGCTGGCATGTTCCGCCAGGATCTGACGGATGGCCTCGAACTCCAGCTTGTCCAGCGTATGCGGATCCACGTGGATATTGTACGAAATCGGCGCTTCGCGCGCAACCCGCCGCCCGGTCCCGCGCCCCCTTCTCCTCTCCCCCTCCTTCTTCGACCACGGATGACACGGACGAGCACGGATGCGAAAGGCGCGAACCGCCGAGGTCGCAGAGGAGCACAGAGGCGGGCCGGTCAGCTTTTCCTCTGTGATCCTCTGTGACCTCAGTGGTTCACCCATCCGAGGAACGTGTTGCCGCGAACGTCATGGGCGACGATCATCGGATCGGTCTTTGCCCCCCGCTCAAGCGTCCGCCTTTGCCCCCCGCTCAAGCGTCCGCGGTGTCGGCCGGCCAAGGAAATGTCGCAACCGTTCAGCGTGTCCGTAGAGGTTCTGTACGAAGAGTGTTCCGAGCGGTCGCATTCGTGGCAAGGCACAGGCAAGGTCTCTGTCACAGCATGGTGCGGGCGCAAGGGAATGCTATTCTTGCAGCGACTGCTATGGCGAGGTCTCCCGGCCCGAAGAAGGCATCCTGTTTCGCAACTAGCGCAAAATGCAACTGTTCTCTCAAAAATGACAAAAGCCGGACTATTTTCAGGCTAGACGCCAGTTTGATCGGCCGGATACCATTGGCCCACTCAGCACCAGCGATTCAACAGGCGAACGGGGCATTCTTGCCCGTGAGCAGTTCTGGGATAAGCGGGAAGTTTCTGCCCTGCATGGGCACATTTGCCTCAAAGGGGATCCATTCTGTAGGACGTCGGAGACCAACATGAAACGGAGTACGCGTCGAAATCTGTTGATCGGGTTTAGCTGGTTGTCGATCGCGCTTCTGGCATGCGGATGCGCTTCGAAAACGTGTACATTCATCGTTGCCTCCGACCTGCACGAGCCAACAAAACCGGGCAGCGGTACTCCGGCCGATTTCAGAATCATGGCCGAGGCTATTCGCAGCGTTGGGCCGGGGGAGTTCATGCTTACCCCTGGCGATCTGGGTTGTGCCGAACAGGTGCGGGCCACGCTGGACGAGCTCATGGGCCCGGAGTACCCGTGGTATGTTGTCCCGGGGAATCATGACATCGTCGAACCCGGATGCATGACCTGGATCCGACAAAACAACGAAGGCGGCAGAAAGCTTCCTCGCATCGTGCGGTCGGGGCCACCCGGCGCTGTCGAGACATGTTACTCCTTCGACTACGGCGACGCTCATTTCGTGGCCATCAATGAGTATTACGATGGGCAGCACGATCAGCAGAAGGGTGGCGCCGTCAGCGACGCTCTGTATCGCTGGCTCGAGGAGGACCTGTCGTCGAATCGTAAGCCCATCATCTTTGTCTTCGGGCACGAACCGTATCTACCCCTGCCCGACATGGACACCGGCAGACTCCGTCATCGGGGCGATTCTCTGGACGCCAACCCGGCTGAGCAGCAGCGGTTCTGGTCCCTCCTCCGCGCCCACAACGTGACCGCGTTTATCTGTGGCCACACCCATTGCGTGTCCGTTGCCAAGTTCAACGGCGTGTGGCAGCTCAATTGCGGAATCACTTTCCAGCCGGCCAAGCCGGACGCGCTTGGCACTTTCTTGCGTATCCGCATCGATTCGGGCCGCGTCTTCTGCGATGTCTATCGCGGGACCGGCTCGAAGCCCTGGGAGTTGACGTACTCGGAACAGCTGCGGTGAGACAGGGCACACGGGGCCTTGGCTAGAACCGCGGCCCCTGGCGCAACTTGAACGCGATACGGCCACGGTGGAGCGGGGTGAAGGCGTAGCCCCGAAGAGACCTCGTCCATGGTGGCCAACGGAGAAAGTCGCGAACCGCAGAGGCCACAGAGGAGCACAGAGACGGACAGATCAGCTTTTCCTCTGTGATCCTCTGTGACCTCAGTGGTTCACCAGTTTGAGGGAACATGTTGCCGCGAACGTCATGACCGACGGATCATCAGGTCCGTCTTTGCCGCCTGCTCAAGCCTCAGGTCTAAAGCCTACGAACTCAGGTTTCGGTCACATCGAAGGGGTCGTCTTACTGACGTGAGGGGCGGGCTTCCTAGTATCATTGGTCGCTGACAAACCGGCCACGGAAGGTCGAAATGGCCATTCCACCCATTCCCCTAACATGTTTCTTGCCCCAATGCCCTACACAATCACTCGCCATAACAGTTCGCTAACAAGATGGCATTCTCTTGGCGGCCTCCAGGAAGTACAAAGAGTTTGACATAAATGACAATATTTTCATCTTCGTGTGCCGTTGCACGGGTTTAATCGCCGACCGATAGTATTCGACAAAGTCAACGTCCACTGCTCTTGCGGATGCGGTGACCGCCTCAAGCTGCACAGAAATTCGTCGCAGTTCAACTTCGCGTCCGGTGCGGAATCGCGAGCGCCGCTTTCGGCTCTCCGCCTATCGCCTGTGGACGTTTTCGGCGGCAGTCTCATGTAGTAACCACGAGGAGCTAGCCAATGGGCAGTCTGGCCGTAAACGCCGATGGAAACCTGGCCGTCAAGGCCGGGATCACGAGTCACGGGGTTTCCTCCCGACTGGTGGCGGTGGATGCGTTGCGGGGCTTCGATATGTTCTGGATCATCGGAATCGAAGGCTCCCGTGGTGTGGTCCGCGCAATCCGCCAAATCAGCGATTCGCCGGCCGTGGAATTCATCGCCCGGCAAATGTCTCATGCGAAATGGGAAGGCTTCACGTTTTGTGATCTGATTTTTCCGCTCTTCATCTTTGTCACCGGCATATCCATTCCGCTTTCGCTCACAAGGATCTTGGGCCAATCGGGGATGAGAGCGGTCTACTTCAGGATCATCCGTCGTTTCATGTTGCTTTATGCGCTTGGCGTGTTCTATTACGGCGGGCTGAGCCGGCCCTGGCCTGGCATCCGCCTGCTGGGCGTGCTCCAACGGATCGCGATCTGCTACCTTTTTGCCTCACTCATTTTCTGCCACTTCCGGCTCAAGGGAATACTGGCGATCTGTGCGACTATCCTCATCGGGTACTGGGCAATGATGACATTTGTTCCCGTCCCCGACGTGGGCGCAGGCTGTTTCGAACCAGGTCGCAACCTGGCGAATTACATCGACGCACAGTATTTGCCGGGGATAAAGGTGAGTGGGACGTGGGACCCGGAAGGGCTTCTCAGCACGCTGCCCGCCATCGGCACCTGCCTCCTCGGCGTCTGCGCCGGGATTCTTCTTCGGTCGCAGTCCCTGAGCGACTCCAAAAAGATCGCCATCCTGGCCATCGCCGGCGTGGCCGGGGTCGTGTTGGGCTACCTGTGGGGGCTCCAGTTCCCGGTCATCAAGAAACTCTGGACCTCGTCGTTCGTACTGGTGGCCGGAGGCTACAGCTGCCTGCTGCTGGCGGTGTTTTACCTCGTGATTGAGGTCTGGAACTATCGCATGTGGGCGCAGCCTTTCATATGGATCGGGATGAACGCCCTGGCCTTATACCTGGCCTATCAGATTGTCGATTTCCAAAAGCTGGCGTCCCGGCTGGTTGGCGGCAATATCAAGGCGTGGGCCGGCAACTATGGCGACCTCCTGGTTTGCGTGACTGCCGTGGGACTCTGCCTCTGGCTGGCACGCTTCCTCTACTCGAAACGTGTGTTCATCAAGGCATAAACCCATTCTCGGCCGATCAGAATACGCCCGCAACGACGGATAAAGAGGGCGCGAACCGCCGAGGTCACAGAGGAGCACAGAGGCGGAGCAGCTCAACTTTTCCTCTGTGATCCTCTGTGACCTCGGTGGTTCACCAGTTCGAGAGAACGCATTGCCTCAAGCATCATCATCGACCGATCACCAGATCCGTCCATACTCCACGCTCAAGCTTCAGGTCTAACGCCAGCCAGTGGGTTCGGATAACGGGACATCACTGATTTCGGATTTCGGTAGACGTGGTCGGATCGCCTCCAGAATCGTCGGACGGCGGATGTTTTTGGGTCAGCCGTGAGCCAATCGTGGGTCACCCATTGGCCTCCGCCCGTCGAGAAAAAACTCGCCTGGGCGATCCCTCCTTCCAAGGAACGACGTCTGGATCTCGCCGATAGCTGCCATCGCTGCCTGCTACCCGCCCCGGTCTTCGACCTCTTCCTGGGGGCGGTCGGGGCGCGCCTCCTGAAGCCGTCGCCCTCGTCCGCCGACAACTGGGCCTTCTGGTGCGCCTTCGTCCAGTACCTCCACATGTGCCCCGACGACCCGGAGCGGGGCTGGGGCCTGTTCGGCGGGTTTGGCTGGTCGCCAGGTAAATTGAACCCAGCCGAGCAGTTCTATCGCATCGGCCTGAGCGACAAAGGCGTGATTCCCACGCGTGCAGATGAGCCTCTGACAGCCAGGGCCCACGGCTCACTTCCGCGCACCGGTGCTCCAGACTTGATACAGCATCAAACGTGCTCGTCTCCACCGACGAGCTCAAGGGTACACACCTAAGTCCATGGAGAAATCGAGTCGGTATCGGCTCAGGCGTCAAGCCCAGCAGCGGACGAAGCTTAAGCCTGCTGAAGCGGTCCGGGGAGCGAGGCACGCGATCCAGCCTTCGGTCGCGTGAGGTCCCCGTGAGCAGCCGGCGGAGACGGCTTCCGCCGGGCGGATTCGGGCCGTTGGCGCAGAGTCTGCGCGGGGGGGAGGCAATCCTTGCGCGAAATGCTAAAGCTGTGCAGAGTTGCCCGAACTAGCGTCGATATACCTGGAGGTTATCGGACAACGATCGGCCGCCGGGGCCGGGGTTTTAGGTCCACCGCGCCTGGCCAGGAGCCGATAAATACTCGGCACGAGTCGAACGTCGCGTGGTGCCGCCGGTCCGTTGCCGGCCCGCGGGAGTTTGTCCGTTCGACGCGCAGGCGAGGTTTGAGATGCGCATCCCGGTCAGAATATGGTTTCTGGGCGTCATGATCCTGTCGGCCGCCGTTATCGCCCTGCCGGCGGGGTGCGAATCCGCGCAGCAAGCGGAAATCGAGGTCGTGGTCGTGCCGCCACCGCCGCCCGAGCCGCAACTCACCTCGGCCGGCGACGTACACCTGACGCTGTTCGGCGAGTTCCCCGACCGCCAGCGCGTGCCCTTCCATGCCCGGGCGGCCAGCCCCATGAAACAGCACACCTTCGAAACCGAAGGGGCGGATTTCGACGTGGATATCTCGCCGGACGGCAAGTATCTGGTGTTCGCCTCCACGCGTCACAGTGCCCAGCCGGATCTGTACCTCAAGACCGTCGACGGCCGGGCTGTCACGCAATTGACGGACGACCCCGCCGGGGACGTCCAACCCTGTTTCAGCCCGGATGGCCAATACGTCGCGTTCGCGAGTCACCGCTCCGGCAACTGGGACCTGTGGATCGTCGGGCTGCAGGGCGGCCGCGCCACGCAGATCACGCATTCGCCGCAACATGAGGTGCATCCGTCGTTCTCACCGGACGGACGACAGCTGGCGTACTGCCTGTTCAATCAGCGGACCGAAACCTGGGAGCTGTGGGTGCTCAGCCTGGCCCACCCGGAATCCAAGAAGATGATCGGCCTGGGGCTGTTCCCCCGCTGGTCGCCCAAGTCCGACAGCATTGTTTACCAGAAGGCTCGCGAGCGTGGCGGCCGCTGGTTCAGCATCTGGCGAGTGGATCTGCGTAACGGCGAACCCGGCTTTCCGGTCGAGTTGGCTGCCAGCTCGGAGATGGCGCTCATCCAGCCGAGCTGGAGCCCCGACGGCGCCTGGATCACGTATGGCACGGCTCAGTTGGGAACGGGCGACAGCGTATCCGAAGCGAGCGGCGGCGAGACCATGACCCGGGGCGACATCTGGGTGATTCGCGCCGACGGTTCTTCCGCCATGCAGTTGACGGATAGCGGGGTCAACTTCGGGTCGGTCTGGGGTCCGGATGGACGGATCTATTTCACCAGCCGACAGAACGGGTGCGAGAACATCTGGTCGGTTCGGCCGCTGGAACGATCGACCGACGAGTTGACGGCGGCGGCGCCGGCACAGGGTCCCTCGACGGCGTCCGGCGTGGTGGCCCAGCAGCCGGCACCAAAGATCGGCAGCTAGGCCAGGCCGGTCGCGGAGGGGGCGAGCGTCTTGCCCGCCCGAGGTCGACGGGACGCCCGTCGGCACGCTCACACCCGCGCCCGCAAAAGAGCCAAAAGCGCCTGGGGACGGCCCGAAAATCGTGGTCCCCATTGTCAAGGCGCTATCGCGAATAGACGAAGTTACTTCTGTCCTGGTCCGCGAATCAGTGGCGGGCCGAAAAGGACGCCGGCTCACGGATGGGCCGCGAGACACTGGAATCCGGACGTCAGGATTCGCCGATCGGCCGAAAACCGGCGGCGAGGCTCTGGTCCGGCAGAACAGGCGATCACGGATGATCGTGGGCGGATGCAGTTGGAACGGCCGGAATGCCGGTCGGCGCCGAAGTTTCGGGCGCCCCGGGCCGAAGATGGTGCCCGCGCTCCTGCTGGTCGCGCTGAGCTTTTCGGCCGGCTGCTCGCAGGACAAGCAGAAGGCCACGGTCGTGATGCCCTCGCTTCCGCCGGGCACGTCGATCGCGGTGGCACCGCCGATCAACGCCAGCGGCTCGCCCGATCTGGACACCGTGAAGGTGGCCGACCTGATGGCGAGCGAGCTGTCGAGCTTCCCGGGGATCGGGGTGATCGGCGTGAACCGGGTGCTGGCGGTCCTGGCCGAGCAGGGCGTGCCTCAGATTGTCTCGGCGGAACATGCCCTGGCCGTCTGCGACCGCCTGGGCGCCGACGCGATCGTGGTGTTCGCGGTGACCGAGTACAACCCCTACACGCCCGTGATCGGGCTGGTCGCGGAGTTGTACCGGCGGGAACGATCGCAGACGCCGATGGACCCGGTGGCAGCGTCGAGAATGGCCCGGCCTTTCCCGATGCCGCCGGAAGAGACGGGGCTGCGGCCCTGGGCTCAGGTGCAACGAACGTTTAACGCCGAGCATGAGGCGATTCAGGACGAAGTGAGAGAATACGCCGACACTCGTGACGCAAACGAGACACCCTTCGGCTGGAGGAAGTACCTCGCCAGCCAGGAGTATTACCTGAGGTACTGCTGTTATTCGGTGGCCCGCGAGCTGCTGCAGTAGATCGGGGCCGCGATGTAAGGGCGGGCTGTTCCCCGCGTCTGGCCGGTCAGGCGATAACCTCGCCCGCGGCCGGGAGTGGCGCATGAGTCTTGTCAGGCAACTGTCGCTGGTCAAGGGAGGCCATCGGTACGTCTTCCGCTATCAGGCCGGTCGCGAGGCGGAAATCATCAGTGCTTTCGCTGACATGGCCGCCAATAGCGAGACCGGCTTCGACTGGTTCGATGCAGCGGTGCTCAGCTACCAAATGGGCCGGCGGCTCGAGATGGATCTCGAGAAGGTTGCCGAGTGACGCACTTACGACATTGCTAGAGAACGGGCCGGCCGGAGAGCCTCACGGATGAAGTCGGTCTACCGTTGCTTACAACGGCAGATGCCGTAGCCGGATCGCTTGCTGGGAATGCGAGTTGGCCGTCTAAGCCAGGTTGAGTCAACAATTGTTCGCCGCCGTGTGTTAGCAAGCATATGAACGAAAACAAACTGATCGACGAGTTCCTGAACTACCTGCGGTTCGAACGGCACTTCTCGCCGCACACGGCCAAGTGCTACGCCGCCGATCTACACCAGTTCTGCGGCTTTTTGGCGGGCCGTCCGACGGATAGCATGCCGACGGACTCGCCCCCGACGATCGCCGGGTACGATCTGGGGAGCGGCGGCACGGCGACCGCGGTGGCCCCGCCGCCGTGCGAAACCGCCACGACGGCCGGCGTGGATCTGCTCGTCGTGCAGACGGAAGACGTCCAGCGATTCCTGGGCTTCCTGCGGACACGCGAGTACTCCAAGAGCACGACCGCCCGCAAGCTGGCCACGCTCCGCAGCTTCTACAAGTTCTGCCTGAAGCGCGGGTACGTGAAGAGCAATCCGCTGTCCACCATTCGCACGCCCAAGCAGGACAAGCGGCTGCCCAAGTACCTCGAGGAACACGAGGTGCGCAAGCTGCTGGAGACGCCCGACCCGTCGACCATGCTGGGCTGCCGCGACCGTGCCATGCTCGAGACGATGTACAGCACGGGCGTCCGCGTGAGCGAGCTGGTGGATCTGAACCTGAACGACATCGACTTCGTGGGCGAGGCCCTGCACGTCCGCGGCAAGGGCAAGAAAGAGCGCATCACGCCCATCTCGCCGACGGCGTTGGCCTGGATCAAGCGTTACATGGAGTTGCGGCGAGCCGACCCGCGGAGTCAGACGTTCAACGCCGAGGCGGTGTTCGTCAACAAGCATGGCCAGCGGCTGAGCACCCGCAGCGTCCGCCGGAAGCTGGACAAGTACCTGGCCATCTGCGGCCTGGACCCGACGATCAGTCCGCATACGCTGCGGCACAGCTTCGCGACCCATATGCTCAACCGCGGAGCCGATCTGCGAGCGGTCCAGGAGTTGCTCGGGCATCAGTCGCTGAGCACGACGCAGATCTACACGCACGTGACGGCCGCCCGCATGAAGCAGGCCTACGATCAGGCCCATCCGCGGGCGTGACAAAAGCGCTCAGCTTTCAGCTATCAGCTATGGGCTGTGAGCCAGAACAAGTGTGACAGCCGGTTGTTGACGACGGCTGCAACAGTCTCAGGGAACGGTGAGGTAAACGCCTCGCCGTTCCTTTTCATTTGAGGCAATTCGTCGGGTATAATTCCGCGCGCTCGACTCCCTACAATCAGGAGTCATCGGCCGACACTCGATGGAGGACCGTCATGACCCTTCCCAGATCCGGTTTCCTGCTTTCCCTGTCCGCTTTTTCTCTGATCCTCTGCGTCTCTGTGGTTCAATCCCCACTCGCGCTGGCGGCCGATACGCCGGCAACGACCGATCGGCAACCGATCTCTCGTGAGCAGCTTCGCCAGAAAGTCGGGCCAATGATCGACAAGGCCCTGCGGTTCCAGGCCGCCGCGCAGCGCGAGGACGGCGGATGGGTCGGCTTCAAGCCCGACCAGTCCGATCCGGCCATCACCGCACTGGTCGCTCAGACGTTCATTCAGCATCCGGACTACGGCCCCGAGCATCCCATTTCCAAGCGGGCCATCGAATACATGCTGCGGTTTCAGCAGCCCGACGGCGGCATCTACGATCCCAAGCTGCCCTATCTGAACTACTCGACGAGTGTGGCACTCATGGCGCTGGCGGCGACGAAATCGCCCGCGTTACAGCCCAAGATTGCGGCGGCGCAAAAGTGCCTCAAGGACAACCAGTGGGCGGATCCCAAGTGCGACAACGACGGCAAGCTGATTACGCCCGCGCACCCGTGGTACGGCGGGGCGGGCTACGGCAACCACAAGCGGCCCGACTTGTCGAACACGCAGATGATGCTGGAGGCTCTGCACCAGAGCGGCCTGCCTGCCGACGATCCCGTCTACCAGAAGGCTCTGCAGTTCGTGCAGCGATGCCAGATGCTCGCCATCACCAACGATCAGCCGTTCGCTCAGGGGGCGACCGACGGCGGGTTCGTGTACACCGCGGCCCAGGGCGGACACAGCATGGCCGGCAGCACCACGCAACCCGAGGGTAATCAGATGTTGCGCTCGTACGGCTCCATGACCTACGCAGGGTTCAAGAGCATGCTGTACGCGAATGTGGATCGCGACGACCCGCGAGTCAAGGCGGCCTTCGATTGGATTCGACGCCATTACACGCTCGATAGCAACCCCAACATGCCCGGCCGGCAAAGCAAGGAAGGCCTCTACTACTTCTATCACGTCTTCGCCAAAGCCCTGGAGGCCTGGGGCGAGCCGTTCATCGTTGACCACAAGGCAGTGGTACATGACTGGCGGGCCGATCTGGCTGACAAGCTCGCCCGCGAACAACGTGAGGACGGCAGTTGGGTCAACGAGGCCGACCGCTGGATGGAGGGCAACCCGCACCTGGTCACGGCCTACGCCGTGCTCGCCTTGCAGACGGCGCTCCGATAGCGCGAGAGAAAGCGAGCGTAGAAACGCAGGCATTCCCCGTCCAGGGCCAAGTGCTCGCGTTTGGCTCTGACAGGAGCGCGCCCTAGTCCGTGACACACCAGATTGTAAAGCAGCCGCTCCTTTCCACCGACATAAGAAGGGTCAACGGTGCCCCAGCAGTACCACGGGGGAGTGGATGGATAGGGTCCCTAACTGTATTCAATCCGTCAGGTTGTCCGATCAGCAACTGCTCGTTCTGCTCGAAGCCCTCGATCGGAAGGACAACGACCCCCGCGTCGATGCGCGCAAGTTCAGGCGAGCGCGTTTCCGCACGAACAAGGTCGTCATTCACGTCCTCGACGCTCAACACAACATCGAGTCGAGCTTCCGCGTGGTGGCCAGAAACATCTCAGCCGACGGACTGGGCTTTCTGCACGGCCAGATGCTGCCGCCCGGCAAGCCGGTATTCGTCCAGATCCCCCGCCGCGACGGCGAGGATTTGAACCTGCTGGCCAAGGTCGCTCATTGCCGTCACGTCGACGGCATGATTCACGAAGTGGGTCTTAAATTCGTCGCTTTCGGCAAGAGCAGGAAGTTGGCCATCGCCATGTCCAGCCTCCAGAACCGCCGATAATCCTCCCAGGCGAGCCAGGAACCACGGAATACGTCCGATGACACGGATGACGCAGGGCGCCCTTTCCGCGCTCGTTCAGACCCCGGATAACATGGACGGGCACGTATGAAGAACAAGGTGATCCGCTGTCACCCCGGAGCATCATGGGCCGACGTACACGTGATCTCCTTTGAGATGGATCTTGTTCTTCGCCTCACCCCTCAAGCCTCAGGCCTCAAGCCTTCCTCCAGCCCCCAGGCCCTGATCCCCACAGTTGACGCCTTCGTCCACGCTCGTCAAGATGTACACCGTTCGGCCGGGGCAGCGTCAATCACAGTCATCTTGCCTTGCCCCCAGTACGGCGCCAGAGGAGGGCAAATGCCAACGGGCAGCGTTAAATGGTTTGATCCGGTCAAGGGTTACGGATACATCACGCCCGAAGGCGGCGGTCAGGACGCGTTCGTGCACCGTGCCGCCCTGCCTCCGGAAGTCAGCACGCTGACCGAAGGACAAATCGTCGATTACGAAACCGAGCCGACCCCTCGAGGCCCGAAAGTGACGCAACTCCGGGTGAAGTGAAGCCAGGCGCGTCCGTGTCTATGCGACGGTGCCTCCTACAATTGCACTATGACCCAAACGGGACTGGTCTGGTCGGAGCATTACCTCGAGCACGATCCGGGGCCCCATTATCCGGAAAGGCCCGATCGGCTGAGCGCAATCAAACCTCGTCTGGAGCGAGCCGGCATTTTTGCTTCGACCACGCCCGTCGAAGCGACCATCGCGGATCTCGCGCTCATCGAACGCGTCCATTCGCCGGCGTACATCGAGCGTTTCCGCACTCGCTGCGAGCGCGGGCTGCCCTACGTTGACACGGTGGAGTGCCCCCTGTGTCCGGCCACATTCGAGACCGCCCGCCGGGCAGTCGGAGGCGTGATCGCGGCGTGCGACGCGGTCATGGCCGGGCGGTGCGAGTCGGTGTTCTGCGCGGTGCGGCCGCCCGGACATCACGCCGAAGTCGACAAAGCGTACGGCTTTTGCTACTTCAACAACATCGCCATCGCGGCCGAGTATCTGCGCCACGAGCACGGCCTTCGGCGCATGGCCATCCTCGACTGGGACGTGCATCACGGCAACGGCACGCAGCATCACTTCGAAGCCGATCCCGACATCTTCTTCGTCAGCATCCATCAGCATCCCCGCACGCTGTTTCCCGGGACGGGCTTCGAGGATGAACGAGGTATCGACGCCGGCCTGAACGCCACGCTTAACTGCCCCATGATGCCCGGCTGCATCGACGAGCATTATCATCACGTGTTCGAAGAGCAGATCCTGCCTCGCATCGCCGAATTCAGGCCCGAGTTCCTCCTGATCTCGGCCGGCTTCGACGCCCACGTGGACGATCCGCTCGCCCACATCGATCTGAGCACGGATGCGTTCGAGTGGATGACCGTCCAGAGCGTCCGGCTCATGCGCGAGCTGGGCCATCCGCGGATCGTCAGCGTGCTGGAGGGCGGGTATAATCTGGACGCACTCGCCGACTGCGTACTCGCCCATCTGCAGGGCTTGCGCCTGCCGTAATCCCGTTGAAAACTGCCGTTTTTTCGATCCGTCTGCCGGCAATATTCTCCTTCCGCGTGCGTTTCCCTCTTCAGCAGAGATCAATGCCGTGTCCGCCCAATCGGTTTCGCGCGAACGGCGGTCTCAGGCGGGCGGGTGTCCCGTCCGCCAAAGATGGGTAGACGGTCTTTCTCTGGTTCAGGAAGGAGCTAGAAGATGAAAGGCATGCTTACACTCGGTTGCTTGACATCTATCGCGGCGTTGGCATTCGGCAGTGTTGCGCTCGCCCAGCCGAGGCCTGATGGCCCGCCGGATGGTCCCGGCCGACCGCGCCAACGCCAACAGGCGCGCCAGCGCGATGATGGTCCCCGAGCTCGCCCGGATGCGTCGCCACCGGGAGCCCCCGGTCGGAATCGACTGGACCGCATTTTCAACGCACTGGACGCGGACGGTGACGGCAAGATCGACCGCGACGAGTTCACTCGCAAGAGTCCGGACATTCTCAAAGGCCTGGAGGCTCAGCGCGAGCGGACCGGCCGCGGTCCGCAAGCCATGAAACCCGACGACAAGCGTCCAGCGCGCGGTCCCGGCGATCAGGCCCGGCCCGACGTCAGGTCTCGGCGGCGTGAAATGGCGCCGGACCGGCAGGGGTTGGGTCCGGATGAAAGAGGCTTTGCGCCTCGCCCACCGCGTGCAGCTCGACGCGGATTCGGCCCGGGCATGCAGCGTGAGAAGGGCCCGGGGCCTTGGTGCCCGTACTGCAGCCGGCGCGGCGACATGCAAGCCGGCCGCCGGACCCCGCATGCGATGGGCTGGCGTGGACTGAACCGCTTCGATGGTCGCGGCTTCGGGCCGGGATGGGGCTGGCGAGGTGACGGTCCCGGCCGCGGCTGGGGCAGGGCTCCCGAAAGAGACTCCTACGATGGACCCGCCTTTCAGCCCCCCGGCCGCCGCGGTTGGCCCCGCGCCCCCAGGCCGCTCGCTCCGCGCTGGTAGCCATATATAAGACACTCTGGGAGTGATCCGCGATGTCTGGTCGACTTGACGCCCCACTCCGGCAGCGATGCCGGGGTGGGGCGTGCGGTTGTTGCCGCCACCGCGGCCATCCGACCCTCGGAAGCGCCAGGCGCCCACCGCACCGCCGATGTTGTCACAAGCCCGCTTTTCAGTGCCTTTCCGCACGGATCGTTGACTTGCCGGGGGGCGAAGTTATGATCCTCTTCGACCGATTTGCCTGCCGCTGGAGGCGGCCGGTACTCCGATCTTGCAAGGAGAGATCCCATGAATCGCTTCAACGCAGTCGTCGCGGTTGCCGCGCTGGCCCTCGGTCTGTGCACGCTCGGCTGCCAGAACCCCCAGCAGGAAGAGGCTGCCACCCAAACGCCCGAACCGGTCACAGCAGCTCCGGAGTTCCCGCGAGACCAGATCCCCGAGGCCGAGCAGGTTCCGGTCGAACCCGCCCAGCCGGCCCTGGTTGAGACGCCCGAGCCTGACTACGCAACGCACGAGATCACGACCATCGAGCCGGAGCCAGCCCCCGCTCCCGTCCGGACGCGCACGACCACGGCCAAACCCAAAGAGCGCTACGCCGCTCCCAAACCGGCCGCTCGCACCTATGTGGTCAAGAAGGGCGACACGCTGCAAAAAATCTCGAAGCAGTTCTACGGCACGACCAGGAACTACATGAAGATCTACCAGGCCAACAAGAGCAAGCTGAAGGATCCCAACAAGCTGCCTGTCGGCACGAAGCTGGTCATCCCCTGAGCCGGCGGACGGCGGGCAGAACCGCGGGCTGCAGACCCGCGCGGACAAATCGTGAGCAAACATCCGACCGATCCGGCCCGTAATCCGGGCCGACCCAGTTCGCCAACACGGGCGACCGCGGGCCGAACTCCCGCGCCGCCCGTGTCTGCTCTGGAAAAGCCCATCCAATACCTCCGCGGCGTGGGACCCCACCGCGCCCAGCTTCTCTCGGCTCTCGGTATCACCACGGTCGGCGACCTGCTCGAATACTTCCCCTTCCGCCACGAAGATCAGGGGCGTCCGCAAACCATCGACACACTCCAACTCGATACCCCCGCCACCGTCATTGCGGCGGTGGAGAGCGTTTCGGTTCGCGGGATGTTTCGTAACCAAACCGTCAACGCCCGCGTCCGCGACGCAACCGGTGAGATGCTGGTGACCTGGTTCAACGCCCCCTACCTGCGCGACAAGCTCGAACGCGGACAGATCCTGCGACTCTACGGCACGGTCGGCGTGAACCGCGACATCGCCCAGATGATCAACCCACGCGTGCAGTGGCTGGACCCCGACGAGGATCCCGCCCAGTGGGACCATCCGCGGCTCGTGCCCGTGTACAGCGCCACCGGCCAGATCAACTCGCAGCAGATTGCCCGGCTGGTCGAGACCGCCCTGGCCGAAGCCTTGCCCGCGGTGGGCGAAACGCTGCCCGAATCCATCCGGACCCGGCATGGCTTCATCGGCCGCGCCGACGCCATCCGGGCCATGCACCAGCCCCGGACGCTGGAGGAGATCGGTGAGGCTCGCCGGCGACTGGCCTACGAAGAGCTGTTCCTCATGCAACTGGCCATCGGCCTCCAACGGCGGTGGACGGCCACGCACGCGCGAGCCCCCGCACTGCCCGTCACGCCCAAGATCGACGAGCACATCCGTCGGCGATTCCCGTTCCCGCTCACCGGGGCACAGAACAAGGTCATCGAACAGATCACCGCCGATCTGGCCTCCACTCGACCCATGACGCGGTTGCTCCAAGGCGATGTGGGCAGCGGCAAGACGGTCGTCGCCTTGTACGCCGCGCTGGTGGCCGTCGCCAACAAGCACCAGTGTGCGATCCTCGCCCCCACCGAGGTGCTCGCCGCCCAGCATTTCGCCGGCATCGAAAAATACCTCGCGGGCAGCAGGGTCCGCCGATGCCTGCTCACCGGCAAGACCTCGCAGGCCGAGCGCAAGCAGATGCTCGCCGCCATCGAGGCCGGCAACATGGACTTGATCGTGGGCACGCAGGCGCTGCTCGAACAGCGCGTGCAGTTTGGCCGACTCGGCGTGGTCATCGTGGACGAGCAGCACAAGTTCGGCGTGTCTCAGCGAGCCGCCCTCCGCGGAAAGCCGCAGAGTTCCAAAGGGCGCCGAACGGGGCCGGGAGGAAAAGCTCCCGCTGCCGATCCGCTCCTCGTCCCGCACTATCTGGTCATGACTGCCACGCCCATCCCGCGGACGTTGTCCATGACCGTCTTCGGCGACCTGGACGTGTCCGTGATCAAGGAGTTGCCCCCAGGCCGCCAGCCCATCATCACGCGGCTGGTCCGCCCCAAGGATGAGCATGCCGCCTGGACCGAGGTGCGGCGGCGCATCGCGGGCGGCGAGCAGGCCTACATCGTGTATCCGCTGGTGGAAGAGTCCGACGCGCTCGATCTCAAGGCCGCCACGCTCGAGGTCACACACGTCGCCCAGGACCTGCTGCCCGGCGCGCGGGTGGGCCTGCTGCACGGCCGGATGAAGAACGCCGAGAAACAGGCCGTCATGCGCGAGTTTGCCACCGGCCGTCTCGATGTGCTGGTCTCGACGACGGTCATCGAGGTCGGTGTGGACGTGCCCAACGCCACGGTGATGGTCATCGAGCATGCGGAGCGGTACGGGTTGTCCGCACTGCACCAGCTTCGCGGCCGCGTCGGCCGGGGCACCAAGCCGTCCATCTGCTTTCTGTTCAGCGACAGTCAGGGCGAGGTCGCCCAGCGGCGGCTTGACGTGCTCTGTAAGACCACCGACGGCTTCCGCATCGCCGAGGAGGACCTCAAGATCCGCGGACCCGGCGAGCTGCTGGGTACTCGGCAGCACGGCTGGCCCGAATTCCGCCTGGCCAACCTGCTCGAGGACGCCGACCTGCTCATGCAGGCCCGCGACGACGCCGCCGAGATCATCCGCGAGGACCCGCACCTGGTGCAGAAATACACCGCTCTGCGGGCCGAACTGCGGCGAAAATTCCGTGACAAGGTGGCCTTTATCGACGTCGGCTGATACAGTGGGCCATTGAAACTCGAGGATGGAGATTGGAGAGTGGAGACGCGGTTCGCTCCCTCCGGGGGTGGTGCCCGGGTCAGGCCGGCCCCCTCGTTATCGTTGACGCCCAGGTCTCCGTTCTCAACGCTCCATGCTCCACCGGAGTCTTCTATGCAGGGATTGGACAATCTGAAGTACGATGCCAACGGCTTGATCCCCGCCATCATCCAGGATGCCCAGACGGGCGAAGTGCTGATGATGGCCTACATGAACAAGACCAGCCTGGAAGAATCCATCCGCACGGGCAAGACCCACTTCTGGTCGCGCTCCCGCCAGAAGTATTGGATGAAGGGTGAGTCCAGCGGCCACACGCAGGACATTCACGAGATCTTCATCGACTGCGACGCCGACACGATCCTGATCAAGGCCACCCAACACGGCGCCGCCTGTCACGAGGGCTTTAAGAACTGCTTCTTCCGCAAGCTCGACAACGCCACCGGCCAGTGGGTGACTGCCGCCGAGCGCCTCGTGGACCCCGAGCAGGTTTACGGCAAGAAGTAAGGTCTCCAGGGCCATGAACCCGTCGCAACCCGAGGGCGCGGATTCGCATGCTGCTTCGCGCGAGGATCCGCCGGTGCCCGTCGATCTGTCCCGCTATTCGCGCCAGATGCTCTTCGCCCCTATCGGCGAAGAGGGCCAGCGGCGACTGGCCCGGGCCCGCGTGTTGCTCGTGGGTTGCGGTGCGCTGGGTACGCATCTGGCCGACGCGCTCGTGCGCGCCGGCGTGGGCTTGCTGCGCCTGGTCGATCGCGACTTCATCGAGCTGAACAACCTGCAGCGGCAGGTCCTCTTTGACGAGGATGACATCGCCGCCGGTCTGCCCAAGGCCGAGGCCGCTCGCCGCAAGCTCGCCAGGATCAATACCGCGGTGAGTGTCGAGGCTGTCGTCGCCGACGCAACGTTTCGCAACATCGAGCAGTTGGCCGAAGGAGTCGACCTCCTGCTTGACGGCACGGACAACTTCGAGACGCGGTATCTCATCAACGACTTGGCGGTGAAAACCGGTCGGCCGTGGATCTACGGTGCGTGCGTGGGCGCCACCGGCCTGAGCATGCCTGTCTTGCCCGGCGAGACGCCGTGCTTGCGCTGCGTGTTCGAGCAAGCCCCCCCACCGGAAATGAACCCCACGTGCGACACGGCCGGCATCCTCGGCCCCACCGTGAGCCTCGTCACCGCCCATCAGGCGATGCAGGCGATCAAACTCCTCAGCGGCCACCCGGAAGCCGTCGATCGGCGGCTCCTGCACTTCGATGCCTGGCAGAACCGCTGCGTCTTCCTCAACGTGCAGCCGGCGCAGGGCGAGACCGACTGTCCCTGCTGCCGACAGCGCCGCTTCGACTTCCTCGACGGCACGTTGGCCGGCGGCACCACCGTGCTGTGCGGCCGCAATGCCGTTCAGGTGACGCCCGTCGACGCCGGCCGCCTGGAGTTCGCCGCGCTGGCCCCCCGGCTCACCACCGCCGGCGCCACCGAGGTGCGCTTCAACGCGTTCATGCTGAAAGCCCGTGTCGAAACCTTTGATCTGACGCTCTTCCCCGATGGCCGGGCCATCATTGCCGGCACCCGGTCGCCTGAGCAGGCCCGCACGCTCTACGCCCGCTATATCGGAGCCTGAGCCCGATTCCCCGCCCGCCGCCGAACTTGGTTTTCCTTGCCTCTCTGGGCTGCGGAAGATTTCTCTGCGCAAGATGCTTGAGTGACCCAATCCTTATGAAGAAACCAATGGCGGTTGCGTCCGATGCTGTCTCTGCAGCGCGCATAGCTTCAACATGAAGAATGCCAAACCACAGATAGCACAGACGGACACGGACAATAAAAGGACTTGACAGGAGGTAAGGAGGTAACAGAGAGTTTCTCCGTTCACTCCGCTGCCTCCTGTTTCGGCCTAATGCCGCATTGGCGAGAAACCTTTGAGCATTGAGTGTTACTTATGTGGAATCGGCGTGTAGTGCCGACCGTTGGCCAATATCGGGCCTGGCGCTATTGCAAGCCCCTTCGCGGGTCCGAGGTGAGAAAGTTGGGCTAGGCCATGTCCGATTGCAGCCTTCGCGCATGATGGAAACGGACATCTTGTCCGCTTCGAACCACTCGTGCCTCCTTGTTGTCGCACATATGACGTATAGGGAGACTCCAGCGAAACCCAGATGGCGGCGAGGGGCCGTGACACTGCGGATTCGGCGTCGTGAGTCGCAATTCAAGCTACTATCCGCCTGTAGCAGCGGAGCAGACGGCTGGACTGGCCGACAGGACGCGCTCGAGGCGGCCGAGGCGGTCGTCCAACGAAAAGTGCGATTTGAGCATGTAATGGTTGGCGCCCAGGCGGCGGGACTCCAAGACCCGCTCGCGATCCGCGGTGGCTGTGAGCACCAGGCACGGAATGTCCTTGTACTGCGGGTTGCTGCGAAGCACACGCAGGACAGCCAGGCCGTTCAGTTCGGGCAGGTCGAGCTCCAGGAGGATCGCGTCGGGGATCTGCTCGCCCACAGCCATCAGCGCCTCGCGGCCATTGGCTACCGTCCGAACCTCGTACTTATGAGACTTCAGCACCGCGCCCAAGAGCTCGCGGCACATGACTGCAGGGTCCACCACCAAGATTGTGCCCACCCGGAAACTCTCCCGCACTCATCCGCCTCGGGCAACGGCTCATAGCCACCACCTGAGAGCCGTACACCACAGACGCTCTAGCATCGGCCGCGGCAACCGGCCGGATTAGCGGTTTCGCTAGGAAAATGTGGAGCGATCAACATTAGCTGTCAGCCGTCAGCTATCAGCTTTCAGCATTGGGCTACCGGCTTTCGTTCAGAGCGTGCACATACCAACGAAAGACGGGCGCATCGGCCCGCGCGTCGAGGGCTTGGGGGATTTAAGACTGGAAAACGGAGAGGGGGGGATTCGAACCCCCGGTGCGATTTCTCGCACACTGGTTTTCGAAACCAGCTCGATCAGCCACTCCGACACCTCTCCAGCGCGGTCCGACGGCGCCGTGCCGGCGAAAACCCGAACACGCGCAGGGACCGTTCAAGGCCGATCTATGGTGCCCGCTGAATGATGCGCCGACTGGCCAACCCAGTGAGTTGGCCCCGGCGGCATCCGGGGCGAAAATCCGCCACTCCGCAGGCTCTGCACAGCCTCACAGTCTATGCCCCCGGATGGCCGTGGTCAACACGGGGGGAAGTGCGCGGCAGCCTTCGCTGGAGGGACGGGCGGAGTAAACTGCCGCTCGCCAGCTTCCGCATCCCTCGTTCGGAAGGCTCGGCGGGGCTGGACACCGCCGCTTGAAAGCCGCCGCCGCTTGCAAGTCATCGCTCCGATCACTGGTCGCCGCGACGCGCGCGTCTATGTCTGCGTGAGGTAGTTGGAGGCGGCCCCCATCAACTCGCGAAGCTGCTTGAGGGCCCGATGACAGAGCATATGGACGGCGGCTTCGCTGCGATCCAAGCGTTTGGCCACCTCGGCGACGGATAACCCGTCGATGAGCCGCCAATGGATGACCTGGCGGTAGTCTTCGGGCAACTGGAGCAGCCGAACCATCAGCACCGCGACAGCCTCGCTGTGGGCGGCCCCCCGGCTGGGCGTGGCCATGGGCGAGCTGACCCGGTCGAGCAGGTTGACATAGGTGCCGCTCTGGACGCCCCAGGCGGCCGCCTGCCGACGGACGTCCCGTTTATCGGCCGTCGCCGCCCGCTGGATGTCGATCAGCTTGTTCTCGGCAATCTGCCGTAGCCAGCCCACGAAGGCCTCGAAATTGTCGAACTGGGCGTCGGGCAGATTGCTCCAGGCTGCTGCGTACGCCTCCTGGATGACGTCTTCCGGTTCGACGCCGGCCTTGGCCAGCAGGTCGCCCATGTGCCGGGCGATGACGGACCGTAGCGGCGTGAAGCCCGCCACCAGGAGCGAGCCCATGGCGTTCGTGTCGCCCGCCCGCATCTGGTCCACCAACTGCCTGAATTTCGCGTCATCCATGGCCAATCCGCAGTCCGGCGCCGGGAAACCCGTCGACCGTAACACCTTGTTGCACTGTAGTTTACTGCAAAACCGGCCGTCTCGCCACAGGAAACGAAAAAAAACATGATTTCGCGCGTTAGGTCCAGCCGCATTTTCCGTTCTTATCTGTAGCGACTGATTCCGGAAGATAGATAACGATGCCCGGAAGTCCTGCCCTGGCTTGTCCTTCTCCTCTCTGACAAGCGAGACGGAACTCCCGGGCATCACCCGTTTTACGGACTTCACGAGGGATTGGGGGCTGGGGCTTGGCGGAGCTGTGAACTTTGGGCTCTGAGCCGGTCAACACCACCCTCCCTGCATGAGCTTCGCGTTGGGGCTTGCGCGAGGCCGGTCGGTCGGTTTCTTTCGCTGGATCGCCCATCGACTTCTGCGCCGAGAACATTCCCCGGATTTACCCGCCGTTCGGCGCGATCTGCATCGGCTCGCTCATTGCCGAGCCGTTGAACAGTTGCGAAGGAACGCTCTCGCGACGGCCTTTCTCCCGAAGCGCCTGCCGCAGAGCTTGTGCCGACGGAATGTGCGTGTATTTCAGCGAGATCATCACCTGGCCGGACGGCTGGTCTGCCGCGCGCCGATAACGCTCGAGAACCGTCTCGAGCCTAGCCGTCGTGACCGTGGCCTTCTCGCCAGGCGCCATCTGGCGGACGTAGTCAGCGGCGAATTGCGGCCCCGTGGCATCGTCGTCGAGCGCGAACGTGACAGCCTCGCTCTCGTCATCCGCCCAGACCATCCACTCGAGCCGAGCATGCGTTTCGACCGGCCCGCCGATGTTCAGATTCAACCACAGTTCGCGATCCCAGACGTTCTGGATCTCGCCCAGGAATCGGCCGTTCTCCTCCTGCCGTAGGTTCAGCCGAACCGGCCGGTCGGCTTGGCGGATGGCTTCAGGGGCGGCTTCGGTCACTTCGATGGTCACGGGATTGCTCTCGATCAGCCCGAATCCCTGGGCGATCCAGGCCGGATCCCTCCACTGCGGCTGGTAAGCGAAGCGAACAGTGTACGTACCGGCCGCCAGCATGGGGAAGCGAGCCCAGCCGCGATTGAACCGCGGCACGACCAGCCGTTCGTTCGACTCGGCCGGCACGGCGTGCGACGGGGGATGATTGCCAGCCCGAACCAGGACCGCGCGATGAACGGCCGTGTCCTGCTCGATGGGATCGACGCGAGTCGCCACCTCTTCCCCGTCCGGCCCGACCACCAGCAGAAAATCCGCGATGTCCATCATGGCCGCGACCTGATCGCAGTCTTCCGGCGCGGGCTGACTGGACGCGACCGCCAGTTCGGCCGGCCAAGGCACGACCACCCGTGCCGGTGTGGGATTGTCCACGTGCACGCTCAAGTTCACCGGTTGGTCCCAACGAATATGGGTATGGTCGGCTTCGAGCCTCACGCGAGCACCCACGAACAGCACCTCGCCCATCTGCCGCAAGAGATCGCGCGCCAATAGCGCGGGCTCCAACTCCGGACCGGCTGCGACTTGAGCCAGGGCGTCGAACGCCAGTGGTCCCCAGTCGGCCAGCTGACGGACAGCCTCGCGCCGCCGGCTGGGCGAGGGGTGATTCAGATCGCGAATCGCCTGGCGAATCTGATCTTCGCCGGGCGGAACGGGGCGAGTGGAAGCCACCGGTCGCGCGTCGTCACCAGGTGCGGTGGCGCCAGGTGACGCGGCGGAATTGGACGACGCCGCAGCAAACGGGGCCCAGCCCGCGCCGGCCATCAGCCAAAGAAGAGCCGTGCCGATCCAGCGGCGTGTCCGGTTTATGGTAACCATGTGTCGCTCCTGCATCGCCTGATGCGTATCGAGAGCTTACCATAGTTCAGCGTGAGTGACCGCTTCCTGTATCCTATCGAGTTGAATCTGGCCGGCTGCGACGTGCTGGTGGTGGGCGGCGGACCGGTGGCTGCGCGCAAAGTGGCCGGGCTGACGGGGACGGGAGCGAAGATCCGCGTGGTCAGCCCGAACCTTGTCCCGGAACTGCAACATGCAGACGGCATCGAGCGGCATGAGCAAGCGTACGCGCCGGAATTGATCGGCTCGGCCCGGTTGGTGTTCGCGTGCACCGATGACCGAGAGCTCAACGCGCGGATCGCTGCCGACGCTCGGAAGGCGGGTTGCTTGTGCAGTGTGGCCGATGATGCCGAGGCTAGCGACTTCGCCGTCCCGGCGGTGCTTCGACGCGGTCAGTTCACCATCGCCGTGGGCACGGGCGGCGCAGCCCCTCACTTGGCAGCCTCCGTGCGCGATCGGCTGGAATCCCAATTCGGCGATGATTTCGGTATCCTGGTGGCGGAGTTGCAGCGGGCCCGAGGAATCGTCCGGCGGGAAATTGCAGATCCTCAGGTCAGACGGCGCCTGATGGCGACCCTCTGCGAGGAAGATTCCGTAGAACGGCTGAAACGCGACGGCCCGGCGGCATGGCGGCAGTGGCTCGCAAGCACGTTGGAACAAACGAAGGCTTCGGCAGACAGGACCAGTTCTGCCTAAGGGATACCGGCTGGGAACCCGCATCGCAGACTCGGGCGAGCCGGTGCACGGCGGCTTGATGGCGTGATCGCACGACAGGCATGACGGACCAACTGATTACATCTCTGCTCAGCGGCGTCGGCTTCAGCGTGGCGGCCGTCGCGTCTTACCTGCAGGTGCGCCGGCAGGTGCCGCGCATGGTGCCGGTCATGCGTGTGGCAGCCTTGATCGCCCTCGGCGCCGACGCGCTTCACCTGGGCCTGGCTTTCTCGCGGACCGGCGTGGTCGATGCGCTACAGAGTTACTATTCGTCGACAGTGCTCATGAGCACGCTCATCGGGCTGGTGGGCCTGGGCGTGCATTTCTCGGCCTCTTTGCGCGGATTGGACGGCTTTTTGTTTCTGGCCGCCGGCGTGCTGAGCTTCGTTGAGATCGGCCTGACTCGCCAGACACCGGCGGATCTGACGCATAGGCCGTGGTTCATCAGTCACGGATTGGCGTTCGCGCTCAGTGCCGCCTTCTTCATCGCGGGCGGCGCAGCCGGCGTGGCCTATCTGCTCGTGCTGCGCATCCTCCGCAGCAAGCGGGCGCCGGCCATGGTCGGCAACGTCGCTCCGCTCGAATCGCTCGAGCGATTCGGACGCTGGATGCCCATCATCGGGTTTCCGCTGTTCACGTTCGGCATCCTGACCGGGCTTTGCGGCGTGGCTCACCGGCCCGATTTGAGTGCGAGCGCCTGGTATCTGGATGCGACGTTCCTGTTCTCGCTGGCGGCCTGGGGGGTCTACGCGTACTTGTGCACGGCAGCGTTGTACCGGCCCATTCGGGGCCGGCGAGCAGCCGTGCTGTCCACGTACGGGCTTGGGCTCATTCTCGTGGTCTTTTTCGCCCGGGAGTTGTCGAGATTGCACCAGTAGAGGCCCGATCGGCCGTGTCGCCTGCGCGTCACGCGTCGACGAGTCCTCGTTCGATTCAGGGTTGGCATGAGACTGTTCGTCATCGGTTGCAATCATCGCTCGGCCGCCGTTGAAGTGCGAGAGCGCATCGCTTTCGACGAGGCGGGCGTGGCCCGTGCGCTGGCCATGTTTCGCGAGAGCTTTCCCGACGCCGAATGCGTGCTCGTATCCACCTGCAACCGCATCGAGTTGTACGTCGCCCTCCCGGCCGCCGGCCAGCCTCGCATCGCCGAGGCCATCAGCTTCATCGGCGACTGCCACGGCATTGACGCGTCGCAATTCGCCGCCGGCATCTACGCACACGAGAACGTCGAGGCCGTGCGGCACCTGTATCGCGTGGTCAGTTCGCTGGACTCCATGGTGGTGGGCGAAACGCAGATTCTGGGCCAGGTGAAAGGGGCGTTCGAGGCCGCCCGGATGGCCGGCACGGCGGGCCGCGTCCTGTCCGACCTGTTTCAGCGTGCCTTTCGCGTGGCCAAGAACGTGCACGCCACAGGCATCACCGCCGGCCGCCTGAGCGTCGGCAGCACGGCGGTGGATCTCGCCCGCCAGATCTTCTCGCATTTCGGTGACAAGACGGTGATGATGGTGGGCGCGGGCAAGATGGGCGAGGTCACGCTGGCTCACGTCCTCGACACGCAACCGGGCCGGTTGTGGATCACCAACCGCACACAGACTCGCGCGGAAAGCCTCGCCGAGCACGTTCGGCAGCGGCACGGCCGCACGGCCGAAGTAATTCCTTACGCCGAGTGGATCGACCGCCTCGCCGAGACCGACATCCTCATCAGCTCGACCGGCTCGCGGGAGCCGATCCTCACCGCTGAGCAGTTCAAGCCCATTCCCAAACGGCGTGGCTACCGCCCGATCCTGCTCATCGACATTGCCGTACCGCGTGACATCGATCCCGACGTGGCGCGCGACGAGAGCGTGTTTCTCTACAACATCGACGATTTGCAAGCGGTCACGGAAGCCAACCTGGCTCAGCGCCGTGTCGCCGTCGGCAGATCGCAGGAGATCATAGAGGCCGCCGTCCACGAGTACATGCGGGGGCAGGAGCGCCAGCAGCTTCAGCCGTTGGTGTCCGCATTGCGTCGCCGTTTTCACGAGGTGGGCGAGCAGGAACTGGAGCGCGTGATGCCCAAGCTGAGCGCGGCCTGCCAGCGCGACCGCGAGCTGATTCAACAGATGCTTCACCGCGTGGTGCAGAAGCTGCTACACACACCGCTTCACCAGCTCAATCAGCACGTCGAAAACGGCGCCGCCAATGTCTACGCCGATACATTGCGCGTTCTCTTCGATTTGAAAGACGAATCGCCGAATGGCGATACAGGCAAGCCCATCGGCGAGAAATCTCAACCGCGCGTCTGAGCGCCAACACCACGATTACATCGCGGCCTTTGGCTGAAACCAAAGCGATTCACCACCGAGACACCGAGGCGCAGAGATCCGCTTGCCGGAAATAGAGGGCTTGAGACTTGAGACCTGAGGCTTGAGGAGAAGAAGCTCTCAGCTGTCAGCTCGGCCGGATGGCTGGCTCACAGCCCATAGCTCTTTTCAACTCTCGGCGGCAACGCCGTCCTGGACCGATGTTTTGGTCGCGGGCTCGCGGGCAGCCACCACTTTGCGCAAGAGCGCCTCGTAGAACTGGCGAGCCACGGCCTGCTCGGCCTTGATGACCTCGTCCGCTCCGCATTGGGCGGCGCGAAGACCGGCCGACGCGTGCGTGGTGCGGGCCAGGATATACAGGTCAGGACGAAGGCGACGAGCCAACGCGGTGGTCTGGACTACGGCGTCCTCATCGGGAATGGTGAGAATCAGAACCGACGCATCCTCGATGCCGGCCATGCGGAGGACCGATTCTTCCGTGATGTTGCCCTGGATGGCCTGGCGGTTGAGTTTGCGTTGCGTTTCGATGGTTTCGGGGTTTTTGTCCACCACCACGTACTCGATATGATGGCGATCGAAGATCTCGGCGACCCATCGACCGGCCAAGCCGAAGCCGGCGATGATGACCTTGCCGAACCCGCGGGCAGCGTCTTCGGGCGAGAGGTCGGCCACGCGCACACACACCGGCGTGCCGTTGGGCCAGTTCGTACGGGCCGCCAGCCGCACCACGCCGTTTTCGTAATAGCCCAGATACTCCTCGGACCGCGGCACGGACGGATGCAACGAGTCGGTCATCCTGGACCCCTCCACATCTGCGCCGGTAAGATCGAAGAATTGCCCGCCTGGAAGAGCCCATGAGCGGCGAGGCCAAGGCACGTCTCTCACCGGCTTTCCCGGACCGCATTATAACCCAGCGAGCTCGGATTCAGAAGCCAGCCTGCCCGCGCATGATGGGTCCGCCGTTCAATCCCAAATCACGTCAGCAGCGTTGAAAACCGGTCCGTCCGTGCAACATAAGCGATACGCCCAATCCGACGGGGCCTGTGTGTCGCGAACGCGCACCACGCACGACTGGCAGGTGCCCATGCCGCAAGCCATCATCCGCTCGAGGCACACTTGGCAGGGCAGGCCGCGGCGCAAGGCGATTTCGGCCGTCGCCCGCATCATAGGTTCGGGACCGCAGGTGTAGACCACCGCGGATTCGGCGAGTTCGGGATGCCGGTCGAGATAGGCGGCGAACACATCGGGCACCAGGCCGCGGACGCCCAGCGAACCGTCGTCCGTGGCCACCAGCGCGGGCACGCCGGCGCGAGCGAATTCGCGGCAACTCAACGCGGGTTCGCCACTCGAGCAATCCACGCCCGGCTCGCGCCTCAGCGGCAGCAGGTCGGCGGTTCGCGAACCGCAAAACGCGATGGCGGGAACGCCGGCCGCCTGCAGGCTCTCGGCCAGCCAGATGAGCGGGGGCAAACCGATGCCGCCCCCGACCAACAGCGCCGGCGATTGGCCGCGATCGGGCAGGACGAAGGGCCTTCCGAGTGGACCGAGGAAGCTCACGGGATCGCCCGGTTGAAGCCGGGCCAGCCAGCGCGTCCCGATGCCGATGGCCCGGTGCAGGATCTCCACTTCGACGCCAGTCGAACCGCGCCGCAGGCCGCCGATGCTGAAGGGCCGGCGGATGAACGCCCCTCCCGTCCAGCCCAGGTCGCTCGGCTCGGTGCAGAGAATCTGGATGAACTGCCCGGGTTGGGCGGGCGGCAGTTCGGGCACCGACAACACGAGCCGGTAATGTTCACGGCAAATGCTCTCGTTGCTTACTACGCGAGCAAGGAAAACACCTTTTGCCGATTTGTGGCCCTCGACTTCGGTCATGTTTGCGTACTCACTTCGGGGGGGTGGGCATCCTGCCCGCCTTCTTTTCATCCTGATACCGGCCTGGCCGGCCTTAGGATCGAAAGAAGGACTACAAGCGCAATCCCCTTCCGGCAGTTCACGCCGGCCGACTATGGACTCTCACCCTTCCAGGGTCGAGCCAAAACGCTGTACGATCCCAATCCCACACACGAGGCGGGCAAGATGCCCGCCCCCCAGGCCCCAGTCCCCAATCCCCAGGCCCTGTTGATAGGTGTCACTTTTTCGGCACACTCTCGGCCGCCGGCTGCGTGGCGGCCAGCCCGACCGCCTCGGGAATCCAGACCATCATCTGACCCGCTTCGCGATGATCCCACACAGCATAAGGAACCGCGGTCAACTGCGCCGGTTTGGCCGAAGGCAGCGGCTGGTACAGCCGGCCCTCCCAGGACGGCACGTCCACACGCAGCGCCTGAGCCCGAATGACGACCACGCCACCGAGCAGGTCGGCGACCTTCTCGGCGGCGAGCTTGGCATCACGCGGCAAGACGAGATCCGCGACCCGCCCGCCGTTGTCCACCGCTTCCAGGCAGTACACGATAGGCCCGCGCTGCAAGGCGACTCTGCCCACATTCGCCGTCACTTGCGGGTGCGCTTGCATGCGCTGCACGGGCATGGACAGACTCAGCTCGACCGTGTCGCCCGGCTTCCATTCACGCCGGATCCGAACGTACCCCTTGTCGAGGACCATGTCATGCAAGGGCCGGCCTGCGACCTTCACCGCCGGTGAACTGCACCACCACTGCGGAATTCGCAAGCTCAGGGTGAACTCAGCGGGCTGCGCCGGCTCGACGGTGATGCTCACGTCACCCGACCAGGGGTAATCGGTCTTCTGCGTGAGCTTCACCGGTCCGGACGGAATGCTTGCTTTGGCCGTGCTCTGGACGTACAGATTGACCCAAATCCCCTCGTCGTCGGTGGCATAGACGTAGCCGGGGATGGACGGCACGAACCGCACGATGTTGGTCGGGCAACAGGCGGTGCCGAACCAGGGCTGCCGATGGTGCTTGCCGTTGCTGCTCAGCGGATTCACGTAAAAGAAACGATCACCCTCGAGCGAGACACCCGAAAGAATGCCGTTGTAGATCGCCCGCTCGACCACGTCGAAGTAGCGGCCATCGCCGTGCAGCAAATTCAGCCGATAGTTCCACAGGGCCAGCCCGATGGCGGCGCAGGTTTCACAGTAGGCGGTGTCGTTGGGCAATTCGTACGGATCGCCGAAAGCTTCGCCGGCGTGGCGGGCACCCACGCCGCCCGTGATGTACATCTTCTTGTCGACGATGTTGTGCCAGATGGTATCCATCGTCGCGAACAGGCTGGGGTCGCCGGTCAGCGCCGCCACGTCAGCCACGCCGGAGTACATGTACAGCGCCCGCACGGCATGTCCGACCACGTCGGTCTGCTCGCGGATGGGCTTGTGCGCCTGCATGTACTCAGGGTGCTCGAAGTTTTCGAGCTGGGTCGTGCCACGAACGTCGATGAAGTACTGGGCGAGCCGGGCGTAGCGTTCTTCGCCGGTGTAGCGATAGAGCTTGACCAGGGCCAGCTCGATCTCCTGGTGGCCGGGCCAGCCCGTGCGCTTGCCGGGCCCGAAGATACCGTCGATGTGGTCGGCCATGCGGCGGGCGACGTCGAGGAACTTCGTCTTGCCGGTAGCCTGGGCGTAAGCGACAGCCGCTTCGAACATGTGACCTGCGCAGTACAATTCGTGCATCACGCACAGGTTGGTCCAACGTTTGTCGGGCTCCATCACCGTGTAGTACGCGTTGATGTAGCCGTCGGGCTGTTGAGCGGCTGCGATCTCGTCGATGATGGCGTCGATGCGGGCTTCCAACTGCGGATCGCGATCTTGGGCCAGGCAGTAGGCCGCCCCTTCGAGTACCTTGTAGACGTCGGAATCATTGTAGAACCGCCCTTCGTACTTGCCGGGAATCTTGCCCGCCGCCTTGCTGAAGTTACTGATGCGTCCGGTGTCCTCGCACTGCTTGAGGCAGGCGGCCAGCGTCGACGTGCGATTGGTCCGGATGCGCGGACCCCAGAACGCGTCTTCAATGTGCACGTCGGTGAAAGGCACGGGACGCAACCGTCCGCCGCCATCCGCAGCCAGTCCGAGGCTCGTACACACCAACAAGATTCCGATCGCGATGCACCGATCCATGATGTCCGTCTCCGATTGGCCGGCAATGTCCGGGCGCCCCAGCCCGGACTGGAGTCAGCGGGGGACAATGTACCACAGGCTCGCCGCCCGCGCAACCGCGCACCGGGAGCCTCGGCGGCGGGCCCGACCCCGAAAGTCAGACAAGGCAAGGCGCGTGCGTCCCTTTGGGTTGTCACCCTGCGCAAGAAAAAACCCGGGGCATCGCAAGGACGGTCCCGGGCGTTCTCGTAGCTGTGTCCGGCCGGTGAGCCGGCCGGCGATTATTGGGCTGCCGGGCGGGTGGACGGTCGCGGTGCGGGCTTGACCATCTGCAGGCCCATGGGTTGCGCCGTCGGCTCCTTGCCTTCCGGATAGACGATCTTGGCGTCCTTGCGAAGCTCCTCGGAGTACTTCTCCATCTGATCGTTGATCTTCTGGCGACGTGCCAACTCCCGGAGCTCGGCCGAAGACTCGTCGAACGTCTTGACATCCGTCACTTTGATGATGTGGTACCCGAACTGGGTCTCCACGATATCGCTGATCTCGCCTTCCTTCAGTTCATAGGCGGCTTTGGCGAACGGCTCGACCATCGCCCCCTCACGGGCGAAGAAGCCCAGGTCGCCCCCCCTGGCCTTGGACGGGCAGTCCGAGTTCTTGGCAGCCAGTTCCGCGAAGTCCGCGCCGGGCTTTTTCGCTTCGGCGAGGATTTCCTCGGCACGCTTGCGGGCGGCGGCCTTCTCTTCCTCGGTCTTGTTGCGCGTGTCGATGAGGATGTGGCTGGCCCGGACCTTCGCTGACTTGTCGAACTCGGCCTGCACGTCGGCGTCGGTCACTTGAATCGCCTCGGGGAACCTCTTTTCGATAAGCTTGGTCCGGCGCAGCATGCGTTTGAGGAACGGTTCGGCGGCTCGCTGGGCCACGTAGTCCTTCAAGTTCATGCCCATGCGCTCCTGGACCTGCTTGTCGAGCTCCTCCTGGGAGAGGCCATTGTTCCGGGCGTAATCCTGAAGATCCTTCTCGATCCGCTCGGCGACCTCCTGGTCGGTGACGGTCACGTTCTCTTTGTCCGCCTGGGCCTCAAAGAGCTTCTCGTCGATGAGCACGCGGAGAATCTGCGCTCGGTAGCGCTGCTTGATCATCTGCAACTGTCCGGGCTGAAGCTGTCGGTTTTGCGTGTAGGCCACCACCGCCTCATCGAGGTCAGCCTCGGTGACGATCTTGCCATTGACGGTGACGGCTGTCTCGCTGGCCGGACCCGTAGTGGGCGTTTGAGCCGCCGGTGCGGTCGCCGTCGGAGCGGATTCCTCAGCCCACACGAGGCTCTGCGTCACTGCGGCGCACAGGAGCAGCACCAGAGCGCAGCCGGCGATTTTTTTTGATTTGGTCATCGGTTACCTTTCTCGTTTTTGCTTTCCGTGGCCCCTCCCAGCCGTGGGAGGGTAATCGGACTAGCTTATCGGTTCTTCCAGCGGCCAACAACAACGGACGGGACCGAATGGGGTCGAACGCCGGATGCACAATGGAGACACCCTCGTCCTACGACCGGAAGCGAGACGCGTTCGGCCGGGTTCGACGGTTTTCCGCGGTTATTCTGATTCTATCCGAGGTATCGGCAAGTTATGGGCGTTGATACAACCCGCGTGCAGGCAATCCTGTTCGATTATGGCAATACTTTGATTCGGTTCTCCCGGCCCGAGATCGAGGCCTGTGACGCTGCGTTGAGCGCCGAACTGGAGCGGCTGTTCGGTTCGGTCGATCGGCCGCGGCTCAAGCAAATACGGGACGCCGACCGCCTCGCCCCGTATCAGAACGGCTTGCGGGAACGGGACTTGGAAGAAATGGCCACGCAACTGGTCGAGGGGCTTTACGGGCGGCGGCCCACCGTCGACCAGATCGCCTGCCTGCTCCGGGCCCGCTATGAAGCGGTGGTGGCCGCCATCACCGCTCCGCCCTACCTGCACGACGTGCTGGGGGCACTGAGCGGCACCTACCGACTGGGGATTGTCTCCAACTACCCCGACGCCCCGGCGATCCGTGCCAGTCTTCAACGTTTGGGGCTGGCGGAGTTTTTCCAGGCGGTGGTGATTTCGGCCGACGTCGGCCGGGTCAAGCCGCACCCGTTGCCCTTCCAAACCTGTCTGGACTCCCTTGGCGTCGCCCCCCAACAGGCCCTTTTCGTAGGCGACAATTGGCTGGCCGACGTGCAGGGAGCCAAGCGGATGGGCATGCAGGCGGTCCGAACCGTCCAGTACGAGGCTCCCGAGCGGTTCGACCCGCAACCCGGCGACGCTCAGCCCGATGCCGTCATCTCGCACCTGTCTGAGATACTGCCGCTCCTCGGGGAGCGGGCGTGTTGTCCGCCTTGAGACAGCCGCATGGGAGCGACAGCCCCGACCCGGACCTGAGGCAGCAACAACCCGCCTCCGCGGACGTCCACGCGATCCGACGGCCGGTCTCCCGGTGACAGGGTCCGACAGCCAACAGACGACAAAACCTCAACCGCGCCGCGGCCAGCGGGTATCAATGAGCATGACCGTGCTCGAGACAGTGCTCGCAGATGTAGTCCTGCTCGTCGCCCGGGGGCATATCATCGGGGAGTACCTCGAGTGGGTAGCGATAGTTACAGCACTTGCACTCGATGGTCTTGGATTCGGGCATGTGCGTCTCCAGCCAGTCGGCAATGGCCCGAGGCAGGACGCCCCGTCCCTGACAGAACGGGCACTCGGCATGGAAACGCCGGAGGATGGCTTCGCGGATGAAGGCCGATTTATCGGGCAGGTTGTTGAGGATCTCGGCCAGATGGTGATCGACGCGGAACGATACGACTGTCTGCTTCTGCTGAGCCATCAGATTTACCGCTCGGGCTGGAAGATCAACGCCTGGAATATTATCGTGTAGTTCCTCGCAGGTGACAAGCCGGGCGGGCCCGCAGGTCGGGCCGGGCGGATATTGAACGATGCCGCAAGTCGATATTTTCCACATGTGGCGGTGGATGCTTTCGGTGATCGTGACCATTTACGTCACGGTCTACACCGTCCGTACGCTGTGGCAGTATCAGCGGTGGTTTCGCAGTTCACCCCGGTTCACGGTCATGGGCCACTACGCAGTGGTGCTGCTGCTGCGAGCCCGGGTCCGCAAGTTCGGAGGCGAACTTTTGAAGATCCTGCTGCTCTCGCTGATACTGGCGGGAGTGGTGGGACTGCATTGGGTTCTCGACGTATGAGCGATCCAGGACTACCACAGCCCGGCCGGCCGGCCGAGCGACCCAAGACGGCGACCCCACCGCCGACGACCACGCCGCAGCCACCGGCCACCACGGCCGAGACGCCAGGAACGACCGCCCGGCTCGAAGATCTTCCCGTCGACGAATTGGTCCTCTACGGGCGCGAGCTGGGTCTGACGCTCGACCCGCGCATGGAGCGGTCGCAACTCCTGCTGCGCGTGCGCGAACGCCAGCGTCTGCTTTCGCAGATCGACCGGGAAGCCCTGCTCGACATCATCATCTGGGCCCGGCGGCCCGTGCGCCAGTCAAGCAGCAAGGAAGAACTCGTCCGCGAGATCGCCCAGATCAAGAAGGTGGACACGCGGCAGTTGTCCCGCCGCGGACTGCTTGCCCTGTTGCGGCTGCGCGGCATTCCGGTCAACGGCGACGAGCCCACCGAAGTGCTGGCCGAACGGCTGCGGCTCAACGAGCCCTGGTGGGATCGTCTCGTCCGGCAGCGCCGCCGCATCGTGGGCAACATCATCAGTTACTTCGTCGAGGGGCCGGACAACCACCAGGGAGGCGAGGAATACAAGTTCCTGCCCGAAGACCCATCCCACCAGCGCGAACAGACGTCGCTCCGCGACCGGATTGTCGACGAAGGCGTCATGGGGGGCATCGCCCGGCGGCTGCGGGGCGTCGCCGACGAGTACGTCAAGGAGAAGCTCGACGAGATCGAACTGCGCATCGACCGCAAGCTCGAAGAAATCGACCGGCGGCTCGAAGAATGGCGCGACCGCGAGATCGCCAACCGGCTCAAAATCATCCGCATCACGCTGGTCGCCTCCATTCTTGTCGCGCTGCTAAGCCTTGGGTATAGTCTGATCGCACCGCATTAGGGCGGAGCTTTTTTCGTGGCGGCCAATCGAGCCGTGGAATCCGGACCAGGCCAACCGCACCGCTACAAAAGACGACCAGTGCCGTATTTGTCTGTGGGGACGGTATGTACGAAACACTCAGCCCGCGGGTCCACCAGGTCATCAAGCTCGCCGAAGTCATCGCGCGCGAGTACGAGCAGGAGTATGTCGGGACCGAGCACGTGTTGCTGGCCATCGCCCGCGAAGGCACCGGCCTGGGCGCCAGCATCCTCAAAGGCAAGAACGCCACCGAAAGCCGCATCCGCCAGGAGGTGGACAAGCTGGTCAAGGCCAGTCTCGAGGACACCTGGGTGTTCGGGCGTCTGCCGGGCTCACCGCATTTCCGCAACGTGATCGCCCGGGCCATCGAGGAAGCCCGCGAACTCGGCAGCAAGATCGTCTGCACGGAACACCTTCTGCTCGCCTTGCTGTCCGAAAAAGGCTGCGTCGCTCAGGCCGCCTTGCAGAACCTCGGATTCGACGCCAAGAGCACGCGTGAGCAGGTGGTCCAATCCGTCAAGGGCTCCTAAGATCGGAGCATGACTTCGCAAGTCAATGTCTGGAGCAGACCGGACACCATGTTCGAACATGCGGCAACCGGCCTCCGGCCGCAGACGCAGGGTGGTGTGGCCATCATCGGCGCGGGCTCGGTCGGGACGACCATCGCCTACTCCGTCATGCTGCAGGGACTCTCGTCCCAGATCACGCTCATCGACGTCAACCGCCAAAAGTGTGAGGCTGAAGTCAAGGATCTCATCCACGGACTGCGGTTCGTGCCCAGCGTGCGCGTGCGGGCGGGCCAGATCGAGGACTGCGCGGGCGCCGACGTCGTGGTCGTGACGGCCGGGGCCAAGCAGAAGCCCGGTCAGTCGCGGCTCGACCTGACGCAGACCAACGCGGAGATTTTCAGCCGGTTGATCCCCGCCATCGCCGACGCCGCCCCCGACGCCATCGTGCTGGTGGTTTCCAATCCCGTGGACGTGCTCACCTACGTGGCGGGCAAGCTGCACGGAGCCGGACCGCAGCGGGTCATCGGCTCGGGGACCGTGCTGGACACGTCACGCTTCGTGACGCTCATCGCCGAACGCATCGGCGTGAACGTCCGCAACGTGCACGCCCACATCGTCGGCGAGCACGGCGAGTCGGAACTGCCGTTGTGGTCCAGCGCCCACGTCGCCAACATCCCGCTGGCTCAGTTCCAGCCCATCGGTCGCGGGCCGCTGACCTACCAGGAGCGGCACGAGATCGTCGAGAGCGTCCGCTCAGCCGCCGGAGAGATCATCGCCGCCAAGGGTGCCACGAACTGGGCCATCGGTTTGGCCACGGCCCGCATCCTCGAAGCGATCCTGCGAAACGAGAACGCCATCCTCACCGTCTCGCGGTGCCTCGACGATTTCCACGGCATCTCGGGCGTCTGCCTGTCCGTACCGTGCATGGTCAACCGCTCCGGCGCCGTGCCGCTCGAATCGGTTTCGCTGAGTGACCTCGAGCTCCGCGAGCTGATGAAGTCGGCCGACGTTGTCCGCTCCGCCGCACAATCCATCGTGCTGTGAAGCATAGTATCGCTCTCGCCTTTATCGCCTCTCATTTCCGCTGTCGTACGTCTTTCCTGCGCGCAAGGAAACGGCGGGGTCAAGCCCCGCCGATCGCCTGGTCTCGCGTCACAATTATGTCACGCCGGCTTGTACTCGATCTTCGCCACGTCGATCTTGCCCGACTTGACCTCAATAAACGGCTTGCCGTTCTTCACGCCGACGGTGCCGTAACCCGTGGCCGTGCTCAGGAACGAGCGGAAGTCGCCCTTGATCCGCGGTTCGATGTACAGCGTCTTGGTGAGCGCGTCGTACCAGGCGCCGGTCATGCCCTGGAGCATGGCGTACGATGCCATCGCCCGGGCGTACCAGTGGCCGCACTCGTACTCGTTGAACGGATTGCGCATCGAACCGTCGTAGCGGTCGCGGCAAACGCGGACGATTTCCAAGCCCAGCTCGGGCAGGCCCTGCAGCATCAGGTGCGCCGCCACCTGGTATTCGATGCCCGTCCACACCTCGTTGCTGTAGACGAAGGGCAGCGACAACGCCCCACCCTTGGGCCACGTGCACAACAGCAGACCGCCCTCGGCCCCGCACGCGAACGAAGGCCGCTGCGGGTTGGCGTGCTCGGACAGGTCCCGTTTGAGGTTGTACTTGTGCACCGCCCGCAGATGGCTGGTCACTTTGTCGGGGTCGATCACCTCGCCGACGCCGCAGACTTTGGCCATCCACGCGCCCAGCACGCCGTCCGACAGGCAGCCCTTGCCATACTGGTATTTGGGCCCTTCCTTCTTCAGCAGCTCGATCGCTTCGGGCGAGTAGCCCGTGTGGTAGCTGCCGATCTCGACGGGGTTCTTGGCCCGGAGCCCTTCCCACTGCACTTTCTGGAAGAAGTATTCGCCGTCGTACAGCTCGGTTTCGAGATACCGGCGACCCTTGGCCAGCAACTCTTCGTAGAACGACACGTCATCGCCGAGGGCTTTGCCCATGTTGATGGCCGCGGCCAGCGCGCCGAGATAGAAGCTCGTGCACATGCCGTCCGGCCCCCAGAACTCGATGTCGTACGTGTTGTGATGCGGCTCTTCCAGGATGCCCTTGTGTTCCGGGTCCCAATGCTCGATGCAGAAAGCGAGCGACTCTTTGATCTTGGGCCACAGACCGCGCAGCCATTCGGTATCGCCGCTCAGCCGCCACTCGCGGTGGGCCTTCATGATCCCGCCCAACTGCCCATCGGCCGCCGCGTGGAAATCGTGCACCACCGGGCGGATGGGCAGCGAGGTCCGGAACGCCTGGTGCCCTCGCTCGTCCTGCGACACCTTGAACTCCGTCTCGCGGAGCGTGCGCTCCAGCGAGGGGAACAGGTGGGCGATGGCCTGGGCATAGTTCCACACGTGCGTGCACGAGCCGTGGCAGCAGCCGCCGGTGTCGTGGCAGCCTTCCCACGCCCACAGCCGGCCGTCGGGCTGTCGCAGCACCGTGGGCGACTTGAGAATGGTCAGATTCGCCGCGATGGCCTCGATCACTTCCGGCGGCAGCGTGCTGTCGTAGAAGCACTCGCAGAACTCCGACGTCCGCTGCTTGAGCGACTCATAATTGTCCTTCCAGAAGTTGGCCACCGCGTTGACGTCCATGAACTTGGCGGTGTACCAGGGACGATAATCGCCCGCTCCGAGCTCGGGAGGCATGCCTTCCGGATCCTTGCCGATGCGGATGGACGACCGGCCTGCATACCACGCCAGCCGAACGGTGATCGTCCGGCTCTGACCCGGTTCGAGCCGCATGGGCACGAACAGCGAAGCGCCCGGCGAGGTCTCGCCCTCCGTGATGGCCGGCCGGTCGAAGCAGGCGCCTTCGGAGATGTCCTTCCAGGCCATGGTGAGCGGGTCGAACCAGCCTCCGCGGAACCACGCCAGGTTGGTCTTGACGCCGGGCTCGCTCACCGTCGCCGAGAACGCACCCTCGTACTGCGGCTCCTTCTCCGTGCCAGCCTGCTTGCACACGAAGCCGCCGGGAACGCCCACGATCGACCGCGGGCCGTTGCCGCGAGCCATGATGTTCTTGGCGTTGAACGAGAAGACGGCCTCGATCGGCTCGTTGTAGTAGCTGGTGAACTTGTACTCCAGGCCGGCCACCGGGAGGCTCGAACTGTCGGGATCGCCGGGAACGAACGGACTCCAACCCGTCAACTGCACTTTCAGCCGCAGCTTGGGATCGGCCATCTCGACCATGCCGAACGGGAACCGAGCCAGGAACGCCGCCTCGCGGAACCGCGGCAATCCATAGCTGCGATCGCCCAGCCCGTTGCCCGCGCCCGGCGTGCCGAAGAGCTTCCAGGCGGGCACCGGGCCTTCGAGCACACGGGCGACGTTGCCGTTCTCGCTCTCGGGGCCGCCCTGGCCTTTCACGCAGATAGCTGCGAACAGCACCGGCTCGTTGAACACTTCAGGTAAGTTGCGGGTGGAGAAATGCGAGAACGCGCCGGTGCCTTCGAGGCAGATCATGCCAGCACCGATCCCGCCCATGGGGAAGGCTACGCGGCTGAGCGTCTCGCCGCGATACCAGTCGTTGTAGGCCCGCTTGCCGCCGACCCGAAGGCCGGGCGTGCTGCCACCAACGCCGCTGCCGTCGACCGTGAGCTTGCGATTCGCCGGCGCCATCGCCCGAACCGGAGCCGCGGAAACGCCCGCGCCGATCACGCCGGCCGTCGCCACGGAATGCTTGAGAAAGTCGCGCCGTGTTTTCTGATTCCTCGATGTTGCCATAGGTCCTCCCGGCCGGAGCGGCCTGCCGATGTACAAATGCCAGCGTCGCGGGCCACATTGTATGGGAAACATGCCTGAAAGCCAGTCCCGGGCGTGGGTCTGTAAGGGTTTAGACGGGTGCTCAAGGCTTGAGACTTGAGACCTGAGGCTCGAGGAAAAACTCGTTGTTGTCCGGGGGCAAGTGTCTTCGCGTGGAGGTTCTTTCAGATCTCAAAAATAACTGAATCGTGCGATGGCATCCACGGGAGGTGAAGAAGAGAACTACTCGCAGGAAGGCGTGCTCACGGCGAAATCAGGAGGGAAAGTCGAGAAGAAATATAGAGCCTGGCGGGGGCGGGCGGTGAGCTTGTGATGAGATTACACTCGCCACGACCACGAATGCCCCCGGCCAGACTCCTGCTCGCATCCGCGCCAATACACCGTCCGAGTCGAGTCGATCCGGGGAGTGGGCGGCGGTTCCCGAGAACCGGCCGGGTTCGGGAACCACAGCCTCACTCACACCGGAGCAACGACGGGCCAGGCGAGCGAGATCGCTCTCGCCCGCCTGGCCTTACCCTCGTTATTGTCTGTTGTTGTTCTTGGCGTAGATGCTGGTGGCCTCGGTCTCACGCACCGGCCGTCCGTGCTGATCGCTCGAGACTTCCACCGCGAAGCGGATGTCTCCCGGCTGCAGACACCGGACCACCACACGCCAGACTGCCGTCTCCTTGGGAGCCAGCGTGGGCAGCGGCTGGAAGGTGACGGTCCGGGCACCCGGCACAGCGGCGGTAGGCGTGGCACCGGTCGCCGAGAGGAACTCCTGGGCTTCCTCGATGGCCGCCTGGACGATGATGTTCGTCTCCGCGGCGGTTCCCTGGTTGGTGACCTGGATCTCGTACACCTCTTCCTCGCCCACGCGGTTGGGATCCTGCTTATCAACCACTTCGACGAGCAGAGCGGGCACGCCTTCCAAACGCGTGGTTACGATTTCGGACACGTCACCCACGCACACGCCGCGGGCCGTACCAACCACCCGGACCACACCGGGCTCGCGACCGCGGAAGCGCACCGCCACCGCCTGGGACTGACCGGCGGGCAGTTGATCGAACCGCCAGATGACGCGGTCGCCCTGGACGGAGCCGCCGGACGTCGCATCGACGAACTCCAACCCGGCCGGAGCACGGGCTTCGAGTACCACGTCGCGGACGCGGGCGTTACCCGTGTTGTTCACGACAATCTGGTACTCCAGCGGCAGGCCGACGTAGTCCTCGGCCGGACCGGTCACGGCCACAGCGATGGCACCCTGGACGGCGGTAATGCTCACCGCTGCCGAATCCGCCGCCATCTCACCCGCGGCGACAGCACGAGCGCGAATGGTGTAGCTACCCGCTCGCAGCACGCGCAGACGCTGCGTCACTTCCTTGCTCTGCTTGGCGCCGACGTTGCCCACGTTCACGACCACTTCGCGCTTGCCGTCCACCGTGGTGATCCCTTCCGGCAACGGCGCCCGCACGACCACGTTGCGAACCTCCGCCGTGCCGCTGTTGGAGACGACAAACCGAATGTCCGTCTGGTCCGTGGCACAGATGATGAACTCCTTCTCGAGGAAGGTCTGCAGGGCCAGCTCAGGCGCGACCACGCTGGACACGACACAGGCGGCAATCTCGTAATCCGCCGTCGCACAGTTGCGGATCTCCGTTCCCGCAGAAGCACGAGCCCGCACTTTGATCGTCACGATCTTCTGGGGGTAGAGTTCTTCGATGAACCAACGGATCTCCGGCAACTGGCTCAGTCGCGGCGCGTTGGGTTGACGCACCTGGGTCTCCATCCGCGGCGGCGTCACCGGCACGTCATCAATGTCCGGTCCCGCCTTGTCATAATCGGGAATCCATTCCCCCTCTTCCTTCGTGGCATCGATGTAGGACCACGTCGGCGTCGAAGAGACGATGCGCACGCCTGGAGAGACGTAATCCCGGACGACGACGTTCTTGAGCAGGGCCTTGTCGGTCGGATTGACCACTTCGATCGTGTACTCGAATTCCTCGTTAGCCGTGACCTGGGCCGGGGCCACCTTGCGAAGCATCAGAATACTGTCGTGCACTTCGGCACTCGGATAATAAGCAAAGTGTTCCCGGTGGTTGGCGGGCAACTGCCGGAATTGCGCCGGGGCCCGGGTGGGCTCTTGCCCCCCCATTGAGCATCCGGCCTGTAACAAGCCGGCCAAGGCGACAATGACTGGGAGCAGAAACAACCTGATCGTGGCATTCATTTCATTTCTCCTTTCGAACGTACTCCGAAATCTCAAGACAAGATCACCTTGATCGGCCGGGTTTGCATTTACCGTGCCATCAGGGAGTCAGCCTGTGGGGATTGCGTAACTCGCGCCAGGACTTGACATTCCTGAAGACACTTAATTGACACCGCGGGAGAACCCCGCCGACAATTTTTCCAGATTGGCCTTTCGACCCTGACAAACTGTCGCGAACGACCTCTCGGTCGGGGCCGAACGTGCTCCGCAATGAAGTGCCACACATTGTCATCAGGACGAGAATCCGGCAGCGTGTATGCATATTGTGTCTGCTAATTGGCTCTTGATGGCAACACGACACGTACGGCTACCACATTTGGCGGGAACCTGGGGGGCGGGCGTCTCGCCCGCCTCAGGCGGGGCAAGACACCGATGCGCGCAGCATCGCCGCTAGAGCACGCGTCTAGTCTGAACGAGATCGAGGTGGCTCCGCCCAGAAAGGGCGCGAAGTCAGTAGAGATCGGCGCGGATTCGCCCCGAAGGGGCGACAGAACGCCGTGCCGGCACAAGCGATTGCCCAGTTGATCCCATGCTTCGGCTGGCCGGCCAAGTTCGGTCGCAACTATCGCCCCTTCGGGGCTTACAGTTTTCGGAGGGTCCCTAAACGGGGGCTGACGCCCCCGCCTATTGACCTTCGCCCCTGCGGGGCGAGAAGCTACCGCACATAAGACACATACCCGCGAGAAGGCGGCGATAGCCCTCACATGGCGATAGCCCTCACATAGCGTCCCGCGAGGAATCCTTTGTTGGCCCCGGACGGGGCAGGAACCGAGGCGGGCGGGACGCCCGGCCCCCGGCAGGATTACCGGCTCTCGAACGCGTATCGACCTTCTTCGTGCTGCAGCCTCAACGTCCGGCCAGGAAGGTCGAGCTGGCTCGCCACGAGTATGGGCAACCCGTCGAGCGTGCCTTCGCGGGCCCAGAACTGCACCTGCGACTCCCACAACTGTTCCTGGGGCGGCAGATCGACCGCCGGCCCCAAGAGCACCGGTCGAGTGCTGTTGCCGATCCGAATGTCCGCCACTATCTGAAGATCGCGGCTGTTTCGCAGATACACTGGTTCGAACCCGACGACCTCGCCGACGTAGTTGCGGGGCTCGGGCGCGGCCGTGTCGGGGATGGTATACCAGGTGCCGCCGATCGAAATGCGGCGGGCCAATATCATGGGACGCCCCTGAATCACCTCGGGGTCGCCGAAGCCTTCGATCCAATCGCCCACACGCACGCTCGCTGTCCCCATCGGCCCGGTTTGAACCGCCTGAAACGTGCCGTCTGGCTGGCGTATGCGCGCGATGAGATACACCCGATTGTCCGTGCGTCCGGTCCGCGTCGCCAGATCGATGACCTCCCCCGCGAACCGCCTCAGTTGCGGCTCGGGCGCAGTAGGCGCGGGGGCGGCGAGCTGGCGATCAGAAGGCTCGACATAACCCAAAGGCGGCGGCGTCCACTGCTCGCGGCGTGCTGGTCGCGCGACCGTCCGCTCGAGCGGCGGCGCTTCGTAGTGCCAACCGTACTCGAGTCTGCCGGTCCGGCGGTTGTAATAGTAGCCGAATTCCCAGTTATCCCGTGCCCGTGGCGCGACGCGCTCGTCCATGTCGTCACTGCCGACGTATCCGTAGATCGAATCACCGGAAATGGACGCTTGTTCCGGAAGCGGTTTAGGCCGCACGAACCAGTTGTACGTGTCGGTCGAGTAGCCCTGGGCGGCATAACCGAGAGGCTCCGGCGTGCCGTTGTAGGGATCGTAGCCATACTCGTATCGAGCGCCGGGGTTAAGCCGTTTGCGCTCGCCGTCGTTCATCTGGGCGGGGGCAATCCCCGATCCGGCGGTCAGGATAGCGATGAGCAAGCCGGGCCAGACCGCACACCCGTGCTCGCGCGATACTCGTTTGTGTTGCATGTCATGCACCTCGCTGAAAGACTCCGAACCATCAGTGGGCATGGGCCATGCCAAGATTGCACTCTGGACGCTCCTCCCGCTCGAATGAAAGCAGTGAGGCAGAACAGAACGGGCGAATATCCGCGGTCACGTCGCGAATGGCTGACGGAAAGACAGCCTCGCACCGTGATACCTCAGAGGTCGCCTGAGACAACTTGTCCGTTGGAGAGGGATTTCGGGCCCGGCAGGGACAAATTGTCGCAAGCCGGCGCGCCGGAATCGTCGGGGAGCGGCGGCGGCAAGTCGATCACGGATGCGACTTGGGGCCCTCGAGAACGACGGTCAGCAGCATGCGCGAAGGACTGATCGCCGCCACGTCGTGCCGCACGCCCGCGGAAAGCCGAAGCACGTGGCCCGCCTGCATGTCGTGCGTCTCCGTGTCGGTCGTGACCTGAAGGTGTCCTTCCAGCACGTGGATGAGCACGACTCCGTCCACAACGTGATCGGGCAGCCGCGACCCGGCCTCAAACGCGTAAATCGCCAGCGTCACCGGTCCTTCGCGCAGCAGGGCCTTCTGTCGATGACCCTTGCGGCTCGTGTCGGGCTCGGTCATGAGCAGGCGGAACTGATCCTCGAGACCGAAACGATCCTCGGACGCCGCGAAGCGAGTTTCCGGATGCTCGCGGGTTCTGGTTTCGGATTCCGACATGATCTTTCCTGCACTTTCCTCGAGCCGAACCGCGTCGAACTTCACGCGGCCTCCTGCTCCTCGATATCCAGCTTGAGCGAAATGAATCGGGTGAGGTCTTTCAACGTCACCACTCCCTTCAACTCATCGTTCTCCGCGACCAGGAGCCTGGATCGGCCGGTCCGGTTCATCCTCGCCAGCGTACGCATGGCGTCAGCCCTGGGCGGTACCGTGTTCTCCGGCGAGCAGAGCTCCATGACCTCGCCCACCGTTCGCGAATCCCACTCTTCGCGCGGTATCTCGCGGATGTCGCGGGTGCTGACGCATCCAATAAGCCGCCCGTTCTCGACGACCGGGAACATCTTGTGATGGTAGCGGTAGACATGGTCCTCGACGAGTTGGAGGATGGAAGCCGATCGCGGCACGGTGTCGGGATCGGCATGCATGAATCGCAAGACGGGTTCACCTTCGAGCATCTGCCGGACCACGAGCTGCCGGTACGACATCTGGGCCGCGTTACGCAGGAACATGCCGATGAGGAACCACCACAGTCCGCCGATCAGGTTGCCGTCGATGAAACTGAGCACGCCAAGGGCGATGAGCACCACGCCGAATCCCGAGCCGATGCTGGTGGTCACGCGGGTAGCCCAGCGCAGATCGTTCTTCCACCTCCACAGGACCGATCTCAACACGCGGCCTCCGTCGAGCGGGAAGGCGGGAACGAGATTGAACAGCACGACGATGAAGTTGATCCAGGCCAGGTACTGCAGGACGCCCAACACGGAGATGGACCAATCCAGTCGGCTGCCCACCGCCGCGGCCACGGCGAACAGCAGGCCCAAGGCGATGCTGGCCAGCGGCCCGGCAATGGCGACCACGAACTCCGACCGAGGGGTCGGGGGCTCGTCGGTCATCTCGGCCACGCCGCCGAAGATGAACAGCGTGATCCCGCGAATCTGGAGCCCGAAGCGCTGGGCGGCCTTGGCGTGAGCCAGCTCGTGCACCACGATGGAACCGAACAGCGCCAGCGCTCCCACGATGCCCATCGTCCAGTAGGTCCGCGTGGAAAGCCCGGGAAACTCGAACGGGAACAGGCCCACGGCCAGCGACCAGGCGACGAGAATGGCGACCACGAACCAGCTCGTGTCCACCCCCACCGAGAAGCCCCACACGTCGAACAGCTTGAACGATCTTCCGAACACGTGACACCCTTGCCTTTCCTGGCCGGGCATGAGTACGCCGACGCAAGCCAGATGTTGCAAGCCGTGTGCCGATCGTGCCACCGGAAAGGCGGGAAAACATGCCCGGATGCGGGTCGTCCCGTCCGGGAACGGCCCGATCCGCAGAGGACATCACGCCACCGGGCTCGAGCGAAAGCGCGTGCGTCGGACGGCGGGCATCAGACGAGCAGGTTATGCTCCTTGATCCGTCGCTGCAGCGTTCGCGTGCTGATGCCCAGGATCTTGCTGGCCTCAGAGCGGTTCCCCCCGGTGCGCTGGAGCGTTTGGCGGATGACTTCCTTTTCGATCTCGCACATGGGCATGCCCATGGCAATGAGGGCTTGCAGCGGCGGCGTGGACGACGCCTCGCGGATGGGCTCGGGGAAATCCACCGCCTCAATCACGTCGCGGGTGGACATGACGATCACGCTTTCCAGCACGTTGCGGAGCTGCCGCACGTTCCCCGGCCAGTCGTAGCTCTGCAGCCGGGCCAGCGCTTCGGGCGTGATATCGCGGACGGGCCGGTTGTTCTCGGCGGCGATCTCCTCGATGAACGCTCGCACGAGCAGCGGAATGTCCTCTCGCCGTTCCCGCAGCGGCGGCAGCTTGATGTTGACCACGTTCAGGCGGTAGTACAAATCCTCGCGGAACTTGTGCTGGCTGATGAGTGACTGGAGATCGCGGTGCGTTGAGGCGATAAGGCGCACGTCGAGCTCGATGTCTTCGTTGCTACCCAACGGACAGATGCGGCGCGTCTCGATGGCCCGCAATAGCTTGCTCTGCAAATCCAACTGCATCTCGCCGATTTCGTCGATGAGCAGCGTGCCCCGATCGGCGGCGAGAAACGTGCCTACCCGCTTGTCAGCCGCGCCGGTGAACGCACCCCGCACGTGGCCGAACAGCTCGCTTTCGATCAGCGCCTCGGGAATGGCCGCGCAGTTGATGGCCACGAAAGGCTTGTTGCGTCGCGAGCTGTTCAGATGCAGGGCCCGAGCCACCAGTTCCTTGCCCGTGCCGCTTTCGCCCTCGATGAGAACCGTGCTGCGGGTGTCGGCGACCAACCGGATCGTCTCGAAAAGCTTGCGCATGGGCTTGCTCTGGCCGATGATGCCGTGCATGCCCGCCAGTTGATTGATCTGCTGATGCAGCGCGGCAATCTCCACCGACATACGATGTTTCTCGATGGCTTCGCGCACCAGGTGCAGCAGTTCCTCAGGATGGATGGGCTTCTTGAGGTAGTGAAACGCCCCCGATTTCAGGGCGGCCACGGCGGCTTCCTCGCTGCCGTGACCGGTGATCATGATGATGGGCGTCTGAGGCGCCTGCTCGCGCGCGGCGTGCAGCAGTTGCATGCCGTCGACTCCGCGCATCTTCAGGTCGGTGATGATGACGGCCACGCCTTCGTTGAGGCGCTGCAACGCCTGGGCGCCGTCCTCGGATGCGACCACCTCGTACCCCTGGTCCTCCAGGAGCAGCCGCGTCGACTCGCGCGTGGCTGCATCATCCTCGGCCAGAAGCACCTTGCCACGGAGAGCCGGTCCCCCCGACTCCGCGCCGCCGGACGGCACGGACCGGGACGCCGGTTCCACTTGCTTCCTGCTGTGGTTCTCGATGGTGGCTGTTTTCATGCGGTTTTCATGCGATACCGATGATTTAGGCCTCCTGATTCGTGGCCCCGTAAAGGTTCGCCCAATCGAGCGTCCGCGTACATCGGGGCGGTACCCACATGTGCCATAAGCTCCGTCCCCAATTTGCGTTTGCTGGAGACTCGTCAGGCGTCCTGGTGCGCCTGACCGGGAACGCACGCAGGCTGCGGAGAGAATCCGCCGCTCGCGTTGCGACAGAGTCGCGAGATGGTGTCGAGGAGTTGCTTGGGGATCACCGGCTTGAGCATAGACGTCCGCACGTTGGGGGCCAACCCGTGAGCGGCGGTCTCCGGCGAATCATCACTGCTGATCAGAAGAACCGGGACGGACGGTTGCCATTGAAGGAGGCGGTTTACCACCTCGATCCCTTTGGTGTCGGGCAGGTGGAAATCCACTACGGCCAGATCCAGCTTTTCCCACTGCAGCGTGTCGATGCACTCGCGTCCGGTGAACGCCGTGACAACCTGGAACCCGTTATCCTCCAGAAAGATGGCCAACGCTTCGACAAACGAGCGGTCATCATCGACGATCATGACGCGGCCGGCGGTCGCGGCCGCGCTCCGCTGCTCTTGCGCCGGCTTTCTCGTTCCGGACACTCGCGTGGCGGATGCGGGCCGATGACACCTGACCACTTCTCGCGTAGACATGACACATCCATGACTGAGCGGGCGGTCCGCATCGCACACGCCGGGCCGGCACACCGGGCGTCGTCAATGCAGAACCGGATCTTCCGCCAAAACGCGGCGCAGCTTCTGCAGCGCGATGTTTTGAATCTGCCGAACCCGCTCCTTGCTCAAGCCCACTAGATTTCCGATCTCCTGAAACGTGCGTCGAGGCTCGCGGTCCATGGGAAACCGGTGCGACAGGACGGTGGCCTCCAGATCCGTCAGTTCGCCCAGGTTGCGGTCGAGGACACGGCGCAGCCGCTCCAGGCACAATTCCATACGAAAATCGCCCGATTCCGAAGGTTTCTCGTAAGACGCGTCGTGCTGGACGGGAAACAGCCGGCGGTAACGACTTTCCCCCTTGCCTCGCCGAAGCAGGGCCCGCGCGATCACGTTGCACGCGTACGTGCTGAAGCGGAACCCCTTCCAGGGATTGAATCGATCGATGGCCCGCCCCAGGCCGTACATGGCCTCGCTCAGCAGATCGTCTTCGTCCAGCGTCTGGAAGCGGAACCGCCGGATGGTCAGGTGGACCAGGCCGAGGTTCTTCTCCACGATGTGCTCGCGAATAATCTGCCAGCGACGGGCCCAGAGGCGCCGCTCCGACATCGGGATCGTCCGGCCGGCGGACCGCCGCGCGGCGCGAAACGCAGAGGCATGCAGCGACTTGAACAGCATCAGTTCGTCCGGCTCTTCGTCCAGACCCTGACCGGTGAGAATCCAGTTGGTCACGTGGATCACTTGGGCCGCCGCCGCTTTGGTGCGTACGCGACGGTCGGGCACATACCACAGCTTCAGCGGGTCAATCCTCTCCACATCCGGAAAAAGCGTGGCGTCGGCTTTCGTCATTATGCTCATTGCGTGTTTCCGTGTAAGACCATGCTCCCCGGGCGGCTTCGCACCGGCTACACCACCCTGCTACGTCCACTCCTCGTCTGGCCTGCACCCCTCTGCACTCTCTGTGCCACTGGCTGGTCCACGCACGCAGGACGCCTAATTCCGGATGTACGCGGAAAAAATAGAAAATCGCGAGCAGACGGGCTGGAATGGGTTTTGGCCAATTTGGCCGGTCTAAACCCGAGGCCGCTCAGGTCTCCCGTCATTTTGTCGCGCTGAATATGCGGGAGGCGTGAAATGGTTGGGCGGCGGACATCTTGCTTGGGGGGCGGGCATCTTGCCCGCCTTAGATCCGTAGACGCTCGCTCCCGGCACCTGGCCGAAAATGTGCGGGGCGTCGAAGATCCGAAAGGCGCACGTATGAGCAAGAGCAAAGCCGGACAAGTCCGGATCGGCACGTCCGGCTATCAATACCGGCACTGGAAGGGCATCTTCTACCCCGACACGATTCGACAGCGCGATTGGTTCGCCCACTATGCCGGCTTTTTCGATACGGTCGAATTGAACAACACGTTCTACCGCCTGCCGGGGCCGCAGACGTTTCAAAACTGGCGCGATCGCACGCCTGAAGGGTTCTGCTGGGTACTCAAGTACAGCCGATTCGGATCGCACATCATGCATCTGAAGGATCCCGCCCGGCATCTGGGACCGTTCCTGGCCAACGCCGAGTTGCTACAGCCCTTCCTCGGCCCGATTCTCGTGCAGTTGCCGCCGAGCTGGCATGTGGATTTGGCCCGCTTGGACGAGTTTCTCGCCGCGGCTCCCCGCCAGCATCGCTGGGCGCTGGAGTTTCGCCATCCATCCTGGCTCTGCGCGGAAGTGTACGCTGTGCTACGACGGTACGGAGCCGCGTTGTGCATTCATGACAAACTCCCGGATCATCCGCATGAAATCACCACCGCGTGGACCTACCTCCGCTATCATGGGGGACCGCAGGAAGGGAATTACCCGGACACATACCTCCGGGAGCAAGCGACGCGCATCATCGGACTGCGCCGTCGCGGCCTCGACGTGTATGCCTTCTTCAACAACGATCAGCACGGATACGCGCTGATCAACGCCGCCGATCTGCGAACTCTCGTGACCGGTCAACCGAATCGTCTCCGCGAGTTGCAATGGTTCTGGTGACCGTTTTCCGTCCATCATTCGGACATTCCGCGCGCGGTCCACCTAGAATCCTGCCGGAGCGTCACTACACGGCTTTGCGACACCGCTGGAGGTTTTTCATGCGGGGTTCAGAATCTTACGAATGGCTCTTGGACTCGTGTCTCCAGGAATGTCGGAAAGGCATTTCGCGACTCGAGCAAATCGCGGCCGGGGGCGAAGAAAAGCGGGCCTGGCTGCAAGAGGATCTCCATGAACTGCTCGCCCTGGAAGCGGCGGCGGTAGAGTCATTCGCCCATCTGAAGCGGACGTCGGACGTCTCAGAGCACGATCGCAACCTGGCCCAGGAAAAACTGGACCGGCTGCAAGCCAAGCTCTTGGAATCATTTCACCATCTGGCCGGCGAAAACGTTGCCGCCTCGAGCTGTCGCTGAACGGCTTTCCGCTCCAGGCGGGTGGAACCTGGCGGATCTGACCGAACGCGCTTGTCGTGCGCCAAACGGGAGAGCAATACATGCAAGATTATTTGGACTATCCGCAGATCAAGTCGTTGTTGGATTCGGCGGGTTTTCCCGCTCTCTCCATCTACATGCCCACGCACCGCGGCGGCTCAGAGAGCAAACAGAATCTCATCCGCCTCAAGAACGCCATCATGCATGCCAAGCAGCAACTCGCCGCCCGAGGTTGGTCGGATCGCGAAAGCGACGCGTTTCTCGCCCCCTGCCGGACGCTGCTGGACGACGGCAGCTTCTGGCGAAGCCTCTCCGACGGCCTGGTCATCTTTCGCGACCGCAGCCGGATGGAATATTATCGCCTGCCCTTCTCGTTCGACGACCTGGTCGTGACCGCGGACATGTTCTTCATCAAGCCGCTCATCCCGTTCCTCAACCGCAGCGGCGATTTCTACCTGCTGGCGCTGAGTGAGCAGAATGTGCGGTTGTTTCGCGGTAACGGGTATGGGATGCACGAGGTAGAGATACCCGGCGTTCCGCGCAGCCTGAAAGAAGCCTTCCCGTACGACGAACCCGAACAGCAGCAGCAATGGCACACTCGCACGTCGCAGGCGTCACTGGTGAAGGCGGGCATGCGGCAGGCCGTTTTCCACGGCCAGGGCGGAGCCGCCGAAACCGCCAAGACGGATCGCGATCGGTTCCTGAGGTTGATCGATCGCCGGCTGAATCGCGTGCTGACCGACAAGAGCATACCGATGATCCTGGCGAGCGTGGACTATTCGCTCGCTTCCTACGAGTCCGTCAACACCTATCCTCGACTGCTGGACGAGCACGTGCAGGGCAACCCCGATCATCTCGATGAACACGATCTGTGGCGGCGGGCATGGCCGATCATCGAACCGCAGTTCCTCAAGCAGCGAGCCGACGCACTCAAACGCTGCCAGGAGCAGGTTCATTCCGATCGGGGCGGCAGATCGTTCGAGAAGGTCACGCCCCGAGCCTACGAAGGACGGGTGGACGAGCTGATCGTCGCCATCGATCGCAACCAGTATGGCAAGTTCGATCCGAACACCATGCAGGTCACGCTGTACGATGCGCCCGAGCCGGACAGCATCGAGCTGCTGGAGTTCACGGCTCATCACACGCTGCGCAACGGCGGCACGGTGTACGGCATGCATGCCCGCGAGGTGCCGGGACATGCGTGGCTGCTGGCCACGTTCCGATATTGACCCTGCGTCGGCGGCATTGTGGTGCAGGCATCCTTGGGTGCACGCTGGAGGCGTGCACCACAACAAGGTCATCTGGAACGGCACGAAACGGAGAATGCGTCGTGCGAAGCATGCTGTTGATTCTGGACGGTTCCCGGCAGGGACAGGGTTCGATTCAACTCGCGGTGCGCTGGGCTCGCCGGTTTGGGGCCCGCGTGTCGGCCCTGGGTTGGGTGGATGAGCACGCTCTGGCTGCCCCCGAGCCGGCTCCCATCGGTGGAGACGCCTTCAAGGACCGCCGTGACCGCAGCCTGCTCGAGCAGGCACACCGCCGAGTCGATGAGGCGTTAACGCGGTTCTCACGCGAGGCAGAGTCGGCGGGAATCGCGTTCTCGGCCGGAACACAGGTGGGAGAGCGGATCGCCGGACTGAGTGCGGCGGCGCAACCGCACGACGTGGTCATCATCTCACGCGATACCCATTTCACCGGGCCGGACGAGTATGAAACGGACGGTACGTGGGCGCTGCTGTCCGGCCACTGTGCGCGACCGCTGGTCGTCGTGCCGCCGGAGATCCAGGCCGGCACGGGCAACCTTATCGCCTACAGCGGCGGGATGCGGGCGGCTCATGCCCTCCAGACGCTGGTGGCCAACGACCTGCATCAAGGTGTGCCCAATCACGTGTTGAGCATTCATGGTTCGTCGATGGACATCGCCACCGACCGGGCCCGGCGAGGACTCGAGTTCCTCGAAGCCCACGGTGGTCAGGCGTTCCTGCTGCCGGTCGTCACGCACGAAGCCGTCGCCGACGTGCTGATCGAGCATGCCCGGCGGCTCGGCGTGGAGCTTGTGGTCATGGGTTCACACCCGCGCTCCTGGCTGACCAGCTACCTCATCGGATCCATTCCGCACGAGGTTCTGTCGCAGTCGGGATGTCCCGTATTCGTCACCGTCTAGCACCGGGGGACAGGCATCTTGCCCGCCTCAGAGGCGGGCGGGACGCCCGCCCCCCAAGCTCCGTAGGCAAGTGCCCGCCCTCGATCAATTGATCCGTTCGGGCCGGGCGGAGTCGGCGGTCATGACCACGGGCAGGCGGAACACATCGCCGGCCTTGTTGCAGAAGTACAGCCGCGAATCGGAGGGCCTGCGTCCGTGGCCGTCCGCCCAGAAGCCGTAGAAGTCCGGGTGAGCATTGACCGGCCGCCGCACGAACGTGTGGTTGTATTCGCTCCCGCTGGTCATCTGCCGGACCATCTTCCAATGACGGCCCTGGTCGGTGCTGATCCACATGGCGATCTCGCCGCCGGGATTGTACGGTTGCGGACCGACCTGCGTCGGGCCGATGATCCGCCATAGGTCATCCGATTCGATGTACAGCGAGCCGAAGTCGTAGTTGTTGTCCGAGATGATGTCGCCGCCGTGGATCTCCCATTTGCTCCCGGTCCAGCGAGCGATGGTCCAGGTTCGCGGCATGTTCTTCGGACCCGACTCGTATCCCTTGCTGGTCACGTACATGAGCACCGGCCGGCCCTGACTGTCGCAGGTGAGGTCCTGCGTGTACATGTTGAGCTTGGCGTCGCGATAGTCGTGCACCAGAGCGGGATTCTCGATCTCCTTCAGCGGCAGCTCGAGAACGGTTCCGTCAGCACTCTTCCAGGTCTTGCCGAAATCGTCGGTTTCCATGTAGTACACGTTGGTGCGCCAGTTCAGCCCCTTGCCCTTGGGGTGATGGTTGAAGAACGTGCCGATCCGTCCGCCGGTCAGCGGACGGCTGACCTGATAGTGCCCCTCGTCGATGTACGACAGGAGTCGCCGTTCCGACCAGTTCACGCCATCCGGGCTGGTCATCATGCAGATGCTTCGGCCGGGCTGATAGAACGTGTGCATGAACAAAAACCCGTGACCGGGCATGTACCAAGGCTGGGGATACGAGAAGTTGCCCGTCCACACCAGTTCGAACTCTTCGATGTCATAGGGCTTCTTGCTGCGCGAGATGTACGACGGTCGACTCTGCCCGTGACTGCTCGAAAAGATCCAGATGTACCCCTGGTCGTCCAGGTTGATCACCGGGTTGTCGTGGGCGTCGTTCGTTTTCTTGTCGAGCAGGATGGTGGGCCGCGGCACGAGGCCGGTGTTGTGATCGAAGTACGAGACCATGTGGATCAGATGCTGATCGTTGCCCGGCGCAGCCCCGCCGTACGTGAAAAACGTCTTGTTCACCTTGGCCGCGTACCAGGCGTGGGGAATGTGGTTGGCACAGTACGTGCCCATGCCGCCGCTGTACTTGTAGACGTATTCATCTCCCGAGGGCTGGTTCATGTACCAGATGCCGCGGTAGCCGGTGTCCTTTTGGTTGAGGATCACCTTGGGCTCGACGTAGACGACACGAGTGGCTGCCGGCCCCTGGCTCGCGCACTTCCAGGCGTCGCCGGTCAGGCCGGCGGCAATCCACCGGCCGGCCAAGTCCCGGTCCGCCCCGGCATCGTCCGTGCCCGAGACCACGGCGGCCACTTCCGCGTCGTTCAGCGTACGCCGCCAGATACGAACGTCGTCCATCTCGCCGGTAAGGAAGCGTTCGGTGCTGTTCAGTGCGCCGATGAAGACGTCGCCCGCCGGCGCCTGCATAGGCCCCGCACGCTGGACTGTCGTCTCGAGCGTACCGTTCCGGTAGATTCTGATCTGCTTTCCGTCGTACGTGCCCGCGTAATGCGTCCACACCCCGGGTTCGGGCAGCGGCGCGGTGGCAAACGCATACGAACCCTGGTCCGGACCAATGAGCATGCGCACGGCACCGTTGTAGACATAGAACGTGAAAGCGCTGTTGGCCCGCCCGCAGTTGGCGAACACCTGCGACTTTTTCACGTCAGCGAGCTTGACCCACGCCGCCACCGTGATCGCATCAGCCTTCAGGCCCAGTTCCTTGGCCGGTACGGAGAACGCCGTCTTGCCGTCCAGCGCCACGCCCTTTTGCGGTGGCTTGGGCTTGGCATCCGCCGCGCGAGCACCGCCGACCAGACATGCAACCAGGAAGGCGACGGTCAAGAGGGAGATGGTTCCCGCCGATTGCCAGGAGGACGTCCTTGATGTCGTGTTCATTCTTGCTCCTCGTTGTTGCGTGTTTCGCGTCGATTTTCGAACGGCACATCAGGGGATGCAAGCCGGCGTCAAAGCCGGCTCCCAGATCACGGCGGGTCCGGTGGCGCAGTTGATGAACTCCTCCAGATCCGTCGCGTCGATGGCTTCGTCGCCGGCACGATCGAAGCAGTGACAGCCCGGCAGCGGCAGCAATTCGCCGCTGGTCGTGAAGCACGCTTGAAAGAAGCCGAAGTCCGCCTGATCGACGTCGCCGTCGCCATCCGCGTCAGCGAACGGCCGCGGGCAACCGGGTAAGCAGGGCTCGCCCGTAAGCGACGGATCGCCGATGAGAAATTCGGCCGGCGACAGCACCCGGTCATGGATTCGGATCTCATCCAGCATGCCGAAGAAGCCGCGATCGGCCACACCGTCGCCGCGGCGGTTTCCGATGGTGATGGGCGCATTGCCCGCGTCAATGAGATCCGGCGACAACAGCTCGCCTTCCAAGTGGCCGTCGAGATACCATCGCATGGCTTCGGCGTTGCAGGTCAGGGCGAAATGATACCATCGGTTCGGCTGCACGGGCGTCGTGCCGAACGCGGTGTAGGTGGCGCCGCTGCTGTTCTTGTACACGACCGACAACACGTTGGCGCCGCCTTGGGCATGCAGACCGATCGCCAGACGTGTGTCGGTCATCAGATCGCGCTTTTGCGTCACGAGCCGGCGACCCACGCTGTCCGGACTGACGATCAAGGCTGTCTCGGCGGTATTGAAGAAGCCTTCAAATGTCAGGCCCTGATTGAGGTCGCCGGCGTTGCTGAGAATGGAGGTCTCGACAGCCACGGAACGATCGTCCGGCAGGGCCAGCGCGAATGCGCCCGCTTCCGGCGTGGTCGCATCGCCCACGCCGGGTTGACCGTACTGCACGTACGACAGGCTCGAGGTGCCCTTGGCCGTGCCGGACGCGCCGTGCAGGTTTTCAATGCTCGCGCACAGGCCCGTGTCAAGTTGTTGGTGTGCGACCGGCGCGTTCGGCGAAGCCTCAAAGCCTGAACACCACAGCACGCCGCCATTCGGAGTCCCGCAATCGGCGTCGCATGAGCCGCCGTGGCTCAGGAAGCTCGCCGGCACCAGGGCCTGGTCTGAGATCCGCACATTATCCAGCAATCCATAGAAGCCGCGGTCCTCCACACCGGAAAGGCGGTTGTTGCCGATGGCGATCCAGGCCGAACCGGGACTCACGAGATTGGGCGCCGCCACCTCGCCTTCGAGGTTGCCGTTGAGATACCACTTGATGTCGGTGCCGTTGTACACGGCCGCGAAATGATACCACGTGTCGGGCAAAATCGGCGTCGCCCCCAACTCCAGATGGTTGACGCCATCAGTATCATGCCAGAAGACCGACAGCACGTTGGCCGCCCCGCCGCCGCTGGCGATAGGAGCGTTGGGATCGGTCACGCCGGCATAGGTGTTGGCCGTGCGGATTTCGTCGAATTCACCCACCGTGTTGGCGCCCACCACCAACCGCAGGTTCTGCAGCACGACGGAGCTGTTGATCTGGTCGGTGAGGAGCCAGTCCGCCGGTTCGGTCGCCGGCACGGTACTGCCGGGGCCGTACGCGGTCATATATACCTGATCGTTCGTGCCGGCATGGGATACGATCTTGCCGATCACGAAGTACGTCGTGTTCGGCTCGACGGTGCCCGCCTTGTTGGCGGAATTGTTGAGGAAGAACTGGCCGTCGCTGGTCATGCCGAACCGAGTGGTCTGTGTCCCGGTGGAGGCGGGCGTGAGGTTGATCTCGACGTTGCTGCCGCTCACGTTGCTGCTTTTGCGCAAGTAGGCGCTGAAATAGAGTGTATTGCCATCGGCACCCAGGTTCACGAAATGGCTCAGGGCCCGTGCCGCCGTTCCGCCGGTGGCGACGAGGCGAGCTCCGGTCGCGGGAGGTCCTCCGGGCAACGACAGGCTGCCGCTGACCACTTGGTAGTTCGCGCTGCTGTTGACCCAAGCCGCGCCCCAGCCGGTCCCGCCCGCCTGCCCGTGGAGCGACGGTCCGGCATAGTCGAAACCGTCGTAATCGTACAGTCCACCCGTGCCGGGAAGCGTTCCGCCGCCATGCAAACCGACTGCCAGCCGCGATTCACCATCGTTGTCGCTGCGTTTCAGCGTGACCAGGCGGCGGGCCACGTACGTGGGAGTGGTGGCGGCAGCGCCGTCGGGCGTGCGGAAGAACCCTTCGATGGTCACCGCGTTCTGCAGGTTGCCGGCGTTGCTGGGCAGGCCGGTGTTGATGCCGATGGCACGATCGTCAGGCAGAGACGCGGCATAGTCGCCGGCGCCGGCGGACGGCGCGCTACCGACACCGGGCTGGCCGTAAGCGACGTAGGTGAGCGGAGCCGGCCCCGCCGAATGACCCGGCGCACCGGCGGAGTTGCGGACGAACGTGAGCGTCTGGCCATGCTCGATGGAGCCCGTCCCCGTCGTCTCGAAGCGCGACCGCCAGAGCGGCGGTCCCGGCAGGTTGCCGAAATCGGTGACGCGAATCGGCCGGGCGAAGTCGCTGTACATGGTCCGCGGCAACCGCCACACATGCGTGCCCGCTCGGTTGCAGAAGTACAGCGATGAATCGCTCCGGGTAAACGAGTGGCCGTCCGCCCACATGGCGTAGAACGGATCGCGACCGTTGACCACCCGGCGAACGTACGAATGATTGAACATACTGTTGGAGGTGACATCCCGCTGCTTGGTCCAGGTGGCCCCCAGGTCGCTGCTGGTCCAGAGCGCCACCTCGCCGCCGGCGCCCCAGAGCTGTGGGCCGTTTTCCGTTGGCCCGATGATCCGCAGGTGATCCCCTTCCACCCACAGATTGCCCACGTCATAGTTGTGATCCGACACGGTGATATCCGTGATGATCCACTGCTGGCCGTCCCAGCGGGCCAGGTGCCAAACCCGCGGATCGCCGTCGGGGCCGGCAGCGTAATTGTGGCTGGTCTCATAGCAGATGTACGGACGGCCCTGGGCGTCGAAGTTGGTGTCGTTTATATAGCACAGCAGCCCCTGGGATTCGTAATCCACCACCAGGGCCGGATTCTGAGGCGAGCTCAGCGGCGTGGTCACCGGCGTGCCGTCCACCGTCGTCCAGGTGTTCCCCACATCGTCGGTCTGCAGATAGTACAGGTTGGTGCGGCGATCCACGTTCCCGCCGGGATGATAGTTGAAGGCCGTGCCGATCCGGTGCTTCCACCGGCAACTGGTCTGGTAATGGCCGGCGAATCCGACCAGCTTGCGATCCGGGGCCCAATTGATGCCGTCGGTGCTGGTGGACCAATACAACTCGCGGCCAGCGGTGTACTTGGTGAACAGGTAGAGAAAGATCGGCTGATCGACGCCGTTGTCCAGGTACCACGGCTGAGGATACGTCTTCTCGAAGAAGTTCTCGCCATCACCGCCGTGAATCCACTCGAAGCTGTCGATGGAATACGGCGCGGTGCTGCGATAGAGCCAGCCCGTGCGGGCCCGGCCGCGACCGCTGATGAACACCCAGATGTATCCATCGCGATCCAGGAGGATGGCCGCATTATCGTGCGGATCGTTGACGCCCATCTTGTGATGTACGACGGTCGGCCGGGGCACCAGGCAGGTCGCGTGGTCGTAATACGAGACCATGATCAGCAGGTCGCCAGTGGCGTCATCGACGCCGCCGTAGCTGAAGAAGGTCTTGTTGACCGCCTCGGCATAGATGCAGATGGGCACGTGGTTGGCCGTGTACGTGCCGAGCCCGCCGGAGTACTTGGGTCCATATTCGTTCGTCTGGCCCAGGTTGAACCAGATTCCGCGGTAGCCGTCGAGCCGGGTGTTGGGGTCGACCGCCCGGGACGCCGTGGTCCAGACGCACACGGACAAAACGCAGGCCAGAACGGGTTGAACGTTTCGCCGAAGGAATGGCAGGTTGCACATCAGGTTTCGTCTCCTTCCCGGCGCACCGTGTGGATTCGACGCGCAGTCGCGCCCGATTCGCGCGGACCGGCGGTACACGCACGGCATGAGTTGTCGCGAGCGAAATCATCTTCGGTGCAGTTGAGGCCGAGCCGGGCTCAGCCTCAACGCCCCCCTCGGACCCGCCTATTGCGGGTCGCAGTCGGGTGCCAGATCCAGGCTCCAGGTTACGCCCGGACCCGTCGCACACTTGGCGAACTCGGACAGATCCAGCAGGTCGATGTCGCTGTCCAGGTCGCGATCGAAGCAGGCACACTGGCTGTCGAGTGTCTCACCGCTCAGCGCGATGCAACGCTGCACGATCGCGAAGTCGAGCATGTCGACCACGCCGTTATCATCAGCGTCGGCGAACGGCATGTTGCACCAGACGCCCAGACACGGGTCGAACCCCGCGGTCATGAACTCCGTCGGCGCGATCACGTGATCGCTGATCACGATTTTGTCCAGGAGCCCGTAGAATCCGCGCGTGCCCGCCCCGTTCGTGCGGTCGTTTCCGACGGCTATGGGCGCGGTGCCCGGGGCGATCAGATCGGGAGCGAGCACCTCCCCTTCCAGGACACCGTTCAGGTAGAACCGAATGTCGGTTCCATCCCATACCATGGCAAAGTGGTACCACGTATCAGGCTGAATGGGGGTGGTTCCGCGGACGACGGTGAGCACGCTCGCCGGATTCGACCAGATCACGGCGAGCACATTATGTGTCGGCGTTTCCGGCGCATCCACGTTCGCCGCCAGGCCGATGGCCAGACGAGCCTGGCCCTCCTGGTTCGAGCGCATGGTACTCACGAACCGCTGGCCGACCGAGGCGACGGTCACCGGCATGGTAGCCCGGGAGTAGAAGTACCCCTGCGCGGTCAGAGCGGAAGCAAAGTCGCCGGCGTTGCTCGGAATCCCAGTGTTGATGGCCGGGTTGGGGGCGTCCGGTTGCGAGAGGGCGAACGAGCCTGTGAGTCCGGACGGATCGATCGCCGCCGGCACGGCCGGCGCGCCCGACTGCCCCAGGGCCGTATACACACTGGCGACAATGCCCGCCGGTGAGCCGTTCGGATGGCCTATCGCGTTGTCGATGCAGTTGATCTTGTCCGCGACCATCCCACTCGTGACCGGTTCGCCCAACTGCGTCTCGAATCGCGACTGCCACAAGAGATTCGGGCCGGGCAGACCGCCGTTCACCAGCATTTCCGACGGAGTCAGCACTTTATCCCAGATACGAATCTCATCCAACACACCGTAGAATCCGCGATCGGTCGCACCGGTCATGCGGTTGTTGGCCAGCACCATCTTGGCCGTGCCCACGTTGGCGATCGGTGGGTTGGACACGTGTCCTTCCAACTGTCCGTTGAGATACCAGCGCAGGTCCATGCCGTCATACGTCAGCGCGAAGTGATACCAGGTGGCCGCCTCCAGCGGCGTCGTGCCGAACTCCAGATGATTGGCATAAGTGATGACGGGGGGATCCTCGGGCAGCGGGCCCGGCGTGACCACTTCCTCGGCCCAGTAAACCGACAACAGGTTCCGCAGTTCACCCGGCGCTCCCGTCCCGGCATCGGGGTCGATCACCGATTCGTACGTGGAGCCGATGCGGATCTCGTCGAATTCACCTTGTGTGCCCGCCCCGACGACCAGGCGGATATTCTCGAGCAGGACGTTGCTGTTGATCTCGCTGGTCAGCAGCCAGTCCTCGGGCTCGGCGTCCGGCAATGTGTCATCCGGCCCGTAGACGGCCATGGCCACCTGGTCGTTCGCGCCGGCCGACGAGGCAATCTTGCCGATGACCAGGTAGGTGACGTCAAGCTCAACCACACCAGCTTTGTTCGTCGAGACGTTGAGGAACCATTCACCCGTGCTGGTCATGCCGAAACGGGTGGTTTGTGTGCCGGTGGAGGCAGGCGTGAAGTTGATTTCGACGTTGCTGCCGGTCACGTTGCTGTTCTTGCGCATCAAGACGCTGAAAAACAGCACATTCCCGTCCATCGACAGATCGACCTTGCGAGCCAGGGGTCTTGCCGCGACCTTCTGCGCGCCTCCGACTCCCACCACGCGCCCGCCGACCGGCGTGATCGGCGAGACGGGCGTGGTCAGGCTCTCGGCGAACACCAGATAGTCGTTGGCGCTGTTGACCCAGGCGCCGCCCCAGCCCATGCCGCCGCCCTGCCCGGCCAGCAGCACGGGTTCGGAACCGCTGTAGTTGAACCCCTCGTATTCGAACAGGCCGTCTGCGAAACCGATGTTGGCGGCGTGCACGCCGATCGCCAGTCGCGAGTTGTCGTCCAGCGCGGAGCGTTTCTGCGTGAACAACCGCCGCCCCACGTAGGTGGGCGCGAGAACCGCCGTGGGGTCGGGCATGTAGAAGTAACCTTCGGCGGTGAGCTGCGTGGCCAGGTTGCCCGCGTCGCTGCGCAGATTGGTGTTGATCGCCGTGCCCCGGTGATTGGGGGTGGAGATCGCGAACGAACCGGCCTGCCCGGCCGGGTCGATGGAGACCGGAATCGGCGGCACGAACGCGCCGTGCTGAACGTAGAGCATTGGGTCCAGCGTGGCCAAGCCAGCCGCCGCCTGCCCCGGGTCGCCCACGGCATTCTCCACCGAGCCGGCGACCTGCCCTTCCGTCACCGGCGCGCCGGCTTCCGTCTCAAACGGCGAGCACCACCTGGGGGCTCCCACACTCTGCCAGGGCAGCGCCGCCAAGACCATGAGGGTGAGGCAAACTGAGCGGCCATACCGATCCGATACAGATGCGGACTGATGAGATCGCATGCTTCCTCCTCCCGCGATGGGGCTGAAATGTGCGTCTTTCCCGCGAACCCGTCACGAAGGAGCGGGACGGTACTCCTCCGGCGGATGGTCTGTCGAAACGTTTCCCGCCGGTCTCGGCCTGATTGCGACCGTTCGGTCAGTTCCGGTCGAGTTCCTTCCAATAAGCAATCATTTCCGGCCCATCCGGCGGCTCCTCATTGATCCTCCGCAATCTCTCGAGCGCCGCAGCGTGCTTCCATCGTGCCGACATGTCGCCGAACAAGCGGTAATAGCCCTTTCGGTCGTGCGGACTGTTGATCAACGTGCTGTCCACAGCAAGGTTGAAGAACCCGTGCACGCCCAGAAAATCCGAGTAAATCACTTTCTGGTAGTATTCGTCCTGTCGCCATCCGACCACTTCGCCGGATGGGATGAGAACTTCCTTCGGTTTGGCCCCGATCTGTGCGTACTTTTCCTTCATGCCGGGCCGGGCCATATAAGAAGCACGCACCTTCACGTCCCGCTTGGCGCTGTCAGTCATGCCAGAGAACGCCGCATCGGTCACCCACCTGTTGTCCACGGAGTTGTAGACCAGGCAAGCACTCTTGGTGTTATCCTGTCCCGGGCAGTAAAAGACCAGCGGCTCAGGGACGTATCGGCGATTGGCCAGCAGACCCAAGCCGACCGCCCCCTTGTGCACGAGCCCCGCCCGCATGAAGTAGGTCGTGAACGAGGACGCCGTTCGATATCGAACCGGCAGCTCGCCCCGATTGTCGGTCACGTACGAGGTCAACCCTGTACCGATCTGATGGAGATTGGTGCCACAAGTCACTTTCTTGGCTTCATCCCGGGCTGCCTTCAGGCTGGGCAACAGAATCGAGATCAGCAAGGCGATGATGGCCACCACCACCAACACCTCGATGAGCGTAAAACCGTTCACGCACAAGCGATGCGTAAAGCTTCCTGCGGCACGACGCGACATGATCCTGCCTCCCAGACGAACGTGGAATGGCGGGGGCACACGAAAAAGACTTGTTGGCAACCGATGTGGTGCCGTCCGTGAGCTCACCCGCACCAATTCACAGAACGGTCAGGCCAAAGATGCTGCACACATAGAAGCGAACGGAACCGAGCCGTGAAAACAGAATTCGAATCGAATTCGGCGGCCTGGTTGAGAACTGATGGCCGACGGCTCTGCCCGCCGAGACCTTGTTGAATACAAATACAGGACATAGAGCTTCGAGTCAATGAAAATCTATGCACATGATCGACCGATCCGCCTCCGCCGGACTGGTGTTTTCAGGATTCTCCTGATCCTTGTGGGCTCTCCGCTCGAACTGAGCCAAATACGACCAGAGACGGATAGTCGGCACACAATACAAAGAAGTAATACAAAGCTGTGGACGCCGCCCGGCCGCGTGTGGTAGGCTTTTGGCCATGTCGCACGACCCCTTCTCATCGCCCCTGTGGTCCTCCAAGCGGCCCAACCTCCGCTATGCCGAATTGGCCCGAACACTCCTGAATCAAATCACCCTCTCGGGCATGCAGCCGGGCGAGCGTTTGGGCACCGAAGACGAACTGGCACGCAAGCATCGCGTCAGCCGGGTGACCGTCCGCGCCGCCTTGTCGATTCTGGAACAGGACGGCTATATCGACCGCAAGCGCGCATTGGGAACATTCATCAAGCAGGTGCCCCGCCGCCAGCCGGCCACCGATTCAGAACAGGGTACAGTCGTGTTCGTATGCCACTCCGGCGAACCGACTCACCCATATGAGAACGCCGGCTTCATGACCATGCTGCACACCATCGAGCGTGTGCTCCGCGACGAAGGGCTGAATCTGCAAATCGTCGTGCTGGAGAATGACAGCACGCTGAACCGCAAGCGGATCGAACATCTCGTCCACCGCCCGGACGTGCGCGGATTCTGCTTCGTGCCCATCTGGTCGGCATCACTCGAAGAATACGAGGAATATCGCAGTTGGCTGCCCAAGGACATCCCCTGCGTGCTGTGCAACGGGTACGACCTGGGTGCGCCCAATTGCGTGGCCCGGGCCATGAGCAGCGGTTGCCACGAACTGATGGACCTGCTCATTAATCGAGGGCATCGCGACATCGCCCTGCTGTCCGGCCCCATGTTCAGTCCGCAAGAGTATGCCATTCACGCCGGCAGCTATATCGCCGCCTTTCAGGCCAAGGGATTACCCGTCGAGCGAGCGTTTCTTTACAAAGGTTACCCCGGCGAATCGCTCCAAACGCTCGTTCACGCCGCTTTGACCAGCCGTCTGCGGCCGACCGCCGTTTTCGCGTCTGACGCCAGAATCTGTGCCACTGTCCTGTCGGTTGCGGCGGAGCTCGGACTAAGCATTCCGGACGATCTGTCGCTGGTGGGCTACGGCGATAACGTGCTGCACATCCACTCTCGCGTGCCGATCACCGCTTACGCAGTTCAGAACGACCGCCTCGCCGAAAGCGCCGCCCGCCTCCTGGTGGACCTGATCCACGGAAAGAAGACCGACGCTGAGTCCCGGGTCGTGCCGGGCAAACTGATCGAAGGCCAATCCGTTCGCACGCTGTGACACCGCCGGCCGGCGGGAACACACTCTCGGGTCTTTGCCTCGCCGGGGCGTTCACGGCACAATATGCACCGCCGCGAGATGACGACCAACCCTGGGAGGCACACCATGAGACGATCGCTCGCGATGACCGCCTTGATCGCGACCGTGCTGACCGCCGGCTGCTGGCCCGACGGCGGCTCGGAGGACACGACGGCCCGACCCGTGGGCCTGGTGCAGCTCATCGAATTTCAAGGCATCCAGGGGCTGCGGAACTGGGGTTACGAGCTGCAGCAGCGCGGGCTGCGCTCGCTGGTTTTCGTGCAGAAGAACATGCTGGAGACCTGGCCGGTCGAGATCCGCTGGCTGGCCGACGCGGGACACGAGATCGCCGGCGGCTACGCCGAGCAGCCCTTCTGGGACGTGCCTTACGAGACGCAACTGGACATCATGCGGCAGACCCGCGACGCCGTCGAGCAGGTGACGGGCAAGCCCATGCGGGTCTTCGGCTCCAAGTACTTCGCCTACGACGCCAACACGCTGGCCGCCGCCGACGCCCTGGGCATCCAGTACGTGCTTGCCCGCGGCACCAGCGACGTCGAAGCCATCATCTACGACCCCGACGAGTACGACTGCAAAATCATCTCCGTGAGCAATGTCACGTTCGAGGACATGGGCCGCGGCAGTCTGTGCGACTACTCGCTGTGGGCTCGCGGCTCGACGGCCGAGCAGTTCGCTGAGATCATCGAACAATCCCTTGCCAAGAGCCCCAAGCGCATCATGCTCGCCTGCCACACCTACCTCGGCGGGATGAAGAAAGCGTGGTGGGAAGTCTATCGCGATGTGCTGGACTCCGGGAAAGTTCGCTGGGCGGCGGACTTCGACGAGTGGGCGGCTGCCACCAGCGGCGTCAACCTGCAACTGCCCATGAGCCTGATCCCAGCCAATCGCGAGGTCAAGTACGACACGCCGGCCCCGTCCACGCCGCTCGACGAACTGGCCGACGTGGATCAGATGCATAATCCGTGTGGTGCGCCATGAAGCGAACGCTCACCATCGCGATCGTGCTCGGCGGGCTGCTGGCCGGGTGCCCGGAGACTCCTCCGTCCGACCCGCCGGCCGAAAACACGCTCGTCATTTTCCACAACGCCAGCGGGCCCATGTGCCTGGACGCGCTCGCGTGGCTCGATTCGATCGAATCCCAACATACGGGCCTCGCCGTGAAGGAATATCTCACGACGGTGCCGGCCAATGTGGCTCTGCTCAACGAGATGATGGCTGAATACGGTACGAGCCAGGGCGTCTCAACGACGTTCGGCTATCTGCCGATCATTTTTTACCGCGACCAGGCGTTTTCCGGTTTCGACGATTCCGTCCGAACCGCACTGGCGACGTTACTGTCCGCGAACGAATAATCTCTGCACGAACGCCCGGTTCGGCACCCAATGGGCACATGCACGGTAGAATCTGTCAGCTAACCGTGCTTTCAGGTACGATTCGGACTTCACGACAGCATCGACAAGCCCGCCTCGCGGAGGCATACACATGAAACAACAGATGATCTGGTCCTGGCCGATACTCCTGGCCTGCAGTCTCATACTTCTCGCCAGCGTCGCCGATGCGCGAGCGGCCCAACCGGAAAGTCGGGACCTCGTCGAGGTCGGCTGGCATGACGGCTTTGACGCGAATTACGGCTGGCGAGCCGAGCCTTGGCAGATGAGCGGGCCGGATGAAAAGGCCACCACCACGTTCGGCCCGCAAGGTGCCCGCTTCGAGGTGGCGACGCCGCAGCACACGTCCGCCTGGACGCGAACGACCAACCCCATCTGGGTACAACCGTTTTCGACGCTGGAGGTCGAGTACGCCTGCTCGGGTAGCTTCGCGCCGGGTTTCCCGCAGTTGCTGCTCACGGACGACTCCACTGGCCCGATCACGCCTAATGCGTTGAACCCGGAGAACCCCCAAGCCGGTGAGCACGAGATCATCATTCAGTTGCCCACAAATGAGACCGCACAGATTATCGACTTGCGCGGAAAGTATCCGTCGGATCGCGTCGCTCGCATCAGCCTGCGCTTGTCCGCGGGCGACGAGCCGGCATCGCTTACCATGAAACGGCTGGTGTTCCGCACCGCAGCATCGTCCTCGCCCGCCACGCAGCCGGCATTGCTCGCCGTCGGCGCCGCCGATGCCGCTGGCTCGATCGCCGCCGGCACCTCATGGCAGCCGGTGATGCTGCCCGAGCAAGGGACGGTCCCGGCGGCTGCGCTGGCCGACGCGCTGAATGTCGCACCGCATTGGCCGGGAGCATCGCGATACCGAGCCGGCGGGATCGAGTTCCAGCTCCGCGACGCGGATCGCGCCGCCCTCGCGACCGGGATCGTGGAGGAAGAGCCGCTGCACGTCGCCGGCCCGTGGAAAGGTTCGGAACTCGGCCTCCTGCTGGCGGCTCGCGTGTATGGAAACGCAGCTCCGTGGTACAGCCCGGCGTCGCTGCGCGAGCGCACGACTATCGAGTCTCCCCACCAGTTCGTCGTCCAGCTCGAATACGAAGATGGTACAACGGTATCGCATTTCCCGTGGTCGCTCGAGCATTCGGCCTATCGCATCGGCCCCTCACCCGCTGCGCACGTGGTGCCTCTCGAACCCGGACGGCACCTGGTCCGCTTCTCGCTCGTGGATCGCATGAGCTACGGGCAGGTGTTCCTGCTGGCTGCGGCGGTGAATACATCGAAGAATCGCATCCGACCGCCGGACGTTGGGCTAACATCGACTCCCGCACCGGAAGCCCAACCCCGTCCGGATCAGGGACGCCACACCATCTGGTCGCACTCGCAGACGGGGGTAACGGTCGAGAACAGCGAGATGAAAATTGCCTTGGATCTGGCCGAAGGGCCGCGCATCACGCAGATGGCTCTGAGGCCGTCCAACCGAACCATCATAACCGGCGCTCCCGCCTGCTTCTTGGCCGAGGTGCAAGACGACCGCGGCACGCCTCTGCCGCTAACCCTGCGCGAGCATAACATGCTGCGTATACCCGACGGCGTGGAGATCACGGCGACATGGGCCGTGGGCGACGCCGCCGACCAGCGCACGCTTCGCATGCTCGTCCGCATCCGCGAGCAGGGCACGATCGAGATCCGTTCCACGCTGCAGAATCAGGAAGCGGATACCTGGAATGCGGTTCTCGCGTCGCCCGTGTTGCGGGGTGTGACCATCGCGAGCGATCCTGCGCAGGCTGGCTATTTAATCGGCACGCGCAACGCGGCGCTGGGCTGCGGTGATGCATCGATCCAGCATTCGCACGGGGCGGTCTGGCCTTTGCCGCTGGTCGACTTGTTCGACGCTCGCGACGGCGGCGGGCTGGGCGTGATGATTGATGATCCGCAACTGCTGGCCAAGTCGGTCGCGTTCACGCAGAAGAGCGGCAAGGCGGACCTCACCCTCCGATTCACGCATGTGACCGTGCCCGCGGGCGGTCAGCTGAAGTTGCCGCAAGTGCTTATGCTGGCCCACCAGGATGACTGGCGGGTGCTCTTTGAGCACTATCGCGCTCAGGCACGCCGAGGCTTCCAGCCACCGGCGCGACTGAGCGACACGTTCTACTGCCGGCGGGATTATCCTCTGGGCGGCACGGACTACCTGTTCGACGTGTCGCTCCGCAAGTACACGCCGCAACGGCTGATAGCCGAGTCCACGCGGGCGTTCGGCGGCATCGACATGATCGACATCTCCGGGTGGGCGTTCCACGAGAAGACCGGTCGCGTGGGCGATTACCTGACCAACGACTTGGGCGGACTCGATGCCGTTCGTGAACTCGCCGAACAGGTCCGTGCCACCAACCGCAAGATCGGTCTGTACTTCGAGGGCTTCCTCATCGACAAGCGCTGTCCGCTGGCCGAGAAGGCTTTGCCTGCCTGGCAACTAATACAGAAGGACGGCAAGCCGCGCTGGTGGCCGGGCGAGATGGAGTTCTTCACCTGTCCGGGCGTAAAGGCCTGGCAGCAAGAGCTGGGGCGGACCATCGCCACGGTCGCGAAACAGACCGGCGTGGACGCCGTGTACGTGGATCAGTTCGGCCAATCGACCATGGATCGGGCCTGCTGGAGCCCCGACCACGGCCATCCCGTGCCGTCCAACCCGCTCCAGGACGAACGCGACATGCTGCAGACCATTCGTGCCGCGCTGGCTGCCGAGTCGCTCGAAACCGCCGTCTACATCGAGTTTGTTCCTGCAGCCGGGCTGATGGGACTGGTGGATTCGGCGTTCGATCTCGGTATGTCGTACAGTTCGCCACACCTGCATCCCACGAAGCTGCCGTTGTACCGTTACGTCTTTCCGGAGCTGGCGACGTTCGAAATGATGAGCCACGGTATCCGGCCCGTGCCGTTCGAGGTAGATGATTTGCACCGGGCGGTGTTTCACGGTCTGGGATTGTGGCTCAAGGGGCGAGCTGAATCGTGGTTCACGCGGGACTTCCGCGATCTGGCCGTGCGGGCACATCCCGTCTTCGCGAATCACGCCGATGTCTTGCGATCTCCGGATTGCGAACCACTGATTCCGACGCTGCAGCCCAACGTGTACGCCAACCGTTTTACCGCCGGCGGCAAGACCATCTACACGGTGTACAATGCGAACTACTCGACCGTCTCGGGCAACCTGCTGATGATCCCGATCACGGCCGGCCGCACCGTCACCGAGTTGCTCGACCCGCACAGCGAGGTCATGCTCGCCAATGACGTACGAGGCCGCATCATCCAAGGCCGCGTCGAACCCTGGTCCGTGGCAGTCTATCTCGTGGAATGAAGCGAACCACAGGGAGCACAGAGGTGCACAGAGGCAGGCAGCTCAGACGTCTTCCTCTGTGACCCTCTGTGCCCTTTGCGCTTTGTGGTGAGAGAATTCAACGAAGCGATGCGCGCTCTACCGGCTTTCGGTCGGTAGTGAGTGCAGCAGAGCGAGGACCTGTTCGACGATTTTTGGCGCGGCATCGACTTCGAGATAGCTGGACCGGGCGCGCCAGGTCTCGTAGCCGCCGAGCGCGTGCTGGGCGGGCGTGGGCAGATAGCCGTTGTAGCCGTTGGCCAGCGAGATCACGAACGTGGGCTTGATCGGACTCTTCTGCTTGATCTCCAAGCCGATCTCCGCAAACACCTCGCAAGGGATCGCGACGATGGCCGCATCGCCGATGCGGATCACCTGCAGCGGAACATCGACGGTAGACGGGTAATCCGCGAGCTTGATGGTCTCGTTGGCGAACACTTCCTCGGGCGACTTCAACTCGCGCCCCTCGGCAGCGGCGATGATGCTGCGGGCACGCTCGAGATCGGCATCGTTCGGCCGACGCACGCCGAGCGTGATCTCGGTTTGGCGGACGACGAGCGCCGCCCGCGATCGGTGGTCGATGGCGCGAATCACGCGCGCCACTTCGCCAGCCAGGTCATCAGCGACGGCACGAATGCGCGTGTACGGCTTGCCGGCCACTGCGGGCTGACGAAAGTTGATGTTGTTCACGTCGCCGCTCGCCCCGTTGGTAAGTATGCCGACGAACGGCGGATCCAGCCGATCGGCATCGAGCAAGGCCTGGATGCGGTCGGCGAAAGCTCCGAAGTAGTCGGCGCTGATCTCGGCCGGCCCGGTGTCGCCGATGTAGTGCAGACCGTAGTTCGCGAGCACGGCCAGAGGCCTGCCCTCGTTCGAACGCACCGAGAGCACGCCGACCTGCGGATCGGTCGGTCCGGCGGGCTCCAGCAAATCCGGGCTTTGACGCGGCGGGTTCATGCGCACCCGGTCGGTCGTCTCGCCGAACGGATTGGCGGGAATCGTCCCCTCCTTCATGTACCAGCGACGGTTGAACAGGTGATCGGGCTTGTGCCCGCTGCCCCAGCCGATGCGGGCGGGGGCACAATTGTGCGCGGCCCGGGTAACGGCGTCGGCGATACGGCGGATGAGGAACTCCTGGTAAGCCGGATCGGGCTCGCTGCTGAAGATGGCTGTGCACGTCGCACCCGTATGCGTGTGCGTGGCGCACATGAGCATGTGAGCGGCCGGGATGCCGGTGGCCTGCTCAGCCAGGCGTTTGGCTTCGTCGAAGATGTCGCGATGGATGACGCAACTGTCGCACGCCACCAGCGCGAGGCGCGTCCGGCCGTCGTCCAATACGAGCGCCCGAGCGTGCAGTTCGTCATGCACGTGAACAGCCTTGCGGTCGGTGAAGTGGCCGTTCATCGAGATACCCAGCCACGGCGTGATGTTGCTGGTGGCGGCCCCTGCCCGCAGCGTCTCGGCCGTCGCAGCCGTCTGAGCTGCCGCCGTCACGTGCGATGCAAGCCCCACCATCAAGCCCATGAGAACAGAAACAAGCGCCGCGGAATGAGATGAAATGGAATTCTTCATGGTGTCCTTCCAATCATGCCATCGATTCTGTTGACTTGAACGTTCTGCTGCCCGCGGAATTTTTCGCCTCGTGGGCGATTGGACGATGCCAATCATAACACCGGCGATCATCCCGACTCCAGCCGGCAAGCGCGGACTGAGGCTATGACAGATTCACCGTCTGCAGCCGAAGTGGTGTGCGTCGTCTCCTCCGGATCGCGGGCCGTCTGCTCCAGCCAACGCCGGTAACGGGCATCCTCCGCGAACGACGGCCGTGCACGGCGAGCCGGTTTGTCAGCTATTCGGGCCGGCTATATCATGCTGCCCGGAATACTCGGAATAGTCTTCACCAGGAGGTCATAACCATGCGGAAAGAGGCCATTTCCGTCGGGCGATTCTGCGTCATCGTTTTCTTGGCCGCGGGCACCGTGCTCGCGGGCCTTGCCGGTGCGGCCAGCGCGGCGGACGACACGTCGATACGGGTGGTCAAAGTGCCGCCGACCGATCGGTCCAACGATTACTACCGGGGCAATCGGCCGCCGCTGACGCCCAGCCCGTTGATCAAACTGCCCATCGGGGCGATCCGGCCGGAAGGCTGGCTGCGGACGCAACTCGAACTGATGGCCGAAGGGATGGTCGGCCGGCTGCCCGAGATCAGCCAGTGGTGCAACTTCGACGAGAGCGCGTGGACGAAGCCCGACGGCGAAGGCAAATGGCCCTGGGAAGAAATGCCCTACTGGCTCAAGGGCTTCGGCGACCTGGGCTACGTGCTCGAAGATCCGCGCATCACCGCCGAGGCCACGCGGTGGATCAAGGCGATCATGGCCACGCAGCGTGCGGACGGCACGTTCGGGCCGAAGATCAACTTCGTGAACAATGATCTGTGGCCGCACATGTGCACCGTCTACGCCCTTCGCTCGTACTACGAAGCGACCGGCGACGCGGAAGTGATCGCCGTGCTGACCAAGTACTTCAAATACGTGGCCTCCATTCCGCCGGAGAAGCTGTATACCTGGGACAAGGCGTACGGCGCGGGTTGGTGGCAGTGGGTCCGGGCCGCCGACCACCTCGACAGCATGCACTGGCTGTACAACATCACGGGCGAAAAATGGCTGCTGGACCTGGCGCGGGTCAACCACGAGCGCACGGCGAACTGGACCAAGGGCGTAGCCAATTGGCACGGCGTGAACATTGCCGAATGCTGGCGGGGTCCGGCCCAGTTCTACCAGCAGTCGCACGACCCCATGCATCTGCAAGCCGCCATCCGCAACTACGACACCGTGGTGGCCAAGTACGGGCAGGTGCCGGGCGGCATGTACGGCGCGGACGAGAACTGCCGCGAAGGCTTCTACGGTCCGCGACAAGGCGCCGAAACGTGCGCCATCGTCGAGATGATGCACAGCCACGAGATCCTGCTGAAGATCACCGGTGACGTGCTGTGGGCCGACCGCTGCGAGGACGTCGCGTTCAACTCCATGCCCCCCACCTGCACGCCGGACTACAAGGCGCTGCACTACCTGGTGGCTCCCAATCAAATCCAGCTGTGCCGGCAGAACAAGGCGCCCATGATCGAAAATCGCGGCGATATGTTCTCGTACTCGCCCTACGAGCAGTACCGCTGCTGCCAGCACAACGTGGCCTTCGGATGGCCGTACTACGCCGAGCATGCCTGGTTCGCCACACCGGGCAACGGCCTGGCCGTCGCGTTGTACGCGCCCGGCACGGTGAAGGCCAAGGTGGGCGACGGTGTGGAAGTCACCATCCAACAGGTCACGCAGTATCCGTTCGGCGACACGGTCGAGTTCACGCTGGACACGCCCAAGGACGTGCGGTTCGCGCTGGCGCTGCGTATTCCGCACTGGTGCGACGACGCCCGCGTGCGGGTGAACGGGAAGCGCGTGCATTTCGACGCCCAGCCCGGCGCCTGGGCGGTGGTGGATCGCACGTGGAAGAAGGGCGACGTGCTTCGGCTGCGGCTGCCCATGCAGATTCGCACCCGCCTGTGGGAAAAGAATCGCAACGCAGTATCGGTCGATCGTGGTCCGCTGACGTATTCGCTGCGAATCGAGGAAGAGTGGAAGGAGTATGACAACGGCCGCGCCTGGGCCGCGTATGAAGTGTTCCCGAAGAGCCCCTGGAACTACGGTCTGGTGCTCGACGCGCAGGATCCGGCCCGGTCGTTCGAGTTCAGCAAGCGTCCCGGCCCGTTGCCGGCGCAGCCCTTCACGTTGGAAGCTGCACCGGTATCGATGACGGCCCGGGCTCGCCGCATCCCGCAATGGGAGCAGGAGCCCAACGGGTTGATCGGCGAAATCCAGGACAGCCCGGTTCGCAGCGAAGAGCCGATCGAAGAAATCACGCTGATCCCCATGGGATGTGCACGGCTGCGAGTGTCGGCGTTCCCGTGGATCGGTGACGGCCCCGACGCCAAGGCATGGCAGAAGCTTCCTCCCCGCGGAGCGGAAACCGCGTCCTGGTGCAATCCCCGCGATACGACGGCTGCTTTGACCGATAATATCCTGCCCAAGAACTCGGCGGATACGAGCATCCCGCGCTTCACCTGGTGGGACCACTGCGGTTCGAAGGAGTGGGTCGAGATCGCCCTGCCCGAGCCGCGGATGGTTCGTTCGGTGGCCGTCTATTGGTTTGATGACACAGGAACGGGCGCATGCCGAGTGCCGCAATCCTGGTATGTGGAGACTCGCACGGAAAGCGGCCAATGGGAGGTGGCCAAGGCACACGGCCCGTACACCGTCGAGAAGGACCGGTTCAACGAAGTCACGTTCGAGCCGGTGCTGATAAACAAGATTCGCATCGTGGTTCAGTTGCAGCCCGGCTACTCGGGCGGCATCCTCGAGTGCCGGATTGGCGATTGACATCCGGCGAATAAACCACATCTGTGCTCTATGGCCCCGGGCGATCCTGCCCGGGGCTTTTTTTGGTCCCATAAGGCCCGCTTCGACAGACGGATTACAGCGGCGCGTGCTGCCGGCTTCCGTCCTCCGCGGATCGGTCGTTAACAGCATCGCCGGGCGAACCGATATGAGGAGCGTATCCGCGCGGTGCCGGCGGGTGTAAGTCTGCCGCCCCTGCGCGACGGCGTGTTTTATCCGGACGAGCCGCGCCCGGCGAGGATCTGTATGGACATTGCAACCACCATCGGGCTGCTTTCCGCGATCG
>JAKPHF010000082.1 GCA_029550525.1 Planctomycetota bacterium
CGGGGAGCATCGTGTCCAGTGATGCCACGGTGTCGGGTCTCGGCCCGTCTGGCTCATAGCCCACAGCCCATAGCCCACGGCTCATGTGAGTTGCAGCCGGCGACAAATGCGATATCCTGCAGGCCGCACGTACATACCTCAATTCGGCTCTCAGACAAGGAGTGGACCATGAGCATGGGGCGCGTTTCATTGACCGTCGTGGCCGGCCTGGGACTGGTGGCGCTGGGCCTGTGTTCTTGCTCCGAGAACACGAAGTCCGGTCAGACCGTGGATCAGCCGGCGGGCTCGGCGGCCGTACAATCGGACGATACACAAGGAGGCACGGGCGGCATGAATTACCGCAAGAAGAGCTGGGGAACCGTGGACGGCAAGCCCGTGTCGGTCTTCTACATGACCAACGGCAAGGGCATGCGGGCTGACATCAGCAACTACGGAGGCATCGTCCGCTCGCTGGACGTGCCCGACCGCAACGGCAATCCCGCCGACGTCGTCCTGGGCTATGCCTCGGTGGCCGAGTACCTCGAGACCACGCCCTATTTCGGAGCGATCGTGGGCCGCTACGGCAACCGCATCGCCAAAGGCCGCTTCACGCTGGACGGGAGGGAATACCAGCTCGCCGTCAACAACAATAACATCAACCACCTGCACGGCGGGCTCAAGGGCTTCGACAAGGTCATCTGGGACGCCGAGCCCTACATGGACGCCGACGGCGTCAGCCTCAAGCTCACCTACCTGAGCAAGGACGGCGAGGAGGGTTACCCGGGTAACCTCAAGTGCACGGTGATCTACACGCTGACCAAGAACAACGAGCTGAAGATCGACTACGAGGCCACCACCGACAAGCCGACCGTGCTCAACCTGACCAACCACTCGTACTTCAACCTGGCCGGGCAGGGCAACGGCGACATCCTGGGCCACGAAGTAATGATCAACGCCGACCACATCACCCCGGTGGACGAGACGCTCATCCCCACGGGCGAGCTTCGGCCCGTGAAGGGCACGCCCTTCGACTTCACCACGCCGCACAAGATCGGCGAGCGGATCGACCAGACCTCCGACGAGCAGATCCGGTTCGGCGGCGGTTACGATCACAACTTCGTGCTGAACAAGAAGGGCAACGAGCTGAGCCTGGCCGCCCGCGTGTACGAGCCCACCAGCGGCCGCGTCATGGAGGTCTACACCACCGAGCCCGGCGTGCAGTTCTACACGGGCAACTTCCTGGACGGCACGATCGTCGGCAAGGAGGGCAAGGTCTATAAGCGTCGTTACGGGTTCTGTCTGGAAACCCAGCACTTCCCGGACTCGCCAAACAAGCAGGACAATCCGAAGTTCCCCTCGGTCGTGCTGAGGCCGGGGCAGAAGTTCACGTCGCAGACCATCTACCGGTTCTCGACGAAGTAAGTGTCGTCGTTCGGCGGATAGGCTTTCGGGCGAACGCGGGCGCCGTGCGGCTCGCGTTCGCCTTGTGTTTGCGCGTCTCGTGCGGCGAGAGTGCGGCCGATAAAAACCCGCTCCTCAGCATTGGCATTCGATGGGCCCATCGGACGCGCAAGGAAATCGACGATTGGGGCAAAAAAGATCCCAGTCCTGTGTTGCGTTGTACCGATAGCTATAGTACAAATGGGCCTCAGCATATTCGGACGGAGCCGAAGCATGGGCACCGCGAAATCGCATCGCAGCCAGGCACTCGAAGCAATGCAACGCAACAAACGGATGGCACGCACGCTTGGCTGCCTGGTGGCCTCCATGACGTTGGGGGCGGCGCTGCTCGACTGGTTCCAGCCCAAGCGCCTGCCGGCCGCCACCACCCGTACCGAGTTGATGAGCATCGTGAACCGGGACACGCCTCGGGCGACCTGGCGCAGTATCCAACTGGATTCCCAGACGCCCGGCACCAAGGGCATCGTCTCCCATTTCATCATCAGCCGTGACGGGCTGGCCTATCCGACCAGCCGGTGGCAGACGCAACAGCCGGCGGGAGACGAAGGCACGGTCCGAATCCACCTGCTGGCGGCCGATAACTCCAACCAAGTTACACGCGAACAGTGGGAGAAGGCCAACGACCTCGTTCGCGCCCTCCAGCGCGAGTGTTCCATCCCCTCCGACCAGGTCCACTACGACGCGCTGGCCGTTCCGGTCATCTCCGATCCGGCCCCGACGCAAGCCCCGACGAGCCCTACTCAGAGCCCGCGCCGGTAAGGGGTTCCCGTGCCTGACTGTTGACGCTTCGGCCTAAGTCGATCTCCGCTTCCGCGTGCGCCCGCACGCTGAGAACCCTGTCCCGAATCCGCACGCAACTCCACCGTTTCGCTGGCGGTTAGGTGAACTGGGTTCGCGGCCTGACCGATGTTACCTAATGTCTGTCAAGCGGTTGACGGCAAACTTGGCGAACCCATAGAATAGCGCAACGCGTGCCCGTCTCCCGACGACTTTGTAGCGGCTTGTGATCCAGACCCCCGCTGAGGGGTCCGGCCTTTTTTTGGACTGTTCAGGTGAGTTTCACCGTACCGGGTTACACAATCTACGAGCGACTGGGTACCGGCGCGCGGGCGACCATTTGGCTGGCGGAGAACCAGCGGACCGGCGAAATGGTCGCACTCAAGCGGGTCGTCCGGCGAGCGACCGACGACGATCGCTACCTGATCCAGGCCCAGAACGACTTCGAAATCTCTCACCGGCTCGACCGCCCATATTTGCGTAAGAGCTTTGAAATGCGGCGTTTGCGGAGATTCTTCCAGACCCGCGAGCTGCACATCTTCATGGAATATATCGATGGTCGCACGCTCGAGCAGATCGGCCCCCTCGGCACGCACGGCCTGCTCGGCCTTTTCATCCGGGTCGCCCACGGCCTGGACTCGCTGCACCAGATGGGCTACATCCACACCGACATCAAGCCCAACAACATCATGGTGGGCAACGACGGCGAGGTGAAGATCATCGATTTCGGGCTGGCCTGCCCGATCGGGCACATCAAGGAACGGATCCAGGGCACGCCCGACTACATCGCCCCCGAGCAGGTCGAACGGCGGATCCCCCTCGACCAGCGCACCGACATCTACAACTTCGGGGCCACGCTCTACTGGGCGATCACCGGCCAAAACTACCCGACGGTCATGCCCAGCAAGAAGCGCAGCACGGGCATCGACCTGGTCGGCCCCCGCGAGGCACTGCCTCCGGAGCAGTTGAACCCTAACGTGCCGACCGCCCTGAGTCGGCTGGTCCTCGACTGCTGCCGCCAGAACCCGCAGGAGCGGCCGGCCAACATGAGCGAGGTGATCCGCCGGCTCGAACTCGCCCAGCACATCCTGGACAAGAACCAAGCGACATTGACCGGCCCGGCGATCCGTGGTAAACGGGGGCCGATGCAGACATTTACGTCCTCTTCCGGCGATACGGCCGCATGAGCCTGGCCGACTCCGCTATCGAGACACTCCAGCAGGCGACGGAACTCAATTACGAGGATCCGCTGCGCGACGGATCGTTGTTGCGCTTCGCCAACTATGGCCAAGTGGTCATGACCGGCGACCTGCACGGCAACCGCCGCAACTTCGAGAAGCTCGTACGTTATTGCCGGCTCGAATCGACGCCCGTCCGTCATGTCCTCCTGCATGAGATGATCCACTCGGACCCGCAGACCGTCGACTGGGTCGATCGATCCGTCGAACTGCTGCTGGACGCCGCCCAGTGGAAGGTGTTCTTGCCCGAGCAGGTTCATTTCCTGCAGAGCAACCACGAACTGGCCCAGTTGCAGAAGCACGAGATCACCAAGGCGGGCCGCCTGGTGACCGAGGAGTTCGAGCGCGGGGTCGCCGAGGTGCTAGGCGACAAACGGGTGGATGAGGCGCTCGAGGCCATCAATGCGTTCATCGCCTCATTTCCCGTGGCCGCCCGCAGCGACAACGGTATCTTCTACGCCCACTCGTTGCCCGACTCCTACCAACTGGACCGCTTTGACCCGAATTGCGTCTTCGCCCCGCCGGATCGGCTCGACCTGTCCGAGGGCGGCATGATCTACCAGCTGGTCTGGGGGCGCCGGCACACGCCCGAATTGCTCGAAAAGCTGGGCGAGGCCTGGGACGTTCGGCTGTTCATCATCGGCCATCAGCCGCAGGAAATGGGCTACTCGGTCCAGCACGACCGCTTGGTGATTCTGGCCACCGACAACCCGCACGGCGTGTTCTTGCCCGTGGACTGCAGCCGTCAGTACGACCTCGAATCGCTCATCCAACGCATCATCCCTTGTGCAGGCGTTCCTTGAGCTGCCCACCGGTGTTCTCGCCCGGATGAAAGTGGGGGCGCGCGGCGTCTTGGCTTTGTCGTGCGGACAAGATCTCGTATGCTTATCCTCTGAGAAGGCTTTTCGGAGCGCTCGCATGGGCACGCGCACACCCGCCGTCGCCAGCTACTTTTACCCTTCGTCCGAGCAGGAATGTCGGGCCGAAATCGAGAGCTGTTTGGACCAGGCTCGCCGGCAGGCTGAACAGGAATCGGCAACGGAATTACGCGCGGCGCTGGCCGCGGGAACCGAACGGGCCATCGGCGGCATCGTGCCGCATGCCGGCTGGGTCTGCAGCGGGATGGTGGCCGCCGAAGTGTTGCGCGAACTGACTCGGAGGCCCGGCATCGACACATTCGTTGTTTTTGGCGCCGCTCACCGGTTGGCTTCGAGCACCGCGGCGCTCTACGGCCAGGGAAGCTGGTCCTCACCGCTGGGCGAGACAGCCATTGACGAAGACCTCGCTTCGGCCGTGCTTACTGCCTGTTCGAGCGTCCGCGAGGACGAAGAGCCTCACCTCGTCGAGCATTCCATCGAAGTCCAACTGCCATTCCTGCAGTACCTGGCGCCGACTGCTCGATTGCTGCCCATCCTCGTACCGCACACGGCACCCGGACCGGTTATCGGAAGGGCGGTCGCCGAACAGGCCCGGCTTCTTAGCCGCGAGGTGATCTTCGTGGGGTCGACTGATCTGACTCACTACGGGCCGAGATATCACTTCACGCCTCAGGGTGTCGGCGAGGCTGGCCTGCGGTGGGCCAAGCAGGTGAACGATCGCCAGATCATCGATTTGATCTGCCGGATGCAGGCCGACGAAGTTGCCCCGCAAGCCCGTCGCCATCACAATGCTTGCGGCGCGGGCGCGGTTGCCGCCGCCATCGCCGCCTGCCGGCAGCAGGGTGCCACGCGGGGCCTTCTGCTGCGGCATACCACGAGCAACGAGACGCTCCGCAGCCGGTTCGGACCCATGGAGGATGCGGTCGGGTACGCGGGGATTGTGTTTACCGCACCGCTCGCGAGCTGATGCCCGGCGGGGCACGAACGCAGCGGTAACGTTGGACACAGCACCAGGGAAGGGGATCCGAGGATGAAATCCAGATCGACGGCGAACGGGCGGATAGGCAACGGGACGGTGGGCCTGTCTGTGGCCGCGTGTGCGACGTTGTTGGTCCTATCCGGTTGCCCGGGAAGCGTCGTGACGAATTGGCCTTCGCAGCGGCTGGACAACAATCCTTCGACGCAGCCGGTGGCCGTCGAAGTGGGTGACATGGACAGCGACGGCTTTCCGGATGTGGCCAGCGTGTGGCGCGGGGCGACGGGCACGGGCAGCCGGCCCGGGGCGGTCGCTATTCACTTCCAGACCGGGGCGGGTGAGTGGGAGACCACCACGGTCCAGACCGACACCAAGTATGCCAACGCCAACGGGTTGAGCCTCGCCGACGTGAACCTCGACGGTCGCACGGACATCCTCGTGGCCGCCCACGACCGCATCACCTACCTCCGGGCGCCGGCGCTGCCTCGCGTCGGGGCGAATTGGACGTCCTACGACATCGCGGCCTCGATCCGGTCGGACTTCCGCGGATGGTACGACGTGGTCGCCGCCCAGATCGACAACCGCTTCGGACCGGACATCGTGGCCACGCTCAACGATCCGGGCCGGCTGGTGTGGTTCGCCGCCCCCGAAAATCCCGACAGCTCCGACGGTTGGCAGATTTACAGTATCGACTCGACCACGCGTGGGCGAGCCGATTCGTTGGCCGTCATCGATCTCAACAATGACGGCCGGCTCGATGTGGTCTGCAGCGCGCCGGGCGATACCAGCGGCGTCATCAGTTGGTACGAGCATCCGGTGGACCCCACCGGCAACTGGCCCAAGCACGTGATGACCTCGTTTAGCGGCGCGACCCGGTTCGCCATGGGTGACCTCAACGGCGACGGACTGCCCGATCTGGTCGCCGTATCGCCGACTTCCCGTCGTGTCGCCTGGTTTCCCCATCCCGAGCAGGTGGCGTCGAAGTGGAATGGCTGGGTTCTGGCCGATTACGCCCGGCTGCAGGGCGATCAGCGCGAGCCGGTGGACGTCGCTGTCGCCGACGTCAACGCAGATGGGCAGTTGGACGTGATCGTCGTTACGGCCGAGCCTGCCGGAGCGTTCTGGTACACGCCTCGGGAGGACAACCGTCTGCGGTGGACCGAGTATCGCGTCGCCGCCACCATGGACAACGCTTATGGTCTGCTGGATGTGCACGACACGAACCTCGACGGTTTGCCGGACCTGATCGTGCCCATCATCCACGGCACCGACCACATGCTTGACCGCGTCACGCGTTACAGTCACCCGATCGCCACCGGGGAGTGAAGGCTCTCCGTCGTTCGGGTTTCGTGGTTCGGGCTTATTTCGACATTCGGGCTTCGCCATTCGGATTTGCCGCCCGGCGGCACGACTCCAGCCTGGGGCCGCTTCCCCGTGCCGGGGTTCCAATTCTCGGGCAGTTCCGGTAACTTCTTCACATGTCAGAATCTGAGACCCGATTGACCGGGGCGACCCTGGACGGGCCGTCCCGCGTGACGATACGGCTCAACCGCCGCGTGCCGGTGGCGGAATGGCCCATTTCCCGGTTCAGTTTGAAGACTTCCGAAGGCGTTGCGGTTCCTGTTCGGTCGGTTGAACCGGTTTTTCCGCGCAGCGAGCAGACCACCACGTTCTCGCTGGAGACGGCTGAGCCGATCGATTTCGTTCAACACCTGTACGAGGTGTGGGTGGTCGGCGCGGGAAGCCGGCTGGTCAGCGTCCGCGATGTTCTGCTCGACCGGGACCGGTACTTCGACGGTGAGGTCCGGCTGGGCTACACGTTCTCGACCGAACAGACCACGTTTCGGGTGTTCGCGCCGACCGCCGCCGGCGTGGAGGTGGTCATTGCCGACGAGGTGAAGGGCGACGCTGGCTTGGCCGCCCACCCGATGCAGCCCATCGGCAAGGGCATTTGGGAGGCGACCGTCGGGGGCAATCTCGAAGGCAAGTACTACGCCTATCGACTGCGAGGCATCGGCTTCAACCCGCAGGACGAAGTGGGCGACATCTACGCCACCTGCGCCCAGGGCACGAACCCGCGCACGCTCATCGTGGACATGGCCAAGACCGATCCACCCGGCTTTCGCGACCGGCGGTACACCAACCCGCCCAGCGTGGTCGATGTGGTGGTCTACGAGATGCACGTCCGGGACTTCACCATCTCCCGCAGTTCCGGGGCCTCGCACCGCGGTAAGTTCCTGGGTCTCGCGGAGTCCGGCACGCACCTGCCCGAAGATCCATCCGTCAAGACCGGTCTCGATCATCTGGTCGAGCTGGGCGTCACGCACGTGCAGCTCATGCCCGTGTTCGACTTTGACAACCAGGAGGGTCGCGACGGCGAGTATAACTGGGGCTACATGCCGGTGTACTTGAACTCTCCCGACGGCTGGTACGCCAGCAGCGCGACGGGTCCAGCCCGGGTGAGGGAACTCAAGCAGGCGATTCACGCCCTGCACGAGCGCGGCATCGGCGTGATCATGGACGTCGTCTATAACCACACGGCCAAGATTTCGCCGTTCGAGCGCCTGGTTCCGCACTACTACTTCCGCAAGACGTCGTCCGACCGGTTCTACAACGGCTCGGGTTGCGGCAACGAGTTCATGAGCGAAGCGCCCATGGCTCGCAAGTTCATCATCGACTCGCTCAAGATGTGGTTGCAGGAGTACCAGGTGGACGGCTTCCGCTTCGACCTGATGGGCCTGCACGATGTCGAGACGCTGCAGGAACTCGCAACGGAACTGAGACGGATTCGGCCTGACGTGTTGCTCTGGGGCGAGCCCTGGGTGGGCGGCCCGACGCCGCTCAAGCCGATCAGCGGCAAGGAGCAAGTGCGCGGAACAGGCATCGCGTGCTTCAACGACCGCTTCCGCGATGCCATCAAGGGAGATCGCGACGGCGGCGGGCCGGGCTTCATCCAGGCCGGCGAGCGAAAGGACGGCGTGCGCCTCGGCCTGGAGGGCTCGATCCACGATTGGGCGGTCGAACCGACCGAAGTGATCAACTACTTCGAGTGCCACGATAATCTGACCGCCTGGGACAAGCTCGTGCAGACCTGTCCCGAGGCCTCCGAAGCGGAGCTGGAGCAGATGGCGCGGTTCGCCGCGTTGCTCCTGTTCACCGCGCAGGGGGGCGTGTTCATGCACTGCGGACAGGAGTTTGGCCGCAGCAAGCGCGGACACTGGAACACGTACAATCTGCCCGATGCTATCAACCAGGTGGACTGGTCGCTCAAGAAGCGCCGGGCTCGCCTGTTCGAGTACTACCGCGGACTCATCGCCTTGCGCAAGGCTCATCCGGTGTTTCGGATTCGCCAGCGGGCGGAGATCGAATCCCGCGTCTGGTTCGGCGGCGTGCCGCACGAGCGCTGCCTGGCCCACATCATCCACGCCGAGGGCTACGAAGGCGAGCCGGCCATCGCCATCGTGTTGCTTTACAACGCGCACGACGCTGCGGTGGAATTCACGCTCGGCGACGGCGTCTGGTCGATTCACGCCGATGCAGAACGGGCCGGACTGGAGTCGCTGGGCACGGTTGAACACCGTGTGACTGTCCCCGCACGTTCGGGTGTGATGCTGATCAGGTGAGGGGCTGGGGATTGGGGACTAGGGACTGGGGATGGCGAAACGGAGAACACAGGATCGCACGGCCGGCCTGACTCGATCGGCCAGCCGGATGGATTATCGCATCCCCGCCTTGTGGGATTGCTGGGGCTATGCCGGCCCGTGCAAGCGTCAGGGCGGCGAGATCGTCGTCAATCCGCTGCATTACGCGACCGCCTGTCTGGAGTGGATTCACGCTCACTCCGATCCGCGCGTTCAGAGTGGCGGCAAGAGCTTATCGCAGACGCTCGCCCAACCGGGGGCCCGGCGGACCGGCCGGCCCGGCGACTGGATTCGCCACCAGACGCTGTACGCCATGATGGTCCGCACGACCACCGCCTGGGACCACGATGGTGATGGACAACTGATCCGGCGGCGAGGCGGTGCTCGCTACCAGGAATTGGGCACGTTCCTCAAGTCGATACTCCTGCTGCCCCTGCTCGAAAAGATGGGCATCACCGTGCTCTACCTGTTGCCCGTGGTCAAGGTGAGCAACCTTTACCGCAAGGGCGAGCTGGGATGCCCGTATTCAGCGAAAGATTTCCTGAAACTCGACGCCGGCCAACATGATCCCTTGTTCGGCGATCGTGCTGACAGTGTGGACGAGGAATTCGCGATCTTCGTCGAGTGCGCGCATCGTCTGGGCATGCGGGTCATCCTGGACATCGCGCCACGGACCGCCGCTCGCGACTGCGACTGGATCCTCGATCATCCGGAGTGGTTCTATTGGATCGACCGGCGGTTCGAGGCGGACTGGCGATCGCCGCAGTTGCCCGGCGTGTCGTACAGCCAACCGATCATCGGTCGGCTGGGCGAGATCTATCGAACGCCCGTCGTGCGCAAGCATCTGGCCAAGTTCCGCTTCGCCCCCAACATCACGCATCCGGCCGAATGGAAGCGGTTCGCCGCCCGGGCCAAGGCCAATCCGCCCGACAATCTGATGGCTGCCATCGCCGACCGGTTCGGGGTGGTCACGCCGCCCGGCTTCAGCGACGTTATCAACGATCCACAGCCGCCTTGGAGCGACGTGACGTATTTTCGGCTCTACACCGACCATCATCCGGAGGCGGCCGCCCTGCTGGACAACCCGGACAAACAGCCGCCGTACGTGCTCTTCGACACCATCAAGGCCAACCTGTTTCCTGGGCGCCGGCCCAATCGCGAGCTGTGGGACCGGATCGCCTCCATCATTCCGCACTATCAGCGGTTTGGCATCGACGGGGCCCGGGTGGACATGGCTCACGCCTTGCCGCGCGAACTGGAAGCCATGATTCTGGCTCGGCCCCGGCAGATCGATCCCGATTTCGCGTTCATCGCCGAAGATCTGGGTTACCAGGCTCACGCGCGCCATCGCAAAGCCGGTTACAACCTCGTGCTCGGCCCGGCCTATCACGTCGAGGCCCGCGCGGAGAAGGGCCTGATGCACCGGATGCTGGCCGATCTGCCCAAACTGAGCCTGCCTATCCTGGGAGCGGCCGAGACGCCGGACACGCCGCGCACGGCGGTGCGCCGCGGTGGCCGACAGTTCAGCCGGTGGGCGGCGGTGGTTAACATGTTCCTGCCCAACGCCGTGCCCATGATCAACAGCGGCATGGAGGTCTATGAACGCCAGCCCATGAACCTCGGGCTTGACGTCGGGCGGCCCGGCCGGTTCGCGCTGTCCAAGAGCGACCCGCAGTACGGCAAGCTGGCGTTCTTCGATCCGTACGCGCTGCATTGGACCAATGAGGGCGGCGAGGAGATGGTCGAGCTGATCGCGCGGGCCTCGGCCATCCGGCAGAAGTACTTGCGTTTCATCTCCCGGCGTGCGATGTACTTTGCGCCCGAGCTCGGCATGAACGCCAAGCGGATCATCGCTACCGGTTTCAGCCTGCCGGGTCGGCGCAAGTCGCTGCTCATGCTGGCCAACGTGGATTTCGACAGATCGCGCCGTGCCACAGTGTTGCGATTGCGCAAGCCGCAGGAGCCTCAGGTGCTGCTCGAGCTCGTGTCGTCAGGCGTACCGAAGCTCGAGAAAAACCGGCTCATGCTCACGCTGGGGCCCGGCGATGTAAAAGTGCTTCTCGTGTGAATGGACGCTTCTTGAGGGGCAGGTATCCTGCCGTCTCTGACTGAGCGTGCCTATTATGATGCACACTTCCAGCGTGCAACGGGCGGGACGCCCTTGCCCCGAAGAACGGAGGCGCAAACATGCCGAACAAACTGGCCAGACGCGAGTTCGTGAAGGGCAGCGCCGTGGCAGCCGCGGCTTTCCTGGCTCAGAGCAAGCCAGCCCGCAGCTCGTCTGGAACCGAGCCTGCCGAGGCGAGCGCTGACACCTCGTATCGGACATCGTGGTATCCGTTCACCGGTCATCCGCATGCCGACAGTTGCTGGTCGTTGTCGGTCGGCCCGGACGGCCGAATCTACGCCGCCGCCTGCTCCGAGCACATGCCCGGTGGCGTGGTCAAGGTGGTTCGCTACAACGAGCAGACCGACGCCCTCGACTATCTGTTCACGCTCGACGAGATGGTGGACGACCCTCACGACTCGGGCCGGGCCACGCAGTGCAAGATCCACTACAGCTTCGTCCCCTCGATGTCCGACGGCGTGTTGTACATGGCCACGCATCTGTCCGGCCCGCCCATCGATCAGCCGGCGTATTCGCCGTGGCGATCCTGGCACGACGAAAAGCGTTGCTTTCGAGGCAGCGCGCTGCTGGCCTTCGATACCAAGACCGATCGCGTGCTATGGTGGGACACGCTGATCCCCAAGGAGGGTTGCCGTTGTCTCCTGCACGACGAGGAGCGGCACCTCCTGTACGCCCTGAGCTATCCGCGGGATCACTTCATCATCTTCGATACCCGCACTCGTACGCGGCGAGACCTGGGCCGCATCGGTTCCGTGAATGCTCAGGCGTTGTTTCTTGACCGACGACGCCGTGTCTGGACCACCGACGATTACGGGCATCTGGTCCGCTACGATCCCGAGATTGATCGGCTGGACCGATCGCCGTTCGTGTTGCCTCACGACCCCGAGTTTCAGACTGGCTGGCACAGCGTGTTCTACGACGTCGTGGCGGCTCCCGACGGCGAATGCGTCTACGCGGTGACGTGGATCGCCGCCCCGCGGCTCATGCGCATCTGGCCGAACGAGGGAGACTGGCCTCGCGTCGAAGACTTGGGCCCAGTCACGCAGAAGCGGAATCCCAGCATCCCCAAGGACACGTTCGTGGATCATTGCGGCGGCCTGGTCTTCGGCGGTGACCGCCAGTTGTACTACGTGGCCTCGCGCTGGCGCGATCCCGTGTACAACCCCATGCCCGCCGACCGGCCGGCCCGCGAAGGCGTGGTCTGGCGGCTTGATCCGGCCACGCTCGAGCGAACCGAAGTGGCCGTCCTGAAGCATCCGACGGATCTCGCCCAGTACGTCTCGCGAGGCGCCGTCGATCGCAACGGCGATCTGTTCTTCGGAAACGTCGGTACGAAGCCGGTGGGCATCTTCAAGCTGCACATGCCCGCCGATCGGCGAATCAAAAACGCCCATCTGCCTATTCGCATCTGGGGGTAACACACATGGCCGATGACAAAGAACAGAAGGCCAACCCGGCCGATGCCCAACTGAGCGTGGACGATATCGTGCACGGCACGTTCGTGAAGCAAGGCACGATGGTCGCTTTTCCGACCTGTTTTCCGGGCGCGAGCGTTCCCATCCGCGCTGACGAGAGCCGCATCACCGCCCTGAGCTACAGTCCGAACGGCATGATCTACGGTGGAACCAGCGGACGGGCCGCCCATCTGTTCGTGGGCATGTTTCACGGCGTGACCGGCATGATTCTCGATCGCGGCGTGGTCGAAGGGGCGGACCATTGCGCAGCCGTGTGCTGCGTGAAGGATCGGTTCGTCGCCTGCGTCAACGGGCCGGAAGGCGGACGTGTGGTGGGCGCACAGTATCAGGACTGGCCGTACGATCTGATCCAGGAGTGGGGTTTCTGGGAGAAACCGATACACGAACTGGCACGCTTGCCGCAGGAACGCATTCTTCATGCGATCGCCAGTCCGGATCGGACGTTCATCATCGGATTGACCGACCGCAAGCTCTTCACGCTCAACGCATCGTCGAAGGAGCTGGCGGTGCACGGCGAGGTGCCGGGATCGGGGCGCATCGCACTGGGCAACAAGGGCGGCGTCTTTGGCCTGGACGGGCCGGGCCATCTGTGGCGGTTCGACGTGGCGGCTCGAAAGCTCGAGCGGCGAGCTATCGCGTTGCCCGCCGGTGAATGGGCGGATGTGCCGCTCACCTGGGCCCGCGACGAGCACACCGGCCTGCTTTACACGGCCGATGCGCGGGGCCAGTTGTTCAGCCTGGACGAAGATCGCGGTTTCAGTTCGCCGCTGGGCCGGACCGCGATCAGTCCGGTAGCCACCATGGCAGTCACGCACGACGGGCGGCTGTTCGGATTCTGCGGCAACGAGCTGGCCAACCTCTTCTGTTACGACCCCCACACGCGGTCCGTCGCGGATATCGGAGCGGCGGTCTCCGTTCTCGAGCGCCGTCGATACGGTTATGTCTTCGCCGATGCCGTCACGGGTCGAGACGGACAGATCTTCTTCGGCGAGAACGACGATCTGGGTCACCTGTGGATCTACTTCCCGAGCATCGCGAAACGCAGCGCGTAGCCACCGGCAGTTTGTTCTAAAACGCACGATCCTTTCGCTTTTGTCGCAGGCTCAATGCGCCACCGGTGCTCATGAGTCTGCCAATTGTTGGTGCGCTGCATATTTCACTCAGGATCAGTGAATTGCCTTGTTTTTTGAGTGACAATCCCCGAAGTGAATGACTACAATTTGGGAAGGAGTCGTCCGTCGGGCATTTGCTGCCGATCATTCACTTCAGTGGAGAGACTATCTTGGGACTGCGGGCCAGTCTGTGGAAAGACGACCTTTCGCGGCTGGAGTTGAAGCCACCGCTCTCCGTCTCCTCACACACGCCGCTGCGGGTGACGCTCGAAACCATGCAGAAGGCGGGCACGGGCCATATCCTGGTCTGCGATGACGGCAAGCTGGTGGGCATCTTCACGGAGCGCGATCTGGTCAAACGGGTGCTACCCAGTGGAGTGAGCCTCGATGAGCCGGTAGCCGGCTGCATGACCACCCGACCCACCACCATCCGGCGCAGCGACTCGGTGGGCTGGGCCATTCGTACCATGCATGACGGACATTACCGGCATATGCCGGTCGTCGATGACGATGGCCGGCCCATCGGCGTGTTGTCGGTCAAGCATATCGTTCATTATCTCGTGGAACACTTTCCATCCGCCGTCTACAACCTGCCTCCGGAACCGGGCCAGGTTGGCGGCACTAGGGAGGGCGCGTAAGCGTACCGCGGTCAGCGGCACGCCGCGAGAACCAGTCGTGTCTACAACCAACATCAATCCCCCGACCAGCGAAACTTCCACTTTCAAACCCAAGCCGATCGCCGAGATCACTTCCGCCATCGTGCGGTTCGCCGGCGACTCGGGTGATGGCATGCAATTGGTGGGCACGCAGTTCACCGATGCGACCGCTATCTTCGGCAATGACCTGGCCACGCTGCCGGACTACCCGGCCGAGATCCGGGCTCCTGCCGGCAGCCTGGGCGGCGTGTCGGGCTTCCAGATCAACTTCGCCAGCTCGGAGGTCTACACGCCGGGTGACACGGTACAGACGCTGGTGGCCATGAATCCGGCGGCTCTGAAGGTCAATCTGCCCGACCTCGAGCGCGGCGGCATCCTGATCGTCAACTCCGACGCGTTCGACGCCACCGGGCTGAAGCTGGCCGGCTACACCAGCAATCCACTGGAAGACGGCACGCTGGATGGGTATCAGGTTCACAAAATCCCCATGAGCCGGCTGGCCAAGGAAGCGGTCGCGCCCGCGGGCCTGAAACCCAAGGATGCCGAACGCTGCAAGAACTTCCTGGCCCTCGGTGTGACCTTCTGGCTCTACGACCGCCCGATCGCCCCCACGCTCAAGTGGCTGGACGCCAAGTTCGGCTCCAAGCCCGAGATTCGACTGGCCAACGAACTGGCCCTGCGAGCGGGGATCAACTACGGCAACACCGCCGAGATGTTCCAGGTCCACTACCGCGTTCAGCCCGCCAAGACCGCTCCGGGCACGTACCGCAAGATTCGCGGTAACGAGGCCACTGCCCTGGGCCTGATGGCGGCGGCCTGGAAGGCGGACCGCAAACTGTTTTACGCCAGCTATCCCATCACGCCGGCCAGCGACATCCTGCACGAACTGGTCAAGCACAAGAATTTCGGCGTGAAGGTCTTTCAGGCTGAGGACGAAATCGCCGCCATGTGTGCGGCCATCGGTGGCGCATACGGTGGCGCGTTCGCGGCCACCGGCACGAGCGGCCCGGGTATGGACCTCAAGGCCGAGGCCATGGGTCTGGCCGTCATGGTCGAGCTGCCCATGGTTATCATCAACGTGCAGCGAGGCGGTCCCAGCACGGGCTTGCCCACCAAGACCGAGCAGTCGGACCTATTGCAAGCCCTGGGTGGCCGACACGGCGAATGTCCCATTCCCATTATCGCGGCTCAGAGCCCCTCGGATTGCTTCTACGCAGCCTTCGAAGCGTTCCAGATTGCCGTCAAATATATGACGCCAGTCATCGTGCTCACCGACGGCTATCTGGCCAACGGTTCGGAGCCCTGGCGCGTGCCACGGGTGGACGATTTGCCGCGCATCGAAGTCAACAACGACATCGACCCCGAAACCTTCCAGCCCTACGCCCGGGATGGAAATTTGGCCCGACCCTGGGCTTTGCCCGGCAGCAAGGGATTGGCGCATCGCATCGGCGGGCTGGAGAAGGAAAACATCACCGGCCGGGTCTCGTACGACCCGCTGAACCATGAAACCATGGTCAAGCTGCGGGCCGCCAAGGTCGCCAAGGTGGTCGAGTCGGTTCCGGACCAGAAGTTGCTCGGTCCCGATACCGGCGATCTGCTGGTCGTCAGTTGGGGCGGCACGTACGGGACGGTGCGGACCGCCGTCGAGCGCATGCAAGCCAAGGGTGCTTCGGTGTCTCACGCCCACCTGCGGTATCTCAACCCCATGCCCGCCAACCTCGGTGAGTTGCTCAAGCGATTCAAGCGAATCCTCGTGCCCGAGCTGAACCTGGGACAACTGCTCTGGATGTTGCGGGCACAGTACCTGGTGGACGCCAAGGGCCTCAATAAGGTGCAGGGCCGGCCCTTCACCATTGCCGAAGTCATGGACCGGATTCAACGAACCCTCGATGGAGAGGACGATTGAGATATGGCAACGCTGACAACGCCTGCGGTTAGTCTTCAGCCCAAGGATTACGGCTCAAACCAGGAAGTGCGCTGGTGTCCGGGCTGCGGTGATTACTCCATTCTCGCCCAGATCAAGAAGGCTCTGGCGGCGGTGGGGCGCGATCCGGACCAGATGGTGTTCATCTCGGGCATCGGCTGTTCGAGCCGTTTGCCCTATTACATGGCCACGTACGGCATTCACGGGATCCACGGCCGGGCTCCCGCCATCGCTTCGGGCCTGCGGCTCGTGCGACAGGACCTCGATATTTGGGTGGTCACGGGTGACGGCGACGGTCTGAGCATCGGCGGCAATCATCTCCTGCACGCCATCCGGCGAAACCTGAACATCAAAATCCTGATGTTCAACAACCGCATCTACGGTCTGACCAAAGGCCAGGTCTCGCCCACGTCGGAGATGAACAAGAAGACCGTGTCCACGCCGTACGGTTCGGTGGGGGCCCAGATCAACCCTTGCTCGGTGGCCATCGGTTGCGAGGCCACGTTCGTCGCCCGGACGGTGGACATGCTGCCCAAGCATCTGGAATACGTGCTCCAACGGGCAGCCCACCATCGCGGCGTCGCGTTCGTGGAGATCTACCAGAATTGCAACATCTTCAACGACGGCGCCTACAAGTACATGACCGACAAGGAAGTCCGTGACGACAACCTCATCGAGCTCGAGCACGGCAAGGCGTTAATCTTCGGCAAGAACGGCGACAAAGGCATTCGACTGGGCAGCGGCTATCGGCCCGAGGTGGTCAAACTCGGTGAGGGCGGCGTCAGCCTGTACGATCTGCTCATCCACGATGAGAAGGCAACCTCGCCCGCTCTCGGTTTCATGCTGAGCCGGCTGCGATATCCGCAGTTCCCGGAGCCCATCGGCGTGTTCCGCGCGATCGATGCGCCCGTGTATGACGCGCTCATCGACGATCAGGTCAAACGGTTGACCGCCGAAAAGGGGCCGCCCGACATGCAGAAACTGCTCGACGGGCCGGATCCGTGGGAGGTAGAGTAGGAAGGACGAAACCCGAAATCCGAATGACGAAGTCCGAATGGCGAATGACGAAGCGGAAGCAAGTCCGCGTTCGGATTCGGCGTTCGAGGGTCGGAGTCGAGTATCAAACCCCAAGGGGGTGCCCAATGCGCTGTACAGCTTGCGGCTACCAGAACTTCGACAACCTCGGTCTGTGCGAGGCCTGCGAGGAACCCCTGGACGCTACTGGCGGTTGCGATGCCGATCGGGACATTGGCCGGCTGATCAGTAACGAGCCGTTGTCGGCGCTGCACCCGGCGCCGGCGGTTACCGTTCCGCCGACCACGCCGGTGGCCCAAGCCATTCGTATGCTCGCCGAGCGAAACATTGGTTGTTTGCTCGTTACCTCCGGCGACGCCCTCCTCGGTATTTTCAGCGAGCGCGATGCACTCCAGCGCATCGGCCCGAACTACTACGAACTGATCGACCGGCCCATCAGTGACTTCATGACGCCCGATCCCGTGACGCTCACGCCGGAGGATTCCATCGCGTTCGCGCTGAACCGGATGGATATCAACGATTTTCGGCACATCCCCGTGCGCAACCCAGACGGCACGCTCGGGATTATTTCCGTTCGCGACTGCCTAGCCTATGTGACGCGGCACTTCCCCGAGTTGAAGAGTCACACGAACTGAACGCTCCGAGCGGCCTGGTTGCTCTGCAAGTGCCGATCAAGACTGCACTTGCGAGTGCTGCGCAGCGTGGAGTGACGCCTGTCAGTCATAGGCACTCCTGAACATACCGAAGTGCCGCAAAAATGTCGGCCTCTTGTTCGTGGCCCGAGCGCCGGTTACAATTTGCGGCGCGCGGATGCCGCAAGTTTAGGCACATCCAACGCCCACGTAATCAAGAAATTTCTGTTCGACGGCGACGGCGATTTTCGCCCGTTGCACCTTGCGTGGACCTGCGTATCTGCGCGTCGTTCATCGGCTACGTCATCTCTTTTTGTTCGGACTGACGGTATCGGTAACGGTCTGGCCCATTTCTTTTGCCGCGCAATGGAGGTCGGCCATGGCAAACCGAACGCATGATCACCCCGGCTTCGCGTTGATTGAACTGCTGGTGGTGGTGGCCGTCGTCGCCCTGCTGATCACGATCTTGCTGCCCGCACTGGTCAAGGCCCGGGAGGAAGCGCGCGGCGTGGTTTGCAGCGCTGCCCTGGGGCAGTTAGGCAAGGCCGAGGTTGCGTACGCAACCACGAACGCCGAGTGGATTCCCGGCTCGCCGCTGACGACGGGTTACTACTTCGCAGCCAATGCCGTTTCGCCCTGGCCGGCCACCGGCGGTGTCTGCTACAACCGTTTTGCCGCCACCTGGGACGATTACGCCACTTCATTGCGTGTGCAGATGCAGGACCGTTCGATCCCCGCGCCGAACAAGCCGAACGATGAGGAGACCCGTTACAAGCTGATCCAGCAAGCCATGGAGGGTGTCTTCCATTGTCCGTCCAACCAGGAGACGGTGACACCCTGGGGCGAGGGCTTCTCGGACTGGGCGACGGTGCGGGCGCCCAGCTACATGACCATGTGGACGCTCATGCGCGGCGGATCGGCCGTGTACCACAGCGCGAAGAAGAAGTATCCGGGCGCGCGAAACCCCAGCGACATTGGACAAAAGGGCGCGGACGACGATCCACCGTGGGAGATGGCGGTGCCGGACGACTATATGCCCAGGCATTCCAAGCTGGGGCGTGAATGCGAAAAGGTTTTCCTCGCCGACGGCGTGCGGTTCTACGAGCCGAGCACGCAGGAGTTGACGTACAGTCCCGACGTCAGGGGCACTAAGGGCATCTGGATGGCGTCGCCTCCATCCACGCCTGGAAGCAACGGTCGCGAATACAACCTGGCTCGGACGTTGTCCTATCGACACGGGGCCAAGGACCGCATCAACGCGGCCTTCTTCGACGGCCACGTGGCTACGCTCTTCGTGGCAGGTCACCGCGCGGGTCTCGAGAACTACCGCGGATCGGCCATTCACCCCAAGCACTACTACCCCTCGGGTACCAAGGTGATCGACGGTTCCAAGCTGCATCAGCCTATCCCCGACGGAACCACGTTACCGTAATTCCACGTCGAAACGGCAGGGTTGGTCCGGATCTGCGCAGCCGGCCGGCGGATGTGCTAACATGGACAGGCCGCACACGGCACACGCAGAAAGGAGCGATCATGATCGAACGCGAACTGGGCAGGAGCGGATTGCGAGTTTCGGCGGTGGGGCTGGGCTGCATGGGGATGAGCGAGTTCTACGACCCGGCCGGCATGGATGACGCCGAGTCGATTCGTGTCATCCATCGTTATCTCGATGCGGGCGGCAACTTCCTCGACACCGCCGACGTGTACGGCGTGGGTCGCAACGAGGAACTTGTCGGCAAAGCGATTGCTGGCCGTCGCGACCGTGTCGTGCTGGCCACCAAGTTCGGCAACGTGCGGGGGCCGGGCGGCGAGTTTCTCGGCATCCGCGGCGATCGGCAATACGTACTGGATTGCTGCGATGCCAGCCTCAGGCGACTCAAGGTCGATACCATCGATCTGTACTACCAGCACCGAGTCGATCCCAAGACGCCCATCGAAGAGACCGTCGGCGCCATGGCCGAGTTGGTGAAAGCCGGCAAGGTGCGATACCTCGGGCTGTCTGAAGCATCGCCGGCCACGTTACGACGGGCCGTGAAGGTCCATCCGATTGCCGCGCTGCAGACGGAATACTCACTGTGGACCCGCGACGTCGAGGCGGAAATCCTGCCGACCGTGCGCGAGTTGGGCATCGGCTTCGTGGCGTACAGTCCGCTGGGCCGCGGCTTCCTCACCGGCCAGATCAAGCGGTTCGAGGATCTGCCGGCCGACGACTACCGGCGAAACACGCCGCGGTTTCAGGGCGAAAACTTCGCCAAGAATCTGGAGCTCGTGGACAAGATCCGGGAAATGGCGGCGGCCAAGGGCTGCACGCCGGGGCAACTGGCCTTGGCCTGGGTGCTGGCCCAGGGCGATGACATCGTGCCGATCCCGGGCACGAAGCGCATCAAGTATCTGGACGAGAACCTCGGCGCGGTCAACGTTCGGCTCACATCCGATGACCTCGCCCGGATTGAGGCCATCCTGCCGGCCGGGATCGCCGCCGGCGACCGCTACCCCGAGCGCGGGATGCAGGCCATCGACCGGTAGCCGCGGCGAACCATCGGCTAACAGCCGCGACCGCAGCGGCTCGGCGCGCGTACGGCCGGTCGCGGCCCGGCGGCTCATGACCCAGCCGGGGACGGCGAGCATGGAATAGAACGCCGAATGCCGTAGAATGTCGGCAGATGCGGCCCTGCGCCTTCGGAGCGGCCACAGCAGTCGTATTGGCAGGCCGCAGACCTTTGCCCCAAAAGGAAACTCGTCCATGAGCAGCATGAAGACCGTTCATCTGGCGTACGGCAAAACCGGCCTCGACGTGAAGGTGCCCGAGCACGCGGTGGTCATCGAACCCAAGTTCGTCATCGGTGTGCCGGATGAGCGAGCCGCCATCGTGGAGGCGTTGCGCAATCCCATCGGCACGAAGCCGCTGCGCGAGCTGGTCCAGCCGGGGCAGACTGCCGTCATCGTGCACACGGACATCACGCGGGCCACGCCCAACGACAGACTTCTGCCGCCCATCCTCGCCGAGCTCGAGGCCGCCGGCATCCGTCGCCAGGACATCACGCTGCTCAACGCCCTGGGCACGCACCGGCCGCAAACGCATGAGGAACTCGTGGCCATGCTCGGGGCCGACGTGGTCGCCAACTATCGCTGCCTCCAGCACGACGGCAACGACGACGCCAATCTCGTCCAGGTCGGCACGACGCGCTTCGGCCATGATGTCCGCGTTAATCGGCAATTCATGGAGGCCGACATCCGTATCCTCACCGGCTTCATCGAGCCGCACTTTTTCGCGGGCTTCTCCGGCGGACCCAAGGGCGTGCTGCCCAGCATCGCTGGTGCCGAAAGCGTGCTCGACAATCACGGCGCGAAGATGATCGGCCACCCCAAAGCCACCTTCGGTATTACCGACGGCAACCCCATCTGGGAGGAGATGCTCGAAGCCGCTCGCATGACTCAGCCCACGTTCATCGTCAACGTGGCGCTGAATCGCGATAAGCGCATCACGCGCGTGTTCGCCGGTGAGCTGTACGCCGCCCACCAGGAGGGCTGCCGGTTCGTGGGCGAATGCTCCATGGTGCCGGTGGACGAGCCGTTCGACATCGTCATCACCTCCAACTCGGGCTACCCGCTCGACCTCAATCTGTACCAGGCGGTCAAGGGCATGTCGGCGGCTGCTCGCGTGGTGCGTCGCGGCGGAGCGATCATCGTCGCCGCCCAGTGTTGGGACGGCATCCCCGAGCACGGGCCGTTCGGCAAGCTGATGCGGCAATACAAGAGCGCGGCCGAACTTCTGGCCGCCATCGAGTCGCCCGGCTTTGCATCGGCCGATCAGTGGCAGGCTCAGACGCTCGCTCGCATCCTGCTCGAGGCGGACGTCTACGTCCGAGCCGACGGCCTGACCGACGAGCAGATCACGCAGGCACTGCTCAAGCCGTGCAAGAGCATCGAGGAGACGGTGGCGTCGCTCATGGCTCGCCGTGAAGGCCGCCCGACCAGCATCTGCGTTCTGCCCGAAGGACCGGTCACCATCGCGTACGTGCGCGAAAAAGCGTGAGCGACGAGCACTCGCGTCGAACATGAGCGTGGGGCAGCGCTCCTTGCGCGCAAAAAGAAACGGCGGGGATCAAACCCCGCCGTTCGCTTGTTACTTGAGATCGATCAGGACGGATAGTTCGCGGTTACGCCTCGCGGGCGGCTTCGCGATCCTTCTTGGCCTGCTCGATGATCTGCTGCTGCAGGTTGCCGGGCACGGGCTCGTAGTGGCTCAGCTCCATGGTGTAGCTGCCCTGGCCGCCGGTGATGCTGCTGAGCCGCGAATGGTAGTCGGACATCTCGCTCAGCGGCACGCGAGCCTTGATCACGCTCAGTCCGCCGGGGAGCATCTCCTGACCTTCGGGCCGGCCTCGCCGCGACGCCAAGTCACCCTGGATATCACCCACGTTCTCGTTGGGGACGGTCACTTCCACGTGCACGATCGGCTCGAGCAGCACGGGCTTGCACTTGGTGAACGCGATCTTGAACGCTTCGCGGCCGGCGATCTGGAACGCGATGTCCTTGCTGTCCACCGGGTGGGTCTTGCCGTCCACCAGGTGCACCTTCACGTCCACCACCGGGTAGCCCGCAATGACGCCTTCCTTGAGCTGCGCCTGGATGCCCTTGTCCACGCTCGGCCGGAACGCCTGATCGATCGTGCCGCCAAAGATCTCGTCGAGGAACTCGTAGCCCTTGCCGCGCTCGTTCGGCTCGAGGTTGATGACCACCTTGCCGAACTGGCCCGCGCCACCCGACTGCTTCTTGTGCGTGTACTCGACGTTGTCGACCCTGCCGGTGATGGTCTCGCGGTACGGAATCCGCGGCGGCTTGGTGTTCACGTCGAGTTTGAAGTACGTCATCATGCGCGACAGGATCGTCCGCAGGTGCAGATCGCCCACGCCGCGGATCACCAGCTCGTGCGTCACCGGATCGCGCTCGGCCTGGAAGCACGGGTCTTCCTCGGTGAACCGGGCCAGGGCACCGCTCACCTTGTCGGCGTCGCCACGGCTCTTGGGCTCGATGGCCAGGGCGAACATCGGGTGCGGGAACGGCGGCATCTCGATCTTGGCCTCGGTCGGCTCGCTGGCCAGCACGTCGCCGATGCGGGTATCGAGCTTGGCCAGAGCCACCAGGTCGCCCGCCATGCCCTCGTCGATTTCGGGATGCTCGGCGGCCTGCATCTTGTGCAACTGGCCGGGGCGAACGGCTTTGCGCTCACCGTTGATGTGGATCGACGAGTCGCTCTTGATCGTGCCCGACAGGATGCGGACCATCGAGTACTTGATGTTGCTCTTGGGATCGGCCGCTACCTTGTACACCAGGCCGACGAACGGACCGGCCGGATCGGGCTTGATCGGCGTGCGCTTGTCGCCTTCGACGAATTCACGCTGCTTGCCTTCCAGCGGCGACGGGCAGAAATCAGCCACGAAATCCAGCAGTTCCCGCACGCCGACTTCGCCGCGGGCGTTGGTGAAGAAGATGGGCACGAACGTGCCGGCGGCAATCGCCTTGCCCATGCTGCCCGTCAGCTTGGCCGGATCGATCTCGCCCGCTTCGAGGTACTCCTCCATCAGCTTCTCGTCGGCCTCGACCACCCGCTCGATCAGGGCGGTGTGAGCATCCGCGACGCTGCCGAAATCGGTCTGGCCCTCGGTGTTGGTGAAGCAGTTGACGACCTTGGTGCCCTTCTCGGCCGGCAGGTTCACCGGCTGACACTCGGTGCCGAACAGCTCCTGAATGCCGCTGAGGAGCTCGCCCAGGTCGAGGTTCGAGTCGATCTTGTTGATGACGATCATCCGCCCCAGGCCGTACTGCTTGGCCTTTTCCATCATGCGGCGGGTGTTCACTTCAATGCCGGCCGTGGCCGAGATCACGCACACCGCCGTTTCGATGCCGGCCAGGGCGCACAGGGCGGGCCCGATGAAGTCCGGGGCACCCGGCGTGTCGATGATATTGATCTCTTTGCCCTTGACCTTCACGTGGACGGTCGCCGAATCGATCGAGCAGCCCCGGACCTTTTCCTCTTCCATGAAGTCCAGGTGGCTGTTTTTGGCGTTCACGTCGCCCAGCCGGTTGGTCGTGCCGGTAACGTGAAGGATGGCCTCGCCCAGCGAGGTCTTGCCTGCCGATTGATGGCCGACGAGGGCGATGTTCCGAATGTCCGCAATACTGTAACCGGGCATGAGTCTCTCCAATGATGCGTGTACGGCACCGCCGAGCGGCCACCAGAGGCGGAGCTCGGGCGGCAAAACTGCCCGGCCGATTCGGATTTACGGCTGTCCAGCGCGGGGACGGCCGTTCGGGCAGAGAACCGCTATTGTATTAAGATTAGCCCATGGAACAAGTCATCTGCCTCCACGGACTGGGCCGCACCCGCCATTGCTGGTGGCTGCTCCGGCGGCGCTTGGAGCGGGCAGGCTACCGGACGAAGGCTTGGACGTATCCGAGTTTCGGCGTTCCCATCGAGCGACTCGCCCGGGATTGCCGGGAACGACTCGAAGCCTGCCACGCCGATCCGGCGGTGCGGCGGGTGCACGTGGTCACGCACAGCCTGGGCGGAATCATCGTCCGCACGGTCCTGAGCGAGCTGGCCGTAGTCCCCACGAACCCCGGCGGGCAGGCCGGAGATCGGCCGAGAGAGGAGGATGCCGGTGAGAGCTTCCTCGACAAGCTCGGAACCGTCGTCATGCTGGCCCCGCCGAACCGGGGCTCGGCCTGGGCCCGACGGCTGGGAGCGCTGCTCCGCCCGCTCGTCCCAGCCCTGCCGCAACTGTCGGACGCCCCCGACAGCTTCGTCAACCGACTGCCCGCCTGCCCGCCGGGCGTTTGCGTCGCCGTGATCGCTGCCGCCCGCGACGGCAAGTGTCCGCTTGCCACGACCCATCTGCCCGGTCAAGCTGCCCACATTGTCGTCCGCGGCCGGCACACCTTCATCATGTACCGCCGCGACGTCGCCGAGGCCATCCTGCAGTTGCTCGGCGAGTTCAGCACTTCAATAATTGATGAAATCTACGAAACCTGAGATCACGGGTTTCGGAAAACACTTCTCGGCGAGAGGTCTGCCCAGCGGTCGTCGTCCATGTCAGCGCATCTGTTTTCGGTGGCTTCATGGCTCCCCGTCCGGGCCGGATCGCCACCAGCAATCGGCGCCGTCCGTCGCGGGGTGTGGACATGTTTGGCGGCATCGGGAATCCCGCCGGTCGCCAAGGGCCCGCCAACCGGTGCGCGGAAACTTTTCACAAGTGGACCTTGCGGGAAGACAGCCGGGCGAAACGGTGCTTAGCCTTTTGCATCTGCTGACCGGTCCGGGTACCATACGGGGCTCGGATTCGAGTCAGGAGACCGGTCTGCCCGGAGGGCAGCGGGGGCGGGCAAACCCAGGGAAGGGGTCCGTGGGCAGGATTTCGGCTTGACCTCAGGTCGTGAGGCGATGACGCTCGAGGAACTTCGAAAACAGATCGACGAAGTGGACCGCGAGTTGGTCGCCCTGCTGAACCGGCGAGCGGAAATCGTGGTCGAAGTCGGCAAGCTGAAGAACGTCGACGGGACGCCCATCTATTCGCCCGACCGCGAAAAGGCGGTCTTTGAGAAGATCAAAGCGTCCAACCGGGGTCCGTTGCCCGATAAGACGCTGGTGGCCATCTATCGCGAGCTGATGAGCGGCTCGTTCGCGCTCGAAAAGCCGCTTCGGATCGCTTATCTGGGGCCGCAGGGCAGTTTTTCGCACCTGGCGGCCACGGGCAAGTTCGGCCAGTCGGTCGAGTACGAGCCCGTGGCACAGATCCGCAGCGTCTTCGACGAGGTGTCGCGCGAGCACGCTGACTTCGGCGTGGTGCCGATCGAGAACAGCGTCGGCGGCGGCGTGATCGACACGCTGGACGCCTTGTTCGAGACCGACGTCCAGATCTGTGCCGAAATCAACCGGGCGATCCACCACAACCTTCTGGCTCTGTGCCCGCTGGAACGAGTCGAGCGGGTCTACAGCAAGCCCGAGGTGTTCGCCCAGTGCGGGCGGTGGCTCAGCGAGACGAATCTGGTGGGCAAAACCATTCCGGTGGCCAGCACGAGCACGGCCGCCGAAATGGCCCGCAAGGAAGAAGGGTCGGCGGCCATCGGCAGTACGCTGGCGGCCGAGCTGTACGGGCTCAAGATCGTGTGCGACAACATCGAAGACGTGTCGCACAACGTCACCCGGTTTTTCGTGATCGGCCGCAAGCCGGCGGGCCGCACAGGCGATGACAAGACCTCCATCGCCTTTACCACCCGAGACGAGCCGGGCGCTCTGGTCAATGTGCTGCTGGCTTTGCGGGAGCCGGGGGTGAACATGTCGTTCATCGAGTCCCGGCCAAGCAAGAAACGGAACTGGGAGTATTACTTCTTCGTGGACGTGAAGGGCCATCAGGACGAGCCACACGTCCAGGAAGCCATCGAACAGGCCCGCAAGCACTGCCTGCGGCTGAATGTTCTCGGCTCATACCCGCGGGCGACCGAGGTGATCTAAGAGCTGTCGGCTATCGGCTGTCAGCTGGCAGCGATTGGCTGCGAGCGTTCGGCCGGACAATCGGGAGTCTGACATAAACCGCGAGCGGCAGGCTCCGGCTTATTGCTCATAACTAACAGCTTATGGCTTTCCTGCTTCTGTGGAGATCGACATGCGAAAGAAGTACGTGGCCGGCAACTGGAAGATGAATCTGAACCTGGCGGAAGCCAAGGCTCTGGTCGAGGGCATCAAGAAGGGCCTGCCGGCGGGTGCGAACATCGACGTGGCGGTGTGTCCGCCGTTCTACATGCTTGTGCCGCTGGCCGAGATCCTGTCGGGCAGCCCCATCGCGCTGGGGGCTCAGAACTGCTACTTTGAGCCCAAGGGTGCGTTCACCGGCGAAGTGTCGGCGCCCATGCTCAAGGACGCGGGCTGCCGAACGGTCATCATCGGCCACAGCGAGCGGCGGCAGTACTTCGGCGAGGCCGGCGATCTCCTGAAGAAGAAGGTCATGGCCGCCCTGGCCAACGGCCTGGAAGTGATCTACTGCATCGGCGAGACGCTCGAGGAGCGTGAGGCGGGCAAGACGGAATCGGTCATCAGCCGGCACCTCCGCGAGGTGTGCGGCCCGGACGTGAGCCTGGATAAGGTCACGATTGCGTATGAGCCCGTCTGGGCGATCGGCACGGGCAAGACGGCCACGCCGGCCCAGGCCCAGGAAGTGCACGCCTATTGCCGGGCCGAGATTGCCAAGCTGTACAACCCGACCGTCGCGGCCAACGTCCGTATTCAGTACGGCGGGAGCGTCAAGCCCGACAATGCCAAGGAGCTGATGAGTCAGCCCGACGTGGACGGGGCGCTCGTCGGCGGGGCCAGCCTCAAAGCGGCGGATTTCCTGGGTATCATCCAGGGAGCGCTGGCCGCCCAGGCGTAATAGAAATCAGAGGGACGGCATTGGGACCGTCCACCTGATGAGAGCCGGCCCGGCCCTGGGCGCCGGGCACTGAGACAAGGAAAACGAATGCTGGCGAACATCACACAAGCGATTGTCGGCGTCCTGCTGATCCTGGTCTGCATTCTGCTGATCCTGGTCATCCTGCTGCAGAAAGGTCGAGGCGGCGGCCTGGCTGGTGCTTTCGGTGGCGCGGGTGGCCACAGCGCGTTCGGGGCCAAGACCGGCGACGTCTTCACCTGGATCACCATTGGCCTGACCGCGGCCTTCATCGGCATCGCCGTGATTGGCAACTACGTGTTCGTGCCGGAGAAGATCCAGCCGCCGGCCGCTCAGGCCACGCCGGGGCAGGCGCCCGCGGATGCGGCGGATCAGCCGGCCCTGCCCCCGACGGCCACGCAGCCGGGTGCGTGAGATCGCGGCATGGAGGTCACGGATCAGCCGTGGCTCGAGCTGACCGCCTCTCGACGGTTGCGGCTCGTGCGGTGGCCGTCGCATGACGGCACCCGTCGCGAGGCGTGACGGTCGTGTTGCATGGCGGTCGCGTGTTCGGAAAGGCCAGGCAACATGATTCTGTCCATGACGGGCTACGGCGAAGCCCAACACGTCGAAGACGGCGTGGCCTACGCCCTGGAACTCAAGAGCCTCAACAACCGTTACCTGAAGACCTCGATCAAGCTGCCCGAACACCTGTCCGTGTTCGAGAGCGAGGTCGAGAAGCTTCTGCGGGAACGGCTGGACCGAGGCAGTGTGACGTTCGTGCTGCGGGTGCGCGACCACCGCGCCGACGCCGCCCAGGAGATCAACGTCGCGGCCATCCAGAGCTATCTCGCCCAACTGGGCAAGGTCACGACGGACGCCGCGGTGCAGATCGACGTGGCGGCACTCCTGGCCTTGCCTGGCGTGATCCAGCCGCCGGAGATCAGCGAAGCCGAGCGCGAACGGCAGTGGAAGGTCATCGCCTCGTTGGCCGACGAAGCCCTCAAGCACCTGCTGAGCATGCGGCAAGCCGAGGGCCTGGCCATCCGCGAAGACCTCCTGGGACACTGCCGCCAGATTCGTACCCGATTGGCCGTCATCGCCGAGCGGGCGCCGCAAGTGGTGCGCGAGTACCATGAGAAGCTCCTGGCTCGTGCGAACGAGTTGCTTGCTCAGTCTCGGTTGCAGTTGGAGCTGGACGATTTGCGGCGGGAGATCGCGGTGTTCGCCGAGCGGTGTGACATCAGCGAGGAAATCGCCCGCTTGACGTCGCACCTGGACCAGTTTGCCAAGCTGTGCGACAGCAGCGAGCGGGCCGGCCGCAAGCTCGACTTCCTCGCCCAGGAAATGTTGCGGGAAGCGAACACCATTGGAAGCAAGGCCAACGACGCGACCATCGCCCACAACGTGATCGAAATCAAAGGGGCGATCGATCGGCTCAAGGAGCAGGTGCAGAATGTGGAATGAGTAGAGCTCTAAGCTGAAAGCTGTGAGCTATGAGCTGTGAGCCGGAAAAGGACGGGCACGGATGATGACGCCCGTTTGATCATTCGTCATTCGGGCTTCGTCATTCCTCATTGTCGAGGCGGGGGTACATGGCGGGCGTTCTGTTGATCATCAGTGGCCCGAGCGGGGTGGGCAAATCGACCATCTGCCGAAAACTGGCAGAGCGGCCGGATGCCTTCCTGAGCGTCTCGGCCACCACCCGCAAGCGGCGGGAGAACGAGGTTGACGGGCGCGACTATTATTTCGTGACCACCGAGGCCTTCGAGCGAAGCATCGCCGAGGGTCGATGCCTCGAGTATGCGAAGGTTTACGGCGGGCAGTACTACGGAACGCCCATCGAGCCGGTGCTCAACAACCTCGAGGCGGGCAAGATTGTCATCCTCGAGATCGAAATCGAGGGCACACTGCAGGTGAAGAAGCGGTTCCCGCAGGCGGTGGCGATCTATATCCTCGCCCCCACGGCGGCCGATCAGCAGCGCCGCCTCGTGGGCCGCCGGAGCGAGGACCCCGAGGCGCTCGCCGAGCGGCTCAGCAAGGCCGACGGCGAAATTCGCTACGCCCAGGAAAGCGGCGCGTACGATTACTTTCTGGTTAACCACGATGTCGACGAGACGGTCGAGGCGATAATCCGAATCGTCAAGGAGAAGCAAAAGGCATGATTCAACCACTGAAGGACGACACGATCATCAAGATGGTGGGTGGCCGGTTCAAGCTCACCGCCCTCATGCAGAAGCGCTGGCTGGAACTCATGCAGGGGGCCCGTCCGCTGGTGGACAGCACCAACAAGACGGAGCTTGAAATCATCGCTCAGGAAATCCTGGAAGGTAAGATCGCGGCCGAAATCGGCGAGACCTCCGACGCGTCGTTGACGGAATGAGCGGCCAACCGACCAGCGGCAATCCGGGGGCTCAGCCCCGCGACCTGGCCGGCTACGAGCTGGTCATCGCGGTGGGGGGCGGTATTGCCGCTTACAAGGTCTGCCACGTGGCGTCGCGGCTCGTGCAGCGCGGCTGCGGCGTCACCGTCACCATGACGGCGGCGGGCATGCAGTTTGTCACGCCGCTGACCTTCCAGGCTCTGACGCAGCGTCAGGTCTTCACCTCCATGTGGGCCACGCCGGGCTATTACGAGCCGCAGCACCTGAGTCTCTCGGAGACCGCCGACCTGCTCCTGGTCGCTCCGGCCACGGCCGATTTGATCGGCAAGTTCGCCGCCGGCATCGCCGACGATCTGGTCACCACGCTCATGATCGGTCGCGACTGCCCTGTTCTGCTCGCACCGGCCATGAACACGCGAATGTGGGAAAACCCCGTCGTGCAGCGCAACGTCACCACCCTCCGCGAGTTGGGCATGTCGTTCATCGGACCGGGCGAGGGCTGGCTCGCCGAGCGCTCGGTGGGGCGCGGCCGAATGGCCGAACCGGATGAAATCATCGACGCCGTGGTCCGACTACTCCAGAGCAAGCCCCCGCGCCGCGCAAAAGAGTCCGTGTGATCCGTGTGGCGGCGGGCGAAGTCCGTTTCGCGAAGTCGCGAGCGGAACAACCACGGAGCCATTGGCATGTCCCAATTCTTTCAGTCGGCGGTTCGAGGTTTGGGTTACCTCCTCTCGGTTCCGGAGAGAACCGTTCGTTCGCTGGCCGCGGTGGCTGGCGGAACCACCAGCCTGCTCACCGATACGTTGTTCCCCGAGAGCCTGCGGGGAACAACGCTGTACAAGATCTTCGTGGGCGATGCCCAGCGGTTCGTGATCGAGAAGGTGGCGGCGGTGCAGCGCGAGGCCGAAGCCCAGCCGGCCACGCCCGAGGTCGAGAACTACGTTCAGCGCAAAATGATCGGCGGGGCGCTGGAGACCGCCGGTTTGTTCGCCATGCACTTCTCGCCGCTGTGGGTGTTCGCCATTGCGGGCGACGCGGCCGCCGGCACGAGCGTGTTTCTCCAGCGGCTCACCGAACAGCTCAAGCAGAACGGCGTCATCCCGGAAGATACGCGAGTGGACGGCCTGGCCGATCTGCTCGGCGTGATTCACGAGACGTCGCGCAAGAGCGCCACTGCCATCGACACGCCGCCCATGTCCCGCGAGGAGCTGACGCGGCTCGCCTCCGATATGTTGAGCAGCTACGGGCAGATGTTCACGAAGGCGACCGATTTGCTGCCTCGCATGGAAGCCATCTGGGGGCAGATGCAACGGATCGCCGACCGCCAGAACGTGTCCATCGATACCATCAGCGGTGTGCTGACGATGGACGTGGCTCAGTGGGCGAAGAAAGGCGTGGGAGCGGTGCTGGCCGTCGGTCAGACGGGCGGCGATCTGCTCGGCGAACATATCCTCGAGAGCTACGCAGCCACGCTCGACAAGATCGCCGAGCAGGGCGTGACCACGTACATTTCCGAAAAGATGACGCCCTTCTTCCAGTGCGCCATCAGTCACTTCGACCCGTCCAAGAAGTCGTGGACCGAATCATTCCTGGGCATGGGCGAGGCTGAATCCGAACAAGCCTGACAGACCGGGGGGCGGGCTTCTCGCCCGCCTCAGATTGTTGAGTGTCTATTATAGTGCACTGTTCGCCTGGGCGGGTGCAGAATTTCGTTGGTACGGTGCACACTGGAACCCCTGTTCAGCGTGCAAGAGATCACCGCGGCTTCGCCCCGAAGGGGCGCGAAGTTAGTAGCCGTGGGCGTAAGCCCACGGACCGCTGTCTCTGGGAAAACTATCCCCTGTCAACCTGAGGGCGGCTTCGCCGCCCTCAGGTTGACAGGGGAGTTAGTGTTGGGCCCGCACCGGCGGCTCACGCCGCCGGCTAGTGACCGGCGCCCCTACGGGGCGAGAAGGTGCCGCGCGCTAAACACGTGCACGCTGGAAGCGTACACCACAACAGATCAGCCCAGTTCCGCGATCGCCTGAACCACGGTCTCGCGCTTGCCGCGAAGCTCGGCAAGACGGGTCTTCTCCCGCTCGACCACATCAGCCGGGGCTCGGCTGATAAACTCCGCGTTGGCGAGCTTGTTTTCGATTCCGGCGATCTGCTTGTCGAAGCCGGCCAGTTCTTTTTCCAGCCGCTTGCGTTCGGCGGCCGCATCGATCACGTTGGCCACGAAGATCTGCATGTCGCCGATGACCAGCGTCGCCGCGTTCGGCGGCCGCTCGACCTCGGCGCCGACGGTCAGCGTGCCCACGTTGGCCAGCCGCTGAATCACGTGCGCTTCCTGCTGCAGGCTGGCCACGCGACCGGCCGGCACCTTGATCACCACATCCACCGGTTGCTTGGGCGGTACGTTGCGGTTCTGCCGCACTTCGCGGACGGCTCGCGTGGCGGTTTGCAAATCGGTGAACACCGCGTCCACCGCCTCATCCACCACTGCGGGGTAACCGTTCATCGGCGGATACTTCGAGACGACCAGCGGCTTGTCGGTGTCGAGCTCGACGATGCCCGGCAGACCGCGTTTCGGCGCGATCTGATTGAGATACTTCCACAGCCCCTCGGTGATGTAGGGCACGAACGGATGCAACAACCGTAGCGATTGGTCGAGTACGAACGCGAGCACCTGCCGTGCTTCAGCGCTTTGCAGCGATTCGGCGCTCGTCGTCTTGGTCGAACCCGCATCCGGTGAAGAATCCGCCCCGCGCGGGCCAGCGCCGAGGCGCGGCTTGACCAGCTCCACGTACCAGTCGCAGAGCGTATCCCAGAAGAAGTCACGGGCGGCGGTGATGGCTCGGCTGAACTGATAGTTCGCCAGCGCATTTTGCACCTCCGCCACCGCTTTGCTCGTTTGCGAGAGAATCCAGCGATCTTCGATGCGCAGCGAGGCGACGTCGAGTTTCGGCAGCGGCCCCTCGGTCGAACCGAGGTTCATGAACGCGAATCGGGAGGCGTTCCACAGCTTGTTGCAGAAGTTGCGGCCCAGCTCGAAGCGCTCGGAGGTCTGCAGCTCGCGGCCATCCTCCAGCTTGACCTTCTTCATGGGCATGCGGATGTCCTGTGTCTCCGTGGTCAGGCTGGCCATGGTGAAGCGCAGGGCGTCCGCCCCGTACACTTCGATGATGTCCACCGGGTCGAAGCCGTTGCCCAGCGTCTTCTTGAACGGGCGACCCTGCCCGTCCTGAATCACCGCGTGGATGTACACGTCGTGGAAGGGCACCTTGCCGAGGTTGTACAACCCGGTGAGCACCATGCGGGCCACCCACAGCGTGATGATCTCGCGAGCCGTGCTCAGCACCGAGCCGGGGTAATACCGCGCGAGCAACTGCTCGGCTTCGCACAACTCCGGATTCGGCGTCGGCCAGCCCAGCGTCGAATGGGGCCACAGCGCACTGCTGAACCAGGTGTCGAGCACGTCGGGATCCTGAACGAAGCCGTCGGCCTCGATCTCGGCGACAATGTCCTTGTCCGTCTCCTCTTTGACGCAAAGCAGAACGGTGGTATCCGCCCCGGATCCCGAAAAGATCGCCCATGCGCGATCTTTCTTCATCCATCCAGTCAGGCGTTCCTTCATCTTCGCCGACAGCTCGCCGGATTTGGACCAGATGGGTATCCGGTGTCCCCACCACAATTGCCGGCTGATGCACCAGTCACGCTTCTCGCCGAGCCAATCGAGATACGTCTTGCGATAGCGGCTGGGGAAGAAGTAGACCTTGCCCGAATCGCGACGGGCTTCGAACGTGTCGAGCGGTTCTTCGGCCACTGCGTCCATGGCCAGTTGAGCGAGCCCCGGCTTGCCGCGCAAGCCCTCGATCTGGCGGGCCTCTTCGGGAGGCAAATCGCCCATGCGGACGAACCACTGATCGCTCAGGAACGGCTCGATGGGCGTCTTGCTGCGATCGGAGTGACCAATCTCGATCATGCGGTCTTCGATCTTCTCGACCAGACCCAGCGCTTCGAGATCCTCGACCACTTTCTTGCGGGCGTCGGTGTTGAAACGCAGACCGGCGTATTTGCTGCTGTGGGGGTTGACCGTGCCGTCCGGCTCGACGATCTCGGCCACCCGGCCGTCGGCGGTCATGACGTTGATCATGGGCAGCCCATGCCGTCGGCCCACCTCGTAGTCGTTGGGGTCATGCGCGGGCGTGATCTTCACGCAGCCGCTGCCCAGCTCGGGTTTGGCCCACTCGTCGGCTATCAGCGGAATCTCCCGATTCACCAGCGGCAACAGGAGCGTTCGACCCGCCAGGGCCATGTCGCGCAGCTTGATCAGCGTGGGCAACAGCGTTTCACGCCGCTCGGCGATGGCGTCCAGTTGAGCCTGGATGTCGGCTCGCTCTTTCTCGGGGGTTTCGGCCAGTTGCTGCCGCAGCTCCGCTTCCACCTTGTTCAGTGCGCCGGCCGGGTCGGGATGCACGGCCACTGCGGTGTCGCCCAGCATGGTCTCGGGTCGCGTGGTGGCAATGGACACGAATTCCGGCTCGTCCGCCCGCTGATTCTTCACCGGGTACTTGAAGTGGTAGAAGTGGCCTTTGATGGTTTCGTGGTAGACCTCATCGTCGGCGACGGCGGTCTGCAGGTGCGTGTCCCAATTGACCAGGCGCTTGCCTCGGACGATCAGCCCGTCCTTGAACAGCTTGAAGAACGTGTGCCGCACCGCTCGGGCGCAGACTTCGTCGAGCGTGAAGCGGGTGCGATCCCAGTCGCACGAGCAGCCCATGAGCTTCAGCTGGTTGATGATCCGGTTGCCGTACGCCTCTTTCCATTCCCAGATGCGACGGACCATCTCTTCGCGACCCAGGTCGTGGCGAGTCTTCCGCTCCTTCTCGAAGATCGTCCGCTCCACGACGGCCTGCGTGGCGATGCCGGCATGGTCCGTGCCCGGCATCCACAGCGTGTTGTACCCTCGCATGCGGTGCCAGCGGATGAGAATGTCCTGCAGCGTGTTGTTCAGGGCGTGTCCGCCGTGCAGGGCTCCGGTCACGTTGGGCGGCGGGATGACGATGGTGTACGCGTCGGCGCCGCCGGGCTCGCCGGTCGGCGGGGGAGTCTTCGGGTCGGCATGAAAGTAGCCGCCCTGCTCCCAGAACGAGCGGATCTCCGCTTCGAAACGCTTGGGTTCGTACGTCGAGGGCAGGTTGTCGAGGGTGGTCATGGAAAAGCTCTCAGCTATCGGCTGTCAGTTCTCAGCCATCGGCGATCAGCTATCGGCCATCAGTCTCAGCGGTCGGTCAGAAACGCAAGCCCCGCGAACGCGGCCACTTGCGCGCGTCGCGGGTTTCTCGGAATCCCGGATTTTACTGAGATCGCCAGCGAAAGTCGATGGAGCCAGCCGAGGCGGCGAGCGGGAACGCGGATGACCTGCTCAGGAACGATTCTTGCGGAACGGCTATCCATCGTACGGCTTCACAAACGGCCAGGATTGCGAGGGCAGACCCTCTTTGACGGGATTCTGCGCGATGTACGCCTCCACGCGGCGCACATCGTCCGGGTGGTACAGGAACACCGCGTAGGGATGGTTTGCCCAGACAGGATGATCGTCGGAGGCATCCGCCAACCGCCGCAAGGCGTCCCGGGACGACTCAGCGAACCGCGCCCACATCGTTCGTGCGTCATCGCGGTGACGGCGCACGAAAAGATGCGCATGGTTCTTCAGAATCGCGCATCCCCACACCGTGTACCGGTCAGACTCCACAACCCGCGCGAACGCGTCCGAGATGGCTTGCCTCTTCGCGTCATCAAGCCAGAGCGTCGGGAAGTCCAGCCGCAGTTCCGCTTTGCGATAGAACTCCCGAATTTCTCTGCGCGGAGGTTGCACGCGCTTGCGTCCGAAGTGAATCTCACCCAGGTCCGAGAACTTGGTTCGCGGCTCTGCTCCGATCCGCTCCCGCGGGGATCGTTGGGTAACCACTGCCCGTACGCGCAGTGAATCAGATGGTGCGCGATGATCACGCGCTGATGGGTGCGGGAAGCGCGAAGAGGCAAGCTCCTGTCGAAGTCTTCCCGCTGGCACATGGCGTGCGGACCTCATCCCGCGTTTGCTTGTGCGTGCGTGCGGTACTTGGGCCAGGTGACCGGCTCAACGTCGGGTCGCGGCGCGTTATTTCGGCGGCCATGACCGCGAATCGGGCGGACCGCATCGTCGTACTCGCGGGCCGACTCGACCGCTTCGGCGATTGCGTTCTTGCCCGCCACGCCGGCCATCAGGGCTCCGACCCGGCCCAGTCGCGCCGTCGCGCGGGTTGCCTCGGCGAGCATCTTCTCCAGCTTCTGAACCACGGCGTCCGCTTCGACCCGCTGTTGCATCCACGTCTGGACGGTTTCCTCGAACGACTCGTAACGGGCGAGAACCTGTTCGAGACGGGCGGTCAGCTCTTCTCCACGCCGCAGCTGGCCGTGCCAGGCCGGGGACTTGAGCTTGCTGTCGATCGCGTCGTGGCACTTGCGCATCGCCTGCAGAATTTGGGCCGACGCGCCGGCGGAAGCCCGCAGTTGCTCGGACTGCTCGCGGACGGCATCCGCTTGTTCGTTCCAGCCGGACAGCGATTGCTCGACCTGGACCGAGGCCGCATCGAGGCGGTTGGCCATTTCGGCCGCGGCGGTCAGCAGCTTCTGCAGGTTGGCGGCCTTGTCTTCGGCGGCCGAGTTGAGCGCGGCCAGTTCCTCGGCCGCTCGCGGACGAAGCTCCACTCGCACCGGTTGCGGCCGCTCGGCCTCCTCTAGTTCCCTGACCCGATCGCTCAGCCGCTGCACCACTTCCACCAGCACCCGCACGTCCTTCTCGCGGCGCTGAACCATCTCGTCGAGCCGCTGCCTCAGGGCGCTCATGTCCCGGTTGATCACACGCTCAGCGGCTTCAAACTTCTCGACCGGCATCGCCGAGCCGACCAGGCTCAACAATTCCGTCCGCAGGTTTGTCCAACTCTGCTTGAGTGCATCGAACTCCTGTTGATATTCGCTGTTCTGGCCGTCGAGCCGCTGAACGATCTCGTCGAGGCTCTGTGCGTGCTCCTGGCGGAGTCTCTCCAGGTGGCTGTCGACCGTGGCGACTCGATTTTCCAGCGCCAGCAGGCCGGCTCCAGTGCGATCCCACTGCTCGGCAACAGCCCGAATCGCGCTTTCCAGCGCGGCCTTGTTGCTGCGGCTTTCCTCCTGCAGCGACTGGACATCGGCCGTGCTGGCCACGCTGGCCGGCAGGGTCTCGATGCGGGCCAGTAATTCGTCATAGCGTTGGTCGGCGGCGCTGATCAGCGTTTCGAGGTTCCGCCGCTGCTCATCCATAAGCCGCAGGATCTGCTCGGCTTGCTCCTGCTGCCGGTCTCGCAACTCCGCCAGCGCCGCTTCATCCAGCGCGGCCGATCGCAGCGACTCGATCTCCTGCTGAGCCGCCTGCCATTGGGCGACCGTCTGTTCGAACTGCTCCTGCGATATCCGCCGCTGATCTTCCAGTTGGCGCAAGAGATTGGCCACATCCTCGGCGTGGGCTCGCCTCAAGTCGGCGAGGTCCGACCCTTCCGTCTCGCTGGCCGCCGCCAGCTGGTCCAGCCGCTGGTGCGTGCAGCGGAATCGCTCGGTCAGGTCGGCGACCAAACTCTCCACCGATTCGCGAGCCTTCTGCAACTGCTCGAGGAATTCATGAGCCTGGGCGGCCTGATGCTGACGCAAGTTCTCCAACTCGTCTCGCGCGGCATACTGGCCGTCAAGAGCGGCGAATCGCTCCTTCATGGCCGAATGGGTGGCGAGTAAGTGTCGCCGCACTCGCCGCAGCTGTTTCGTTTCTCGTTCGAGGCGCGACGACAGCTCGGCCAACGTCGACGCTTGCTCGCCACTCATGCTGGCCTGCCGGTCCAGCATGGCCTTCAACTCGTCGAGTTCGGCGGCTTTTTCCGCGAAGCGGTCTAGTACTTCGCGGGCGAACGCGGCATGCTCGCCGCGCAGTTGCTCCATCGCTCCCGTGTGCGGCGCTGCTTCCCGCAACTCGTTCAGTCCGCGGGTGAGGGCCTCGAAACGTTTCGCCGCGGTCTTCGACAGATGACGAATTTCGTCCTCGTGCCGTCCCACGCTGGTATAGATGTCCTCAATGGCTACGGCCTGGTCGGTGATCGATTCAGCTCGGTTGCGGACCTCGATCTCGTGATCGGTCTTTAGCCGCGCGACCGTCTCCAGCACCTGCTTGATCCGCTCGTCCAGTTCCTGGTGCGAGCGAGTCAGCCGGGCCTGGGACTCCGCCTGAATCGCCTGGATCTGCTGCGCGGTCTGTTCGCGCAGCGACGCCAACTTATCAACGGAGGCCTCGCCGTGCGGGACTGCCTCCACTTCGGCGTGGATGGCGGCCAGCCTGTCCTCCAGCTCCCGCTGAAGCGTCGTTCCCGCGGTGACTTGCAGCTCTCGGATGGATTCCAACCGCTCGGTCAAATCGCGAATCCGCTGTTCGAGTTCGCGGTAGAGTTCCGTGCGGACGGCCTCGGTGCGTTGCGTGGTCTCATCGCGTAGCGAGTCCAGATTGAGCCGGCTCGACTCGGCAGCGAGTTCGGTCTGGATGGCCTCCAGCTTGCGCTCCACCTCACCCTGCAACGCGCGCAGTCCTTCCGCATGCGCCTCACGCAATCCATCGAGCCGCTCGCTCAGGCGGTCGGTTTTTTGTCGCAGATCGTTCACCTCGGTGCCGCTGGCCCGGGCTTGGAGCTGCTGGCTCAGCTCGGCCAGCGTGCGGTCCAGGCGATCGGACCACTCGGTCTGGATGCGACTCTGGGCTTCGATCGAACCGGCCACGCATGCCGACGTACCGGCGACCGCATGGCTCAGCGTGGAAACCGCCTTCGCAACCGCTTCTCCGGAAGCTTCCGGCGCCGCCGCCATGCGATCGGCACAATCCGCTTCGACCAGTTCCGGCCGGCTGCCGTAAATATGCTCGATGCGCGCCTCCGTCTCCGCATCAGCGGGCGAGGCGATTTCTTCCCGACTGAGACCTTCCTGGTCGAGTACCTGCTGAACCATGTTCTCGTCCACCTGGTGGCTGCCCTGCGCATAAGCCGCGAGCAGGGCGTTATCGCAAATCCGGTTGATTAGACGCGGAATGCCTTGCGAACCCTCATAGATCAGATCGAAGGCGGTGGGCACGAACAGATCAGACCGCGAACAGCCGGCCACCTGCAGGCGACACTGTATGTATTCGATCGTTTGTTGCGGCGTGAGCCCCGTCAGGTGAAACCGCCTGAACAGTCGCTGATCCAGTTGGCGCATGCGCTCGGACTGGAAGCGTTGGCGTAGCTCCGGCTGGCCCAGGATGCAGACCTGCAGCAACTTGGCGTCGTCGGCTTCGAGATTGCCCAGCATGCGCAGCGCTTCAAAACTCTCGTCGGGCAGGTTCTGGGCCTCGTCGAGCAGCACGACCACGAAACGGTTACGGGCAAACTGATCGAGCAGGTATTGCTGTAAGCGGTCGACCAACTGCAGATGGGTCGCATCCGGGGGCACGTCCAGCTCGAATTCCGTGCAGATGGCGCCCAATAGTTGTCGCGGGTTCAACTGGGTGTGGGTGATGACCGCGGTGCTGGCCTGCCGGTCCACCTGGCGGATGAACATGCGGCCGATGAGCGTCTTGCCCGCACCCACCTCGCCGGTGACCAGGACGAATCCTTTCCGGTTGAGCGTGGCGTACTGCAGCGTCGCCAGGGCTTCCTCGTGATCCGGCGTGCTGTAGTAGAACGAGGGGTCCGGCGTGTTGTTGAATGGCGGCCGATGCAGACCGAAGTGCGAGCAGTACATGCAGGGCTCCTTGACCGCCGGTGTCCGGCGCAGGTTCCTCCGACCGGGGAGATGACCTTATCGGACGCGATGCACCGCGCGGTACAGAAGGTTCTATCGGACCTGCGGTTATGGGGCTTGAGTTTCCGCGTCAAATAAGCAGGCCGATTTGGCTGGGGCCGAAAAAAACTTGCGGTTTAGTCGAAGTAGACGGCCATTCAACCGATGACTCTACCACGGACGTTTCGGCGCCGGGCCGGAGGGCTGTGTCATCAGCCGGCCAGGGGCGGTCGCCGAGGCAACAGTAGACCCCAAGCGAGGTCAGGGATGACCGGCAGGACAACCACTCGACTGAACCGGCGCGCGGCCGTTGTGGCCACGGGTGTCGCCCTCAGCATGGCCTCCGCCGGCTGCGCCCCCAAGTATGAGGACCTCAAGGTCTTCAGCCAGGCCCATCGGCAGGACGTCACCGCCAGCCAATACCGGCTCGAACCGCCCGACGTCATTCAGATCGAATCGCCTACCGCTCCGGAGATCGACGGCGAAATCCAACGCATCCGTAGCGACGGCAAGATCACGCTTCGCCTCATCGGCGACGTACAAGTCAGCGGTCTGACGCCCGAGGAACTCTCGGCCAAGCTCGCCGAGTTGCTCTCGCGCTACTACGAGTCGCCCGAAGTGACGGTGCGGCTCATGTCCTACGAAAGCAAGAGCGTCTACGTGTTCGGGCAGGTGATGGGGCCCGGTCCTCAGCCGTTCACCGGGCGCGATACCCTCCTCGACGTCATCGCACGGGCCCAGCCCAACTTCCTGGCCTGGGGCGCTCAGGTGAAAGTGATTCGGCCCAGCGCCGCGCCCGAGGAACGTCACGAGCTCGTCGTCGATGTGGACAAGATGCTCGAGACCGGGGACATGACCAACAACTTCCTCCTGCAGGAGGGAGACATTGTGTTCGTCCCGCCGACCCCGCTGGGGTACGTGGGACTGCGCATCCAGGAATTGTTGTTCCCGATCTCGCCCGCGTTGGCCGCGTACAACGCGCCGGTCCAAGCGAGAAACACGACGGACAGCCTGAGGTACGGTGGTTACCATCACCGGGACGACTACAACCACCGCCGGCAGCTGATGTGGCCCAGGTGAATACGGTGACCCTCCAGGATCGCGACTTGCGGTCCTGGCACATGTGACGGATGTCATGATGAGTTCGCAGTCGCCCTCCATATTGCTCGGTCAGCGGCTCAAGACCGTGTCCGAGGATTTCGCCGGAAGCGACCTGCAACAGATGGTCAGCAGACTGCTGACCATTCTGCGGTATCGCCGCTGGTCCTTCATTCTGCCGATGTTGACCGGGATGACGGTGGTGCTGGCAGTCAGCCTGCTCGTGCCCCGGCAGTACGTGATGCGAACCATCTTTGAGCGGCGGGAGGATCCCATCCTGCTGAAGCTGGTGGCCAACAGCCCCTTGAATCTCGAGATTCACCGGCAGACGCTGCGATTCAACGTGATCAGCCCTGCCGCCGTGGGCCAGGCCCTCGAACAGGCCGGGTTCGACGGCACCGGCTTGTCGCCCGAGGCCGCAGCCGCCCGCAAGCGGGCCCTCGTCGGCCATCTCGCCAGCAATCTTCAGGTGATGGTGATCAATTCCGGCCCCAATCACGATCTGATCGAGCTGAAGTACACGGGCGATCAACCCGACGTCGCCCACGCGGTCATACCCATTCTCAGGGACAACTACGTCCGCAACTCGAAGGCGGCCATTCGCAACCTCCAGCACCAGGCCCGCGAATTCTTCGCCCGGGAAACGGAGAAGCGGCGGGCCGAGGTGGCCCGGCTCCAGGCCGAGCTCACGCAGGCACTGGTCAATCAGCCCGAAATGGCCCCGGGCCGGCCCGAATGGCTGCACGAACGGCTTCGCGCCGAGGATCTCACGCTCGAGCAACTCAACCGGGCCCGGCACGAGATGCAGACGGAAATCGAGGCTCGCGAGGAGTACCTCCGGCAACTCGACGAACAGCAGGCCCGAGGCGACACCCTGCCCAGCCCCGCGCTGGTCACGCGGGTTGTCGAAAGCCCGCAGCACAAGGCGTTGCAAACGCAGATCGAGAAGATTGAAGCCGAGATTGCCGACGCCAAGACCGTGCGACAAATGAAAGACACCCATCCGCACGTGATGGCCCTCAATCGCAAGCTCGAGCGGCTCCGGACCGACCTGGAACGCCTCGGGCAGGAGATCGTTACCGGCAGCGACGGAACGGAAACCGCCCAGAATCCGTGGGACCGCGAGCGCAACCGCATCGGCATGGAGCTCAAGACGTTCCGCGGCAAACTGGCCCAGCTCGATCGCGATCTGGCCGCGCATCAGGCGGCCAAGAAGGAGCTGGAGGGTCAGAAGGCCACCCTGTTCGACCGGCAGCAAAAGCACATGCTGCAGGAGCAGGCGCTGGAGGCCAGCAGGGCCGGTCTGGGCGTCTGGCAGGCCAAACTCGAAGAAGTCAACCGTATGCTCGCCGCGGAGGACCTGGATCGCGGCGTTCGCTTCAATACCATCGAGGAGTGCCAGCGGCCGGTCCGGCCGACCAGCCCCAATTTGAATGTGATGCTCATCTTGAGCGCGGCCGTGGGGTTGGCCCTGGCCGTGGTGGTCGTTTTCCTTCGCGAAATCTTCGATCGTTCCGTTCGCAGTCCCGCACGGGTCAATCGTCTGCTGGGCATTCCCGTGCTCGAAACAATCGAGGACATCCTGGTCAGACCTTCGCCCAAGCGGTGGTTCACGGCCTATGTGCTGCCCGTTGTGGCAATCGTTCAGATTGGAGTGGTTGGAGGATTAGGCTGGCTGCTTTACCTCAGCTTGCAGGAGCCGGAGCGGTATGCCCGGTGGGTGGGCGGGTTGGCCGCCATGGTGTTTTAGGATTGTGTCGGCGGACTTGACCGGCTGGAATTAGCGGCCGTGTCTTAAATCAGGCACGACTATGGGCAGAATAGCCGAAGCACTCAAGAGAGCGCAACAGGAACGCGTGCGATGCGCCGCCGGTGAAGCGGCCGCATCGCAGTATGCTGCCGACACGTTCGCGGAAGGCGGTATTCTTGCGCCCGAGTCGTTCCCGGCCTTCGTCGTGTCCACGCCGCCCATTCTCCCCGACCAGGTGGCCCCGGAAGTGGTCATGCTGCACGATCCGACGTGCCGAGTGGCTGAACGATACCGGGCTGCGCGTACGCGGCTGCTCAGCGGGCAGCCCGGCGGGAAGGCCCGCATCTTCGCCATCACGTCGAGTCTGCCGGGCGAGGGCAAGACCATCACCACCGCCAACCTGGGCTTCAGTCTCGCCGAACTGCGCCATCTGCGGGTGGCGGTCATCGACTGCGACTTCCGACAACAGGGACTGACCGCGAGCTGCAACGCCAAGGGCCGTCCCGGTCTCGCCGAGGTCATTCAGGGACAGGCCGCGCTCGCCGATGTCTGCGTGCCGCTGGTTCGGGAGAACCTCTTCCTGATCCCCGCGGGTAATCCCAAATCCATCACGCCTAGCGAGCTGCTTGCCGAGCCGTCGGCGGCTGCCGTGTTCCGCGAAATCAACGGCCGATTCCATTACGGCCTCATCGATACACCGCCCGCCAGTACGGTCGCGGACATCGGGCTGGTCGCTCCCTTGTGCCACTCGGTCGTGATCGTCCTGCGAATGGGCAAGACCCCTGAGCACCTGCTGCAACGATGCGTGCGGATGCTCCAGGCCAACCATGTTGCAATCGCCGGTTCCATACTCGTGGGCTACTGCGAACAGACCATGGCCTGCAGGGATGGCGATTATTACCAAGGTCGTCTGTAGGAGACCCCGGCGATGGCGCTCCAAGTCGTCAGAATCACCGAACCGCACACGCACGCCTGCAGCACATACGTGGAGCAGCATCCTCGCAGCACGTTCTTCCACACGCAGTTGTGGCGGGAAGCGGTCGTCGAGGCGTTCGGTCACCAGGATTGCTCGCTGGCCGCATTCCGCGACGGGCGCGTCGTGGGCGTATTGCCGCTCATGCGGATCGCCAGCCGGCTGGCGGGTAGTTTGCTGGTCAGCGTGCCTTACGGCGTGTACGGCGGAGCCATCAGCGATGACGAGGAGGCTTCGACCGCTCTGTTGAACCATGCACGGCGGCTCGCCGACCGCATGCACGTCCAGTGGCTGGACGTGCGCTCCATCGAACGGCAGTGGCCCGATCTGCCCGTGCTCTCGCGATATGTGACGTTTCGCAAGCAGTTGCCCGACGATCCGGACAAAGTGCTGGCCGAGCTGCCTCGCAAGGCTCGCGCTGCCGCTCGGCAGGCACGCGAACGGTATGAACTGCAAGCGTCGTTTGACGACTCCGAACTGCCCACGCTTTGGTCGCTGTACAGCCAGAGCATGCGGCGGCTGGCGTCACCGAACTATCCGGCGGCATTCTTTCAGGCATTGCTCGCTCGCACCTGCCCGGCCGACCAGGCCGATCGAGGACCGGCTCATCTCGTGCAGGTGGTGCGATATCGCAATCAACCCATCGCCGGGCTTCTGAGCTTCATCTATCGCGGCACGTTGCTCCCGTACTTCGCGGGCTGCGACGCGCGATACGAGAAGTACCATCCCAACAATTTCCTCTACCTGACCGCCATGGAGAAGGGCGTGGAGCTCGGCTGCCGGGAATTCGATTTCGGCCGCACGCGGGTGGACAATCGCGGCTCCTACAACTTCAAGCGCTTCCAGGGATTCGAGCCTACGCCCCTGCAGTACCAATACTATGTCCCTCGCGGCGGGCGGGCCCCGGATTTGCATCCGGGCAACCCCCGGGTGCAGTTGGCACGCCGGGTCTGGCCTCGGCTGCCGCTGGCCGTCACCCGCCCGCTGGGTGCCTGGCTGGCCAAATCGATTCCCGGATGAGGAACGAGGCTCAAAGACACGCAGGCCGCGGCCGGGTGCTCGCAAAGAAGTAACATCATGAGGATCCTGTTCGTCACACACCGATTGCCCTGCCCGCCCGATCGTGGATGCAAAATCCGATCGGCCGCGTTGCTCTACGGCCTGGCTCGCCGGCATGACGTGTGGTGCGCGGGATTCCTCGACAATGCCAACACGCCCGAGCTGCGATCCGAGACGCGTCAGTCCATCGCCGCGTTGCGGCAGATGTGCCGCGGGCTCCTGGCCGTTCCGTTCTCCGATCGGCTTGCCGGCAGCCGCGCCCTGGGCGGGCTCATCGCCGGCGGGACCGCCACCGAAAGCTACTTCGCTTCCCGCATACTCGAACAGGGCCTTTCAGCCTGGAGCGAAGAGATTCGCTTCGATGCGGTGTTCGCCTTCTCATCGGGCATTGCACCGCTGGCCTGGCGCGTCGCCGCCCCGCGCCGCGTGCTTTGCATGGACGATCTGGATAGCCGCAAATGGCAGGAACTCGCCGCCAACGCCCACTGGCCCATGAGTTCCATCTACCGCCTCGAGGCTCGCCGGCTGGCGGAGCGCGAACGGTACTGGCTGGCCCGTTTCGACGCGACGCTCATGGTCTCTCAACGTGAGGCGGATCTCGTGACCGAGCCGCAACTGCGGGCCAAAGTGCATGTGATCCCGCCGGTGCTGCCGGGATGGCCGGATTGTGACGACGCGGCCGCGGTCTCGTTCAAGCCGCCGGTGGTCGGCTTCCTCGGCGCGATGGACTATCCGCCTAATGTCGATGCGGCCTGCTGGTTGGCTCGCGATATCTGGCCGCTGGTTCTGGATCGACATCCTGACGCACGGCTGTTCATCGTCGGGCGATCGCCCGTGCCGGCCGTGCGCGATCTCGGCAGTGACGAGAGCATCGTGGTGACGGGCACCGTCCCTGACGTGCGGCGTTATCTGTCGGCCATGCGCGTCCATGTCGCGCCGCTGCGTGTCGCCCGGGGCGTCCAGATCAAGGTGCTCACGGCCATGGCCGCCGGTCGTCCCTGCGTGGTGACGTCCTGCGTGGCCGAAGGGCTCGGCGCGCAGAACGGGCGCGACCTGATCGTGGCCGATACCGCCGCCGACATCGCCGCCGCCGTCGTTCGTCTGCTGGACAACCCGCAGCAGGCCCAGGCTCTCGGCCAAGCCGGTCAACGCTTTGTCAGGCAATTCGATCTCGATGAAGTGGTCGGGCGTATCGAACGACTTCTGGCCGGCGGGGAGGCCGCCGCCGAAGCACCGTCTCTCGCTGGCGCGAACCGGCGCGAAACGAGGGTGCAGAAGCAACCGCAGCGGGAACCCGCGCTGGTGGGGAAAGAATCAAGGGGGAAATATTGGTGATCTCCGGAAAGAATATCGTCTGTTTCGCGAGCGGGTGGGAGTTCCATCCCACCAGTAAGCATCATGTGATGCGCGAGCTGTCGCGCGAGAACAACATCATTTGGGTGAATTGGCATTGCTCGCGGCGGCCGACGCTCGGCATCGACGATCTGAAGAGCATTCTCCTGCGACTGAAGCAGATTCGCCAAGGCCCGCGTCAGCCCAGCGGCTCGATCACCGTGCTCACGCCCTGGCAGATTCCACTGCCCGAATCCCGCTTGGCCGGGCGGCTTAACCGCGCGCTGATTGGTCGGGCCGTCCATCAGGTACTGCAAAAACTGCCCGAGCGACCGGTGCAACTCTGGTCGTTCGCCCCCGACGTGGCCGACTTTGTCGGCTGCTTCAACGAGGAAGCAGTCATCTACTACTGCGTCGATGCATTCGGCGAGTTTTCGGGCTACAACCGCGCCCTCATCGAGCGTCGCGAACGCGAGCTGATCGATCGGGCGAATGTGGTCATCACGACGTCGCCGCCGTTGTACGATTCGAAGCGGTCGCTGCATCCCAACGTGCACCTGATCGAACACGGTGTCGACCATCAACACCTGGCCCGGGCTCTGGCCGACGAGACGGCGGTTCCCGAGGACATCGCCCGGCTGCCCCGGCCGATCTTCGGCTTCGTGGGCGTGGTGGGCGATTGGGTGGATGTGCAACTGGTGACGGAATTGGCGCGGCGCCGTCCGGGTGCTTCCGTGGTCATGATCGGTCCGCGCAGCGCGGCGTTCAACTCGATCCCGTCGCTCCCCAACCTGCACTGGCTCGGCCCGCGCGATCATCGTTTGCTGCCGGGATATCTGAAGTCGTTCGATGTGGGATTGATTCCGTTCCGGCAGGTGCCGCTCACGCACAACGCCAACCCCATCAAGCTGTACGAATATCTGGCTGCTGGCGTGCCGACGGTCAGCACGTCGCTCCCGGCCGTCAAGCCGATTCCCGGCTCTGTGTGGCTAGCCGATGACGCCGCCGCGGCCGCCGACTGTTGCGACCAGGCGTTGCGTCACAATACGCCCGCCGAGCGCGCCGCGAGATCGCGACTCATGCTCGCTCATTCGTGGGTGCAGCGGCTCGAGGAGCTGTCGGAAATCGTCACGCAAGCGATCGAACCGGTCGGACGCCGTCACGACGCTTGCCCGGTACATCCCGCCGAGACGCGCGATCCCCAACTGCAGATAGCCTGACGCGCTGGTTTTATCGGACGAAAAACCCGACTCAAAGACGACAGGTTAAACCGCCGATACTGAACGCATGGACTCGATCGAAAGCATCGCCAATCTCAGCACCGCCCTCAGCCAGGCCCAGTTGCGGTCCGCGGTCTCCATGAGGGTGCTCAAAATGGCTCAGGGAGCCGACCAAGTGGCGGCCGACCTGATCGCCGAGACCATGGACAGCGTGGCCCAGAGCATGGAAGCCTTCGCTGCAGAGGCCGGCACGCACATCGACACGTTCGCCTGATCGACGGCGCCGGCCATCGTTTTGTATCCCGCTTCGCGAGCCGTTATCCTTTCCGGCATGTTCCCAAGCATCAACGGCTGGACCTTCGCCGCGGATATGCCTGTTGCCCAGGCCGCTGGGTTGGCCCGCACAGCCGGTTTTGCGGGCTTCGAGCCGACGCTCAATTCAGCGGGCGAACTCACTCCCACGACGGATGAAGCAACCTGCCGCCGGATCGGCGATGACATCCGCGCGGCCGGCCTGCGGGTGGTCTCGCTGGCCAGCGCGTTGTTCTGGCAGACGCACTACACGCATCCGGACGCAGCCGTGCGGCAGGCCGCCATCGAATTGACGATCGCCTGCCTAGATCGGGCCCGTTGGATTGGTGCCGACTGTCTGCTCGTGGTACCCGGCGTGGTGCGCCGCGATAAGGAGCCGCGCCGGCTTGTCTGCGGTTATGCCGACGCGCTGAACTGGTCGTACGACGCGCTGCGTCAGTTGATGCCCGAGGCGGAGCGGCGCGGCGTGGTGATCGCACTGGAAAACGTGTGGAACGGCTTTCTGCTCTCTCCCGTCGAGCTATGCGATCTCATCGACCGCATCAACTCGCCGTGGATCGGTGCGTACTTCGACGTCGGCAACGTCCTGAAGTTCGGCATGCCCGAGGACTGGATCCGCACGCTCGGCCCGCGAATTGCCCGCGTGCACGTGAAAGACTTCAACGTGGCGGTGGGCACGGCTGCCGGATTCGTCCCGCCCGGCGACGGCGATGCCGACTGGCCCGCGATTTTGGCCGCTTTGCGCGAGGTGGGCTATGACGGCCCGCTGACCGTCGAAGGTCCGGGCGATCCCGCTGATCTCTATCGTCGCATCGACACCATCCTGCGAAATTCGTAAACTGGGTAGCACAACCGCGGCTCGGGAACCAGGATGCCGGCGCAGCGCCGGAAGTATTGTTTGTGCGCGTTTCCCGGCCCCTTGCATTCGAGGATCACCCGATGAGCAACGTTTCTCACCGCATCAGCCGACGCCGATTTCTCAGGACCAGCGGTGCTGTGGCTGCCGCCACTGCCATGACCGCCCGGAGTTACGCCCAGACCGCCGGTGCCAACGACCGGCTGAACCTGGCTCTCGTCGGCTGCGGCGGCATCGCCAAGGAACACCACGGCGCACTGCTGAAACTGCGCGAGAGCGACAATCTCGGCATCCTGGCCGTGTGCGACGTCTACGAGAAACGGGCCAAGGAATTCCAGGCAGCGTTCAAAGAGGGCGGCGCGGGCGAGCCGGCGGTCTTCAAGGATTACCACGATATCCTGGCCATGAAGGATATCGACTGCGTCGTGTTCTGCACGCCCGAACACTGGCATGCCCGCAACATTCTCGATTCGCTGGACGCGGGCAAGCACGTGTACGTCGAAAAGCCCATGACTCACACCATCCCCGAGGCGCTGGCGGTCGTCGAGAAGGCGAAAAAGACCGGCCTGAAGGTGCAGGTGGGCGTGCAGGGCATGAGCGATGAGAGCTACATCCGGGCCCATGAGGCCATCGCCGCCGGCAAGCTCGGGCCGGTGGTGCATGCCCAGATCGAGTACTGCCGTAATTATGACATCAACGAGGGGCCGTGGCGCGGCCGCATCGAAACGCACGAGAAACCCGCGGATCTCGATTGGGACATGTGGCTGGGACCGGCTCCCAAGCGGCCGTGGTCGGCGGCTCGCTACTTCGAGTGGCGCAACTACAAGGACTACTCCGGCGGCGTAGGCACCGATCTGTTCGTGCACCGGCTCTGTCGCATCGTCAAGGCTTGCGGCCTGAAGTTCCCGCGGACGGTGCTGGGGCAGGGCGGCGTGTATATTTGGAAGGACGATCGCGAGTTGCCCGACAACTTCCAGATGGTCGCCGACTACGATCCGGTCGAGGGCATTACACCGGGCATGACCGTGCACATCCTGGGCACCATGGCCAACCGCTTCCGATACGACCACGCGATCCGCGGTCACAAGGCGACGCTGCTCTTCGGCGGCGGGAAAGGCGGCTTCGAAATCATTGAGGAACGCACGGGCAAGGTGCTCGAAACCTACCAGCGGGTGGGCGGCGAAGACATGCGGCTGCATCACCACAACCATCACCTGGCCATCCGTGACGGCGTGGAGCTGAACTGTCCGCCCGAGCTGGGCTTGTACGTGGGGGCGGCCGTTCGCATGGCCAATCTGTCGTGGTTCCAAAATCGACTGCTGGCCTGGGATGACAAGGCTAGCCGAGTCGTGCCGGCCGATCAGTTGTATCCGCCAACGCAGCCGGTGGAGGTGGGCTGAGAATAGCTATCAGCTGTCAGCTATCGGCTATCAGCTGCGCGAGGTTTCCAAGATGGCGGAACCGTACATGAACGATCTGCCCGGCCAGCAGTGGCACACCGACGAGGAGTTCATGCGCCAGGCGGTGAACGAGGCCATTGCCGCCCTGGACACCGAAGATGTGCCCGTGGGGGCCGTCGTTGTTTACCAGGGCCGGATCATCGGCCGCGGCCGTAACCAGCGCGAACAACTCAAGGATCCCACGGCTCACGCCGAGATGGTCGCATTGACCGCCGCCGCGTCCGAGCTGGGTTCCTGGCGCCTGAACGGGTGCACAATTTACGTCACGCTGGAGCCGTGCACCATGTGCGCGGGGGCGTTGGTCCTGGCCCGCATCGATCGGCTGGTGTACGGCGCGGACGATCCCAAGGCCGGCGCCTGCGGTTCCGTCTACAACATCGTCGAGGAAGGACGCCTCAACCACGTCGTCCAGGTGCAACGCGGTGTGATGGCTGCCGATGCCGCCGACCTGCTGCGAACCTTCTTCGCCCAACAGCGGGCGAAAGGAAAGAAGTGAGTTGGTCAGTTGTCAGTGGTCCGTTGTCCGTTGAAGTCGTGGGTCGGGCATCCTGCCCGCCTCAGACTAAACGTGCCAATCGTCGTGGATGGATGCAGTCGGAGCCTGGCCCTGAGTATAAGGCGGGCAAGACGCCCGCCCCCCAGCTCACACCAACTGACCACTGACAACTGACTACTGACCACTGACTAAAGCTGCTTAACCGCCGATACCAGGTCGAGGATGGCCTGCTTGCCGTCGGCGAAGTACATCAGCGTGTTGTCCATCGCGAACAGCGGGTTGGGAATACCCGCAAAGCCCGGGCTCAGACTGCGCTTGACCACCACCACCGTGCGAGCCTTGTCCACGTCGAGAATGGGCATGCCGGCGATGGGGCTCTGCGGGTTGGTGCGAGCGTCCGGATTCACCACGTCGTTGGCGCCCAGTACGATGGCCACGTCAGTCTGCTCGAATGTGGGATTGATGGCATCCATCTCCTGCAGCTTTTCGTACGGGATGTTCACTTCGGCCAGCAGAACGTTCATGTGTCCGGGCATGCGGCCGGCCACCGGGTGAATGGCAAACTCCACCTGCGTGCCGCGGCTTTCAAGTACGTTGTACAGATCGCGGACAGCCGCCTGGGCCTGCGAGACGGCCATGCCGTAACCTGGCACGATCACCACTCGGCGAGCCCCTTCCAGGAGCATGGCCACTTCCTCGGCGGTCGTCGCCTTCACCTTGCCGCCGTAGACCTCATCGGCTGTGGCCGTGTTCCCGGTGGGCCCCAGCTTGCCGAACAGCACGTGGGTCAACGAGCGGTTCATCGCCTTGCACATGATCTGCGTGAGGATGATGCCCGAAGCACCGACGAGCGAGCCGGATATGATCAGCACGTTGTTGTTGATGACGAAGCCGGTGGCGGCCGCCGCCAGGCCCGAGTAGCTGTTAAGCAGGGCGATGACCACGGGCATGTCCGCGCCGCCGATGGGAATCACCAACGTGACGCCCAACACGCTGGCCACGAGAACCAGCGGGAGGTACATCCAGGCCGAGGCGGTGCTCGCCGGATTGGCGGAAATCCACGCTCCCAGCAGCAGGGTCAGCACGAACAGCCCGGCGTTGATCCACTGGTGATAGGGCAAGCTGACGGGTTTCTTGAACTGCTCGAGTTCCTCGAGCTTGGCGTACGCAACGAGCGAGCCCCAGAACGTCACCGCGCCGATCAGGCCCGAAGCGGCCGTGGCCACGCCCATCTGATAGCCGCCGGCCACGCTCGTTGTGGCGACGCCGGCATCCGCGGCGGCGGACAGCACGTCGGGGGCGGCCGATTTCACGGCTTCAATCAGTGCCGCCCACGCTACCAGCACCGAAGCGCCGCCGCCGAACCCGTTGAACAGCGCGACCAACTGCGGCATGGCCGTCATCTGCACCGTCAGCGCCAGATACGCTCCCACGGCCGATCCGACCACCAGCCCGGCCAGGATCACCCACAGGCCGACCACCTGCTTGAGCACCAGCGTGCCCAGCACGGCCAGGAGCATGGCCACGGCGCTGATCAAATTGCCGCGCACGGCCGTTCGCGGATGCGTCAGCCCTTTGATCCCGAAGATGAACAGGATCGAGACGGCCAGATAAATCAGGTTGAGCAGTGCTTCACGGTATGCCAGTGACACGGTTCAGCCTTTCCTCTTGAACATGCTCAGCATGCGATGCGTGACGAGATAACCGCCGACCACGTTGATGGTTGCCAGAGCCACCGCCAGGAACGCCAGGATGCCCGTGATCACGGGATGGCTCTGGTTCATCGACAGCACGGCTCCCACCAGCGTGATGCCCGAAATGGCGTTCGAGCCGGACATCAACGGCGTGTGCAACGTAGGCGGCACCTTAGTGATGATCTCGAACCCGACGAACACCGCCAGGGCGAAGATGGTCAAGAGCATGATCAGATTGGGGTCCATTTGCTTTTTGCTCCGCAAAAAGAGCGATAAGCTCTAAGCTATGAGCTGTGAGCTTTGAGCCATGAGCCAGACATTAGGCGGCCGAGCTCTGACTCAAGCCTCAAGTCTCTCCTTCACTCTTGGATGCACGACTTGGCCGTCGCGAACGACCAATGTTTCCCGCGTGATTTCGTCATCGGCGGTCAGTTGCAACTCGCCGTTCTTGACTACATGCAGAAGGAAAGTGGTGATGTTCTTGGCGTACATCTGGCTGGCATGGAAGGGGACGGTCGCGGGCAGGTTGACCGGACCGAGCACGCTCACGCCGCCGACCTGCACGGTTTCGCCCGGCACGGTGGCTTCGCAGTTGCCGCCACGTTCGGCGGCCAAGTCGAGCACCACCGAGCCCGGTCGCATCCCGGTGAGCATCTCGCGCGTGATCAGCACCGGCGCCTTCTGGCCGGGCACGGCCGCGGTAGTGATGACCACGTCCATGTCCGCCACCACGCGGGCCATCGCCTCACGCTGACGCCGATAAAAGTCCTCGTCCATGGCCTTGGCGTAACCGCCCATGGCCTCGGCATCCGCGGCGGCAACGTCGAGCTCGACAAACTTGGCTCCCAGGCTCTGCACTTGCTCCTTGACCGCCGGCCGCAAGTCGTAGCCGTGCACGATGGCCCCCAGCCGCTGAGCCGTCGCGATGGCTTGCAAGCCCGCCACACCCGCTCCGATGACGAAGACCTTGGCCGGCGTGATCGTTCCCGCTGCCGTCATCATCATGGGGAACAGCTTGGGCAACTCGGCCGCCGCCAGCAGCACGGCCTTGTAGCCCGCGATGGACGCCATTGAAGACAGCACGTCCATGCTCTGGGCACGAGTAATCCGCGGGATCAGCTCCATAGCGAAGAGATTGACGCCGCGCCGGGCCAACTCGCCGGCGGCCGCAGCCTCGATCAACGGATCGGCCAGACCGATGAGGGTCTGGCCGGACCGCAAGTGCTCGAGATCCGATGGACCCGCCTCGGGATTGGCTCCCAGCGTGCGCACCTGCAACAGGACGTCTGCCTGCCGCAGCACTTCGGCGCGATCGGCCACGACGGTTGCACCCTTCTCCTGGTACTCGGCGTCCGTGAAACCGGCGGCCGCACCGGCCTGGCTTTCGATCAACACCTCCAGACCCGCCTTCTTCAGGCTCGCCAGCACGCCCGGCACGAGAGCGACCCGCCGCTCGCCGGGAAATGTCTCCCTGACTACGCCAACTCTCATCAGCACTCACCTCGGGGGAACGCCTGCAAAGGCCCGAACCGCCGGCGCGTAACGCCAGCGTGACCTTGTTCGTAGGGTAGGAGCCTGAATGGGGACGGACCAGTGACAGCGTGTGGCGCGGGCGGCTGCGCTTCGTCAGACGACTTTCGCGGCCAGCAGCAACATGCTGGCCAGCAGAGCCGGCCCGGCGGCGGCCAGCGGGCTGATCAGCGTTCGCCCGCGAGCCCATGCCTCGGGCGTCTGACCGGGGAACACCGGCGTGTCTGCCGTGCCGCACTCCGGACAAGCCAGCGAAGGAGAGAAGTTGCGAAGTTCGCCGCAGCTTCCGCAGATGAACAGTTCCATCCCTCGCCAGGCCTCGACCAGCCGTTGGTGCCAAGCTTGCATGCCCAGGGCGGTCAGACTGATGGCTGAGAGGATCAGGCCGCAGGCGTTAATCGACATGCGATCCCAACCACGGCCAGCCACCGCCAGGATCCCCAGCACGATCAGCAGCCCGAGCAAGGCCGTCCATTCGCAGACCACCAGCCCCACCAGCGTGCGGCGGACGCGTTGCGTTCGCGCCAGGAGAGCCGTGGTTTGCCCCGGCTCCCAGTCTGCCGGCGCAAGGGCCGACAGGCGTGCACTCACCATCGACGCCTGGTGTTCGAGCCAGCGGACAAGCCGAGAACGGGCGAGTGCACGGAAAACCCCGTTCGCCGCGGACGCTACTCGCACGAAGGCGGGTCTGACAAGTTCCCATGTGCGGCCTGCGATAGCAGTGGCCCGAAGGATCGCTGCGCGCATCACCTGTCGGGCCGCTTTACCCGCGGTGGTCAACCGGCCGGCCATCCATTCGCCGATCTCCCGGACCCGCACGTACAGACGCATGGACAAAGAAGGCGGCGCGGGCCGCAGCGGCAGCGCCAGACGCCGGATCTCTGCGGGCGGCTGATCGAAACCCAATTGAGGCCGGCGGCGACGACGGCGAAGCGGATTATGCTTCTTGAGAAACTCGATCGGCGGTAGCGTGCTCAGACGGCCGATGAGGTCGCGACGCGGACGTGACTTGCGGGTTCCACCCGTCTTGGCAGGCGCCTCCATGCACCACCTCCGATGCTGGCCGGTCGAATGCGAGCCAGCTTCTGGATACTCTCAGCCTTCGGCGGCCGGCGACGTGCGCTGGCACCGCCGCACGCGTGCCATGAGTGTACCATTTTCAGCCCGCTTGGCGAGCCTCTTTCCGCCCAAGTCGCCGTTTCACTTGCGGAACCGCTGCCAGTCGATGCCCAGCTTGCGCATCCGGGCCCGCAACGTGTGGGGATTGATGTCGAGCAGTCGGGCCGCCCCTTTGTCGCCCTCGATTTGTCCGCCGGTGTACTCCAGCACGGCGCAAATGTGGCCCGCCATGGCTTCGTCCAGCGTGGGCAGGCCGTTCCCCTTCGTCGAGGGAGCGGAATTGTCCTGCCGCGACGAAGTCGCGCATCTTGCGGCGGCACCGACGGTTGGTGCCGCACCCAGGGCTGTGAAAACTTCCAGCGTCTTGCCATCGCCAAGGATGGCCGCCCGGTCCATGACCGCGGCCAGTTCGCGAACGTTGCCGGGCCAGTGATAGGACCGCAGCAACTCGATGTCCGCCGCCGTGGGGGCCAGTGGGCGGAAGCCGAACCGACGGCAGGCTCGCAGGGCGAAGTGGGCCGCCAGCGCCGGAATGTCCTCCGGACGGTCTCGCAGCGACGGCAAATCGATGGGGAATACGGCGATGCGGTACCATAGATCCTCGCGGAATTGGCCGGCCGCTACCATCTCTTGCAGGTTGCGATGCGTGGCCGCCACGATGCGCACGTCCACGACCATCTGCCGTTGACCGCCCACACGCTCGAACACGCCGTCCTGCAACACTCGCAGCAGACGCACCTGCGCCGCGGGCGGCAACTCGCCGATTTCATCGAGAAACAGCGTGCCACCGTCGGCTCGTTCAAACCATCCTTTGCGCGTCGCAATGGCACCGGTGAAGCTGCCTCGCTCGTGGCCGAACAGTTCCGAGTCGATCAGTTCGGAAGGGATGGCACCGCAGTTGACGCGGAGGAACGGTCCGTTCGCCCGTTGTGAACGAGTGTGGATCGCGCGAGCGATCACTTCCTTGCCGGAGCCGGTCTCGCCCAGGATCAGCACGGGCACGTCCAGTCGGGCCACCTGATGGACGCGGTCCATGACCGGTTTGAGGCCGCCATCCGCCCCGACGATCTCTTCATGGAAGTCCTGCCGGCCCAGCTTGGTGAGCAGCGACCGGCGATCGGCCTCCGCCGCCTCGCGCAGCACCCGCAGTTCCCGCAGCCGGCTGTCATTCTCCAGGGCCACCGAAAACGGCTCAAGCAGACGCTCCAGAACCGGCAGGCTGGCTGGATGAAAGCACGCCCCTTCGCGAGCGATCAGGACGACCAGTCCGATGGGCCCCTCGGCGCTCGTCAGCGGACCGACGAGCATATCGTTGCGAACCGCTTCCGGCAGCACGCCCACGGGCACCGGTGCGGACGAAGGACGATGGAAGTGCAGGATTTGGCCTTGGCGGGCCCACGCCAGCAGTTCCTCCAATTGGCCGGCCGACAACTCGTTCCGCGTGTGTTCGGGAGCGGTCGCCGAGCCGCACAACCCGACGCCTACGGTCTCCACACACGAGCGCTTCGGGTCGATGCGCCGCACCAGCATCATTTCCAGCGGCCAACGCCGGGCCAGAATGGGCGCCATTAGTGCGGCGGCCTCACCAATCTCGATGTGCTTGCACGCCTCTCGCCAGATCTCCAGTAGTAATGAATTGCACTCTTCCATGCGTCTGCTCGAATCCCCACCCATCATATTTGACGGCTGCTACCAGTATAGATCACGGGGACCCCGTATTCGACCTCGCGCCGGGCTCGAAAAAAGGGGGTATTGACCGCGAAATACGTGTTGGCACGCCGGATGCCGAGTGCAGCCCCCGGGTGCAGAAAACAGCCCCCGGGCAGCGGGAAAGCTCCGCGGTGGCGGGCATGCTGCCAACCTGCGAGTGGAGGAAGGACTAAATGAGGTATGCCGTTGGAATCTGGTCGGTCTGGGCTTTCGGCGCGGCAGCCCTGGCGGCCGATCCGGTCACATTGCTGAACGTATCCTACGACCCGACTCGGGAGTTCTACCAGGAGATCAACGCTCTTTTCGCAAAGGAGTGGGAGGCCAAGCACGGCCAGAAAGTCACCATCCGCCAGTCCCATTCCGGCTCGGGCAAGCAGGCCCGGGCCGTCATCGACGGCCTGGAAGCGGACGTGGTCACGTTGGCGGTGGCTCAAGACATCGACGAAATCGCCAGCCGCAGCGGCCGGGTGCGCTCGGACTGGCAGCAAGCCTTCAAGTTTAACAGCTCGCCGTACACCTCGACGATCGTCCTGCTGGTGCGCAAGGGCAATCCCAAGGGCATCAAGGATTGGGACGACTTGGCCCGGCCCGGCATTGGTGTGATCACGCCAAATCCCAAGACGGGCGGCGGGGCTCGCTGGAACTATCTGGCCGCCTGGGGCTATGCCGTCAAGAAGCACAACGGCGATGAGGTCAAGGCTCGCGAGCTGGTCGCTGCCATCTTCCGGAACGTGCCCGTGCTGGATCCGTCGGCCAGGGCGGCGACCACCACGTTCGTGCAACGACGCATCGGCGATGTGCTGATTACGTGGGAGAATGAGGCCCGTCTGGCCATCGAGCAGTTGGGCCGCGATCCGTTGGAGATCGTCCTGCCGTCGGTCACGATCCTGGCCGAACCGCCGGTCGCCGTCGTTGACCGCGTGGTGGACAAGCGCGGCACACGAGCGGTGGCCACCGCCTACCTGGAGTTTCTCTACAGCGAGAAGGGCCAGGAACTGGCCGCCAAGCATCATTACCGACCGCGCGATCCCAAGGTCGCCCAGGCGTACGCAGACAAGTTCCCCAAAATCGAGACGTTCACCATCGAAGAGCTGTTCGGCGGCTGGGCCAAAGCCCAGAAGGTCCACTTTGACGACGGTGGCACGTTCGACCAGATCTACAGCCCCAGGCGATAACGGAGAGAACCGCAATGGCGTTGCTGCGAATCAAGCAACCCAGCGTGCTTCCGGGATTCGGTCCTGGGCTGGGATTGACGCTGACATACATGAGCCTGCTGGTCTTTCTGCCGCTAGCCGCACTGCTCCTGCAGACCGCTCGGCTCAGCTGGGAGCAGTTCTGGAGTACGGTGAGCGACCCTCGCGCGGTCGCGGCATACCGATTGAGCATCGGTGCGTCGGCCATCGCGGCAGCGATCAACGTGGTGTTCGGCCTGTTGGTGGCGTGGGTGCTCGTGCGGTATCGGTTCCCGGGGCGGCGTTTGCTCGACGCGATCATCGATCTGCCGTTCGCGTTACCCACGGCCGTCGCCGGCATCGCCCTGACGTCGATTCTGGCGACGAACGGTTGGGTCGGTCGGTTTCTCGAGCCATTGGGCATCCAGGCGGCATTCACGCCGTTGGGCGTGGTCATCGCGCTGACGTTCATCAGCTTTCCCTTCGTGGTTCGTACGCTTCAGCCCGTGCTGGAGCAGATTGATCCGGAGGTGGAAGAGGCGGCGATGAGTCTCGGCGCCAGCCGGTACAAGACCATCCGTCGCGTGATCCTGCCGCAGCTGGTTCCGGCCGTGGTGACGGGTTTCGCCCTCGCGCTGGCCCGGGCCATCGGCGAATACGGGTCGGTCGTTTTTATCTCGGGCAACATGCCCATGCGAACGGAGATCGCCCCGCTGCTGGTCGTGATCAAGCTCGAACAATACGACCACGCGGGCGCCACCGCCATCGCGGTGGTCATGCTGGTGCTGTCGTTCACGTTGCTGCTGGCGATCAACTCGCTGCAGCGCTGGAGTGGACGGAAATACCGATAAACGGCTGACGCGGAGCGGAAACGGGATGAGTGTGGAAGTTCAGGACATATCGATGAACCTCGAACCGGTTCGGTACGAGCCGCCGGGGTCCGCTCGCACCGCCGAACGGGCGATCGCCGAACCGCGCTGGGTTCGCACATTGTTGATCGTTGCCGTGTGGGTGTTCTTGGCCTTGTTTCTCCTGTTTCCGTTGGTCGCGATCTTCGCACAGGCTCTGGAGAATGGCGTTTCCGCCTACTGGGCCGCACTGACGGAACCCGACGCCGTGGCCTCCATCAAGCTGACCTTGTTGGTCGCGGCGATCGTGGTCCCCCTGAACACGTTGTTCGGCATCGTGGCCGCCTGGACGGTGGCCAAGTTCGAGTTTGTCGGCAAGAGCGTTCTCGTGACGCTGATCGACCTGCCCTTCGCCGTTTCGCCGGTGATTGCCGGTCTCATCTACGTCCTGGTGTTCGGCATGCAGGGCTGGTTCGGGCCGTGGCTCGACGAGCATGGCATCAAGATCATCTTCGCCGTGCCGGGCATCGTGCTGGCGACGCTCTTCGTCACGCTGCCGTTCGTGGCCCGCGAGCTGATCCCGCTCATGCAGGCTCAGGGCGTGGAAGAGGAGGAAGCGGCACGAGTCCTGGGAGCGAGCGCTTTCCAGACGTTCCGGCGGGTCACGCTGCCGAACATCAAATGGGGTCTGCTGTACGGGATCATCCTGTGCAATGCCCGCGCCATGGGCGAGTTCGGCGCGGTGTCCGTGGTGTCGGGCCATATCCGCGGTCTGACCAACACTGTGCCGTTGCACGCCGAGGTGCTGTACAACGAATACGACTCCGTCGGCGCCTTCGCCGTGGCCTCATTGCTGGCGTTTCTTGCCCTGGCCACGCTGATTCTCAAGACCGTCGTCGAGTCTCGCTCTCGGAGACAGATGTCTGACACAGGTGTGGGTGCATGAGTATCGAGATTCGGAACATCAGCAAGACCTTCGGCCAGTTTCCCGCCTTGCGAGGCGTGGATCTGGACGTGCCGACCGGCGAACTGGTCGCGCTGCTCGGTCCGTCGGGATCGGGCAAGACCACGCTCCTGCGCATCCTGGCCGGTCTGGAGCAGCCGGATCCCGGCAGCGGCTCCATCCGCTTCCACGGCCAGGACGTGGCGGCGTACAAGGCCGCCGAACGGGGCGTTGGTTTCGTGTTCCAGCATTACGCTCTGTTCCGTCACATGACGGTCTTTGAAAACATCGCGTTCGGACTGCGGGTGCGGCCATGGCGGCAGCGGCCCTCGCGTCAGGAAATCCGCGAGCGAGTGACGCGCCTGCTGCAGCTGATTCAGCTCGAACCCCTGGCTCGTCGCTATCCGGCCCAATTGTCCGGCGGACAGCGTCAGCGCGTGGCCCTGGCTCGGGCTCTGGCCGTCGAGCCGCGCGTGCTCCTGCTCGATGAGCCGTTCGGTGCTTTGGACGCGAAGGTGCGGCAGGATCTGCGCCGTTGGCTTCGGCGGCTCCATGACGAGATCCAGGTCACCAGCGTGTTTGTCACTCACGACCAGGAAGAGGCGCTCGAAGTGGCCAACCGCGTGGTGGTCATGAATCAGGGGCGGATTGAGCAGACCGGGGCGCCGGACGAGGTATTCCACCATCCGGCCAACGAATTCGTGATGAACTTCCTGGGTAACGTGAACGTGTTCCAGGGCCGCGTGGAAGGAAACCGCACGTTCTTCGGCCCGATGCCGGTGGAAGATGCGCACCCGCTGAGCTTTTCGGCTCGCATGGCGGCTCGGGGCTTCGTCCGCCCCCACGAGCTGGAACTGGCCCGTTCCGCCAACGGGCATCCTTGCTTCCCCGCTCGCGTGGCTCACGTGAATGCCGCCGGACCGCAGGTCAAAATCGAACTCATCGCCGGCGATGGCGAGCGCGTCGATGTGGAGATGGCCCAGGACCGTTATCAGCAACTGCGTCTGGCCCGCGGTGAACAGGTATTTGTCACCCCACGCAACATGAAAGTATTCGTCGAGGACTATCAGATTTGACCGACCGGGGGGTTACGCCGGACCGGGCAGGAGGTTATCCATGTTGTGTTGTTGTTAACCCTCAAACCGTCATCACTCATCCATTCATACACGCGTAACCGTAACCCGTAACCCATGAACCGATCGCCTGGCTCTGCCGGAGGAGAGGCGATCCCGCAGGTACTCCGCGCCCAAGGAGATCTCAATTGTTCAAGAACCATGCTGAAACCACGTTGCTTGCGACTTCGAGCCGCAAACACCGAACCCCACGTTCGGGCTTCACGCTGATCGAAGTGCTGGTTGTGGTCGCCATCATCGCACTGCTGATCGCGATCCTGTTACCATCGCTGGCCAAAGCCCGCGATCAGGCCCGCGTGCCGGTCTGCCTTTCGAACCTCAAGTCGATGGGCCTGGCCACGCAGATTTACCTCAACAACAACAAGGAGCAGTATCCCGTCCGTTCGGCCAGCTCGGCCACCGGCGGCGGAAGCGTGTTCGGTGCGTTCGAGCCCATGCGGACCATCATCAAGTCCGACCGGCGCCCGCTGGAGATCTTCGCCTGCCCCACCGACGCCGATCCGGTCCGCGTCTATCCTTTGGGTGACGACATCGGAACCTATCCCGACGCTCTGGGCATCGGCACGTTTTACAAACTGCCGCCGGACTACACGATTCAGTACAGCTACGCACTGAACAACATGACCGGAATCAAGCCATCCAACGATCAGGAGCGTCTGATCTTCAATTCGAACGCTACCGCCTACAAGTTCGTGGATAAGACGCTCCTGTACGCCGATTCCGCGTGGATCAACGCCCGCGGTCACGACAAGGTGGTCAACGACGCGCCCAGGCTCAAAGGCCGCGTAGGCAATGCCGGCGCTAACTCGCGGATGGACGTGCTGGCCAACATCCCCGAGGAGCTGGGCGCGCCGATTGAGAAGTTCAAACGGCATCCGGCCGGCAACGACGTCCTGTTCATGGATCATCACGCCGAGACAATATCGCAAAAGGCGCTATTCGCGCCGGCGACGGTATTGTACTCGTGGACGGAAGAGTGGAATCCTACCCTTACCCTCGAGACCACGTCACCGTGACCGCCCGGCCGCCTGCGCACTGCCCATTCCCACGGGCGGCAGGCGGCGACTCTGACACGGTGCCGCTCAATCGCCGACGCCGGTTGAGCGGCGCCGATCAGTTCAACCGGGTCGGCGGCATCGAGCTCAGCCCGTGCGCTGCGGTAGTCGTCATCAACGAGGACGCGATCGAGCGTCAGCGACGTCTCGATGAGGAGGGGAAGCAACCGCGGCAGGGAAAGGGAAGAGATGCCGCCGACCTGGTGTTTTTTGACTGGTCAGTTGCCAGTTGTCGGATTCTCGGACGCGTGGAAAACCCGCGCAAGCTTCTTTCCACTGACCACTGACAACGGACCGCTGATCAATCACGAAAACATATTCGTCGGTATGTTGTCCGGCGTGATGCGGGCCAGGATCAGCGGTCGTTCCATCACCGCGCCCTGGACCTCGGCGGCCACTTGCTGGCCGCAAGCCGCCAGCGCTTCTTCCAGATGATCGAATGTCGGCGTGCTGACGGGCGGCGACTCGCATTCGCCGCGCCATTTGCCGCGCTGGTGGACGAGCTGAATCGGGATGGGGGTCTGAATGGCCAGGCCGTTGCCCACCTGGTCCACTTCGATGGTCATGTTGACGCGGAACTCCATTTCCGTCATGCGCCTCCGTGTTGCAAGTTCGAGCAGGATTCGGTGCAAGGGCGAAGCGTATCCGAACGGATCGCATGCTGCCCGATTCCACCACACGAATCAACGAAAATCAACACTCCTTCTGAGCCTGCATCGGTTAACCGAGGGGCAGCGCTGCGTTAAAAAACGGACCCTGGATGGATCTGCCACAAGTCGTCCGATAATCGGCACGCTCGCCGCACTCATGCAGACGGCCGTTGCCGCGGTCTGGTCGCAATCGCCCCATTCCGGTCAGTGCTCCAAAAGACGGGCCGAGCATTGCTAATTGGTTCGGGAATTCGGGCCGATTCAAACGTTGCCACAACGATCCGTTGCCTCAAGGAGCCGCTGATGGAGACGGCAGTCATCGAGATGCTCAAACGGTCCGCCGCGATTCCCTCCATGCCCCAGGTGGCAGCTCGGTTTCTGGAGCTTATCCAGGATCCGGATTTCGATTACCGTGAAGTCGTCGAGGTGCTGTCGTCGGACGCGGGCACCGCGGGAGAAATCTTGCGCCTGGCCAATTCGTCGCTCTTCGGCGTGACGCGTCATGTGAGCTCGCTATCGCAGGCCATGACGCTGCTGGGCATTCGGCGGGTGCGCTCGCTCGTGCTAGGCCGATACATCGTGGACAGCCTCGATCGCAAGCGGCCGACGCGATTGGATATCTCGTATTTCTGGCGGCGATCGCTCACCTGTGCCGCCCTGGCCGGGCGGTTCGCTGCCGAGGTCGAGCCGCAGCTCCGCGAGGAGGCCTTCATCTCCGGCCTGCTGGCTGACGTCGGCGTGGTGGTGCTGGATGAGGCCATGCCCACCGACTACGCGCCGGTGGCGGCACAGTACCGGCCGGACGGCGAGTGCGATCTGGCCCACAAGGAAATCAGTCTGGTCGGGATCACGCACGCCCAGGCATCCGCCCTCGTGCTGGGTCACTGGCAGCTGCCCGAGGTGGTCTGCGAGGCGGTAAATTGGCATCCGCTCGAAGTGGAGGGGATGGAAGCACCGCCGCTGGCCCGCGTCGTCGGCGCGGCCGACCTGCTCGGCAAGCACTTGTGCGACACGCAGCCGCGCGTCGATCGTATCCTGGAAGTGTGCGAACAGCTCGACGAGAAACTCCGCATCGGGACCGACAAGCTCGCCGCCGGCATCGTCGAGGTTGAGCCGCACCTGCTCGAGTTCGCTCAGATGTTGCGGATCGACGTCGCAGGCTGGCAGGCGTATCAGAAGCTCGCGGCCGACTTGCAGGCGACGCTGGAGCCCGTGGGGACGGCGTGAAAAGATCCGGCCGCGAACGCGCGGTCAGACCGCGCCAGATAAGACAGCTATCAAAAGGGCTCGGGCCGTTCAACGAACGGCCCGAGCCCTTGCAGGTTTGTGAATCCGCCGGATGCGGCGCCAGCGCCTTGACCGCCAACGGCGGCGTCAACTGCCGCTGGGGCTGTTGAGGATGGCGTCGATAATCAACTGCGGGCCTAAGGCCTGAGCCGGACCTTCCATCACAGCCAGTTCGGCGGGCAGATTAATCATCGCACCGAGAGCCTGGCTCGCGGCCGTTCGCAGCTCGAGGTTCGGCTCCGACCGAGCCTGCGTCTCGAGCTCGGCGAAGAGCTTGTCGTTCAGGCGGGCACCTGCCGAACGGGCGGAGTCGGCCAGCGAGGCGAACGCCGCAGCTCGCAACGTGGGCGACTGCTCGGACGACAAGGCGATCTTGGCCACCGCGTTCTGAGCCGTCGGCGTATTCACCGAGGCCAGCACGCGCGTCGTGGCGATCCGCACTTCTTCGGAGGGATGCTCGTTGAGGGCCTGGACCAGGGCGGCCTCGGCAGCTCGCACGTCAAAGATGGGTGAACGCTTCGCCGCGATATTCTGCAGCCCGAGGCAGGCCTCGAGCGAGAGGGCCACGCCGTCCTCGGCGGTCAGCGGCCGATAACCGTATACCGGCGCCAATTGCTCGAGCTTGGCCACGATCTGCTCGGCGCTGGAACCGTCCACCAGCACGCGACCCACGCGGGCGTCCGTTTCGGCCACCCGATCGCTGATCAGCATGCCGCCTTCTTTGACCAGCACCACCACCGGCGCCAGAGCGGCTCGCTCGTCGCGACCCAACGTCGCGACTGCCTGAACGACGCCGGGCTCGGTCATGTCGCTGGCGAGCAGGACGCCATCAACCTGGGGCACCTGTCGAGCCGCCTGGGCGAGCCCGAGCTCCAGGTTGTCCGAGACGATGACTTTGGCGCCGCTCTTGCCCAGATCGGCGGCGAGCTTCTCGGCCAGCTTCTTGTCGGGCTCGATCAGCAGGTAGGCTTTCTGGCCGTTGATCGCGAACGCCGAGCCCAGCACGGGAACGACTTCGTTCGCGCCGGCGAACGGCTGCGTCGGCAACATACGGGCCAGCACCAACGCCGCCCGCAGACGAACCAATTGATCGGGGAAGCGGATCGCTTCGGCCAGACCCAGTCCCCCGGCCTCCGGCTGGAAGGCCGCCGGGCCCGCCGTCGAAGCCAGACCGGCAATGGCACCCAGGACCACCGGGCGATCCATATCGGAGAGTCCGCGGGCCAGCACGAGATTGCAGCATGCCGGACCGGAGCCCGCCGCCCAGTACAGACTGCGCGGGAAGTCCGCCGGCTGACTCGGATCGTCCACCGTGACCTTCTCGGCGGTCTGCACGTCCAACCCCAGCCGCGATTCACGCCGGAAGTTGGCGGCCAGCCAGAGGGCCAGGACCTGCGGCTGATCCTTGGCCAGTTCCAGCGAAGCCCTGCTGGCCCGCATGCTCATGACCATGCAGTAGATCTCGGTGGGAACGTCAATGGCCTTGATCGCCTGACCGTCCACGACCCACACGTTCGCGCGAGGCTCTGCCGGATCGGCCGCCAGCGACTCTTCCTCGGCGTAGTATGCTTCCGCCAGTTCGTGGAAGAGCTGATAGGCCGGGCCGTCCTTCACCGCCGGATCGCTCACCACGATTTGCCGGATCGCATCCACGGCCGCCTGCTTGACGGCCGGGTTGGCCTTCGCATCTTCGGCGACTCGCTTGAGATATGGCAGGGCTTGCGGATACCCGAGCCGGCCAAGGCTCTCGGCGGCCACCCGCTGCACGATCTCGTTATTGACCGACAGGGCCGCACACAGCGGATTGACCGCCGGCTTGCCCAAACGCGGCAGTGCCCGCACCACGTAGGGATGCAAATCCTTCTCGTGCGGGTCGGCCAGGATCTTCAACATCTGCGGTACGGCGTACTCGCCCGAATCGATCAATCGCTCCAGGCCGGTGGTCTGCTCGGTGGGCGTGCCGGCGAGCAGGCGGATGCTCGCGTTGATCTGCTCAATGTTCTTTCGCCGGGTGGCATGGGCCTGGCGGATCAGGCCCATGATCTGGCCCGCCTCTTGGCCGATGGTGCTGCGGTTGATCAGGATCACCAGTGTGTCGATGGCCTGGGGCCGTTCCTGGCACAGCCGGATGATCGTATCGGCCGCTTCCGGCGACAGCGGGTTTACCTCCGGCCGCTCCAGCAGGCTCTTGGCGTGTGCCTGGGCATAATCGAAGCGGCCGATGGTGGCAAAGTGCAGGAAGTTCACGAAATCGTTGCGGATCTCCGCGACGGGTGAAGCGCCGGGCGGGCTGCTTGCCGGACGCTCGGCGACGGTCTCTGCCGGAGCCGCGGTTTCATTGGCTGCCGGCTCGCCGGCCTCCTGCGCCTGAGCTACGGCGGGGAAAACCAGCAACAATGGGGTCAACAGGCCTGAAGCGATGGACAGCCACCACCGGTGCATTCGAAACCTCCGTTCGGGAGACACACCGCCAGGGATGACGGCGGTGATTCCTCGGGATGAGCCAGACACGGCAGGACCACAGATGCTCGCGGGGAAGATTACCCCGCCTGTAAAGACGGTTTCAATACGCAATTACGGTACTATTCCGCTGTCGAGCCAAGGTGGATTATAAGACAACCCGGGTTTCCGTCAAACTGCCTGGGGAAAGGTAAAAGAAAAAGCCCCCTGGGGTCAGGGGGCTTGGAGAGTCTGTCAAATCGAGGCCAGGTCGGTCACGCGTCCACACTGGCCGTCCGCAGCGCCTCGAGGAGTCGATCCACGGTCAGCGCAATCTTGTCCGGCGTCTCGTAGGTGCCTTCGGCGATGGCCTGGCGGATCTCAGCTACCTGCTCGGCGCGGATGGGGGCGTCGGTCCCCAAGGAGCTAAGGATCTGGCCCGTCTCGGAGATTTCAAGCTGATCGTCTTGAAACTCGCCGAAAGTCGCCGGACGGGCCGCTGCGGCCCGCATGGAGCCCAGCTTACCCATCTGTCCTGCTGCGTTGATTGGAGGAATGTCGTTCATGGCTTTGTCGTCCCTGCCTGCCCCACGGCCCACCGCACGGCGATGAGCCGCAGCCACCTTTTATAGCAACCTCGGAACGTCAGGGCCTCCGCCAAGCCGTTCCTCCATTCCGGGCGCAGCGTCGCATGCTGCCTCGCGTTGGGCATTCCTCCTTGAAAAACCCCAAATCGCGATATGGAACGCCGGAACGTAGTCGCGGGGCTGGTCCAGCAGCCCGTGTTGCGAGTCCTTCACGACAGTACTGTTATCGACGATCCTCTCGGACCTTCTTGAGGATTTTGCGTCCCCGACGCCAACTCAGGGCGAAATTCAGTACCGCTTGTAGTACTCTTATCGGACCAGTGCCCCAATATATAGTATCGTTCAGCTTCGCAGGCCCAATTCGCCTGCGCGACGGGAATTATGCGCCGACCAGGGCCAGCCGATCGGTCCGGGCCTCCAGCTCCTGCTCTCGGCGCTCACGATCAAGCTCTTGTAATTGATGAAGATACGCAAGCAGGTCGGCGTCGTCGAAGGTGGCGAGGAACTCGGGTTGGGCGGTGGGATTAAGGCGACGAATACGGTCAATAGTCTCTCTCTTGCTCATCGGTCGGTCCCAAAAGAGATTGTGGTTTCTCGCTGGCCGCGAACGAATGGGCCAATGCCGACCCTCTCTATCGGCCGAGAGGCCCGCCGATCTTTAAGTGTTGAAGCAGTCAAAGCTTGCGCGTCGAGGCGCAGTTCTTGCGCGAGCAGGGGTGGGCGTGGTGAAAGCTCCGAAGCGGCCGGTCAGTCGGGGTGAGTCTGCGGATCGAGTTCGGCCGGCCGCAGCGGACGGATGCGCACGTCCCGCAAGCGAATTTCCGTGGGCTTGGCGCCGCGGTGGAGCTGGAAGCCGATCAGACCCGACCGCGGCACGCCGGCATCGGTCTCCTGGAAGCGGGCCGTGACCACACCGTTGACCCAGACCGTGATCCGGTCGCGGGCGGCTTGGATGGTCATGTCGTTCCAGCCGTTGGCGATCACGAGGTGCCGGGCGGCCTCGGGCGTGAGTTCCTTGGCCAGCACCTTGCGCGCACCGCCGTAATCGTAGAGGCTGCCCCAGGCGTCCGGGACGATGTCGGCGTGATAACCGTGCAACGGCCGGGCGGCGTCGTGGGGCTGTTCGATGCTGCGGAACTGCACGCCGCTGTTGCCCTGCACGAGCTTGAACGAAAGACGCAGGATGAAGTCGCCGTACGTGTCGGAGGGCATGAGAAACGCGCATCGCGTCAGGTCACGGGCCCGTCCGACCAGCTCGCCGTCTTCCACCGTCCAGAACCCCAAATCTCCCTTGAAGCCGGTCAGATCCCGGCCGTTGAACAGGAGCGCGAAGCCGGCCTGCTGTTCGGACCGGCTCAACCGGTTGTGAACCGTGTCGTCCAGCGAGCCGCCCGCCCACCGCACGCCGTTGTGCAGCAGCGTGATGAACGGATCGCTCTGCTGCGAGGCGGCATCGTGTCCGAATGTAGTGACAAATATTCGACCTTGGCCGAAGCGTTTGACCCAGACCTGCGGGTCCGGCCCCGGGCGCAGCGTGCCGGACGTGTCGTGACGAGGCTCGGCGGTCTCGATGAGCACGGTCGCGGCTGGATCGCGCTGGTCCACGAGATACGGCTCGTCGGTGATGGTGAAACGGTTGCCCAGGCTGAGCATGGTCGCGTGAGTCGGGTCGAGCACCACCACGTCGAACGAGCCATACTTGTCGTGCGTCTCCACTCGCCCGCCGATCATGGCCGTCCATTCCGGCCAGTCCACGTAGCTCCACAACGAGCAGTGCACCACGACGAGCCCCTTGCCCGACCGCACGTGCTCGGTGACGGCCTGTTTGAATGCGTCCGTCAGCGCGGGGCGGTGGCAGGTGTTGTCGATGAATACGTCGAATTTCGCCAGCGTCCGGGCATCGATGCGAGCGAGATCGTCGGTGACCTCGACGATCACATGGCCGCGCCGCATCAATTCGTCGGCCAGCCGGACGGGCAGGTCGCGGTAGTCGTGCGAGTGGCCGCCTACGAGCATCAGCGCTTTGACGGTCCGCACCGGTTCCGCCGCCGAGTAGGCCGGCGACGCGCACAATAGCACAGATCCCGAAGACAGCAGAACAGCGAAAACCGCAGACAACGCACTTATGCGCGAAAAACGGGCAAGAAACCGGGTGGTCATAATCAACATCCTGGAGCATGCGAACTCGTGGGCCGATCGGTTTCGGCCCGCCGAGTCGGATCGCAGATCATACTCATGCGCTCAACGGCGGGCCAGAATCTCGCGGCCGCGAATCACGAAGGGGCGGATCGACGGCGGCAGGTCTTCGATCGTCGTCAACGATTCTTCGAACCAGCCGCCCTGGCGCCCGCCATTCTTGAGCAGGACGAAAGCTTCCTGGGCCTGGGTGAACAGCGCCGGCTCGGCCAGCAGATGACTCTCCCGCGAGAGTAGAGCGAGGTCATGATAGCCTCGCAGCGGTGCCCTGAGCATCTGTTCGTGATTCGCCGGACGGTACGTGCCCAGGCCGAGAATCCGCGAGACGGCCTCCAGGAAGGCGTCACCATAGGCTTCCTGGAAGCGCAGGAAATGATTGGCGGCGTCGCGGCGAACCGATGACAACTGATCGGGATCGAGCGGATAAAGCTTGTGTCCGCCGAGCAACTGAGCCGGAGCGTAGGCCAGCGAATTCTCCGCGTACTCGTCGGGGACGAGCAGGGCGCCCAGTTCGTCAATCATCAGCACCAGGCGCTGGAGAGCGAACTTCTCCGCGCTGTTCTCCAGCGCCAGCACGATCCGTCCGGGATCGTTCCATTGGGCCATGTTCCGCAGGGCAAAGTTGGGGGAGGGATTGAAGTCGTCATCGTACTCCAGGAGCGAGCGGACCTCCACGATGAAGCGCTGGTAGTACAGCTTGCCCAGCGTCTGCACGTCCGCGGGCGAGTCGCTGATGATCTTGCGGTTCATCAGCATCCGTGTGGTTGCGGTCTCCCAGATGTTCACAGGAACGGTGCCGGCCAGGCTGTTCGGATTGATCAACTGCAGCGGCCGGCGGACGCGCTCTTCCTGCAAAGCGTCGAAGATGTACCCGACCCGCAGCCGGGCCAGCCGTTCGGCCGGATGGTCGGAGCTGGACAGGAACGGAAGATCCACCGTGCTGGACGGCTCGCGCGTGATGGGCAGCTGGAAGTAGCCCAGGTGCCGGCCTTCCTCACGGTCCATTCGCTCCCGGGGGGCGTTGGGGAACCGCGCCCGGATCAGCAGGTGCGTCATCGTCTTTTCTTCGTTGCTGCGCTCGCCTTTCGAGATGCCGGTTAGCGGCGATGTTCCCTTGGCTCCGCTGCCGCTCTTGGTGAAGAACGACGAAATCGGCGTCACGATGTTGGGCCGCAGCTCCGTGGTGAACGTAGTCAGGTCGTTCGCGTCGCCGAGCTGCGTCAGCCCCGGCTGGCTGATGATGTTACCCTGGCTCGAGAAGAACGACAGCGTGATCGTCGAGTTCTGTTCCTTCTTCTCGACCGCCGCGGCTTCGAGGCTCTCTCGGAATCGCTCCTCGAAGATCCGGCGATAGGTGCGGCCGCTGCGGCCGGGACGAGCGGGCTGATCGGCCCGGCTCTCGAACAGCTCGGTCAGCCGCGTCGCCAGCACCTCGCTTCCTTCCGCCAGCAGCAGTTGGGTCTTCACGTCGCAAGACACCAGCGGATCGCGAAGGAACATGGTCAGGAGCACGCGGTTCTGGATGGACTGCAGTTCCTCTTCGGTTAGCGCGGTCGATGAACCGGGCACCGGTGCGATCTGGAAATCCTTGATGATCAGCCAGGTACCGGCCGTGGCATCGATTTCGGAGATGGCGCCCGTGCCGGTGGCCACCACGAGCTGTTGATTCTCTTGTGAAATGAGGGCCGCGATCCCCTCGTACGTCTTGTTCATGGGGCCGACCGGCACCGCGAACGGCGTGAGCTCGTCCACCTTCTTGATCTTGTGCACGATCAGATTCCGCTCGATGCGGTCCCAGTATTCGCGCAAGCTGTCGACCACGTCCAGCGAGAGCCGGTGCTCGATGCCGTCGGGGCCGATGTAGCTGAATCCGTACGATTGCTCGCGGCCGTCGAAGAAAATGTCGTCCGCACCGACCGAGAAATTGCTGCCGATGGTGGTTGCCGTCCGATCCACCTGCAGGGGAGGCATCTCAGGCGAAGCGATGGTGATCGGGGCCACGCCGGCGGGCAACTTCCCCGATTCGATGGCTTCCAGCGTCGCCACCTGCAACTGCTGGTTGGCCACCGCCAGCAGCGAGTTGAGGCCCAGTTGGGTGAAGACGCCGCGGGTGTTGAAGCGTTTCACGTCGTGAACGCCTTGCACCTGAGCGCCCAGACGCGAGGCGATGGCACCGTCGATGATGTCGCGGTCGGTCAACCGAACCGCCTCGATGCTGATGATGTGGTCCTCCGCCATCCGCTGCTCGATGCGGTCGGCCTCCTCGAGAAAGGCCTGCATGATCGGTCGCGGCAGCACGATCTCCACGTCCTTCAGATCGGGATCGAAATGGATGCCGGGCTTGTCCAGTGGCGAAGGGGGGCTCAGGCCCGCGAGTTCCATCTCGCGATTGAGTCGCTGCACGAGCGGCTCCAGGCGGTCGATGAACTTGCCGTCCCGGACGATGTACGTGAAGCGGCGCGATTCCTTGGCCCACTGCGCGTCGGCCGGGTCGGCCGAGTCCGCATCGGCGATGCCCAGGGCCTCCGCGACGCGGCGGCGGATCTCCTGGCGTTCTTTGTCCTCCGCTTCCGCTTTTTTGCGGGCGGCGATTCGACGCTGCACTTCGTGTCGCGCCATCGCTTCCAGGTGATCGGGGGCGTTGCGGTCGAAGCGCACCTCACCCGAATCGAGCAACTGGCGGGCCGTCTGGGCCAGATAGACGGCCGTGTCGATGTACTCGACGTCGGTCACGTCGTGGAGCATGAAGCCGATGACTCGCTTGCTCGGGCCGCGATACTGAGCTTCGGGCAACTCAGGCGTGTCGAGCGTGACTTGCTGCGACTCGGGGACCGGTATCTGAATCAGATCCTTTTGCGGGTCGAATCGCGAGCCGAAGCGGCGGTTGAGCCAGGGCGTGAGCTGCTCGATCATGGCCCCCATCTCGACGCGCGACAACGCGGCGAGGGCGGCCTGCCGCTGGCTCGGCAACTGCATGGGCAGCGGCAACACGTCGTATCGCTCTTCGAACAACGGCCGGAGATCTTCCGCGGTGAATCGGGCGGTGAACGTGAGCGGTGCGGGTGCACTGGCAGTGGCGACAGATGCTACCTTGCTTTGCGGGACGGGTTGTGTGGCTGGCGCCGACATCCCGCACAGGCTGACGGCTAGACTGATGCTGACAGCGGCTGCGCTGTACATGACCCTCCCGGTCCTGGATCGGCCCCGCTGGTAAGGGATGATTCGCGCCCACCGACCGCTCCCGTGCGGTCCCCCGGCGCGCAGGTTGGTTTCCTTTGCGCGTGAATATACGCCAAGCCACCGCCGACGGCAACTCGACAGGTGACCACCGATGAAACGTAAGATCTCCGCTGGTCGGAGCTCTTACGAGTCAAGCCTGCTTGCTGAGGCTGTGGGGTGCCGATTGGAACTTGTGTGCACGCGATGAGAACCGCGTAGCGAGTCTCCGCGGCGCGCCACAATATCCGGATAGGCGTTATAGCGCTTCGCAGACGAGGTCGCCCACTTCGCGTGTGCCGTAGCCCATGCGGCCGGCGGACTGGCTCTTCATCTTGGGGCAAGTCTTTTTGATGGCGTTTTCGATGCGCTGACCGGCCCGCTCGATGACGGGGTCTTTTTTCTGCCCGCCGACCACCCGCAGGAGCATGGCCATCGAGGCGATGGCGGCGATGGGGTTGATGACGTTTTGACCCGTGTACTTGGGCGCGCTGCCGCCCATGGGCTCGAACATGCTGACGCCGTTGGGGTTGATGTTGCCGCCGGCCGCCACGCCCAGACCGCCCTGAATCATGGCCGCCAGGTCGGTGATGATGTCGCCGAACAGGTTGGGCACGACGATGGTGTCGTAGAACTCGGGGCTCTTGACCATCCACATGCAGCAGGCGTCCACGTGGTTGTAGTCGCGCTTGATGTCGGGATACTCGGCGTCGCCAATCTCGTTGAACGCTCGCCACCAGGTGTCACCGCAGTACGTGAGCACGTTGGTCTTGTGCACCAGCGTGAGCACGCCCTTGCCGGTGCCCGCCTGCTTCTTGGCCCGGCACAGATCGAAGGCGTAGCGCAGGCAGCGCTCCACGCCGAACCGGGTGGTGATCATCTCCTGCGTTGAGATTTCCTGACCCGTGCCTTTGCGGATGATGCCGCCCGTGCCCGCGTACAGGTCTTCGGTGTTCTCGCGGATCACGTCGAAATTGATGTGCTCGGGCCCCTTGTCCTTCAGCGGGGTTTCCACGCCGGGGTACAGGTGCACGGGCCGCAGGTTGATGTACTGGTCGAGAGCGAACCGCAGCTTGAGGAGCAGCCCCTTTTCCAGGATGCCCGGAGCGACGTCGGGGTCGCCCACCGCACCGAGGTAGATGGCGTCGTAGTTACGCAGCTCGTCGATCTCGGCATCCGTAATCACGGGAATCGAGGGCGCCTTGGGGTCGCCGCCGCGGGCGAGATACCGCTTGCCCGAGAAGTCGCGATCGACCGTCTCGTACTGGAACCCCTCCTTGGCCGCCACTGCCTTGAGAACCTTCAGGCCCTCTGCCACGACCTCCGGTCCCGTCCCGTCGCCACCGATGACCGCGATTTTCAGCACGTTGCTGCTCCTGATGAAGCGAGCGGCGGGGTTGCAGCCCGCCGCTCTTCCGCCGAGATCGACCGCCCGTGAGGGCGGTCTTCCCAAATAGCAAATCGAGTCCATGACGGTATCAGAAGCCGGGTTGCGGTTCAAGACGGCGGTCGAGGGCGACTTTCGCTTTCCGCCTAACCGGAACCCCGGCCACTGCCCGCGGAGGATAACCTGTGGATTTTCGCTTGACGCGCCCCGATCTGGCGCTATATACCTAGGCGGCATGTGAGGTTGACGCTGGCTGGAGGCACCGGCCGGCCGTTCAGCCCACCGAAACAGAATCGATGGCAAACGGCACCGAATCCATGACGCGCACGACCTTGTGAGTCACACCTCCGCTGGAACTGCGGAGCCCGTCGTCTCGTGCGCAATGCGGATTCGTGCCGTTTTTTTGTCGATCTGACCCATAACGCCTGAAAAGGTGACCGGCCGGGTTATCGGTCCGTGGCCCATCGCTGGTTCAGGCGAGCAATTCGGGGAGCCTCGACCCCTCCCCGACCCGAGGCGGGCACGTTCGCTCGCCCGTAGACGCAGCAAAGAGCAGCAACTCGCAATGCCTGAAGTCATACTGCCCGACGGGAACAAACTGGACGTGCCGGCCGGCGCGACCGTGGCGGACGTGGCAGCCAAAATCGGCCCGCGCCTGGCCAAGGCTGCCATCGCCGGCAAAATCGACGGCGAGATCGTGGACCTGCGGCGGCCTGTGCCCGCCGGCAGCAAGGTGGAAATCCTCACCGCCACGGCCGACAACCCCGACAGCCTGTACGTGATTCGCCATAGTGCGGCCCACGTCATGGCCGAGGCCATCTGCACGCTCTTCCCGCAGACCAAGCTGGTGTACGGCCCGCCCGTCGAGAACGGGTTCTACTACGACATCGACCTGGACCGGCCGCTCACCCCCGAGGATTTCGACGCCATCGAGAAAAAGATGGCGGAGATCATCAAGGAAGACCGCCCGTTCACCCGCTACGAGATGCCGCGCGAGCAGGCCATGGAACGGCTTCGCCGTGAGGGCAACCGCTATAAGATCGACAACGCCGAGCGGGCCGAGGGCGACCTGAGCTTCTACGTGACCGGTTCGGAACCCGGCAAGTACTTCGAGGATCTCTGCCGCGGACCTCACCTGCCCAGTACCGGGCGGATCGGGGCCTTCAAGGTCATGCAGGTCAGCGGCGCCTACTACCGCGGCGACCAGAACGAAACGCAGCTCCAGCGGGTGTACGGCACCGCCTGGCCCAGCAAGAAGGACCTCGACCAGTACCTGCACCAGCTCGAGGAGGCCCGCAAGCGCGATCACCGCAAAATCGGCACCGAGCTGAACTTGTTCCTGATCGACCCGCTGGTGGGCAGCGGCCTGGTGCTCTGGAAGCCCAAGGGCGCCATCGTCCGCAGCAAGCTGGAAGAGTTCCTGCGCGGCGAGCTGGTCCGCAACGGCTACCAGCTGGTCTACACGCCGCACATCGGCAAGCTCGGTCTCTATCGGACCAGCGGCCACTTCCCGTACTACAAAGACAGCCAGTTCCCGCCGCTCTACGAGCACAAGACCGAGGAACTGCTCAACCTGCTGTGGGAGGCCGTGCGGTCCCGGCCCGACGACGGACCGATCGGTGACCGCGAGCGGGCCATTCTCGACGAGCTTCAGCAGTCCGCCCCGGCCGTCTACCAGGCTCTGACTGCCGCGACCGAGGGCTGTTGCCGCAAGGCCGACACCATCAAGGCCATCGAACGGCAGCTCGACACCGCTGACGGCTACCTGCTCAAGCCCATGAACTGCCCGCACCACGTGCGGATCTTCGCCTCCGAGCCTCGCAGCTACCGGGACCTGCCCGTGCGGCTCGCCGAGTTCGGGACGGTCTATCGGTACGAACAGAGCGGCGAACTCTCGGGCATGACCCGCGTCCGCGGGTTCACACAGGACGACGCTCACTTGTTCTGCCGGCCCGACCAGTTGCTGGACGAGATCGGCGGCTGTGTGGATCTGACCCGCAAGGTGCTCGAGACGCTGGCTCTGAAGGACTACCGCGTCCGCATCGGCCTGCGCGACCCCGCCAGCGACAAATACGTGGGCAGCGACGAAAACTGGCGGCTGGCCGAGGACGCCGTCCGAACCGCCGTCCGCAACAGCGGCATGACCTTCACGGAGGAGCAGGGCGAAGCGGCGTTCTACGGGCCCAAGATTGACTTCGTGGTCAAGGACTGCATCGGCCGGGAGTGGCAACTGGGCACCGTCCAGGTGGATTACAACCTGCCGCAGCGGTTCGACCTGTCGTACATCGGCTCGGACAATGCCGCCCATCGGCCGGTCATGATCCACCGGGCCCCGTTCGGCAGCCTCGAGCGGTTCGTGGCCATCCTCATCGAGCACTTCGCCGGAGCCTTCCCGCTGTGGCTCAGCCCGGTACAGGTGGTGGTGGCGTCCGTCAGCGAGAAGAGTGCCGAGTACGCCGAGGCGGTGGGGCGGCGGCTTACCGCGGCCGGCCTGCGGGTCGAGGTGGACACCACCGCCGAGAAGATCGGCCCCAAGAAGCATGCTGCCCGCAAGCAAAAAGTCCCGTATATATTGGTAGTCGGAGAGCAGGAGGCGGCCGCCGGGACGGTCAATGTGAACGACCGCACGGGCCGCAACCTGGGGACCGAGCCCTTGGAGGCGTTCGTCACCCGCTGCCTGCAGGAGGTCGAGGCCCGGACCATTCAGGAATGAGAATGAAGTGTAATGTGCGAACGTGGGCAAGTGAAAAAGTGACGGTTGGGAACACGCAGTTATTTTCCCACGTTCTCACTTTTTCCACGTTCACACTGGTTCTCGGCCGGCACGGTGCCGGTCCACGCCGCTGGAGGGCGTGACATGTTCAACCCGTGGACCCCCGAAAGGAGGTAAAGAGTCTGTCGCAACATCGATGCAACGAGCAGATCCGGATTTCCCCAGTCCGCCTGATCGACCATAACAACAATCAATTGGGGATTGTGCCGACCGACGAAGCCCGACGTATGGCTTACGAGGCCGGCTTGGATCTTGTCGAAGTCGCCCCCACCGAACGGCCGCCCGTTTGCCGGATCATGGATTACGGCAAATTCAAATACGGCCAAAAGAAAAAGAAACAAAAGCACCACGAGCAGAAGCTCAAGGAAATCCGCATGCATCCCAAGATCAGCGATCACGACCGTGATCGGCTGATGAACCGCGCTGCGGAGTTCCTGGAGAAGGGGGACAAGGTCCAGTTGACCATGATCTTCCGAGGCCGCGAGCGATTCCATCAGGACCTGGGCCAGTCCGTGTTCCAGACCATCCTCGAGAAGCTGGGTGACTCGATTAAGATCGAGCGGCCCATGCGGGCGGAAGGCCGCCGCATGACCATGGTGCTGGCCCCGGCCAAGAAAGCCGCCGCCGCCAAGTAAGCCGGGCTGCTTGTCGGCTGTCGCGCGTCGTGGGGGGCGGGCATCTTGCCCGCCTCTGAGCTGTCCCGAATCGGACGGAACATCCGTCCCGGAACCGTTGTTTGCGCACTTCGGGCAAGCCCTTCGCGGCCCGACAGGCCCTGTGTTTGCCCGCCGCTAGCGTGCACCGCAACTTCGCATGGCCGGCATCGTCCGGCTCACAGCCCACAGCTCATAGTCGGGCGGGTGCTCGCTCGTCCGGACTAGCCTTTTCAGGGTGATCGCCTATAGTTTAGTCTTACCGAAGGAGTGTCCGCGCGTTGCCGGCGTCAAACCTGGCGGCGAGCCCCGGCAGACCGTCTCCACGAGATTCGAGAGCAAAGAAAGGAACGATTTTACTCACATGCCCGATCTGATCGCCCCCCACGGCGGGCTGACCGCCCCTGTCAATCGTACCGTCCCTGCAGACCGCGAAGCCGATTTCCGCAAAGAGATTGCCGAGCTGCCGGCTCTGCCCGTCAGCGATGCCGATCTGTCCAGCGTCTACCGCATGGGCGACGGCGGTTTGAGCCCCTTGGTCGGGCCGATGGTCAAGGAGGTCTACGACCGCGTCCTGCGCGATGTGAACATCGTCGTGAACGGCAAGAAGTACGCGTGGTCGATACCGATCTCGCTACCCGTGACCAAGGAGCTGGCCGGTTCACTCAAGCCGGGCAAACAGGTTCGGCTGGTGAACTCGGCGGGCGAGGCCGTGGGACGCCTGCGGGTGGACGACGTGTTCCCGTGGGACAAGCAGGCCTACATCGAGAGCGTCTATCAGACCAGCCGTCACGATCACCCCGGCGGACGCATGGTCATGAACGACCCGGGCGAGTATCTGGTCGGCGGCGAGGTCGAGGTTCTGCCCCAGCCCAAGCATCCCGAGTACGGCAAGTACGTGCTGCGGCCTGAAGAGACACGAGCCCTGTTCCGCGAGAAGGGCTGGGAGCGCGTGGTGGCCTTCCAGACCCGCAATCCGCTGCACCGGGCGCATGAGTACGCGCTGGTCTACGGCGGTGAAGTGCTGACGCGGGCCGGCTACAAGACGGGCATCGTGCTCAACCCGCTCATCGGCGAGACCAAGAGCGACGACGTGGACGCGGCCACCCGCATGCGGACCTATCGCGCTCTCATCGAGGAGCGCAAGCTCGGCGAGGGCGATAAGGACGAGGCGCTGTGGAAGAAGGTCGGCTACGACATCAACGACGTGGCCCTGCTGCTCGGCCTGGACATCAAGATGTTCTATGCTGGTCCGAAGGAGGCGATCATGCACGCCATCTATCGCCAGAACTTCGGGTTCACCGACATCATCATCGGCCGCAAGCACGCCGACGCTCCCTACGATGACGGCAAGGACATCTGGGACGGCTTGGCCGCGCAGCGGATCTTCGACGAGTTGACCGGCGAACTGCTCATCAAGCCCGTGAAAGTCGGCTTCGCCGCCTACTACGAGGAGCTGGGCCGCGTGGGCCTGGTCGATGAGTGCAGCAAGAACGGCTGGAAGCCGATCAACATCAGCGGCCGCGACGTCCGCGAAGCGCTGGCCGCCGGCCGGTTGCCCGACCCGCGGGTCATGCGCGAGAGCACGGCTCGGATTCTTATCGAGAGCATGAAGAAGAAATGACTCGGATGTTCACCACAGAGGCACAGGGACACAGAGAAGGGGATGGAGACGTGCGCGACGTCTATTGCCGTCACCTGATCGTATGTGCTGTTTCTCTTCTGCGTGCCTCGGTGCCTCTGTGGTTCATCCCTGATCCGGGTTGAACCTGTGACGCCTCCTGACGAACTCATTCGCGTGCTGGGCGATTTGCGGCAGCCGGTCATCGGCGGGCACATCAATCCCGACGTGGACGCCATGGGCTCGATGCTGGCCCTGGCCCGGGCGTTGCCGTCGCGGGGGGCAATCGCGCTGCCGCGCGGGCACGTCGGCAAGAAGGTGGCGTTTCTGCGGCAACTCGCCCCGGAAGTTCCCGTCGCCGACGCCGACCGGCAGGCCGCGGCGGATGCGTTCGTGGTGCTCGACACCGCCACCACGAGCCGCATCAACATCAACGGCACGTGGGAAGCCATCGCCGATCGCTTCGTCATCAACATCGACCACCACATCACCAACGCCGATTACGGTCGGATCAACTGGATTGTGGATGACGCGTCCAGCACGAGCGAGATGGTGTTCCACCTGATCCGCGCCGCCGGCTGGCCCATCGACGGTGCGACGGCGTCGCTCCTCTATGCGGGCTTGTACGCCGATACCGCGGGCTTCTCGCTGCCCAGCGCGACGCCCCAGGCCTTCGAGGCGGCGGCGGCCTTGGTCCGGCTCGGGGCCGACATCGAGCGGGTGGGCACCTACCTCTGCCGCAGCCAGCATCTCAGCGAATTCGAACTGTTGCGGCGCGTCTACCACAATACGCGGCTGGTCGAGAACGGGACGATCTCCTACAGCACGCTCACGTACGAGGAGATCACGAGCTCGGGCTGCACGCCCGAGGACATCGACGATCAGGTCTCCATCCCGCGGTCGCTGTCGGGTATTCGCATCGCCATGCTCTTTTCCGAGATCGAGCCGGGCGTGATCCGCATCAACCTGCGGGGTGAGAACGGCACTCCCGTGCTGCCCATCGCCGTCAAGCTGGGCGGTGGCGGCCATCGGTTCTCCGCCGGCGTCCGCATCCGCGGCCCCATCGCCTCCATCGTCGAACGCGTCATCGCCGAAGCCGTCGCCTACCTCGCCGCTCCAGAAAGCGCATGACCTTGTGCCTTCGATGGCATGTATCTGGCATTATGGAAGGCTGGCTGGGTGAAAAAATGCCCGCAGATTTCGCAGATTGTCGCAGATGAAGAAAGCAGAATCTTTCAATGTAGAAGCTGCAGAACGTCTGATCAGACTGGCCGGAGATCGTATAGGTATGGGAGCGCCAATCTGCGCAATCTGCGGACAAGAACTCGACCTCACGGATGTGAGCATTTTCAGTGTCATAATTGTGACGGTCCAGTAAACGTCGCGAGCGAACATGAGGAAACAGAGGTAACAGAGAAAAACACGTCCACGGATTGCGCAGGTTCCCAGAAAGGGATATGCTTGTTCTCGGAGATGTCCGGGGCCTGGCTTATAGCTGATAGCCTACAGCTTACAGCTCGCAGCCTACGGCTGCGCGAGCGCCGGTGACTTCGTGTGCCAGTCCGTGCGGCTCTGGTACTCGTGGGCGATGCGCAGGAGCTTCTCCTCGGCGAAGTGCGAGCCCATGAGCTGCAGACCGATGGGCAGACCGGCGCGGGTGAAGCCGCAGGGGATGCTCAGGCCGGGGATGCCCGCGAGGTTGACCGACACAGTGTAGATGTCCATGAGGTACATGGCCAGCGGGTCGCTGGTCTTCTCGCCGATGCGCACGGCAGGCGTGGGGGTGGTCGGTGAGGCGATCACGTCTACGTCGGCGAAGGCGTGTTCGAAGTCCTGCCGAATGAGCGTGCGGACCTTGAGGGCTTTGAGGTAGTACGCGTCATAGTAGCCGCTGGACAGGGCATACGTGCCGAGCATGATGCGGCGGCGGACCTCGGCCCCGAAGCCTTCCTGACGGCTCGAGCAGTACACGTCGAGATAATCCTTGGGCCGGGCCGTGCGGTGGCCGTAGTGGACACCATCGTAGCGGGCCAGGTTGCTGGAGGCTTCCGCGACGGCCACCACGTAGTAACACGCGATGGCGTACTTCATGTGCGGCAGATGAACGGGCACGACCTCGGCACCGGCGGCACGGTACACGTCCAGCGCTGCCTCGACGGCGGCGCGCACTTCGGGATCGAGACCCTCGCCGAAATACTCCTCGGCATAGCCGATGCGCATGCGCCGCAGCGGCCGGTCGAGAGCGGCCACGTAGTCGGGCACGGGCTCGTCCACGCTGGTGGAATCGCGGTGGTCCTTGCCGGCAATTGTATGAAGGAGCAGGGCCAGGTCGCGGACGTTGCGGGCGAACGGGCCGATCTGGTCGAGGCTGCTGCCATAGGCGAGCAGGCCGTAGCGCGACACGCGTCCATAGGTGGGCTTTAGGCCGCACACGCCGCAGAACGCCGCCGGTTGGCGGATGGAGCCGCCGGTATCCGAGCCGAGCGTTCCGGCGACCACGCCCGCGGCGACCGCCGCCGCCGATCCGCCCGAGCTGCCGCCGGGCACGCGTTCGAGATCCCAGGGGTTGCGGGTGGGCTTGAACGCACTGTTCTCGGTGCTCGAGCCCATGGCAAACTCGTCGAGATTGGTCTTGCCGACAATGACGGCACCGGCCTGCTGGAGCCGCTCGACGACGTGGGCATCGTAAGGAGCGCGGTAGTTCTCGAGAATGCGCGAGCCGGCGGTGGTCGTGCCGAAGCGCGTGCAGAGGTTGTCCTTGATCAGGATGGGCACGCCGGCCAGCTCACCGACGGGTTCGCCGCGGGCGATCTTCGCGTCAATCTGCTCGGCCTGGGCGAGGGCTCGCTCGGCGTCATGGCTGATCAACATGCCCAGCCGGTGCTCGAGCTGCTCGATCCGTTGTAGCGTGGTCTGGACGTATTCGCGCGAAGAGGTCTGGCCGGAACGGATGGCGTCGCGGATTTCGATCAATGAAGGTTGGGTCATGTCGGATGCGTCGTGTCTTGTCGTGTCAAAATCGTGTCGCAAATCGCTCAGACGCTGTCCTGCTCGAGCACCTTGGGAACCGCGAAGAAACTGCCGTCGCGGGCGGGAGCCGCGGCCAGGGCCTCATCCGGCGTCAGGCATCCGCCCGGCTCGTCGTCACGGAACACGTTACGGACGGGTAATGCGTGCGCGGTCGGTGGCACGTCGGTCGTGTCCACCTCGTTGAGCTGCTCCATGTACTCCAGCACCGCCGACAACTGATCGGCGAACAGCCTCACCTCGTCGTCGGTCGGATTGAGCCGCGACAGGTGGGCGATGCGTCGAACTTCGGACTCGTCGATTTTCGGCATGGACAACACTCACAACGGGCGCGGCCGGGCCCGGATCAATGGTTATGAACTCGCCAGGATCTGCGACCAGAACACCGATGCGAACGTCACCGACCAGCCCCCGGTGCCTACTTCCTTGCGCGGGATGTAGACGTAGCGCTCCGGGTGAGCGAGCCCATCGTTGATGAACTCCTCGGTCTCCTGGATCATGCGGCGGCGCAGCACCGCCCACATCTCGGGGCTCATTCGCGAGGTGCCCAGCATCGGCCTACTCTCGAGTCGCCACCTGCTCTACCTTGTCGCCGCCCCAGTAACCGGCCAGGACGGCAGCCATTCCCACGGCCACGAATTCGATCGGCAACGGACGGGCAAGATCGTGTGAAGGGGTCGTTGCCAGATACTTGTAATAATGGTACGGCGGTCCTTCGGCCCATTGCATGTCGGAACTGAGATAACCGACCAAATACGCCGTCAGGCCGACAGCGGGGACCGCCAGGGCATACCAGCGGACGTCGCGCACGCCCGTGAAGTACCGAGCGGCCATCGCGCCCAGATACAGTCCGGCTGCCACGGCTGCGATCGTCTGACCGCGGTGCACGTTCGCGACGGGTGTTCGGCCGGCGGTCAGCCAGACGACGAACACCCCGACAACGCCGGTGACGACCAGAGCCGACCAGCCCGCACCCGTGCCGGCGGCGGAAGCGGATTTTGGCGCTTTGCCCGGCCCCCCAGCTGGCTTGGCAGCGGAGGGAGCCGCTGCGGAAGTCGCGGGTTTGCCGCTCAGCAATGCCGGGGCGTTGCCGTTCAACCAGACCCATCGCCAGGCCCAAGTCACCGCTACCCAGGTGGCCAGGAGGATGCCCGACCACAAGAGGCAGTCCAGAGCCATGGCGGTCATGAACGCCTGTCGGGCCGGCTCGGTGGTAGCTTGCTCGGCTGCCAGGAGCACCTGCATCGAGCCGCCGCGCAAGCTCAGCACGGCCAAGCCGATGGCGGCCGCGAACACGCCCGCTTCAGGCAGGCGGGGGCCGGCCAGGACGGTCCCGATGATCCCTGCCACAACCGTCAGCACGGCCAGCGTGGGCCAGGTGGCTGCCACAGCCCGGCCGCTGCGCACGAACGTGACGGCCAGGTTGGGGTCGTGTGGGCGAGCGACCATCCAACCCATGGTGTACAGCAGCAGAGCCGCCGCTGCGACCGCCGCCCCGATGCGTGTCTTTTCCACGAGGCCCAGGGGGGCCGTGGGTTGATCCACTGGTGTCAAGGCTGCCTCCATAGCCTATCGAGGCTACCCGAACGGCGCCCGCCCGGTCAAACGTGTCATCGGCGGAGCTGGCCGTAGCCGGTGACCACCCACTTGTACGTGGTCAGGTCAGCGGCACCCATGGGGCCGCGGGCGTGCAGCTTGTCGGTGCTGATGCCGATCTCCGCCCCGAGGCCGTATTCGCCGCCGTCGCTGAAGCGGGTCGAACAGTTGACCATCACGTTCCCCGAGTCCACGCCGGCGACGAAGGCGTCGGCGGCCCGGACGTCGTGGGTGAGGATCGCGTCGGTGTGGTGCGAACCGTATCGGTTGATGTGCTCCACGGCGGCCTCGAGCGAATCGACCACCTTCACCGAGATGATCAGGTCCAGATACTCGCGCGACCAGTCGTCCTCGGTCGCCGGCTTGGCGTCAGCCAGCAGCTGCCGGGTCCGATCGCAGCCGCGGATCTCCACGCCGGCGGCCTGGAGCTTTCGACAGACGGGTACGAGCAAGCGCGACGCGGCTTCGGCGTGGAACAGGAGCGACTCGGCAGCGTTACACACGCCCGGCCGCTGCGTCTTGGCATTCAGGACCACGCTCTCGGCCAACTCGGCCGGGCAGCCCTCGTCCACGTACACGTGGCAGTTACCGGTGTAGTGCTTGATGACGGGGATGCGCGATTCCTGCACCACGGCCCGGATGAGCGACTCGCCGCCGCGGGGGATGACCAGGTCGATGGAGTCCTCCTGCTTGAGCAGGATGGGCACGAGTCCGCGGTCGGTGGTATTGACGATCTGCACCGAGGCGGCAGGCAAACCCGCCTTTTCGATCGACTCGGAGATGACCTGGCCGATGGCGAGGTTGGAGTGGAACGACTCTTTGCCGCCGCGCAGGATGCAGGCGTTGCCGCTCTTGAGGCACAGGGCGGCGGCGTCGGAGGTCACATTGGGCCGGGCCTCATAGATGATGGCCACCACGCCGATGGGTACGCGGCGCTTTTCAATGCGCAGGCCGTTGGGTCGGACCCAGCCTTCGATGACTTGTCCGACCGGATCGGTCTGGGCCGCCACCTCCTCGACCGAGCGAGCCATCTTTTCGACGGCCGCCTTGTCCAAGCGCAGCCGATCGATCATGGCCGAGGTCAGCCCGTTGTCCTTGGCCGCCGCCAGGTCGTGGGCGTTCTCCGCCACCAGCCGCTCGGTTTGTTCGCGTAGGCCGGCGGCGATCGCTTTAAGGGCGTCGGTCCGCTGCTGACCCGACGTCACCGCAAGCCGGCGTCCCGCCTCGCGAGCCGCCCGGGCCATATCCACCGCATACTGCTCGAGATTGGTTGTGCTCATGGGCTTTTGATCACTCTCTAGGGACTGACGGGTCAGCCTGCGGATCGAGCGTGGCGAAGCCTTCCGCCCTGGCGGCCGCGAGCAACTCCGCGTCGGATGCGACCACGCACACGGACTGGCCCGATTCCATGGCTAGCAGGACAGCCGACGCCAGGTGAATGGCGTCGGCACAACGCAAGCGATGTCGCTGGATCAATTGTTGCGCTCGCGCGATGACTCCCAGCGACAAGTTGATCTCGTAGAACCATGTCGGCAGAGACCGGCTCCTCAAGCGCTGCGGGATCAAGTCTCTGAGACCGTCTCAAAATGGCCGACAAAACCTCCAGGCCGCCGATGGTGGAACTTGCAACGCGAGGACGCGCCTGCCAGAAGCGTCGAATCCCGTCGCTTCCAATCTCTTGCACGTGTCTCTTGACCCAGGCGCTGGCGTCCAGATAGTAGATCGTCATCGGCGATCCTCGACGAGGGTTTGTGACACAGGTGGGTCGCCGAGGCAGAGCGGTGCGAGTTGATCCTCGTTCCAGGGTCCAGGTGAACGAATCCCGGCCCTGGCCAGGCGCGATTGCTCCGGCGGTTCACCGAGCGGGTGAGCGACGACCACTACCTCCATGGCTCGATCCGGCTCGCCCGTGGCCAATTCGATGCGCAGGACGCCGTCCGGTCCGGTTCTGAGCCTCGTTTCCAATGTGTGCATAGGTTCGCCCTCGGTTCGGTCTCCTGAGCATTATACTTCACGAGTCCACGGACGGCACTGGTCTTGCGGCCAGGTCTGCCCCTGACGCTTGGGGCGCACACGCGTTCCTGCCTGAATCAACGCGACGCTGTCCGTTTATGGTTGCGAATCGGCGAGGAAGGATTCGAGGAGGACGGCGGCGGCGACAGCGTCGTGACGGGCCTTTTTCTGCTTGCGGGTCAGATCGCGGTCGAGGAGCTTGTGGTCGGCGGCGTGCGAGGTGAGCCGCTCGTCGTGCAGGTGGACGGGCAGGCTGCCGAGCTGAGTGAGCGCGGCGGCCAGCGATTTGGAAAGCTTGGCCTGCGGGCCTTCGGTGCCGTCCATGTTCAGCGGCAGGCCGATCACGATGGCGTCGGCGCCGTATTCGTCGGCGACGTCCAGAATGGCTTGGGCGTTCTGTGCCGGCTGCGGCCGGGCTTGGAGAATCTTGAGCGGCGAGGCAATACCTCCGGCTTCGCCGGCGTCCGCCAGGGCCAGGCCGATTCGTTTGGTGCCGAAATCCACGCCGAGATAACGCATTCCGACATGCTCGCATAGTCGGAGCGGGATTGCCAGTGGGAAAAGAAAAGACTGATGTGGGGAGCCCGTTCAAGGCGGAGGTTTACTTCGTCTCGACCCGCATCTTCACCGATCGCAAGTGGGGCACGAAGAACCCGATCATGTTGCGCGACGCAGAGTTCGGGCCGGTGCGGCTGCGTGCGTTCGGGTCGTTCGCCATCCAGGTGAAGAGCCCGGCCGTCTTCCTCGAGCAGATCGTCGGGACCGACCATCGGTTCACGGTTCAAGAGATCGGCGAGCAGCTGCGCGACCTGCTGGTTGCGCGGTTGGCCGACGTGCTGGGCGAGAGCAAGATTCCAGTGTTGGACCTGGCCGCCAACTACGACGAGCTGGGCAAGTTCGTCACAGACCGCATTCAGAAGGACTTCGACCCGTTTGGGCTGCAAATCGTGGCGCTGGCGGTGGAGAACATCTCGCTGCCGCCGGAAGTCGAACAGGCGATGGACAAGCGCACGAGCATGGGCGTGATTGGGAATCTGCAGGCCTACATGCAGTACCAGGCGGCCAATGCGATCGATGACGCCGCCAAGACGCCGGGCGGTCTGGCCGGGGCGGGAGCGGGGCTGGGTCTGGGCATGGCCATGGGCGGGCAGATGGCCCAGGCATTGGGAGGAGCGGGTGCTGGACCGTCCACGCCGCCACCGCTGCCGCCAGGCGCGGTGGCGTACTTCGTGGCCGTCGATGGCAAGCAGGCCGGTCCATTCGATGTGGCGGGGCTCCAGGCGCTGGTGGGGGGCGGCCAGCTCAACCGCGAAACGCTGGTTTGGAAAACTGGTCTGGTCAACTGGATGCCAGCGGGGCAGGTGCCGGAGTTGGTGAGTCTGCTGGCGTCCACGCCGCCGCCGCTGCCGAAGTGAAGAACAACGAATGCACGACTCCGAATGTCCAAGTGCGGAAGGGCACGTTCGAATTCGCTCCGACACAGGTCTGCAATACTGGTTGAAAACCGTGCCACAAGAACGATGAGACGGGCTTCCTTGTTCGTCATTTGAGCTTCGGCTTCATTTCACCACTGGAAACTCACTGTGGGGAAGACGATGGAGTCCGCCGCCAGCGAGCCGACGATCCAGCGGGAGTTTCCCTGCATGAACTGTGGGGCCGGGCTGGCGTTCGCGCCGGGGACCGACAGCCTCGTCTGCGCGCATTGCGGGACGAGGAACCCCATTGCCTGCGCGGCCGAGACGATCGAGGAATCGGAGTACTTGACGGGGCTCGCGAGCCTGGCCGCCACCGAGGAGCGGGTTGAAACGCTCACATTCAGGTGCTCTCGATGCGGGGCTGCCACTTCGCTGCCGGCCAACGTGACGGCAGACCTGTGTCCGTTCTGCGGCTCGGCAGTGGTGGCCGAGGCTGCGTCGGGCAAGCGGATCCGTCCGGGTTACCTGTTGCCTTTCCATGTGACGAGCGAGCAGGCCATGGCGGCGTTTCGCCGTTGGATTGCCACGCGGTGGTTTGCCCCGTCGTGCCTGCGGGCAAGCGCGAACGCCGGCCGGTTGTTGGGCATCTACATGCCCGCGTGGACGTACAACTGCGACACATCAACCCGCTACACGGGCCAGCGCGGAGACGATTATTGGGAAACCGAGCACTACACCGCGCACGAGAACGGCCGATCTGTCCGCAAGACCCGTCAGGTTCGCAAGACGCGCTGGACGCACGTGAGCGGCCGCGTGGAGAATCGCTTCTGCAACCTTCTCGTCCGGGCGAGCGAGTCACTGCCCGAGGAATATTTCCACGACCTGGAGCCCTGGGATTTGGACAACCTGGTCGCTTATCGGGACGAGTATCTGGCGGGGTTCGTCTGCGAGAGCTACCAGATTGATCTGGAGACGGGCTTTGCTCACGCCAAACAGGACATGGAAGGCCCCATTCACCAGAGCATCTGCGAGGACATTGGCGGCGATCACCAGCGAGTGCACGAGGTCTCAACGCAGTACTCGAACATCACGTACAAGCACATCCTGTTGCCGGTGTGGCTCAGCGCGTATCGCTATCGGGATCGGAGTTATCGCTTCCTGGTCAACGCCCGCACGGGCGAGGTCCGTGGCGAGCGGCCCTGGAGTCTCTGGAAGATTGGCGCGGCCGTGCTGATGGCTCTGGCGGGTATCGCCGCCGTGCTGGTGGCGACGAACGTCTTTCGATGATCATAGGGCGCCCGTCGGGTCGTAGAACGGGGTCAGCGAGCCGATGAGCATGGCCACGATGGCGAGCGTGGCCAGAGCGGCGGCCAGCAACGCGACGATGGCCAGCAGGCCGCGGAACGGGCGGAACAGGATCGCGGCAATGCCTAAGAGTAATCCGGGCACGGGCAGGAGCGGCAACTCGCTGCGGTAATCCAGCGCGAGCAGAACCCAGTCGGGCGGCTTGGTGCCCATGCCGTGCATGGCCTCAACGAGCTTGGGCAGCGCCAGGCGCGACAGTGCGATGGCTGCGACAATGGCCGCGAGCGAGATGGCGACCGCCTTGAAGGCCAGATACACGCTCCAGTTGCGGATCAGGAATCGCATGATTCACCCCTGCGGCACGGCGCGTCTGCACGCGATGCCCGGCTGAATGGAAGGACGCCGCGGGACATCGGGGCCCATGAGAGCATGACACGTTCACTTGCCGTCGAAAGTGAAGGCGGCCGGGCATAGCGTGTTGAGCCGGCATTCCGCACATTTGGGCTTGCGGGCGGTGCAGACTCGGCGGCCATGCCAGATGAGCGCGTGCGCAGTGAACGTCCAGTCCTTGCGGGGCAGCACCTGCATGAGGTCCTGCTCGATCTTGACCGCGTCCTTCTCGTTCTTGCTCGACCAGGTCAGGGCCAACCGGTGAGCCAGCCGGCCTACGTGCGTGTCGACCACCACGCCTTCGTTCTTCTGGAACCACGTGCCCAGCAATACGTTGGCCGTCTTGCGAGCGACGCCCGGCAACTCGATGAGTTCGTCCATGGTTTCGGGCACGTCGCAGCCGAACCGCTCGCAGATGGCTTTGGCGGCACCAATGATGCTCTTGGTCTTCTGCCGGAAAAAGCCGGTGGGATAGATGATTTTCTCCACATCGGCCGGGTCGGCGGCCGCCAGCGATTCGGCGGTGGGATACTTGGCGAACAGCGCGGGCGTGACTTTGTTCACCGTCTCGTCCGTGGACTGGGCCGACAGGATGGTCGCCACCAGCAGTTGCAGTGCGCTGTCGTGATGCAGCGCGCAGGTGGCGTCGGGATACATCTTGTGGAGCAAAGCGATGATCTTGCGGGCCCGCTCCTTCTTGCTCTCGAAGGGCTCCTTGCCGGCGGCGGACGGCTGTGTTTGCGGTTTCGGTTTGCTCTTGGTCATGGGTTTTCTCAATCGCGTGCATGAATGCCGAGCTTGTCGCCGTCCGACAGCGCGGTATCCGGGCCGGCGGCTTGCTCGTTGACGGTCAGCTCACAAGCGGCCAGCAGCTCGGTCAACTGCGGTCGGCGGATGCCGATCAGGTCCAGGACCGTGCCGACGCGGACCGGCGGAACGAGGGCGTACTCCAGTTGCGGCTCGCCGGCCACTTCGGCCAAGCGTCCGTGAAGTTGAACCGTGATGTGAATGAGCTCGGACAAAAGGTTTGCCTCCCGTAACCGATCACACCCGGCAATGCTGGTGCGGGTCTTGTGGTGCACGCTTCCAGCGTGCACACACGGTGCCTGCACGAGCTCGCCCCGCTCGGCGCTGGTTCATTGTAGTCGGGGCATCAAGGCCGCAAAACGCGTCCGCGCCTCGGTTCGCCGGATGCGCCTTTGCGTGTGTCCCACGTTCTCATTGGCTCGTCGGCTATTCCATCCGCACGCTCTGCCCCGGCTCGGGGATGGTGACGCTCGGCACGCCGTTCTGGGCGAGCGAGGCTGCGAGGGCTCCGGCCTGGTCGGGTTCGCCGTGCACGAGGAACACCTGGCGGACGCGGCCGGCCAGAGGTGTGATGGCTTTGAGCAGTTCGGCGGCGTTGGCATGGGAGCTGAAGCCGTTGAGCACCTTCACCTTGGCTCGCACCTGATACATTTCGCCGAAGATCTTGACTTCCTTGGCCTTTTCGACGAGCCGACGGCCCAGCGTGTGGGCGGCCTGGTAGCCGACGATGAGAATCGTGTTCTGCGGATTCTCGATGTTGTTCTTGAGATGGTGCAGGATGCGGCCCACTTCGCACATCCCGCTGGCCGAGAGAATCATCATCGGCTCGTGGCGATCATGCAAGGCCTTGCTTTGCTCGACGTTGCTGATGTATTCGCAGCCGTTGGCGGCGAACATGTCGCCGGTCAGCCGCCGCATGGCCTGGGCCTCGCGGTCGTAGTACTCCGGATGCCGGCGGAAGATCTCGGTCGCCTGGACGGCCAGGGGGCTGTCGATGATCACGGGAATCTCGCGGATCAGCTTCTTGCGCACCTGGAGCACGTGATAGTCATAGATCAGCACCTGCGTGCGGCCGACGGCGAACGACGGAACGATGATCTTTCCGCCGCGTTCGACCGTACGGTTGATCACCTCGGCCAACTGGTCGCGCATGTTCTCGGCGTCCGCGGTCATGCGGCCACCGTACGTGCTCTCGCAGATGAGATAGTCGCATTCGGGGATGGGCTCGGGGTCGCAGAGGATCTCCATGTTGGGCCGGCCCAGGTCGCCCGTGTACGTGATGCGCAGCGGCGGGCGCCCGGCATCGCGGTCGATCTCGAGATGGATCATGGCCGAGCCGAGCATATGACCCGCCTCGACGAAGCGGGCCCGCACGCCGGGCAGGACTTCGAACGTCTCGTTCAGCGGACGGCGCTGAAACAAACGGACGGCGTCGCGGGCATCATCGGCCGTGTACAAGGGTTCGATGGGCGGATCGCCGCGGCGGACCCGCTTCTTGTTCCAGTACAGCGCATCTTCGTACTGGATATGGGCCGAGTCGGCCAGCATGATGTCAGCCAGATCGCAGGTGGGCGGTGTCGCGTAGATGGGGCCCTCGAAACCCTCACGGACCAGCCGCGGCAGCTTGCCACAGTGATCGATGTGAGCATGCGAGAGAATTACCGCGTCGATGCGCTGCGGGTGGCAGGGAAACGATTGGTTCTTGGCGTTGGCTTCGCTCCGGCGGCCGTGGAACAGGCCGCAGTCCAAGGCGATCGTGCGCCCGTTCACCTCCAGCAGATGCATGGATCCAGTGACTTCCCGTGCCGCCCCGTGGAATCGCAACCTCGTCTGCATGGAATCCCTTTCCGTGCCCGGCCGGGCGTCGGCCCGCGGGTGCTTCTGTTTCCCGCTGCACTCTACACACCATCATACTCCGAAAACCCGTCCTGCCGAAACCCGCTGGACGGCGAACTGGCGGCGAATTGCGATTAGCCGTGTCGCGAGCGGTCCGCTAACATGAGCCGGAGCGATTATGACACACGGACCTCTGGTTGGATTGGCGGCGATTTTGGTTCTGGGCACAATGGCCCAGTGGCTCGCCTGGCGCTTGCGCGTCCCTTCCATTCTTCTGCTCTTGCTGGTTGGGTTCGTGGCCGGGCCGATCAGCGGTTTCATCAATCCGGACGAGCTGCTGGGCGATCTGCTGTTTCCTGTCGTCTCGCTTTCGGTGGGCATTATTCTTTTTGAAGGCGGGATGAATCTGCGGCTGGTCGAATGGCGGCATTCCGGTCCGGCGGTCCGAAACCTGGTGACCATCGGGGCGGCGATCACGTGGCTGGGCAGCACGCTGGCCGCCCACTGGCTGGTGGGCACGTCGTGGGACCTGTCGCTGCTGTTGGGGGCCATCCTCGTCGTTAGTGGCCCGACCGTCATTCTCCCGATCCTGCAGCATATCCGGCCTTCGACGCGGGTCGGGTCCATTCTCAAATGGGAAGCCATTCTGATTGACCCCATCGGAGCGGCTCTGGCCGTGCTGGTGTTCGAAGTAATCGCCGCTCAGACCGGCACGATCGGTCAGATGGCCGCGCTGATCATCGTGCGGACGCTGGCCATCGGCATTGGCATCGGCATCGCCGGCGCGGCATTGGTCATCCTGTTCATCCGCCGCTTCTGGATTCCCGATCATCTCGAAAACATGACGGTGTTGACCGTCGTCGTTCTCGCGTTCATCGCCTCGAATCTGATCCAGGGCGAATCCGGCCTGTTGACCGTCACGGTCATGGGCATTGCGCTGGCCAATCAGCAGTACGTGCGAATCCGCCACATCGTAGAATTCAAAGAAAATCTTCGGATGCTCCTGCTGAGCGTCCTGTTCATTCTCCTGGCATCGCGGCTTCAGCCCGAGTACGTACGCCAGATCGACACCGGCTCAATTCTGTTCCTCCTGACGCTCATCCTGATCGTGCGGCCCGTCGGCACGCTCGTCAGTACCATGCGACTGGGCCTGGGGCGAAACGAACGGATGCTGATTGCGGCGATGGCCCCGCGCGGCGTGGTCGCGGCGTCGGTGGCGTCGGTGTTTGCCATGCGGCTGGAAGAACTGGGCCGGCCCGAAGGCAAGGTGTTGATTCCGCTGACCTTCCTGGTCATCGTGGGTACGGTCACGGCGTATGGACTGGCCGCGGCGCCTCTCTCACGGCGGCTGGGCGTGGCCTTCCCGCAGCCGCAGGGCGTACTCTTCATCGGCGCACATCGGCTTAGCCGCCTGCTCGCCGGCGCCCTGCGCGACAAGGGCTTCCTCGTGCACCTGGTGGACACCAACTGGCAACAGGTTGCGGCGGCCAAGCTGGAGAACCTCCCCGCCACGTGTGCCAACATTCTGTCAGACTACGCCTTGCGGGACCTGGAATTGTGGGGGATCGGCCGGCTGATGGCGCTGACCGCCAACGACGAGGTGAACTCGCTGGCGGTCCTACACTTCGCCGACGAGTTCGAGCGGGCCGAGTTATATCAGTTGGCGCCCAACGAGCAGAGCGGGTCGCAGAGGCAGGTGTCGCACGAGCTGCGCGGCCGCATCTTGTTTCACCCGCAGGCGACGTTTGCGGAGATCACCGCGCGGTTGGAAGCTGGCGCCACGCTGAAGAAGACCACCTTGAGCCGGGAGTTCGACTACAACGCTTTTCGAGCCCGGCACGGCGATTCCGCCCTGCCGCTGTTCATCATCACCGCCGACCACCAGTTGGTGATCGTCACCGCGTCTTCGTCGCGCACGCCACGGCCGGGCGAGACCCTCATTTATCTGGCGGACGGATCGTCGGCGACCAAGGGCGGCGAATGACCGCGGATTCCTTGGCGACAGGTCCCGCCAGCCGTTATCCTGGGGTCATTTCATGGCAAGGAGCAACACCATGCGGCAACATCATGCGTTGGGTCTGGTGGCACTCATCCTGGCTTTCGTCTTCACTCCGGCGTCGCCGGCTGACTCGGCCGGGTTGTCGTTCGAAAACGAACTTGCCCAGTTGAGCCTGAATGAAGCTGGCGAGGTCGTGCGTCTGGCGGATCGGCAGTCGGGTGTCGACTACGTCGATCGCAGCAGCGGGGGGAAGCTCGCGTTTGCCACGATCGAAGGCAAGTCGCATCCGGTGACCCGCGCTCAAGCGCTCGACGAGGGCCGAATCCGACTTACGTTCGGCGAGACCGGAGCAACGGCCGAAATGAGGATCATGGCCGCCAAGCGCTATTTCGTGCTCGAGTTGCTGTCAGCCTCAGCCGAGAAGGCCACATCGATCGACCTGATCAATCTGCCGCTGACGCTCAAGGGCGTTCCCGAAGAGCCGATGGCCGCCTGCGCGCTGGCGCTGAACCTGCAAACGAACGTGTTCGCGCTGCCGCAAGCCGCGTCTCGTCTGCAGGCCACCGCGTACGCGAAGCTCGGCTACGCGGGGGCGAAGGTTGCAATCCTCCTCTGCCCGCAGGCTCAGCTTCGCGACGTGATGAAGGAGGTCGTCGCGGCCGCCGACGAGCTGCCGCAGACCCGCATCGGCGGGCCGTGGGCGCTGGATGCGCCGGACAATCGAGGCTCGTACATCCTCGAGTGTACGGGCAAGGTCGGCGAGGCCGAGATCGATCGTTGGATCCGGATGCTGCGCGAACTGGGCATCAGCCAGTTGGACTTCCACTGCGGACAGTCGTTTCGTTTCGGCGACTACACGCCGAACCCCGAAGTGTTCCCGCGCGGCATGGACAGCGTGCGGGCAGTGACCGGCAAGCTGCACGATGCGGGCATGCTGGCGGGCTTCCACACGTACGCGTTTTTCATCGCGAAAAACTCCCCGTTCGTCACGCCGGTTCCGAACCCCGGTCTTGCGCATGAGCGGACGTTCACGCTGGCTGAGGCCTTGCCCGCTGACGCGACCGTCGTGCCCGTTCGCGAGTCGACGGCCGACGTCAGCGCGGTGACGGGCTTCTTTGTCCCCAACAGCGCGACGCTGCGCATCGGCGATGAGCTGATCATATTCAAGGGCTGCAATAAGCAAGCTCCGTTCGGTTTCGTCGAGTGTCAACGTGGCGCGTATGGTACGAAGCCGGCCGCCCATCCCGTCGGGGCCAAAGTGCAGCATCTCAAGGAGATGTTCGGCCTGTTCGTGCCCGACCCCGACAGCCAGTTGTTTTTGGACGTGATCGACCGCACGGCTACCGTCTACAACGACGGCGGCTTCGACATGATCTATCTCGACGCCCTCGACGGATCCTACGTGCTCGGCGGCCACGAGTGGGCGTGGTATTACGGCTCGAAGTTCGTGTTCGAGCTGGCCAAGCGGCTGAAGAAGCCCGCGCTGTTCGAGATGAGCACGTTCCACCATCATCTGTGGTACGTGCGGTCGCGAATGGGCGCGTGGGATTGTCCGGCTCGCGGCCCCAAGCCATTCATCGAGATGCACCGGGTGGTCAACCGGAACTGCCGCAACATGTTCCTGCCGCCGCACCTGGGGTGGTGGGCGATCTTCGATTGGGACGGCATTCAGCCCGAGCGCACCACGTCCGACGTGATCGAGTACCTCGGCTGCAAGTGCATCGCCGACGGTTGCGGCCTGTCGTTCCCGGTCGGCTTCACGCCCGATGCGTACGACCGCAGCCCCACCATTCGCCGGCTCGGCAAGATCGTGCGGGCCTACGAGGATCTGCGGCGCACGAACGCGGTGCCCGAGTCGGTTCGGCAGCGTCTGGGCACGCCGGGCGAGGAGTTCACGTTGTGTATGCCGACGGAGCCTGGCTCGGCTAGCGATCGGCCGGTGTTTCGCCCCGTTCGTTACGACAAGCACAAGCTGACGGAGATTGCTCCGGACGGCAACACATGGACGGTGACCAACCGCTTCGGTGCTCAGTCGGCGAGACTGCGCATCGAAGCCTTGCTGTCGGCCGCTGACTACAACGCGCGCGAGAGTGTGGTGATCGAAGACTTCGCCAGTACGGCGGCGTTCGATCAGCGGCAGGCGGCCGAGGGCGTGAGCCTGCAGGTCGAGGAAGTGAACGACTGGGGACGCGGCGTCGTGCGGTTGGTGTCCACGAGAGCAGGTGAAAGCGGTGGAACGTGGGCCATGGCCGGTCGCAAGCACGCCCCGTTGCTCAATTTGGCCAACAAGGGATTGGGTTTCTGGGTGCACGGCGACGGACGCGGCCAACTGCTCAACGTCCAGGTCAAGAGCCCGTTGCACGCTTACGGCGGCGTGTGCGACCGTTACGTAAAGATCGACTTCGAAGGTTGGCGATACATCGAATTGATCGAGCCGGAGAGCGACGGCATCCTCGAGCGAGGCTGGCCCTACATGCCACCGATGGCCGAGTGGCCCAAGCACGGTTCCGGCTTGATAACTTTTGCGTACCCGGCGTTCCACATTCACGTGATGTACGACCAGATCGAGTCGGTGAACCTCTGGTGCGGCGAGCTGCCGGTCGGCAGATCGGTCTGCCAGCTCAGTCCGATCAAGGCGATTCCCTTGCGACCGTGCACGCTGCGCAATCCATCCGTCACCATCGGTGGTCGGACGATCACGTTCCCGGTTGAACTGAAGAGCGGCCAGTACCTGGAGTTCACGTCGTTGGATGACTGCAAGGTGTTCGGCCCCAAAGGCGAGGAGCTTGCTACGGTCAAGCCGGCCGGGGATGTGCCCGAACTCGCCCCCGGCGAGAACCGGATTGCATTCCGAACGCAGCGCGACGACGGTCCGCGTCCACGGGCGATGGTGACCGTGATCAGCCAGGGCGACCCGCTGTAAGTCCGCTCGCCGCGTTTTTCGCTAGGCGGTTGCAGTACGGTTGAGTCTGATCAACGACATCAGGTTTTACGAATATCGGATGATGATTGAGCACTCATCTGCGGTCGATCGCTTGCGGTTGTTGCTGGCGGAGGTCCGGCGTGAACGGCCTGCGTTCCGGGTGTTTGTGCTCACGGGGGCGGGAATCAGCCGGGAGAGCGGGCTGGCAACGTTTCGGGATGCGGGCGGCTTGTGGGAGCGATACCCGATCGAGGAGGTGGCCACGCCGGAAGCCTATCAGCGGAATCCGGCGCTGGTGCACAAGTTCTACAACCTGCGGCGGCGCGATGCGCTGGCCGCCGAACCGAATGCAGCACATCGTGCGTTGCACGAGCTGGGGCGGGCGCTGGGCGAGCGGCTCACGCTGGTCACGCAGAACGTGGATGACCTGCACGAGCGGGCGGGTAGCATCGACGTGGTGCACATGCATGGCGAGCTGCGCAAGCTGCGATGCGTCGGGAGCGGTCACGTCACCGAGTGGGCTCGCGATGCGGACTGCGACACTCGTTGCCCGCACTGCAATTCCGCGGTACGACCGCATATCGTCTGGTTCGGCGAAATCCCCATGGAGATGAGCCGCATCGAGCGAGCGCTGGATGAGGCGGATGTGTTCTGCGCCATCGGCACGAGCGGCACGGTGTACCCAGCGGCCGGGTTCATCAGTGACTTCAAGCGGTGCGGTGGCGTAGCGATCGAGGTGAATCCGGAGCCTACCGGCGGCCCGTTCGATGTGCGGCTGGTCGGTCCGGCGAGCACGCAGGTGCCACTGCTGGTCCAGGAGCTGACCCGGACGGCGGTGGAGTAACGACACTCAAGCTCTTGATGCGCGTGTACGGCGACCGGCGATCCTCTATGCGCGACGCGAGCTTGCGGTTATGCTGAGCGGCCGATTCTGGCGACGTCACCTTGACGCCGGTGTTTTCGCACGTACACCTTAACGGATCCCGTCCCATGACCCACTCCAACGCGCTCGAATTGCAGGAAAAAGGCAGTGTCGGCTACGTCTACATCGTCTCGGCGATTGCCGCCGTGGGGGGTCTGCTCTTCGGCTTCGACACGGCCATCATCTCGGGGGCGATCGGGCCGGTGGTCGAAAGGTTTCAACTGAACGCCTGGGAGGAAGGCTGGGTGGTCAGTTGCGTGCTGGTCGGGTGCATCATCGGGGCGGGGTTCGCCGGGAGTCTGAGCGACTGGCAAGGTCGCAAGAAGGTCCTGATCGGCACGGCGCTGTTCTATGCCGTATCGGCGATCCTGTCGGCGTTTCCGCGCACGGTGAGCGAGTTGGTCATCGCTCGGTTCATCGGCGGGTTGGCGGTGGGTGTGTCGTCGATGATCTCTCCGGTGTATATCGCGGAGATCTCGCCGGCGCGGATTCGCGGCCGACTGGTGTCGCTGCAGCAGATGGCGATCGTGTTCGGCATCGTGCTGGCTTATTTCGTGAGCTGGTTGCTGGTGGAGATCGGGGACACGAACTGGCGGTGGATGTTCGGGTCCGAGGCGTTTCCCGCCTTGACGCTGTTTGTCGCCCTGTTCATGGTGCCCGAGAGTCCGCGATGGCTGACGAAGCAGGGGCATTCGGACCGGGCGCTGGGCATCCTGGCCCGCGTGGGTGGAGCGGCTCACGCTCGCCGCGAGCTGGCGGAGATCGAAGAGAGTCTCGCCGAGGAGCAAGGCTCGATCCGCGAGTTGTTCATGCCCGGGCTGCGCATCGCATTGGTCGTGGGAATCACGCTGGCGGTCCTGCAGCAGATCACGGGGATCAACACGGTCATCTATTATGGCCCGAAGATCCTGGAGAAGGCGGGGTATGACGCCGACAGTGCCCAGTTATGGGCGCAGGTTCTGATCGGTACGACCAATTGCGTGTGCACGATTCTCGCGCTATGGATTATCGATAAGGTCGGACGCAAGCCGCTGCTGCTGGCGGGGGCGGCGGGCATGGGCCTGTGCCTGGTGGGAGCCACGTTCGCGTTGCCGATGACGGAGCTGTCGCCCAATCTCAAGCTGATCTTCGTGATCGGGTACGTGGCGTTTTTCGCCGTGGGGCTGGGACCGACGGTCTGGGTGATCATGGCTGAGATCTTTCCGACCAAGATTCGCGGACGGGCCATGTCCATCGCGACGCTCAGCTTGTGGGTGGCGTGTTTTGCGGTTTCGCAGACGTTCCCCAAGCTGATCGAGCTCTTCAACGAGAATGTCTTCTGGATCTATGCCAGCATGTGCGTGGTGATGATCGTGTTCGTTGGCTTGGTGGTCCCGGAGACCAAGGGCAAGACTCTCGAGCAGATCGAGCGGATGTGGCGACGAAGCTTGCGGCTGGCTTCGTTGGATGAGCCGCTGACCGGTGCGCCGCCGGCCGGTGAGGAGTGTGCCGCAGGATTGAGTGACGGTCGCGCACGCTGAAGCCCGCGGCTCGTTGATCAGCGCATCGGGGAATGGTAATCGTTGCGCTTCCATCGCGATCAGATTCAAGGGATACAATATGGCAAGGTGGCTCGGCATTTGTGCGTGTCTCATGTTCTTCGTGCCTGAGCTGACGGGCGGTTGGGCCAGCGCGGTTGCCGCCTCGGTCGAGAAGCCCAACGTCGTGTTCATTCTCGCCGACGACCTGGGCTGGCGGGACATTGGGATCTATGGAAGTACGTTTCACCGGACGCCGAACATCGATCGGTTGGCCGGCCGGGGCGTACGATTCGTCAACGCTTACGCGGCCAACCCGCTCTGTTCGCCCACGCGGGCCAGCATTCTCACCGGTCTGTATCCCGGGCGGATCGGCATCACCACGCCTTCGTGCCATCTCCCGGAAGAGCGTCTCGAGATGACCGTTCCCGATCGGGCGCCGCCGCACGCCAAGGTGATCGGGCCGCAAAGTGCCACGCGCCTCCAGACCCGCTTTCCCACGCTGGTCAAGTCGCTCAAGGAGGCGGGCTACGTGACGGGTCATTTCGGCAAGTGGCACCTCGGGCGCGAACCGTACAGCGCGCGAGATCACGGTTTTGATGTAGACGTGCCACACTACCCGGGGCCCGGACCGGCTGGCAGCTATCTCGGGCCGTGGAAGTTTCCGCCTGCTCTGGGGTTTACGGGAGCCAAGGACGAGCACATCGAGGATCGCATGGCTCGCGAGGCGATCCGGTTCATTCGCGAGAACAAAAACCGGCCGTTCTATTTGAACTATTGGGCGTTCTCGGTTCACGCTCCCTGGGACGCCAAGAAGGACCTGGTGGAGAAGTACCGGGCGAAGGTCGATCCGAACGGCCGGCAGCGCAGCCCGGTATACGCCGCCATGGTGCACAGTCTCGACGACGCGGTCGGGCGGATTGTCCAGACACTCGAGGAACTGAAGATCGCCGATCGCACGATCATCGTGTTCTTCTCCGACAACGGCGGCGTGCACTGGCTGGACGGCCGCATGCGCGAGAGCTTCGGGCTCGACTCGCCGCCTACGAGCAATTGGCCGCTGCGCGGGGGCAAGGCGACGTTGTATGAGGGCGGCACGCGGGTGCCGTGCGTGGTCGTCTGGCCCGGCCGAACCGCTCCCGGCTCGGTCAGCCACGCGATGCTGTCCAGCGTGGATTTCTATCCCACGATCCTGGAGATGGTCGGGCTCGAGCGGGCTGAAGGGCAAACGTTCGACGGGGTTAGCCAGGTGCCGGCGCTGGTCGGCGAGGGCTCGCCGCGGGAGATAGTGTACTGCTACTTCCCCCATTACACGCCGGCGACGGGCAACATCCCGGGCGTGTGGGTGCGCCGGGGAGATTGGAAGCTGATCCGTTTCTTCGGGGACAGCGCGGATCGGTCCGACCGGTTTGAGTTGTACAACCTGAGCGATGACATCGGCGAGGCGAAGAACTTGGCCACCGAGATGCCGGAGCGGGTCGAGCAAATGAACCGGCTGATCTCCGAGCACCTGGCGGCAATCAAGGCACCGATTCCACCGGCGAACCCGCAGTATTCGCCGACGGCGATTCCACCTTCGTGACGATGAGTTCCTCGGGCACGCACCGAGCGCTTACAACGGGTGCCGCAATCAGACTGCAGTTTCGCATCGTGCGCGGTTTGAATTCACTGCAGGGCAGCGGTATAGGGATTGCGACCGGTGACGCTGTTCGTGACTTGGGTCAGTTTGTTGCGGGTCGGGAAGCCCAAGGCGAGCAGCGCAAGGGCCAAGCCGGTGGCTGCGTAGCCCAGGGGCGATCCGCTGAGCAGCGCAATCACGACGGCGAACAACCCCCAGCCTTCGATCATGGCCCCGCGGATCAATACCAGCGTGGACCAGACCGGCAGGACCCTGGTTTCCGGGTCGGGCTCGGATGATTCCTGCTCCGCCTGTTTCCGCAGGTTGCCCAGCGTAAGCGAGCGCAGGACGAAGTAGGCGCCTGTCTCACCCATCCCCATCAGCGCCAGCACGGGCGGATCACGGTGATCCGAATTGTGTCTTGGACACCGCCCAGAATTCGACCTGAGTGCCACAGGTAACGTGGAAGATAACAAAAAGTGGTCCGGCTTGCGACCGATGATGCGTTCGGCGTTCGCGCGTGTCGGGGGGGGGGGCGGGCGTTTCGCCCGCCTCCGGGTCGGCCGAGCCGCCCGCTTCCAATAGCACCACCTTCCGATCAAAACCTCCCGGCCACAGCAATTCCGCATCTGCGACAATCTGCGAAATCTGCGGACAGAAAAACGAA
>JAKPHF010000057.1 GCA_029550525.1 Planctomycetota bacterium
CCCCGATTCAAACGGGTTGCCCGTCCGGGCAGCCCGTTTCCCGCAGTACAGTCTTTGCTCACAGCCTAAGGTCAACTGTCAGTAATATCTCTGGGACGTGCCGCCGGTCGTCCGGGCAATGTTCGATTACAGCACCGATTACTGTACTGACCCAAACGACTTGCCGAACTGACGCCATGAGCGAAACCCACGAGGACACCAATTGGATGCAGATCCTTCTCCGGGTGGCGATGCTCGGAGCGGTCACCGGTTATATCATTTGGATTTAACCACTGGGGACACAGAGGATCACAGAGGCACAGAGTTCTTTATCCACCTCTGTGCTCCTCTGCGCCCTCGGTGGTTCATTTTTCAACGAGATAGACAGACGCGCTCTCGTGCAGTATTATTGTCACGCTCTGGATTTCGATGTTGGTGATGAATCCGGTCGGAGGCGGGCAAGATGCCCGCCCCTCGGATGTGTGCGGCTTTACGGACACAAGCGTTCGAGCAGTGGCTGCAGCTCCACCATCGCGAACGTGGTCGCGTAATCCGAGATGGCGTAAGGGATGATCAACTGCTTGCCGTGAACGAAGCTGCCGCAACTGTAGACCACGTTGGGAACATAACCGGCGCGCTCGTCCTCGTTGGGCGTGAGCAGGGGTTGCTGCAACCGCCCGAGGACGCGGCGCGGATCGTCGCGATCGAGCAGCATGGCGCCGATCGAGTATTTTCGCATCGGCCCCACGCCATGTGTGAGCAACAGCCAGCCGGCATCGGTCTCGATCGGCGAGCCGCAGTTGCCGATCTGCACGAACTCCCAGGGAAACGTCGGCTTGGCGATCAGCTCTTTGGTGTACCAGAAGTGGAGCATATCCGAATACATCAGGTACAGGTTTTCGCCGTCCTGCCGCGACAGCATGGCGTACTGGCCCTTAATCTTGCGAGGGAACAGCGCCATCCCCTTGTTCCGCACCTCCGGCCCGTTCAGCGTGTTGATGCGGAACCGAATGAAATCCGTGGTCTCGACCAACTGGGGAAACGTGACGTTGCCGTCAAACGCGGTGTACGTCGCGTAATATCGAGTGTCGCCGCCGTCGACGAATTCCACGAACCGCGCGTCCTCGATACCGCTGATCTCAGTGGGCGAATACGGGAAGATGATTCGTTCCGAGATGTCGCTCTGTGGATCGCACTCGATCTCGTAGTTGGCCTTCGCCAGTGACAGCACGCCTCTGGCTACGGGCTCCCACTCATGCCGGCGGGCCCGGTGTTGACGCAGGACGAAACGAATGCTCTCTTCCAGCTGAGACAACGTGAATAAGTCGTCGAGCGCGCCCAACACCAGATCCACGAATCCGTTGGCCAGGCCCAGCTCGATCAGCTTGCGGTGAAACAGCGACTTGTCGTACGCCGAGTTCGGCACGACGTCGGGCACGGTGACGTAGCCGGTGGGCCTGTCGAGCGTGATCGTCCCCCGCTCATCGACGATCCCGCTGCGGAAGCACAACGACGAGACATGCCCCTCGCCAGTAGCCCGCAAACTCATGATGAATCGCTGCGCTCCTTTGGGCAGGCCCGCCTGATTGGGATGTCGGACCATCGCGGGGTTGAACAGCGCGGCCGATTCCAGGGCGTACTCCTGCGTGAAATAGGCGCCAATCAGCAGCTTGCGCGAATCGCTCAATTCGCGGTCGGTCAGCAGATGGTGCCGGACGGCCTCGAATCGTCGCAGGAAAAAGCGCTCCAGACTGTGATGCCGGCCGCGAAACTCCGCCCGGATCTGGTTCAGCAGGATCTCCACGTCCGGCTCGCTCAACTCCATGACGCGGGCAACGATTTTCAAGACGCGGCCAGAATCTTCGGGTTCGAATGGCCGGAAGAGCACACGGCGAATATCCGGCTTGAGGATGATGTCACTTCGCTTGACTTCAATGTCGCCAGTCTTCAACTCACAAGCACCTCGACGAGAAAACGCTTACCGGTGACGGTTGGCCAGGGCCAAGCCCCGGCCAACCGAGCGCCCCTGCGACTCAGCGGATTTCGCCGGCGGTCGAGACCACGCGGTGAGGTGAGCGGTCGGTCTCGACGGCCGTGTCGTACGCCGCCAGACTCCCTTCCAAAAGCCTCATTTCAGCCAGCGCCGTCAGCCACGAGAGCGTGGACTCGGCTCCCTGGTTCTGATTGACGCGGTCTTCATGAAGGCCGTCACAACATCCGCCCGTGCGGGAGTTGTACAACGGCAGCCCCACGTCGTTGCGGCCCAGGAACCACTCGAAGGCGAGACGCGCCTCATCCAGCCAGTAGCGGTCATCCGTCGTGCGATAGGCCGCGACAGAAGCGGACACCATCGCCCCGGCCTCGATCGGCTGTTGATCGAACTCGGCCGGTTTCTCGCCGCGACGGAAGAAACCCTTGTTGCCGACCGGCCGGAAACACCCGCTGGGCGATCGCTGCACGCCGCTCAGCCAACGTAGCGAGCGCAGCCCGATATCCAGGGCCTCGTCGTCACCGCTGCCGCGTCCGCTCAGGATCAAGGCATACGGAAGCCAGGCATTGCCATAGGTCAAAATCTCTTCGAACCACGGCCAATCGTCGGTCGCCACCGACCGGAACAGCCCGACCAGCCGCGACATGAGATCGTCGCGAACCTGCGTGGCGAGTCGATCGCCGCTGAGCTTGCGAAGATAGTCGTGGATGCCGATGAGGGCGAGGGCCCACGCCCGCGGCGACGTCGTGTCCAGAACCGTCCGGATCGCCGGCTCGAACAGGTGGGCGGCCCACGTTTGCAGGTCCCCTCGTTGCGAGCGGCCGACACAAGCCCCCAGAGCGCCGATCATGCGACCCAGTGAATCGTCCCAGCCGATATCTTCCAGCCACTGGCGGTCGAAGCTCATGAAATTGCGCCACGTCCGGGTCTCCGCATCGAAGGCATAGTCAAGAAACGCCGCGTAGGACGTGGCCGCACGCTCGACTTCCGGGCTGTGTTCGCCCAATTCCTCCAGCAGGACCGTGAGCGTCAGCGCCCGGGCGTTATCGTCCGTGCAATAGCCCTCCCGGAAGTTCGGAAGACTGTAGGTGGCGTGTTGGAACAGGCCGGTGGAGTCCGTCATCCGCAACAAGTGCTCCAGGCGCATTTGCGGCAGTTCCAGCGATCGTTCTTCGAGCGTGCGAACGGCCGACCGCGGCACGACCAGGGCGGTGGGATTCCGGCGGGCCTGTTTGAACGATTCCATGAACAGGTGAGCCACGTTGCTCCACACCATGTCACGGCCCAGCAGATAGGCACGCTTGCGCATCGCGTGCCGGCGCGGCTCGTCTCGCAACAACTGCGTCACCTCGCGGCAGATGGCCTCACTGTCGCGGTACGGCACCAGAACGCCGCGCCCGTCGGCCAGCAGCTCCGCCGCGTGCCAGTAAGGAGTCGACACGACGGCTTTGCCGCAGCCGAACGCATAGGCCAGCGTGCCCGACGTGATCTGCGCCGGATTGAGATACGGCGTGATGTAGATATCGGCCAGTCCGATGAATTCCGTCAACTCGTGCAACGTGACGAACCGGTTGTAGAACACGACGTTCTTCTTGATGCCCAGGTCCTGCGTCAACCGCTCCAAACTGAGTCGATAGCTTTCGCCCTGCTCGCGGACCAGGTTGGGATGCGTCGCGCCCAGTACGATATACACCGTGTTCGGAAACTCGGCGAGGATGCCGGGCAGCGCTTTAAGCACGTATTCGATCCCCTTGTTGGGCGACAACAGGCCGAACGTCAACAGCACGTGCTTGCCTTCCACGCCGAACTGATCCTTGTAGAAGTTCGGATCGACGAAGGGCATGTCCGGAATGCCGTGGGGAATCAGGTCGATCTTTTCGTCCGGCACGTGATAGATGTCGCGGAGCAAGGTCCGGCCCTTTTCTGACATCACGATCAGCCGCGCCGAACGGGAGGCCAGCTTTTCCATGACTCGCCGCTGGTCGGGATTGGGCTCCTCGAGCACCGTGTGCAACGTGGTGATGACCGGTATCCGCAGGTCGCGAAGCAAAGCCAGAATGTGGCTGCCCGCCGGGCCGCCGTAAATGCCGAACTCATGCTGCAGGCAGACGGCATCGATGTCGTTGAAGTTGAGGAAGTCGGCCGCCCGGCGGTAGGCTTCCAGATCCTGCTCCTGGATCTGGAACCGGACCTCCGGCGGATAGTCGTAGCCGCCCGTCACATCATCGACTGATACGACCGTGCCCTCGCACTGCGGGTACCGGCTGGTGACCGCGTGAAACAGGTCGAACGTGTACGTGGCGATGCCGCATTGGCGTGGCAGATAGTCTCCGATGAAGGCCAGCTTGCGAATTAATGTGGGGTTTGTCATTTGTGTACCTCAAATTGATTCGCTGTGGTGTCCTCCGTGCTACAACCGTTGCAGCTGGTCGATCAGGGCGCGAAGCGATGTTTTCGCTACTGCCGTATACGTGTCTCCCGCGCCGTAGTACACCGCGAGCGTGTCGTCGTGCAGCGTCACTCCGGTGGGAAAAACCACGTGGGGCACGAATCCGCTCTGTTCATAGGGTTCGCTGGGCGCCAGAATCGGCGCTACGGAGCGTCCGCGGATCCGCGTCGGGTTGTCGGCGTCCAGCAGCATGGCCGCCGCCTGGTAGCATCCGACTTCGCCCGGCCGGGCGGGACGACGGTTGCCGTGGTAGATCTCGAGCCAGCCATCGACGACGCGAATCGGCGGCGGGCCCGCTCCGACCCGCTCGTCCTCCCAATCGGACTCGCCCGCGAAAAGCGGCTCGTGCCGTCCCCAGTGGAGAAGATCATTCGACCGAGCGAGCCACATCGCAGGCCGCGAGAACGGCGTGGCTGTCGTGGGCCGGTGCAGGGCGACGTAATGGCCGCCGATCTGTTCCGGAAACAGTACGACGTCCTTGTTTTCCGGTGGAAAGATGATGCCGTGACGCTCGAATCCACGAAAATCTACAGTCGAGGCCAGCGCTGTCGCCGCACCATGCCGCGAAACCGCCACGTATGTGATCCAGTAGCGGTCGCCGATGCGCGTGATGCGCGGATCTTCCACACCGAACTCTTCCCATTCGGCGGATGGCTCCAACCGCACGTCGCCGACCCACGCGACAGTGGCGCTCGGTGTGTGTCGAGCGAGCCGAAGGTGCGATACGAATGTCAGGCGAACCAGGCCCGTCGAGCGGATGCGGACAATGCGGGAATCGATCGCTTCGACGTCGGACTCACTCACCCAATCGACGAGGAAGCCTTGCGCGGCATCCCAGCGCGGCAAGGCGACGTAGCCGGCCCGACGTTCTCGCGGCCGCTCCGCCACGCGGACGAGCAACATCACCTGCCCGTCCACGACGGCAACGCCCGGATTGAAGACGCCAATCACCTCCCAGTCGCTCCGCGACGGAGGCACGTCCTCCGGCCGTAGCAACACTTGCCTCTCCCAGTGCAGCGTCATACTCCCCGTATTTTCGCGTTTTGTTCGCCTCTTTCAAGAATTCACCGGCGCACGAAACTACCGATACGGATACCGTATCCGGCAAAACCCGAGCCCTAAATCGATTCGTTCAAACGGGCTGAAGATATGTCACTCCAGCGGAATAGGCGCGTCATCCTCGGGATTCACCGTCGTGCTCTTCTCGCTCGGACGCGTAATTACTCGCAAAGGAGGCTTGGCCGTTACCGCGGGCGCGGGCGTGATGCCGCGCATGAGGATGGTCAGCGGGATCAGCCGGCCGATGAGCATGGCCAGGATGACAACAATACGCCCCGGCAGCGACAGCTCGGATGTGATGCCCAGCGACAGGCCCGCGTTGCACACCGCGCTCACCGCTTCGAACAGACAGGCGAGGAAACTGCCCGCCTCCCGGTAGATCAAGGCCAGCGCCGTCGCGCCGATGAGCAGGATCATAGCGGTGGCGACGGCAGCCGCGATCGCCACGGCCCGGGCCGGATCGCTGCCGCGCGGTCTGGGCGCGTCGGCCCGAATCGCACGCACGACAACCCCGATCAAGAGCAGCACGACGATGATGCGCAGCCCCCCAGCCGCTCCGCCGACGCCGCCGCCCACGAGCATGAGGGCCATGAGGACCAGGTGGCTGGCCGGCGAGAGCGAGTTCTCGTCCAGCCGGGCCGACCGGGCCCCACCCGTGCGTGCCGCTTCCGCCTGGAACAGAGCGGCCCGAATGCGATTGCGGGTGGTCATGCCGCTGAGCCGCTCGGACTGCGCCCGCTGACTGGTCGCGGCAGAGAACTCGATGGGTGCTCGCGCGGGTTGTGTTGCGGTGTCGCCGAGGGCGGTGGCGGTGGCCGTCGCGGGCGAGGTGCCGCTCACGATGAGCCGGCCGGGCGTTTTTTCACGCGGGAATCGCTGTTGCCAATCGCGCGTGCTCTCGATGGCGAATAGCGCGCCTGCTCCGAGCAGGAGCACGGCCACGCTTCCGCCCAATGTGAACCAGGTGTCCTTGGAGACCGCCTCCAAGCCGACGTCGTTGCGCCGGGTCATGCGCCTGAGCAGTTCCACCAGCACCGGCCCGCCCAGGCTGCCCAGGAACATCAGCGGCATGATCGCCAGCAGCGGACCAGGACTGTTGCGATACACCAGGTAACCGTCGCGGGTGAGCGTCAGACCGCAATCGAGAAACGCACTGGCGGAATGGAAGATGGCTGCGAACAGCCGCGCTTCGTCGTAGTGCGCAGCCCACGGCGTGCGGCTCACCAGCGGCTCGAGTAGTACGGGCTCTTTCATCGCCGTGCCGAAGTTGAGATCCGCGGCAGGATCCCACATGCGGTACAGCCCCACCGCACCGAGAGCTTGCACGGCCAACGCCAGGATACAGACGAACAGTACCAACCGTCGCAGGCCAGCGGGCGAGAGATCATCGTCCACGCCCGACCAGCCGAGCAGCCGCCGCACGTGCATGCCGATGATCGCCGCCAGCGCCAGCACGCCCAAGCCGCCGATCTCCATCAGCACCAGGATGATCAGTTGGCCGACGCGGTTGTAGTCATAGCCGATGTCCAGGACGGTCAGGCCCGTGCCCGTGAGCACGGCCGCCGCGGTGAACGTGTTGTCGAGGAAGTCGACTTTGAGCTGATACCAGGCGAGCGAGTGCTCGGCGTCCACTTTTTGGGGAGCCCGCCGGCAGATCGGCAGCGTCAATACGAGACCGCCCAGGAGCGTCAGCCCAAACGCAAGCACCACCAGCCGGCGCACCGCGTAGCCCGTGGTGCGCCCGGGCAAACCGTCAGCCATGGCCCCGAGGCCCGCGCGGAACACCGCGGCCGCCCCGACGACCAGAATGTAGGCCATGCCCGCCCGCAGGATGAAGCCTTCGTTCTCCGGCCGGGCGACCCACCACGCCGCCGCCGCGCCGATGAGCAGATAGTCCACCCACCAGCGACCCAGCCGCGGGCCCAGCTTGGTCACCGGCACGAGCATGACCGCACGCGACAGCACGAACAGCCCCACGCCGGCGATCATGAGCCACCGCGCGTAGGCGTCGGCGTCCGGCACCGGCGGCGAGTCGAAACCATGCGCCAACGCCAGGCCCGCTGCTCCGGCCAGCGCCGCCAGCGACCAGAGGATCACCGTTCGCCAGGGTGTTACGCGTGCAGATGCCATCTCGTGTGTTGACCGAATAGCGGGCCGCTCAGCCGCGCCGGAATCGCGAACCCGCATCGTGAGCGCGCCACGCGAGCCGCCGGGCTCGACCTCGCGAACTCAGTCCGACTGAATCCGGCCCCCTCCGCGCATCCGATGATCACGCCGGCTCATGGCTCACAGCTCACAGCTTACAGCTTGAATCAGTTCGCGACGACGTTCACCATGCGACCCGGAACGCAGACCACCTTGCGGACGGTCTTGCCCGCCAGTTCCGCCGCGATCTTGGCATCGGCCAACGCCGCTTGCTCCATCGCCTTGACGTCCGAGACCGCATCCGCCGGCAGCGTCACTCGCGAACGCAGCTTCCCGTTGATCTGCACGGGAATCTCCACCTCCGCCTCGACCGTCAACTCTTCCTTGTACGTGGGCCAGGGCTCGGCCGAGATCGATCCCTTCCAGTTGGCCGCGTTCAGCCGCTGCCAGAGCTCCTCCGCCAGGTGCGGGGCGATGGGCGAGATCAGCTTGACCAGCGGCTCGGCCAGCTCGCGCGGCAGCCGGTCCAGCTTCAACGCGTTGTTCATCTCGATCATGGCCGCGATCGCGGTGTTGAACCGCAGCGCCTCCATGTCCGTCGTCACCCGCTTGATGGTCTTGTGCAGCAGCCGCCGCAGCGCGTCGTCGGCCGGCTCTTCCGTGATCTTGAGCGAACCGTCCTCGGCCACGAACCGCCGCCACAACTGTTGCAGGAACCGGTGCAGGCCGATGATGTCCCGCGTGCTCCAGGGCTTGCTCGCCTCCAGCGGGCCCATGTACATCTCGTACGCACGCAGCGTATCGGTGCCGTACTTATGGCAGATGTCGTCGGGAGCCTCGGCGTTCTTGAGGCTCTTGCCCATCTTCCCGTACACCTGCTTGACGGGCTTGCCCTGGTAGAAGAACTGCTGACCCGGCTCGCCCTGCACGTCGGCGGCGGGCCGGCCGTCCTGATTGACCACCTCGTTCGCCGGCACGTACGCCCCGCGGGAATCCTGGTACGCATACGCCTGGATGTATCCCTGGTTCACAAGGCGGCCGAACGGCTCGGGCGTGCTCACGTGGCCCAGATCGTACAGCGCTTTGTGCCAGAACCTCGCGTACAGCAGATGTAGCACCGCGTGCTCAGCCCCGCCCACGTACAGATCCACGCCGCCGGGCGATTGCCGCGGATCGTCCTTGTCGGGCACCATCCAGTACCGCTCAATCTCCGGCGAGACCAAAGCTTGGTCGTTCTTGTTGTCCAGGTAGCGCAGGTAGTACCAGCACGAGCCGGCCCATTGCGGCATGGTGTTCAGCTCGCGGCGAAACTCGCGGACTTCCACGCCGGCCGGCGCGGGCTTGTCGGGCGTCACCGTGATCACCGAACCATCGTCCGTGATATAGCCGCGGACCGAAGCCCACTCGGTGGCCCGACCAAGCGGCGGCGCGGGTGGCGCTTCGGGATCGTCGGAAGCCTGCGGGCGGAAATCGGCGATCTCCGGCAGTTCGACCGGCAGCTCGCTCTCGTGCAGCGGATACACCTCACCCGTCTGCACGTCGTGCACGATGGGGAACGGCTCGCCCCAGTAGCGCTGCCGGCTGAACAACCAGTCACGCAGCTTGTATTTGACCGACGCCCGGCCGACCCCCTGCCGCTCCAGCCATTCCGTGATTCGTCGTTTGCACTCCGCCGTGGGCAGGCCGTCGAACTCGCCCGAATTGATCGCGATGCCGTCACCTGTGAACGCTTCCGACACCGCACCGGGGTCTCGCGCGTACAGGCTTCGCAACGATTCGACCAATTGCGCCGGAGCCGACGCCGACGAAGTCCCGGAGTCCTCTTTGCGCACGTGGGCGAGCAGCCAGTCGTCATCCGGCTGCACAACGGCGACCATCGGCAGCTTGAATTGCTTGGCAAACTCAAAGTCGCGCGTGTCGTGCGCGGGCACCGCCATGATCGCCCCCGTGCCGTAGCCCATGAGCACGTAGTCGGCAATCCAGATCGGAATGGGCTGATTGTTCACCGGATTGATGGCGTAGCCGCCGGTGAACACGCCGGTCTTCACCTTGGTGTCGGCCGTGCGGTCCAGGTCGCTCTTGTTGCGAGCCTTCTCCACGTAAGCCTGCACGGCCGCACGCTGCTCGTCGGTGGTGACCACGTCCACCAACTCGTGCTCCGGTGCCAGGACCATGTACGTTGCCCCGAACAGCGTGTCAGGCCGGGTCGTGTAAACGCGAATCGTCTCGTCCTTGCCGACGACCTCGAAGTCGACTTCCGCCCCTTCGCTGCGGCCGATCCAGTTGCGCTGCATGAGCTTGATCGGCTCGGGCCAGTTCACCAGGGCCAGGTCCTTCTCCAATCGGTCAGCGTACTTGGTGATCCGCATCATCCACTGACGCAGCGGCCGGCGGAACACGGGGTGATTGCCGCGTTCGCTGCGGCCCTCGTTGGTCACTTCCTCGTTGGCCAGCACCGTGCCCAGCGCCGGGCACCAGTTCACCGGCACCTCGTCGAGGTAAGCCAGCCGATGATTATCGATCACGTTGCGCTGCTCGGCCGGCGTGAGCTGGCTCCACTTGGTCACGCCGGGCTCGATGCCCACGATCGAATCCACGCCCCGCGCCGTCTGCGGAAACACCACTTCGCCGTCGAACCGCACGAACAACTGCTCCGACTCGAGCTTCTGCCGGAGTTCGGCGATGGGCCGGGCAGCGTCGGCCTCGGGGTCGTACCAACTGTTGTACAACTGCAGGAAGATCCACTGCGTCCACTTGTAGTAGCTGACATCAGTGGTCGCGATTTCGCGGTCCCAGTCGTAGCCCAGACCGAGCCGTTGCATCTGCGCTCGCATGTTGGCGATGTTGCGGTGCGTGGTTTCACGCGGCGGCACACCGTGCTCGACGGCGTATTGCTCGGCCGGCAAACCGAACGCGTCATACCCCATCGGGTGCAGCACGTTGTAGCCCCGCATCCGCAGGTAGCGGGCGTAGATGTCCGTCGCGATGTAGCCCAGCGGATGCCCCACGTGCAGGCCCACACCGCTGGGGTACGGGAACATGTCCAGCACGTAGAACTTCGGCCGCGACGGATCGAATCCGGGCGAACCCGGCTGCGGCGTCCGGAATGTCTTTTGCTCCTGCCAGTAGCGCTGCCACTTGGCTTCGATGCCGAGAAAATCGTAACTGCCCGCTGACATGCTCATGTCGGTTCTCATAGTTCGCAATGTATAGGTGCGGTCCGTCGCACTTTCACCATCCCCGCCCGGCCGCCCGGAAGCGAGACATGATACCCCACCCGCCCCCGGTCCTCCAACCGAACGCAGCAAATCGCGTGACTGGCTTGCTCACAGCCGGCCTCGTCCGACTGCAAGCAAAAGCCCCGGACGAGCCAGTCCGGGGCTTTCGAGGAAAAACGCGGGATATCGCCTTGCCGGGTGCCTCCGCCGCAAACCGATCGCGCGGGCTACTCAGGCCTCAAGCGGCTCCTCGTACCTCACGAAGGCTTCCATCGCGTGGTACTCGGGCAGGCCCAGCGCGTTGTACAGGGCCGCGGTCTCGGTGTTTCGGGCCTGAGCCCGCTGCCAGAACTCGCGGTCGTCGAACGGGCCGGGGAACAACGCCTTGTCCTTCTGCGACTCGTGCTTGAAGATCGCGAAGATCTTGTCGGTCAGCTCGGTCTTGGATAGCGGCACGGCCATGTCGATCACATCGGGCTCCCACTCCTGCCACGCCCCGCGATAGAGCCAGACCACTTCAGGCCGCTCATCCTTGGCCAGTTGCCGCAAGGCGGCGAAGATCGCCTCGGCACAGAGCCGGTGCGTACCGTGCGGATCGGACAACTCGCCGGCCACGAAGATCCAGTGCGGTTTCACTTCGCGCAGGAGCTTGAGCACGATGGCGATGTCTTCGGGACCGATGGGACGCTTGCGGACTTCGCCGGTCTTGTAGAACGGCAGGTCGAGGAAGTGAGCATGCTCCGGCGGGATGTGCATCGACCGGCAGGCGGAAATCGCTTCGGTCCGGCGGATAAGAGCCTTGATGTCCTGCACTTCCGGAATGTCCACCGCACCCGGGGCCTTGGTGGCCAGGAACCCGTTCACCTTGCGGACGAACGCGTGCACCGCCGGCGACTTGAACCCGAACGCGTCGTTCATGTCGGCCCACAGACCCACCACGCTGCGGGCGTCATCGTCGAACACGGCGATGTTGCCGTTGGTCATGTAGGCGACGTGCACTTCGTTCCCGATGACGGCCAGCCGCGTGAGCGTGCCGCCCATGCTGATCACGTCGTCGTCGGGGTGCGGGCTGAAGCAGAGAATCCGCTTGTCCTTGGGCAGATCGTCAGGATAGGCGATGCTGTTCCACAGCCGGTCGAACACCTTGCGGTTCAGGCAATCCACCGAATGGTGCGCCCGCACTAATGAAGACAGGTGATAAGAGTCGTAGTCGTCGTGATCGAGCTTGAGGATGCTCTTCTTGGTCTCCAGGCTCAGCCAGATCACCGCGCGGTGCATGGCCTCGTCGGTCCACTCGATCTCGCCGAGGAGCCAGGGCGTGGCCACGCGGGTCAGGCAGCCGGCAGCGGCGATATCCACCACCAGCTCGGCATTCGGATGCTCCTGCAGGAAACTGGCTGCGACCGCATCAGTGACCGGCCCCTCGACCGCCCGCCGGACGATGGGCGCCTTGCCTTCGCCGAACGCCATCATGATGATGCGCTTGGCGGCCAGGATGGTGCCCACGCCCATGGTGATGGCCTGACGCGGCACGTTGGCCTCACCGAAGAAGTCGGACGCGGCATCCATGCGAGTCACACGGTCAAGCGTGATCAGCCGAGTGCGCGAGTCGCGGCCCGAGCCCGGTTCGTTGAACCCGATGTGCCCGGTGCGCCCGATGCCCAGCAACTGGATGTCGATGCCGCCGCACGCCTCGATCTTGGCCTCGTACTGCCGGCAGTACTCGGCGATCTTGGACAATGGCAGCGTGCCGTCGGGAATGTTGATGTTGGCCGCCGGCACGTTCACGTGGTTGAAGAAGTTCTCGTGCATCCAACGCCAGTAGCTCTGGATGCTGTCGGGCGGCATGGGGTAGTACTCGTCGAGGTTGAACGTGATCACGCTCGAGAAGTCCAGCCCCTCTTCCTTGTGCATCCGGATGAGTTCGCGATACACGCCGATGGGCGTATGGCCCGTCGCCAGCCCCAGCACGGTCTGGCGGTTCTGAGCCTTGTTTGTACGGATGGTGTCGGCGATGATGCCGGCCACGCGCTTGGCGGCGGCTCGGTCATCGGGCAGGATGGTGGTCTCGATTTTCTCGGCGGCCGTAAACAGATCCCCGTCAGGGATCGGGTCTTTGCGAATCACAGAGTTCTCTCCCATTTGACCCGTCAGGCAGAACCTCTACTGGGGTGTGCTGACGATGGTGGTGCAGACTCCTGTTTATCTCGCAGAGCGACGCCGGCGTCAAGAGGGCAATATATAATTCTCCGCTCATACATACAGCCTCTTTGCATGGCTTTCATTGTCACTGTTATTTTGGAATTTTGATCGACAGAATCGCTATCGATAGGTCTACGCAGCGATTGGCGTGCCAATTGCTCACGTCGGGGCATGAGATGTCCGCTTGTGCCTCATCCCGTAGCCGTCTTGGGCCGGTCGATGTTCGGAATCCTTGCCACGGCATGGTTTGCGGGCTGCAGCGGTTCGGCGGGGAATTGGATCGGACCTGGACGCTTCGGCTTCTTTCCCGTGCAGCCGGCCGATGCGTGCCTCGAAATTGAGCAGGGGTACGGCGGCGTCTGGGCGGACGAAGCAGAGACCCGGCGACTGAATCAGCTGATTGACCGAATCGCCCGGTTCGTGCCCGAACTCGAGGTCAGGTGCTGCGGCGTGCTGCTGCAGTCGGAAGCTCCGGCCGCCCTGTCGCTTTCCGACGGTCACATCTACCTGACCCGCGGCCTGTACCGGCGACTGTCTGAGCATCAATTGGTCTCGGTCGTCGCCCACGAGATCGGCCACGTTGCCGCTCGCGATGGCATGAACCCCACACCCGCTCCCGCCGCCCAGCTCGCAAAGGAGGTCGAGGCGGATCGGCGCGCTATGGATTACCTGACTCGGGCCGGACTGCCGGGTCACGGACTCACCGAAGCGCTGCAATTGCTGGCCGACGATCAGCCGAGCGGCTGGGCCGCCGTGCGAATCCGGGCTCTGCACAGCCACGCTCATGCAGACAGCGTAGCGCTCTCGGTGCTCGCGCCTTGAAACGACGCGCGCCGGCCTGGGCGAAAGCGGCCATCAATCGCTACAATCCTCCGGATTCTTTTCGTGATCCTGGAGGATTCGATGAGAAACACAATCACCCGAATCACCTTGGGCCTGCTGACGCTGGTGGGCCTGCTCGTTCTGCCCTCGTGCGGAAGCCAAAACCGTACCGAACGCCCTGAAGCCTTCACCGGCCAGACCGGCTATCAGCACTCGGACACGGACGGCGCGAAGCCCCGGCCGGCCAAGCTGAACTACAAGGGACTGCACGGCCCGCCGTAATGCCTGACGCCGGGAGCATTGCCCGCCTCGAGTCTTGGTGTGACATATGGCGCACTGTTGGCGCTGAGGCGTCAGCTATGGGCTAAAGGCGGGTGAGACGCCCGCCCCCCGTTCCGCTCAATGCGGTTGTGCAGCGGCTGCGCGGAGTTGCTGGCGATATTCGTTGCCCACGGCCGGATCCGTGAGCGCCAAGTCGCGATCGAACGGCACACCGGTCAGCCATGGGTCGAAGGGGCGGGCGGGCAGAGGCTGGCGTGCCGACTCTCGAGCGAAGGCGCCGAATGCACGGCCCCACGGCTTGAGTTGCAGATCGGTCGTCCAGCAGCCGCTCCATCGCGAGATGTCGCGAGCCGTCGGCGTGTCGGCGAAGCCCCAATTGAGCCAGCCGCACACCCGTCCGCGGCTCACGTCCAGGAGCGTGGCGCACCACTCGACCTGGTGCTCGACGGGCTTTTCCGGCAGTTCCCAGCCCGCCTGCCCCTGCAAGCCGCCTCCGCCGTACCAGTTGAACTCGCCGATCGTCAGCGGCTCGCCCATGCTGCAATCCTTCAACAGAGCCTGCAGGTAGATAGCGTTGGCCGGCACGCCCTCAGGCGAATCGCACGGCCGCGGATAGTCGAGCGGATAGAAATGCACGGTGGTAAAGTCGGTGTACTGCGTTTCGGCCTCCAGGTCGAAGCCGGCGTAGTGCCATACACTGGGCAGCATGACCGGCGAAGCCCACTGGATGTGACCGACGGTGATCATGTGATTGGTGTCGACGGAGCGGATGGCCTGCGTCATGCGGCGCACCCACTCGCCGCCGATATGCTCGCGAAAGCGCTGATAGTCCAGCAGCTTGAGGTCGCCGCGAGCCGGCGTATTCGGCGGGATGCTCACGTTGCCGAGCGGCTCGACCTTCTCGGCGGGAAGCTTCCAGGCCGCGGCCATCTTCTCGGCGCTGCCGTACTTCGCCTCCAGCCATGCGTTCCACTTCTTGTGCATGGCCGGCGTGTTCCAGGCCACCATCGGCTCGTTGGCCAAGTCGTAAGCGAAGATCACCGGGTTATCGGTGAATCGGCCGGCAAACTCGCGCCACCAACTTGCCTCCGCTTCGAGCATGCCGTCGTCGGCGAACCGGTCGCGCCCCTTGTACCACTCAGGCGTGCCTTCCCACAGCTCGGGCCCCGTGGGAATGACGTAGATCGCATGCTCGCGACAGATATCGAGCAGGCGAGCGAACTTGTCTGCCCCTTCGGCGGTCAGCTTGCCCGCCTCACGCTCGAATGAGACGACGGTGACGAATACGCGGATGGTGTTGAAGCCCTGCTCGGCGATCAGCCGCAGGTGCTCGCGGACGCGGTGCTCGTCAAACTGCTGCCAAACCTTGGGAGCCCAGCCCGTTTCGGGATCGAAGTAGTTCACGCCCACTGAGACGAACGGCTTGTGCGTGCCTCGCTCGCGAAAGGCCGTCGTCATTGTCGGATCCACCTCGATGAACGGCAGATCGGCACCGACCGTCGCGTTCAGACCGAAGGACGATATCACGAGGGCGGGGACAACGATGTGTCGCATGGGCTTATTCCTGAAGTTTTCACGGAAGGATGAACCACAGAGGTTCAGAGGCACAGAGAAGAAAAGAAGCGATCGTACCGCGTGAGATCTTGTTTACATTGCATTCTCTTCTCTGCGTCTCTGCGCCCCTGTGGTGCACACATTATGTCGCTGGGGAGAGCTAACGGTCGCCGAGCTGCTTCAGCACGTAATCGCAATTGATGACCTTCTCCACCATGTCCAGCGGCATGTAGTAGTAGTGATTGGACGCCTCGTAGCCGATACGCGAGTCCATGCGCGTGAGCGTAAACATCTCGCGAGCGATGGCCATTTCCTTTCTCGCCAGCTCACGCATGCGTGCGCGGAGGGCTTGGGCTTCGGCGGCGGGCGTGGCCTCGGTCAAGGCATTGCGGGCCATGATGAAATCCGCCTGGTTGGCCGTACTGGCGAAGTGGCACCAGGCGGCCCGGGCCAGAACCCAATCCTGCGAAGCGTTCTGCAATTCGAGGTCGCCCTGCGCGCTCTCGCACACCTGCTTGAACGCAGCCAGCCCCTCCTTCCAGCCGTCGGCGATCTTGCGAAACTGCCCGACATAGACAGCGGCTGGATAGACCGCGCGCCAGTTGTCGAGGTCGTCGTAAGGGAAGCCGACCATGGTCGAATGATAGCCCGTGGGTTTGACGTGCAACAGATTGGCCGGGGCCACCTGCATGGGGCCCGCGTAGACGACGGTTCCGTGATACGGAAACTCGCGGAAGCTCTCACTGAACATCGACCAGGCGGTCACGGCGTGCGGCGCGGCCGCCGGACCGTAGCGTCGCGTCGCCAGTTCGCGCAGCGCGTCCGGCACGCTGGGAACGGGACGACGATTGAAGGCCTGGACCAGTTCGAGATTGGGCGAAGGATACCCGCCGAGCGACCAGCTCAACATCATGCCGTCCACGTTGCAGGCGGCCAGGCCGGCGCAGTGCTCGGCGACGAGATTCATCACCGGCAGGTAAGGCAGGGCCGAGATTTCCCACGTGCAGTTGGCCTGGATTTTGGCCATGGTCTTGAGGCCGGCCTGACGGGCAAGCTCCCAATGACGCTGAGCTCGCGGCCCGGGGCCGACGGCCGACAGCGAGTACTCGCCCACTTTGGTGGACACGCCCCCGCGAGTGATCGGCAGGTCCCACTCGCTCACACTCATCAGGTAGACGTCCTTGGGCAGCCGGGCGATGATGTCCGCGCTCCAGGCATCACGCCACGCCCAGTCCCAGACAATCGTTTTGGCGTTGGGATCGCCCGTGCGCACACCTTCAGCGATGGCTTGGTTCACCTCGGCGATCACCTCGGCCGCCGACCGCTTCGAGCAGCGCGGGCATTCCTTGATCGATCCCCGCGACCAGCAGTTGGTGAGGTTTTCCGAGCAGGTGATGGTGAACGCGCCGCCCAGGCCGGGCACCTCGCGGAAGACGTGCCGCACGGCCTCGGTCAGCCAGCGGCGCACCCGCGGATCCGACGTGCACATGGCGTAGTAATCGTTCTCGGACACGCCCTTCATCTCGGGGCGGTGCTCGTAGAACGAAGCCGGCATGGCCCGCGGCTCGTTCGTGTACAGGTAGATCTTCACGCCATAGCGCTTGCCCCGCTCGACGAGCTTGCGGAGATTGGCCAGGCGCGTCTGCCAGCCTTCGCCGAACTCGGGGAACTCGGTGGACGGAGCCAGCTGCCGATAGCACACGTGCAGCCAGACGCCGTTGACGCCGACCTGCTGCAACCGCTGCAGCAGCCCCTCCGGATACGGATCCACAGCGTCGTCCATGAGCGGGTCGCCGAATAGCGCGCAGTAGGCGTAGAGGAACCGGATGGGCTGCTCGCCATCGCTGGGCACGACCACATGCACGCTTGCCGGAAGCAGTGGTTCGGACAGCGTACGGGCGAATGCGAACCGCGGCTCGCCGGGCTGATGGATCTCATCCTTGAACCGCGCCTGCACGAGGGCCTTGATCTCCGCGGCCCGAGCGACGGCGGCCTCATCCGGCGGCGCATATCTCAGCGGTGGGCAGGCGGGCTTGAGCAGGCCCAGCTTGATCCAGAGGAAGTCATCCTCTTTCAACGTATGGGCCAGTCGATCGGCGTCCCAGCCGAGCAGCGTGAGGAGCTGCTCGTAGTTGAGCAGGTGCCAGTTGCGGCGGATGATGGCGATGTAATTGCGCGCGAGTTGATCGTCGCTGACCGGCTGGTGCGGCGGCAGCCCCATGGAGGCGCCGAGCTCAGCCACCTGCTCGACGGTGGCGCCGAGCACCTCAGCCATGCGGTCGAGATTGACCGACTCCCAGTTCCGCCAGACGAACGCGTGCAACCGCGACGGCATGTGCGGCACGTCGAGCGGCGGCGGCGCGCTTCCCATTGGCAGGTCGCCGGCGCTCAGGGCCATCGCCTGAACCGAGATGCACAGCACGATGAGAATCGACCGTCTGGACATGGGAAGGCCTCCTGCAGAGTTCGCTTGAAAACAGGAGATCCTTTTAGTCGCAAGCGGCCGGCGTCTGCAAGGGGTGATCGGCAGGCCAGCGCATAAAAGCAAGCGTGGACTCGACCGAAGTCGGTCCACGCTCGCGGCAGCTGCCGGTTGCTGCAACGGTTGATACGGTTGCGCCGGAGCCGCCCTTGCCCCCTTCCCCTCGGGGGGGCCTCCTCCACGGTCGGGCCGTCGAGCCATCAGGGCAGATGCGCTCGAGCCCATCCCTCAGAAGAACCGATTCGCAAGTTCACTCGCGAGTTGGGCGGCATGTGGGAGCCCCTCCTCTCCCACCGCCGCGGCCTTATCGCCACACGAGGTCGCGATAATCCGGGCCGGTGCGAACGACTGGTGTGCCTCAAAATGGCACTACGAATCGCTGCGCTCTTCCAACTTCTTGCGCAGATACTTGTTTTCGCGACGTGTGGCTTCCAGATCGAACAACAGATACTTGATCGACAATCGCAGGAAGTCAATGCTCTCGTGCAGACTGCCCACGGTTTTTTTGATTTCTTCGTGGCGCTGGCGGGTCTGTTCGGCCAACAGACTCAGTTTGGCCCGCTCGTTCTCGGGCAACAGATTGATTTCGCTGACCAGTTCGCTGAGCTTCTGTTTGAATGTGGTCTCGTCCATGTTTCCCCCGCCAAGGCATTTGGTTACTGATGAGATGCAACCCCGAGCGTGACAATGGCAAGACCGATGCCAGCGCCTGCAGGAAACGACATTCAGGTGGCTCGCCAGCCGGCGCCTTCGCTGCCTCGGTTGTACAGCCGTTTTTCTCGGACCTACGCCCGCCCGCTCCCGGTTCCGTCTGCGCGGATGTGTTGTTTTACGGCAACATGAAAAGCCTTGCGGCTGCGACCCATGCAACACGAGTGTGGAGCCTGGTCGTTCTGAACCAAGAACTTATTCATCCGTGGCGTCCGTGTAATCCGTGGTTCCATCTTCTTCCCGCGCTCTTTTGAACCACGGATGGCTCGGATGGACACAGACAAAAAATCTGCGTCAATCTGCGCTAACCTGCGGACAAGAGAACCGACACACGATCGAGGGCTATTCGGATCGGTGGCTGACGGCAAGCTGACGCAATCCAGTCATAGCGAGGCCGAGCTCAGGAATCACGTGACGCCAAACCCCTTCGCGGAAACCACCATTTTGACGCCCGCATTCGCATGTCAGCAGAGACGCCAAAGGTTCACCCTAGAATGGGCTGCCGCAAGGTGCTGTCTGTTCGTCACTAAATGGATTCACCGACTGCAGTAGCCATCACCTTGCCAGGAGGAGTCGGTTGATGTCTCGATTTCCGTGGGGGACGGGAGGCCGCTTCGCCTTTGTGGCGGCGGCAGCAACTCTGGCCTGCCATCTCGCGGGCGCCGGCGCTAACGCCCAGGAGCGGGCGACCGGCGCAGGCAATCCGGTTTTGGCCAGCTCGGCCGCCAACATGCTCGCGTCGGGCTCGGACAACACGGCGCTCGCCACTGAGGCAGCCGATCCGATCTCGGACGACTTCAGCGGCCCCGCACTCAACACGAACCTGTGGACCATCGTCAACCCGCTGAATGACGCCGAGTTCAGCCCCGTGGGCACGAACACTGCCGATGCCCGGCTGCGGATCAGTGTGCCGGCTGGCCCCAGTCATTCCATCTGGACGGACGGAATCAACGCTCCCCGCATCATGCAGCCGATGGCCGACACCGACTTTTCCGTGGAAGTCAAGTTCGACTCGCCCATGACCAGCCGCTACCAGATGCAGGGCATCTGCGTGGAAGGAGACAACAACCGTTACCTGCGCATCGAGATCTATCACGACGGCAGCGGCTATCGCCACTTTGCCGCTTCGTTCGGCGGCACGAGCGCCGGCAACATCACCGACCGCGCGATCCAACTCGGCGGCGCCTCCATGTATCTGCGCCTGACGCGGACCGGGAACAACTGGCTGGCTCAGTACTCCACCAACGGCCAAGTTTGGACGAACGGCGCCGCCTTCACGTTCGCCATGGTCGTGCGTTCCGTCGGTCCGTACGCGGGCAACCAGACGGTCGCCAGCAGTCCCGCGCCGGCGTTCGTCGGACTCGTGGATTACTTCTTCAACACCGCCAGCCCCATCGTGCCCGAAGACAGCACGGGCGCGACGCTCACTCGCACGGTCACGGGCCAGGGCAGCATCACCGTCGATCCGGATTTGTCCGCGTACTACAACAATGAGATCGTCACGATCACGGCCGTGCCGGCGCCGGGATGGGAGTTCCAGGGCTGGAGCGGCGACTTGTCGGGCACGACCGCCAGCCAGATGCTCACCATGAGCACGTCGCGAACCGTGCACGCCACCTTCATCACGCCAGCGGTGGCCGAACCGGTCTCGGACGACTTCAACAGCGCCGTACTCGATACCCACCGGTGGACCATCGTCAATCCGCTCGGCGATGCCGAATTCGCCACGGAAGGCACCAACACCGCCGATGCACGCTTGCGAATCAGCGTGCCGGGCGAAACCAGTCACGCCATCTGGACCGACGGGATCAACGCCCCGCGAGTCATGCAGCCTGTGGGCGACACGGATTTCTCCGTGGAGGCCAAATTCGATTCGCCCATGAACAGCCGCTACCAGATGCAGGGCATCTGCGTGGAGGGAGAAAACAATCGTTACCTGCGATTCGAGATCTATCACGACGGCAGCGGCTATCGTCATTTTGCCGCTTCGTTCAGCGGCACGAGCGCGGGCAACGTCACCGACCGCGCGATCCAGCTCGGCGGCGCCCCCATATATCTGCGCCTGACGCGAACCGGGAGCAACTGGCTGGCCCAATACTCCGCCAACGGCCAAGCCTGGACGAACGGCGCCGCGTTTACGTTCGCCATAACCGTGCGGTCCATCGGGCCGTATGTAGGCAACCAGGGCGTAGGCGGGCCAGCCCCCGCGTTCGTCGGGCTGATCGACTATTTCTTCAACACCGCCCGCCCCATCGTACCCGAGGATGTCCCGGGCACCACGCTGACTCGAACGGTCACGGGGCAAGGCAGCATTCTGGCCGAGCCGGACCAGCCCGTGTACTACAACAACGAAGTGGTGACGCTGATCGCCGTGCCGGAGCCGGGTTGGGTATTCCAGGGCTGGGGCGGCGACCTGTCCGGAGCGGAGGACACACAGACGCTCACCATGATCGGCTCGCGGCTCGTACACGCCATTTTCGTTCAGCCGATGCCCGCGCTGAGCATCACGAACCTGGCGGTGAGCACCCAGACCGACAGCGCCAGGATTACCGTGACCACCAATCTGGCCGCCCGGGCCACGCTGCGGTACGGAACCACCACCGCGTACGAGTTGGGCCAGTTGCACAACTCCGCGTACGACACGCAGAACGTCTTCGACCTGACCGGCCTGTCGCCCGGCACACAATATCACTACACAGTCGCGTGCACCACGCCGCAAGGCGAATCGCGCAGCACGCCGGACGCGGTATTCACAACGCAGCCGCTTCCGCCTGCCGGGATCTGGTCCGAGGATTTCAACAGTTACAACCTCAATCCACAATTGTGGACCATCGTCGATCCGCTTGGCGACGCTCACTTCAGCATGGTCGGCACGAACACGGTCGACGCCCGCTTGCGCATCGACGTGCCCGCCGGCCCGAGTCACGTGGCCTGGACGGACGGCTTCAATTCGCCCCGGGTCATGCAGCCCGCCGAGAACACGGACTTTTCGGTGCAGGCCAAATTCGATTCGCCCCTGACCAGCCAATACCAAATGCAGGGCATCTGCGTGGAAGGCGACAACCAGCGTTCGTTGTGTATCGAGTTCTACTACGACGGGTCGAACTATCGCTACTTTGCCGCGGCGTTCGCGGGCGCTTCAGTAAGCAACGTCACCGACACTATCATCGCCGGCAGCACGCCCATGTATCTCCGCCTGACGCGCTCCGGCAACAACTGGGCGGCGCAGTACTCCACCAACGGCCAAAGCTGGACCGCCGGCTCAAGCTTCACGTTCCCCATGACCGTCCGGGCAGTGGGCCCGTTTGCCGGCAATGAGACACTGTCGAGCAATCCCGCCCCGGCATTCGTGGGGTTGATCGATTACTTCTTCAACACCGCCCAGCCGATCAATCCCGAGGATGGGGGGCAGGTAACCGACACTTTCGCGCCGAATATCTACACCGTTCGCTCGTCGAGCGGAGCCGAGAGCATCAGTTTGACCTGGAAAACAGATGAACCGGCCTCATCGTTCGTTGAGTACGGGCTCACAACCCAGTACGAAGCCGGTGAGGTCTACAATCCGGCACTGAAGACCTCGCACTCGGTGACGCTGACCGGCCTTGCGGGCAGCAGCACATACAACATTCGGATCCATGCGAGCGACGCGAATGGAAACACGTCGCACACGGACAATTTCACGGCCATCTCCGGGGCGGGCACCGGGCCCGACATCGTCGTGTGGTATGGCGATACGCAGGAGTTCGGGCATATCGGCACGCCGCAACCGCGCGTCAACGTGCTGGGCAACGTCTCCAGTCCGGCCGGCATGGCGTCGCTGAGCTATTCGCTCAACGGAAGTTCGTTCCGTCCGCTGAGCATGGGCCCGAACACCATGCGACTGGCCCGACTGGGCGATTTCAACATCGATATTCCCTTCGCCGATCTGGCGTACGGCCCGAACAACGTGCTCATCCGCGGCGTCGACTGGCAGGGCCGTCAGGCCAACCGGAGCGTGACCGTTTACAACTGGAGCGGGCCATATTGGCCGCTGCCTTACTACATCGACTGGAGCAACGTCGATAACATCAACGACGTCGCCCAGGTGGTGGACGGTTATTGGGAGATCCAGGGCGGCACGGTGCGATCGACGGTGATGGCCTACGACCGGCTGATCGCGATCGGAGGGTTGAGCTACCGCAATTACGAAGCCACAGTGCCCATTACCGTGCACGCCCTCGATCCCAACGGCTATGCCCCGCCGAGCTACGGGCCGGGCGTCGGGCTGCTGCTTCGCTGGCCCGGCCATTCCAACGACGGCAGCCAGCCCCAGCAAGGCGTGTATCCGTTAGGCGCCATCGGCATGTTCCGCTGGACCAGCGGCTACGAGCGCTTCGAAATCTTCGGCAACAACGGCCACATCCTCGCCTTCGATTCGAGCGGCGAAAAGATGCAACTGGGCGTGACGTACATCTTCAAAGTGCAGGTGCAGGATACCGCATCCAACGTGCGCTATCGCATGAAATGGTGGCGAGCCAACCAGAGCGAACCTTCGGGCTGGCGACTGACCGGAACCCAGTCCTACGCGAACGATCCGGGCACCGGCTCCATGCTCTTGCTGTCCCATCACGTGGACGCGTCTTTCGGATCGGTCTGGCTGGAGCCGCTACCGTAGAGGGGTCGCCGATCAGCCGCGGCGAGTTCCACGATAGTAATGACGAATGCCGAAATCCGAATGACGAATTAATGACGAAGGCCGAATGAGACACGGCGGCTGCGTGCCACAAATCTGGCTCAAAGCTCATAGCTCACAGCTCATAGTTTCTTCCGTCACTCCGGCTACGGCGCGGGGGCGGAGGACGTCGCAGTCGGGGTACGGCGCTGCTGCAGCATCCACCGATACACCCTCGGGTTGTTGTACGTGGCCGTCCACGAGTCGTGCCGCGCGTCGGGGTATACGGTGAACCGCGGTTTGGCGCCCTGCTGCTCGAGGGCTTGCACCACCGCACGCGACCGGGCGATGGGCACCACGTCGTCCAGCTCGCCGTGCACCACCCATAGCGGCGTGTCCTTGACGCGGCTCGCCTGCTTGGGATCGCCTCCGCCGCAGATCATGACTGCGGCCGCGAATCGGTCCGGGAAGGCTGCCACGGTGGCCCACGTGCCGAATCCGCCCATGCTCAAGCCGGTCACGTACACGCGGCTGCGGTCGACGGCGTATTGCGACTCGATGCTGTCGAGCAGCCGGCCCAACTCCTCCGGCCGCCATCCGTGATCGGTCTGCGGACTAACGAGAATGAACGGGAACTGCTTGCCCTCGCTGACCAGCCGGGGCGGACCGTGCTTCTTGACTCGTTCCAGATCATGCCCCGACTCGCCCGCGCCGTGCAGGAACAGCACCAGCGGCCAACGTTTGCCGCCGCCATTCGTGCCGTAACCCGCGGGCAGGTAAAGCAGATGCGGCATGGGCTCTTGTCGGGCGATCTGCGGATCGCGACGATCCGCTGCCGGCCGCGACTGTGCGCCGCCCGTCTGTGCGAGAGCCGACGCCCCCAGGACCAATACTGCCATCACCGTGAGTCTGTTGCACATGTGAAATCTCGACGCTGATCGAGAGGTGTCCATTCCAGAGCGTCATTGTCCATGCCCACGCCGCGATTGGCAAGCAGGATCTTCTTACTTCAACCGGAAAGCGGGCTCGGGGTCGACCCGAATTCGGGCTCAAACGCGGCTCGGGAGTCGGGAGGCGCAAGTGTCACCGGTGGTGCGGGCCCTATCCTCTTGACGGTCAATCGAGTCTATGCCTCTCACGGAGCTGAACCCATGGCGTTGACGATCCATTTCGTTCGGCCGGAAGACTTCATCCGCGTCAGAACGGACGGGCTCCTCGACCTCGAGGCGAGCAAGCAGTTGCTCCGAAAAGTCGGAGCCACGATGGCGGCTCAGGAGGTCGAATACGCCATCGTGGACCTTCGGCAAGCCCGAGGCGCACTGACGGTGGTCGATCTGTATGAACTCGTTTCATCGCTGGCGGACAGCGGGTTTCAGCCGTCCTACCATCTGGCCATCCTGCATCGGCCCGGTGCCCATGACCTGGCGCACTTCTTTGCGCTCTGTGCCGGAAACCGTGGGTGGCAGATCGGCGCGTTCGGGACATTCGAGGAGGCGTTCGATTGGCTCAACCGCAACCAGCACCTGGACCTTCGAGGGCAACCTCTGCACGGAACGTGAACGCGGCCCTAAGCTCGGGCGACCTGACGGCGGCGGAGACGGCAGACATGATGGACCAACGAATGGAAATACGGCGCAGGTACCCATCATCGACGCATGAAGGCCGGCCTGAGCCGAGTCATGCCATGGCGGCTCATGCACTCGAGCCGGCCGGTCACGTTCAATGGGGAAAGCTGGCGCTTTCGGTGGGCCTGTGCGAAGCGGTGGGCGTCCTGGGCGCGCTGGCCCTGAGGGGCGAGCGCCTTGCGTGGTACCGCGGTCTCGAGAAACCGCGGTTCGCCCCGCCGGACTGGATCTTCGGTCCAGTGTGGACAGCTCTCTATGGCCTGATGGGCTTTTCTCTGTACAAGCTCTGGGACCGTCGAGACCAGCCCCGGGCCAAGGCGGCATTGCGAGCGTTTGCGAGTCAACTGCTCTTGAACGCGAGCTGGACGCCGGTATTCTTCGGCTTCAAGTCGCCCACGGGCGGGCTGGCCGTGATCGCCGCGTTGTGGCTGGAGGTGGTGGAGACGATCGCTCGCACCCGCAAGGTCTCGCCCGAGGCCGCGGCCGCTTTGCTGCCGTATGCCGCGTGGGTCAGCTTCGCGACGGTGCTCAACGCGTCGATCGTATCACTCAATCACGACCGACCGCGCGAATCAGGCTCCACGCGAACATAGCCGCACGCGGGGGTCGGACGATGCCGGGCCGCCGGGCTGCCGGACCGTCGGGCGGTCGCTCGCATCACTTGGATTGGTTCATCTGTCCTTCGTACGTGGCGTGAATGGCCCGCGACAGCTCCTCGGACTGCCCGCCCTTGGTCAGGTAGGACGAGGCACCGGCTTCCAGCATGCTGGTGATCAGCCCGCGGTCGTCGTGCACCGACAGACCGATGACCGACACGTGCGGCATTTCGAGCTTGATGCGGCGCGTCGCCTCGATCCCGTTCATCTTGGGCATGTTGATGTCCATGATGACCACGTCCGGCTGAAGCAGGCGGGCCAGCTCAATCGCTTCCTCGCCGTTGGCGGCCTCGCCGGCGACTTCCAGCTGCGGATCGCATTCGATAAGCGTCCGGAAGCCTTCGCGGACCATCTTGTGGTCGTCGACCAGCAGCACGCGAATGGTGTCGCGACGCCGGCTCTCGCATGCGGAAGGCACCACCGCCACGGCGGCTTCCTCGGCGGCGACCTGATCGATGACCGGCACTTCGATGGGCACGCGGACCAGCACCCGGGTGCCCTGCCCCGGCGCGGACGTGATCTCGCACGAGCCGCCCAGTGCGGCCAGCCGCTCCCGCACGCTCAACAGCCCGTATTTGCCGCCGGCCGGATGAGACTCCTGGCGCGAGATGTCGAAGCCGGCCCCTTCATCCTGCACGGTCACCCGAAGTTCGCCCGACTCCTGCTCCAACCGGACGGTCGCCTCGCTCACTCGGGCGTGCTTGACGACGTTGAACAACAGCTCCCGCACGGTCTGAAAAATCATGACCGCCTTGTCATCCGGCATGTCCACCGATTCGCCGTGTTGCTCGATCCGCACAGTCAGGCCGTGCCGCTCCATCTGCTCGCCGAGCCAGTGAATCGCGGCGAACAGGCCGGCCTCGTACAGGATGGTGGGACTCAGATCGGTGATCAGCGTCCGGGTATACTTCAGCGCCTCGTCGATCAGCTCGCGCAAGTCCTGCATCACCTTCTCGCCCGAGGGCATGATGTGATTGCTGACCAGCTTGGACTTCATCTTGCTTGCCACTAACAATTGGGCGAGATAGTCGTGCAGTTCGGTGGCCAATCGGCGGCGCTCCCGCTGCTCGGTCAGGACCAGCTCGGAAGTCATGGCCCGCAGGTGTTCCTGGTAGGTGACCAGCGAGCGCGTGCGCTCGCGGACTCGCTGTTCAAGCGCGTCGTTGAGTTCGAGCAGTTGTCGCTGGGTGCGTTTCAAATCGGTGATGTCCACCGAGACGGCCACGCCGCCGATGATCTCGCCGGAGACGTCGCGGATCGGCACCGCATAATTGAGGATGGTGCCGCGCCGGCCGTCGGCTCGTTTGAATTCCATCTCCTCGGCGGCCACGGCCTCACCCTCGCGAAGGGCCCGTGCGAGCCCCCGTTGCGACGCCGGAATCATCTTGCCCGTCTTGGGCGAAAAGCCCTGGTAATAGGCGGCAAAGTCTTCCAGACTCTCCGAGAGCACAGGCAGCCGGCCCCAGGTGGTGGCCACCGCCGGGTTCACATCCGTGACTTTCCCCTCGCGATTGGTGATGAACACCGCGACCGGCAGAACATCCAGCACCGCCCGTAACCGGCGCCGTTCGTTCTCCACCGCCGCGTGTTCACGAGCCAGCGTCTGCTCGGCCCGTTTCTGGTCGTCGATGTCGGTCGCGGTGCCGAACCATTTGACGATCCGCCCCTCATCGTCCCGCAGCGCAAGGCCACGGCTGAGGAACCAGCGGTATGTTCCGTCTTTTTCACGAATGCGATGCTCGACCTGGTAATTTTCGCCCGACTCCACGGCGTGCCGCCAGGCCGCCGACGTCCGATCCACATCATCCGGATGGAGCAAGCGCTGCCAGCCGTCGCGGCAGGCCTCTTCCACGCTCAAGCCCGAGCAGCGAGTCACCTGATCGTTGTAGAAATCGACGCGTCCGTCCGGCTCGGCCGTCCAGACGATCTGGGGCAAGGCCTGTGCCAGCGTGCGGAACTGCGATTCGCTCTCCCGCAACTGGCGCTCCATCTGCCGTCGCCGGGTCGTATCGTGGAAGACAATGAGATGCCGGCCGGGGATGATGCTGAACGCCGCCCCGACGTCGAACTCGAACACTTCGCCGTTCGGACGAACGATCTGGACTTCGCCGGTATATCGGCCGGTCTGAAGCAGGGCTCGCCGCATCTCCTCCACACCTCCGGGGGGCTGGAGGAACTCGGTCAGCGACCGGCCGATCAGGCTGTCGCCGTCCAGGCCGAACGCGGTAACCGCCGCCGGATTGACCTTGGTCAATCGCAGATCCTCGTCCACGATGACGATGCAGTCAGGCGAGGTTTCGAAGATGGCCCGGAATTGCCGTTCACTCTGCTTGAGCACGCGTTCGGCTCGCTTGCGCTCGGTGATGTCCATCCAGGCGACCACCGCCCCCGTCGTGCGGCCGGAACCGTCACGGATCGGACCGGCGCTGCACAGCAGCGGGATGGACGTGCCGTGAGCCCCCCGGACGCAAATCTCTTCGTTCGTGGTGGTTTCACCGCTACGCATGGCCCGGGCCAGCGGCGATGAGGGATGATCGAGCGAGATGATCTCCTGCAGGGCTGAGGCGATGGTCTCGCCGGTCGTCCGCTCACCCTGCTGGGCCGAGGACGCGGCAAACATTTGTCGCCCGTGACGGCTGACCAGCCGAATCGCGTCCGGCCGGTCCGCCACGGCGATTCCGATGGGCACATGCTCCATCACCGCGTCCAGCACCCGCCGACTGTCCTCAGCTTCCAGGGCGCGCCGCTCCGCCTCCGCGACCGCCTGATGCAATCGAGCCTGGTTCTCGCGAAGGGCCTTCTCCGCTCGCTTGAGATCGTCGATATCGGCGCAGCTGCCGATCCATCGGAGAACTTCGCCGCCCTCGCCGCAAATCCCCCGCCATCGCCCCACGAACCAGCGATACGTGCCGTCCGCCGTACGAAACCGGTGTTCGACCTCGATGCTCTCGCCGTTGCAACAGAGCCGGCGCCACTCCTGCCGGACGCGCTCGGCGTCCTCGGGATGCATCGCTTCCAGCCAACCGGCCCCCGCCACTTGCTCGCGCGTCAGACCGGTGTAATCGCAGAACTGCTGGTTGCAAAAGTCGCACGATCCGTCCGCCTGGCCGGTGAGCAGGACATCGGGGACGGTTTCGGCCATCACCCGGAAACGATACTCGCTTTGGGCCAGTCGATTGGCCCGATCCGTCAGCTCCCGGGCCAGCCGCTTGCGCTCCAGCGCGGTGGCCACATAATGACAAATCGTCTGCAGAAAGATCAGCTCGGAAGCCGAAAAGCGGCGACGGCGACGCGATCCGAATGACAGCGTGCCGACGATGAAGCCATGCAGCATCAACGGATAACAGAAATAGGCCCGCACGCCGAGCTTCCGAGCCATAGCCGGTCGAGGGGCGTCCTGCCGCCCGCCGTTTTCCGCTGCCGGCGGCACACTGCCTGACACCACATCGTCGAAATCAAGATGCCGTATATCCGGCAGCACAGATTCGGGCACGCCGCTGTATCCGTTGAGGACGAGCTTTTCCGTCGTCTCATCCACCAGGTGGTGCACGTAGCAGTCCAGCCGCAAGTGGGCGGCCAGCTTGGGATACAGCCGCCCCAACAGTTCCACCGGATCTTCCACGGACAGAAGCTCGCCGGCGGCCTCCGACAGCAAGGTCAAACGAAAGTTGCGCTTTTGAACCAGCAGGCGCGCCGAGTGTTCGCTGGCAAGCATGGCCGCTTGCCGGGCCAGTTCCTGTTTCTGCAGAACGTAACGAATGGAGCGTTCGAGCAGTTCCGGACTGAGATGTTTCCACTCCAGATAGTCGGCGGCACCGGCATGCAGCGCTCGCAGCCCCTCCTCGCGGCTTTCGGCCAGCACGATCACCGGCAGCTCCACGGAGCCGTCCGCGCCGGCCATGCCGGGCCAATCGCCGGTTCCCAGTGTCTTCCAGTTCACCAGGCACGCATCGTAACCGGCACCGCGCGAACGATCGGCAGCATCCGGCCAGTCCACCGCTTGATCGATCTCGAACCCTTCCCAGTCGATATCCGCCAGCATGCGCTCGAGACGAGCCGTGCTGTCCGGATCGGAATCGATAATCAACAGTCGTGCCCGGCTTGCGGGCGTCGTCACGAAGCTTGAGTTCATAGCGGCACTCGCCTGTTCAGAGAAGCGGCCTGCTTGATGCAATCCGCTCCCGGGCTGACCCCTCCCATCCGCACGTCAAGCAGCACAACGGTCGGGCATCCGCCGGCCGGCACCGCATCCAATTGCTGAAAGCGCTGGGGTTAGGATGGATCCCGGCTTCCTGTGCCCGTCGCGGCGGCCCCTATACGTTTGAGACAACGTCCGCCGCGCGCTCACACCCGCAGGGGCATGAGCCTCCCGCCCAAGGGACTTGTGCACTTTACCCGGCCGGTCCCGGTGCTTACAGAGGCCAAGAGGCGATGTTTCAAAATTCAGGGAAACCCCGATCAGGGTTTGTCCTGCCGAAAATCAAACCGAGTCAATGACCGTGCAGTGCGCTTCGCGAATGGCCCTGGACAGTTCTTCCGAAGCGCCCCCCTTGGGAATGTACGAAAAAGCGCCTGCTTCCTTCATCGCGGCCATCATGGACTTGTCCTCATGCATGGACAAGGCGACGACGGCCACGTCAGGCATCTCTTCGCGGATACGGCGGGTGGCTTCGATCCCGTTCATCTTGGGCATGTTGATGTCCATGACGATCACGTCGGGATGCAGCACGCGGGCCTGCTGAAGCGCTTCTTCGCCGTTGGAAGCCTCGCCCACCACGCGCAGGCGAGGCTCGCTCTCGATGATGCTCCGCAATCCTTCGCGAACCATGTGATGATCGTCGGCCAACAGCACGCGAGTCACGCGGCGACGGCCGGGTCGCTCGACGCGAGCCGCCTGCGACGGCTCACCGACCGCGACCAGATCCGGTTCAGCCGGCTCGACCACCTCCACCGCGGGCAATGGGACGATGACGGTCGCCCGTGTGCCTTGGCCCGGCGCGGAATCGATCTCGAACCGCCCGCCCAGGGCTTCGATTCGCTCGCGAATGCTGAACAGTCCGTACTTGCCCACTGCGGTGGGTCCCTCGGCCGCTGAGGGTTCAAAACCAACTCCCTGATCGGACACGCTTAGCATCAATTCGCCCGCAGGCGACTGGTCGATGATCACCGTCGCGTCATGCACCATGGCGTGCTTGGCCACATTGATCAGCAGCTCGCGCACCGTCTGGAACACCAGCACCGCCTGGTCATCGGGCATCTGGATGGAACCCTGACAGTCCTGCACTTCGACGCGCATCCCATGCCGTTGCATCTGCTCGGCCAACCAGTGGATAGCCGCCACCAGTCCCGCTTCGTACAGTATCGTGGGGCTCAACTCGGCAATGAGCGTGCGTGTGTACTTGATGGACTGCTCGAGCAGATCATTGACCTCGGCGATCACCGCCTCGCCTCGCGTGGAGCGAGTCAACTGGACCAGCAACCGCGTCTTCATCTTGCAGGCGACCAGGAGTTGGGCGAGGTAATCATGCAACTCGGCGGCCAGGCGGCGCCGCTCGCGCTGTTCGGTCAGCGTGAGATCGGAAGCCATGGCCCGCAACTGCTCCTGGTAATCCAGCAACGATCGCGTCCGTTCGCGAACGCGGTTCTCCAGCAAATCGTTGATGTGCTGCAACTGTTCCTGGGCCACCTTCTGGTCGTGAATGTCGGTCGAGGATCCCAGCCATTTGGTGATCTGTCCGTGCTCGTCACGCAGAGGCAAAGCAATGGTCAGGAACCAGCGATACTCACCATCGTGCCGTCGCAGGCGATGCTCGATGCGATGCGGATCACCCGATCGCAGCGAATGCTCCCAGGCCTCCAACGTGCGCGACACATCGTCGGGATGGACGTACCTTTGCCAGTTGATGACGATTTGTTCGCGAGTGGCACCCGCGAACTGCTCGGCTTGTCGGTTCACGTAATCCATGCCGCCATCCGGTTCGGCCGACCACACCATCTGAGGCAGCGCCTCGGTCAGCGTGCGGAACCGATGCTCACTCTCGCGAAGGGCGGCCTCGGCGCGTTGGCGTTGACGGCGCTCCTCGAGCTCGCGTTGGGCCCGCTGAATGGCCTGTGGCAGACGATCGAGGCGCATCTTGATCACGTAATCGACCGCCCCCATCCGAATGGCCTCGGTGGCGATGTCTTCGCCCAGCGTGCCGGAAACGAAGATGAAAGGAACCTCCGAACCACAGCGCTCGATGACCATGCGCAAGGCCGACAGCCCATCGAATCCCGGGAGCGTGTAGTCGGCGAGAATGAGATCGAAATTAGAGGCCTCCAGAGCCCGGCTGAACTCCTCGCCGCTGTCCGCCCGGGTGATCTGGCAGCCGATGCCCGCGTCCGTCAGTGTGGCCTGGACCAGTTCCGCATCGACAGGATCGTCTTCCAGATGCAGTATGCGCAAAGGCTGTTGCATTCGCGTATATCCTCAACTCGATGAAGAACTGCTGGTGCCGGCCGGCTGACGGGCGGTGCAATGAGGCGGGGCCTCGTTCACGAGCAGCCAGAACACGCCCAGCCGCCGAACCGCCTCGGCAAACGCGTGAAAATCGACCGGCTTGACCACGTAGGCGTTGGCCCCCAGATTGTACGTTTCCACCAGATCGCTCTCCTCGCGCGAGGAGGTCAGCATCACCACCGGCAGCGTCTTGAGCTCGGGGTCCGACTTGATCTGTCGCAGCACCTCGATGCCGCCCACGCGAGGCATCTTGAGATCCAGGAGTATTACCGCGGGAAGCCCGTCCGTGCGTCCGGCGTACTTGCCCCGTCGAAACAGGAAGTCCAACGCTTCGGCTCCGTCCGGCAGCGTGAGCACTTCGTTGGCCAGGTGATACTCGGCCAGCGCCATGAGCGTCAGTTCCACGTCGTTAGGGTCATCCTCAACCAGCAGTATGCGCTTCAACTCTGGCATCCAGTTCCTTTCCTTGGGGCAAAGAGAAGTAAAAAGTGGCACCCTGATCCGGAGCTCCCTCCGCCCACACCTTGCCGCCGTGACGGTGGATGATGCGTTGTACGATCGCCAGCCCGATGCCTGTCCCCTCGAAGTCCTCCGCCTTGTGCAGCCGCTGGAACACGCCGAACAGCCGGTCGGCGTACTGCATATCGAATCCCACCCCGTTGTCGCGGACGAAGATCGTGACGTCCGGCGTGCCGGAATCCACCGCTCCGACTTCAATCCGTGGCGTCTCGCGCGTCCGTGAATATTTTAGGGCGTTGGAAAGCAGGTTTCCCAAGACCACTCGCAACAGTGCGGGATCGGCTTGCACGCGAGGCAAGTCGGGATGAATGATCCATTCGACCCGAGTCTCGCCCAAATCGCCCTGCAACTCCTGGCACACGTCTTCCACCACCGAGGCCACCGACACCGACGTGATCCGCATCGCCGAGCGGCCCATCCGGGAGAACTGCAGCAAGTCATCGATCAACTTGCCCATGCGATTGGCGGCTTGTGCAATAACCTGAAGATGTCGCCGGCTGGACTCGCTCAACTGATCCTGCGTCTGCTTTTGGAGCAATTGCACAAAGCCGGCGATGTGACGCAGCGGCGCCCGCAAATCATGCGATACCGAGTAGCTGAACGCTTCGAGCTCCCGATTGGCGGCGGCCAGCTCGGCCGTCCGCGTTTTTACCTGCTCTTCCAAGTTCTCCTGGAGAATGCGCAGCGCCTCTTCCACCTTCTCGCGCTGCTCGATGTCGTTCCGCAGTTCTTCGTTGGCGATCATCAATTCGAGTGTTCGCGATCGCACCAATTCCTCCAGATAGTCGCGGTGCTGGCGCAGCTCCTCCTCTGCCAGCTTGCGCTCGGTGATGTCCAGATTCATCCCCACCCAGGAGGTGATCCGACCCGCGGAATTGCGCACGGGCAAGCCGCGAACCAGCACGGTGTGATATTCCTTGTCCGGGCCCAGAATGCGAAGCTCGATCTCGAACGGCGTCCCGCTTTGAATCGCCTCGCGCATCCGCTCCAAGGTCGTCTCCACCTCCTCCGGAGGCAGCCGGCGGGTCCAGCCCCAGTCCAAGGTCTCTTCCATGTTCATGTCGAGCAGTTCGAGAAACGAGCGGCTGAAATACTGCGGTCGGCCCGACGGATCGGCCAGCCACACGCCGTACGGAATTGTCTCACCCATGGTGCGGTATCGCGCTTCCGACGCTCCGAGCTCTTCCTGCGCTTGCTGGGCCGCCTCTCGTGCTTCACGTTCCTTGGCTAAAGCCTCGAGCACCTCCTGCTCGGCGGCCAAGCGGGCGGCATTCTCCTGCCGCAATTCCAAGTTGGCCCGCGCCAACTCACTCGTGCGTTCCTCGACCGTCCGTTCGATTTCGACTGCTCTATTGATCAGCAGCCAGAAGTAGCCTGCCACAATCCAGGTCACCAGAAACCCCACCAGGAACACCGCCAACGGCATGCGGCTCCGCATGGGTTCCAGTGCGCCGGGCAAAGGCTCCGACACAACCAGCCAACTTTGCCCACCCAGGCTGAACTCGACGGCATCTCGAAACCTCTTTCCCTGGAGGTCGGCCACGTCGGTTCTACTCAACGTTTCGGGCACATCGGCCAGCGACGTCGATGGCGCCGGCGCAACCCGCTGATACTGATCGGGGCCGGTCTGGAGGTAGACCGCATGGGCCAGCGCCAATGCCGGATTCTCGAAAACGGCCAGCGCTTCGGCGACCATCGGCGCGATCTGGAATACGCCGGCGGCCACACCTTCCAGATCGGGCGAGTGGTCACGCCGGTACACCGGCATGAACGCCAGGATGCCGTCCCAGCGGGCTTCCCGCTGAATCAATCGGATCGCCAGACTGGCCCGCAGCTCGCCCGACGTCGCCGCGGCCGCGAACGCTTCGGCGGCTCCGGCACGATGGCCCATGTCAACGCCCAGCGCAGCTTCGTTCAGTTCCAAGGGCTCGACGAACTGAATGGGGAAGTACGCCGGTCGATCGGTCGCAGGAATCGCGGCACCCTCCACTCGCAACTCTTTGATCCGGTACTCCGGAAAGCCGGCCTGCCTCATTCTTTCCTCGAAGGCCTCACGCTGATCGGCGGGCACCCGCGGCGCCCACTCCAGAGCCACAATGGCGGGACGGCGAGCCAGCATGGCGCTCGAAAACACGCGAAACTTTTCCTGGGTCACTTCGGGCAGCGAGTGAAGGTAGTCGGCCAGGATGGAAACCTTGGACAAGTATGCTTCCAGCGTGGCGCGAATCGCATTGGTCTGCGTGCCGACTTCCCGCTCGAAAATCAACTGTTGATCGCGCTGCTCCACCCACCGGGCCCACGTGAAGACCACCTGCGAAATGGTGAGGCCCACGACGAGAATGACCAGAACCGGCCAATGCCTGGGCAACGAGAACAGCCCGAGCTGCCGTCGAACATGTGCAACGAGTGGGTGGAGTGGACTGAATCCTCGCATACGAGATTGCTGTGCCCCGCCGGGGCGCGTGGAAGCCGAGCATGTCCATCGGTGATCAACCCCACCAAAAAGAGTGATACGCACCTGATTCTAGCCCGGAAGCGCGTTACCAGTTCGTGCAGATGGGTACCCCGCGCCGGAACGGGTTTTTCCCTTACGGTTGCGATCAGTGCTTTGCCTATCGATCAGCAACTTCAACATCCACGCGTCCTTCCTATGATCCGGCAGGCGTCGAACGCCGGGGCGAGCGATCTCGTGTGAGCGTTAGCCCGCCCAAGACCCAAGACCGCAAAGGCGAGCGGAGAAATCTATGGCCGGACACACCCCTACCACCGAACCCATTCTTGTCTTCGGAGCGACGGGCAAGCAGGGCGGCGCAGTCGCTCGGCACCTGGCGAAATCGGGCTTTCATGTGCGTGCCGTCACCCGCGAGCCGGATCGGCCGGCCGCTCGCGCATTGGCCGCGGCCGATATCGAAGTCGTCAAGGGCGACCTGAATGACCGGAGTTCCGTCGAGCAGGTCATGCGCGGCGCGTACGGCGTCTTCTCGGTGCAGGACTTTTGGACCGCGGGTTTC
>JAKPHF010000020.1 GCA_029550525.1 Planctomycetota bacterium
CGCGAGGCCATTGAGGCGGCGATCGCCCCCCTGGCGGCCGCGTTGAAGGAGCGGAAGGCGCGGCACGCGGGGTTGATCGCCCGCCTGGAAGCCGCCGCCGCCGACATCGAGCGCGGAGTGGACGCCGAGACGCTCTCCGAGGCGCAGATCCTGGCCGAACTGGAGGCGTAAATGCTCGACCTGTCGTACACGGTCTATCCCGACCTGGCTCCCGGGTTGGCGGACATCCCCTTCGCGCTGAAGGCCGCTGGCCAGCGCGCGGCCTTCATTGCGCGCCCGCCGAAGCTCGGGAGCATTCGCGACGTGATTTTTCGGTTGCGCATCGTTACCACGCCGGACCCTCTACTGGTGTCGCTGCAGGGCGTAGATCCGGCGACGGGCCTTCCGGATGGCGTGGTGGGCCAGAGCTGCACCGTGCCGGAATCCGAGTGCAAGTGGGGCTGGGTGACGGCTACTATGAACGCGGATCGCGTGGTGACAGACCTCACGGAGCCACTTGCCGTGGTGTTCGAGCTAAGTCCACACGTGGACGGAGACATCAATGTCCACGTTAACAACGGGTTGCTGGTAGGTAGCGCCTACTGCGCTTTCTACGACGGCGCGGCATGGACGAAACGGACTAACGGCCCGGTGGTGTTCTTCCGCTACTCCGATGGGTCCTACGGCAAATCGCTTGACCTGCCACACGGAACGCACGGTTGGGCCCTCATGAACAGCGGCTCCACGCCGAATGAGCGCGGGGCCGTGTTTCAGGTGCCCACATCCGTGCGCACGGTGGGGGCGGAATGGCTGGGTGACGGCGATGTCGTTGTCACGCTTTACAGCGAATCGGACCAGGTGTTGGCGCAGGCCGCGATGCCGAGTGCGCTCCTGTCCGGTAGAAGGCACCGGGTGACGTGGGGCTCTCCCGTCACCTTGCAGGCGAATACGACCTACCGCCTGACTATCAGGCCGACGACCACCACGGGCGTGCGCTACTACTTTGCAGATGCCCCGTCGAACGAGGCGATGGATCAGCTCCCCGGCGGACGCCTGTGGTATGGCACGCGGCGGACCTTCGGGGGCGCG
>JAKPHF010000021.1 GCA_029550525.1 Planctomycetota bacterium
GCTTCCACCTTGCTGCCTCCTTCTGGTGGACGGACTTCGAAGCCTTTCCGCCTTCCCGCTCGGAAATGCTTCTGGAGCGAGTCGCCCCGAAAGGCTCGTTCATGATACCAGAATCGCCCGGCTAGCTGCGAGCGTTTTTTCAGCGCGGCCGTTGGTAGCGCACGAGCCGGCGCGTGAGCTTTTCTTGGCCCGCGGCCAGTTCGACGTGATGTATCGTCATTGCCAGCCGCAACTTGGATGCGATTGCCTCTGCCGCGGCGACTTCGGCGTCCGCCTGCTCGCTCTTGTAGAACGCGATGCTCCCGCCTGGGCGGGTGACGGCGGCCAGATCGGCCAGCAACTCCGGAATCTTGCCCACCGCCCGGACCGTCACCAGCTCGAACCGCTCGCCCCCCTGCCGCACCAACTCCTCCAAACGGACGTGACGGGCCGCCAGATGGGCGAGTCCCAGCGCCGCCGCCGAATCCTCGACGAATCGCACCTTCTTGCCCGTCCCGTCGATGGCCAGGATGGACCACCGGTCGCACACGATGGCCAGCGGCACTGCCGGAAAACCCGCCCCCGTGCCCACGTCGAGCACGCTCAGCTTGCGGTCGCCGTGCACCCAGCCAGTCGCCAGCAGCGTGAGCGAGTCGGCATAATGCTTCACCGCCGCATCGACCGGTGACGTGATCCGCGTCAGATTGAACTGCCGATTGGCCTCGATGAGCCGCTCGTAGTGGTCGGCCATCCGTTCCCGCCGGACCGCCTCGATCCTCAGGTTCAGACCGGCCAGCGCCTCATCCAGCGCCCTGTCGAACTCATCCCGCTGCTCGTGACTCATTCCGGCATTTTAACGCATCCGCGACGAATTCCCGATCGGCCGACGTCTCCTCCGCCGGGGGGCATCCTGGTGGGGACCGAGGCAGGGGCGGCACCGCAAGAGCGGAGCTTTCCTCGTCCTGAATTCTGCCTTATCCTTTATCTCTTGCCTCGTGCAGTAGGACGTTAACACAAGGACTCGACCAATATGCCTGAGATTGCCGCGTTTCGTGCCGTTCGCTATAACCCCGGCCGCCTGGGAACGGATCAATCCCACCTGATCGCCCCGCCCTACGACGTGCTGTCGGCCGCCGACAAGGCGGAACTGCTAAGCCGATCAGACCGCAACATCGTGGCCATCGACCTGCCCCACGTGCCGCCCGAGTCAGCCGGTCCGGACGCGGTGTACGAGGAGGCCGCCGGCCGCCTGCAGCAGTGGCTCCAGGACGGCACGTTCATCACTGAATCGCAGCCGTCGATCTATGTATACCATCAGTCCTACGAGTATGCCGGCCGGCAGTACACCCGCAAGAAGTTCTTCGCTCGCATGCGGCTCGAGCCGTTCGGCACGGGCACTGTCTTCCCTCACGAGCGCACGTTCGGCGGGCCCAAGGAAGACCGGCTGAAGCTCATGCAAGCCACCCGTTGCCAGCTCTCGGCCGTCTTCGGCTTGTATAGCGACCCGGCCAACAAGATCAGCGGCCTGCTCGATCCGGGCGACCGGGCCCCCGACGTCACCGCCACGCAGGGCGGCGTGCAGAACCGCATGTGGGTCGTCAACGATCCCGGCGTGGTGGAAGCCGTCCGCCGCGAGATGGCCGGCCGAAGCGTCTACATCGCTGACGGCCACCATCGTTACGGGACGGCCCTGAACTACCGCGATCAACTCGCCGCCGCCGGCACGCTGCCCATGGACCACCCGGCTCGATTCGTGCTCGTCGGCTTCTGTGCCATGGAGGATCCGGGCGCACTCATCCTGCCCACGCACCGGGTGCTGAGCGGGTTCGGCTCGGTGAAAGCCGACCAAGTGCTGGCCGCCCTGCGTCAGGGCATCAAGCTTCAGCCGGTGGCTGCCGATCTGAACCATCCCGAGCAGATCCTGCCCGCCGATTCGCCGCACGACGTGGCCGTGTACATCGCCGACGGGGATCGCGTCGAGGCTGGCACGTTCACCAATCGTCGCGTGCTTGACCAGCTGGCTCCCGAGCAGAGCCCGGCCTGGCGCGAGCTCGACCTCGGCTACATCCACCGCTACCTCATTGACGAGCTGGTCACGCGCAACACGCTCGGCGGCAAGCCACCGAAGATCCAGTACGTCAAGCTGGCCGAGGATACCATCCGCCTCGCCCGGGAGACCGGCGGCATCGCCCTGCTGACCAAACCCTGCACCATGGAGCAACTCCGCGCGGTCAGCCATGCGAACGACCTGATGCCGCAAAAGAGCACGTTCTTCTACCCGAAACTCGCGACCGGTCTGGTGATCAATCCACTGGCGTGAGGGAGGAGAAGAAAAAGAACGACACGGCGATGCGGAGACGGTGAGACGCGGCGAGCGTGACCACAACCGTTGAGCCCCGTCGCGTGCGACGGGGCCCCTATCCTCTTTCCGGACGTTCAAGCACGCGACCGGGCACATGTAACATCCTCGTGCCCGGCGCGTCTGAACGGGCAGGAGGATACCGGGCGCGGTCAACTCCCGGTGGTGTCAGCATGGCCATTCACTACACCTGTCGATGTGGGGCCAACATTCGCATGCCTCACAACGTCGCGGGCAGGAAAGCCCGCTGCAACTCCTGCGGCTACATCTTCACCGTTCCATCCCCGGAGCTGAATCCGGAGCCCCCTGCCTCGACACGCAAACCGGCCGCCCGCAGCACGCCACCGGCGAGTGCGTCCGAGAGCCCGCGTGTCGAATTGCCCACGGAATCTTCCGGTGAGGTCGGTGACTGGCTGGGCGAGTTCGTTCGCCACGAGCAGGCGGCCGAGTCGTTGGCACCGCCCTCTGTCGAAAATGACCGATCCACGGTGCAACCGCCGCCGCTCCTGGAGTTTGCGGATGATGAGGACGACATTGTCGCTCCGCCGGCCAAGACGCCTCGTCGCGTGCGCCTCGCGTCCGACCCCGATCCGCAGGACGACGCTCGCAGCGGCGTGCTCGCGCCGACGCGGTCCTACTGGGCCGACCTGGCTGCCTCGTTCTTCTTCTTTCTCGACTCGGGCAGCCTGATCACGTTCGTGATCATCATCGTGATCAATCTGTGGGCCCTGCTGGTGAGCCACGCGCCCTTCATCGGCGCCATCGGAACGCTCATCATTTCGGGCTACCTATGCACGTTCTACCTGTCGGTGATCAAGGAGACCGCCGCCGGCGAGGACGAACTGCCCAACATCTGGATCGATGACGTTGTCAACGACCTGATCCTGTCCAGCTTTCGATTCCTGGGCACCTGGGCCTGGGTGCTCCTGCCCGCGATGGCGGTGGCGCTCATTGAGTACATCAACGTCGGCCAGGTTCATTGGAAGGTGGTCGGCGCGCTCGCCGTCATCGGTCTGTTCTTCTGGCCCGTGGTCATTCTGGGTCTGGCCATCGGCGGCGGTTTCAGCGGACTGTGGCCGCACACGATCGTGATGACCGCACTGGTGGCCCCGCTGCCCTATCTGGCCATGTGTGTCGTCCTGCTGGTGGCCGCCAGCATCACGTTTATTTCGCGGACGCCCATGTACGCGGCGCTGGTCTCCAAGCTGATCAACCCGACGAGCAGCAACTTCGGCCTCTTTTGGGTTCTTGCCGTCATCAACGCCACGCTGAGCGTCTATGCCACCATCCTCGCCATGCGCACCATTGGCTTGTACTACCGCCATTACAAGCGCAAGTTCCCCTGGGTCGCCGAGTGAACCGGCATGAACGCCCGTTGCTTACGTATTCGGCATTCGTCATTCGGATTTCGTCATTCGGGTTTCATCGTTGCCGCCCCATTCGATTATTCTGCACCGTATGGCTGAGCGTATCCGCACCATCATCCTGAAGGAGGGCCTGCCCACCGTGGCCGTGGCGCGGGCACGGCTCAACACAGAACTTGAAAGAGCCCGCGGAACGGGAATCCCGGCTCTCAAGGTGGTGCACGGCTACGGCTCGGGCGGCCGGGGCGGCACGCTGCGGGAAGCCATCCGAGCATCCCTCCGCAAACGCCGAAAGGAAGGGCGCATCCGGGCGTTCGTGCCGGGCGAAAAGTTCGATGCCTCCGATCCCATAACGCGTCAGATGATCGAAGAGTGCTCCGACCTGGCCCGCGATCCCGATTTCGGACGGTATAACGAGGGGATCACGATGGTTTTGCTGTAAGAAGCTATGAGCCAGACATCTTGGCTCACAGCTGACCCGCGCTATCATCCGTGTTTATCGGTGTCACGTCGGGAAACGGGCTACCCGATATGTTTTCCCAACAGCCGGGCGACTTCCACGCAGTCTTTGTCGCCGCGGCCGGACAGGTTCACCACGATGCTCATATCGCGAGGCAGCTTCGGGGCGATCTTGATCGCATGGGCCACCGCGTGCGCGCTTTCGAGCGCCGGAATGATGCCCTCGGTCTGCGACAACATACTGAAAGCGTCGAGCGCCTCGGTGTCCGTCGCGCTGAAGTAATCCACGCGTCCGGTTTCCTTCCAGTACGAGTGGATCGGCCCCACGCCGGGGTAGTCCAGTCCGGCCGAGACCGAGTGCACGGGCAGCGTCTGCCCGTCCTCATCCTGCAGGACGTACGTGTACATGCCGTGCAGCACGCCGGGCGAGCCCTTGGCCAGCGTGGCCGAGTGCCGCTCCGTGTTGAGCCCCTCACCCGCCGCCTCGACGCCGATCAGAGCCACCGACGCGTCGTTGATGAACGGATCGAACATACCGGCCGCGTTGCTGCCGCCGCCCACGCAGGCAATCACCATGTCGGGCAGCTTGCCGCACTGGGCCAGGAACTGCTCGCGGGTCTCGCGACCGATGACCGCCTGGAAATCCCGCACGATGGCCGGGAATGGATGCGGCCCCATCACGCTGCCGATGATGTAGTGCGTGTCGGCAACGCTGCTCATCCAGTCACGCATGGCCTCGTTGATGGCGTCTTTCAGCGTCTTCTGACCGCTCTCGACGGGCACGACCTGCGTGCCCAGCAATTCCATCCGGAAGACGTTGAGCTTCTGCCGCCGGACGTCCTCGGCCCCCATGTAGACCACGCATTCGAGGCCGAACATCGCCGCCGCCGTCGCCGAGGCCACGCCGTGCTGTCCCGCACCGGTTTCGGCGATCACTCGCTTCTTGCCCATGCGCAGCGTAAGCAACGCCTGGCCGATGGTGTTGTTGATCTTGTGCGAGCCGGTATGGTTCAGATCCTCACGTTTGAGGTAGATCTTCGCCCCGCGGAGCTGCTCGCTGAGTCGGCGAGCGTAGTACAGCGGAGTGGGCCGCCCGACGTAATCCTTGAGATAGCCGTTGAACTCATCCCAGAACGCCGGATCGTTTCGAGCGGCTTCGTATTCCCGCTCCAACTGGTGGACCGCTTCCATCAGCGTTTCCGGCACGTACTGTCCGCCGAATTCGCCGAATCGGCCGCGCTCATCAGGAACCGTGCTCACGTTGCTTTCCGCAGAAGCCATGCATTTGCTCCGCAAAAGTGAGAAGCAACAGACCGGCGACCTTCGTTCATTGTCCTGGCCGTCCGCCGGCTTCTCACGTCTGGATTCGAAACTCAGTCTCGATCCGGCATCGCCAGGGCCGCCGCTCCGATCACACCCGCGTCCGCGACGAACGCGGCCCGGTCGATCTGAACCGCAGGCACCATGGTCGGCTGCCCGACCTCCGCAAATCCTTTTCGGACGGCCGCAATCAACGGCTCGCCCAGGCTGGCGATGCCACCGGCGATCAGCACCTTCGTGGGCGCATAGATGACGTTCCACGACGCCACGCCGGCTCCGAGCCACCAGCCGCACTCCGCCACCGCCTGTACCGCGGGCGGATCGTCCACGGCCAGCGCCTCGGCGATCTCCACGCCCGTGATTCGGCCCCGCTCGGCCCGCAGGCTCGCCAGCCGCGAGCTGGGCTGCTCGTCGGCGAGTCGCGCCGCCAACGCCTCCAGCACGGGTCCGCTGGCCATGGCCTCCACGCATCCCCGGGCCCCACACTTGCATCGAGGCCCTTTGGCGTTGACGATCACGTGGCCGAGGCTACCCGCGATGTGCTGGCGAATCCGTGGGATGCGGCCGTTGAGCACCACACCGCCGCCGATGCCCGTGCCCACGGCTACCACGATCAGCCGATCCACGCCTCGGCCTGCGCCAAAACGATACTCCGCCATCGCCGCGGCATTGGAGTCGGCGTCAAATTCTATGGGCAACGGCGAGGCGGCCTTCACATCGGCCAGAAAGCTCGTGCCGTTGAGCGTCGGAAAATTCGCGGCGAACACCAGGCGTGTTCGCTCCGGATCCATGTAGCCCGGCATGACCATCCCGATCGCACACGGCTCGAGCCCGGCCGTTCGGGCGTCGCCGACGATTTGCCAAATTTCGTCGATGATTTGTCGGGTCAGGAAAGCGGCACTCTGGCCGGCGTCCACCTTGGCCTGGCGGCGGACACGGATGGTTCCCGTCTCGTCCACGGCCGCCAGCTTGACGCTCTGGCCGCCCAGATCGACTCCAATGGTGCAGTGCATGATTCCGGCATCCCGCGGACGGACACGTGTACCCGGGCCAATTCTGCCATGGTACCGCCCCATCGAGGGGTTTGGCAACGGTTCGGCCGATCGCCGGGAAAATGCAAGCTCGCCAAGCGTCTGTCGCGATCATGTGCAAGAGACGGTACACTCCGCGTTCCAATCCGCCTCAGGAGGACACGATGTCGCACTTCTGCTCACTGCTGATCGTCGCCGCCGTCGCGCCTGGTGCGGCTGCCGCGTGGACACTGGACGAGACGCCGGCCGTCGCGGGAGAGTGGGGTTTCCGACCCGCCGAGGGCGTCGCCTCGCCGGTCAACCCGCCCGGGTTCGTGTGGCGACCGCAGAAAAACGCTCTGCACTACGAACTGCAGATCGCCGCTGATCCGGCGTTCGCCCGCATCGAGTACGAGAGCGGTCCGCTCACGCTGGCCTGCCACTGCCCCCCTCGGGCACTGCCGCCCGGCACGTATCACTGGCGATTTCGTGGGATCGACAAGAACGGCAACGCTTCCCAGTGGAGTCGCGTCCGATCATTCCAGTTGAGCGCTGATGCCGTCGAGTTTCCGCTGCCGCCGTTGGATGAACTCATCCGCCGAGTTCCCGCCGGACACCCGCGTCTGTTCGTACGGCCCGAGGATCTGCCTCGGTTGCGCGAGCTGGCCCGCGGCTCGATGGCCCCGCAGTATGCCGCCCTAAAAAAGCAATGTGACGCCCTGCTGCGCCAGCCTCCACCCACGGCCGAGCCGCCCAAATACCCGAAGGGCATGGAGCGCAAGAGCGAAGCGTGGCGCGAAATGTGGTGGGGCAATCGCCTGTACACCATCAAAGTGCTCGACAGCGCGGCCACGCTCGCCTTCACCCGCCTGCTCGACGGCAACGAGGAATACGGCGCACTGGCCAAGCGGCTGTTGCTGGACGCCGCCCGATGGGATCCCAAGGGCGCGACCGGCTACCGCTACAACGACGAAGCCGGCATGCCCTATGCGTACTTTTTCTCGCGTGCCTATACCTTTCTGTACGACGCCCTCAGCGAGGAGGAGCGCGAACAGTGCCGCAGCGTCATGCGCATTCGTGGCCAGGAGATGTACGAACACCTTTGCCCGTCGCACATCTGGAGGCCGTACAGCAGCCACAGCAACCGGGCCTGGCATTTCCTCGGCGAGGTTGCGTTGGCCTTCCAGGGCGAGATCCCCGAGAGCCGCGACTGGCTGTGGTTCGCCATGAACGTGTTCTATTGCGCCTATCCGGTCTGGTGCGACGATGACGGCGGTTGGCACGAAGGCATGGCCTATTGGCGAAGCTACATCGGCCGTTTCACCTGGTGGGCGGACATCATGCGGTCGGCGCTGGCCATCGACGCCTACCGCAAGCCCTACTTCTCGCAGATCGGCTACTATCCCATGTATGTGCAGCCGCCCGGCACGTACGGCGGCGGCTTTGGCGATCTGTGCGGCCGGCTCGACTCCAAGGGCAACGTGCCGCTCCTGCAGATCTTCGCCGCCCAAGCGCAAAACCCTTACTGGCAGTGGTACGTGGAAGCTCACGGTCGGCCTCCCGTGCAGACCGGGTACGTCGGATTCATTCGCGGCGCCATGAAGTCTCCGTCCGCCAAAGTCCCCGACGACCTGCCCTCGTCGCGCTGCTTTGCCGGCATCGGCTTGGCCGCCCTCAACAGCAATCTGCTCGACGCGAAAAATAACGTTGCCGTGCTCTTCAAATCGAGCCCGTTCGGCACGCAAAGTCACGGCTACGACGCCAATAACGCGTTTCTGCTCACCGCGTTCGGCCGGCCCGTGTTCATCAGCAGCGGCTGGCGCGACATCTACGGCAGCGACCATCACACCAACTGGATGTGGCATACCAAGAGTACCAACTGCATCACCGTCAACGGGCAAAGCCAGACGAAACACTCACCCGCCGCCGTCGGCCGTATCGAAGCCTTCCACACGTCGCCGGCGATGGACTTCGTCTCGGGTGAAGCGGGTTACGCCTACGATGGTGCGTTGAAGCAATTCACCCGCAGCGTCCTGTTCGTCAAACCCCAACTGATCGTCATCTTCGACGAGCTCGACAGCGAAAAGCCCTCGACGTTCGAGTGGTGGCTGCACGCTCCGGCTCCGATGGAGCTTCTGTCTGGTCGACGAGCCCGCGTCACCGTCGAAGACGTTCAATGCGATGTCGCGTTCCTCGAGCCCGCCGGCCTGAAGATCACACACACCGATCAGTTCGATCCGCCGCCTCGCCCGCGCGTACAGTTGACCGAGTATCACCTGACGGCGAGCACGCCCGTGCCGTCTCAGAAATGCCGCTTTGTCACGATTCTTCGGCCTCGCCGTGCGGGCGAACCGGCCATCGACGGCCAGCGAGCGAGTTCAGTCGATGAAGGCGTCACCGTGGAAGCCGAGCTCGGCGGTGGCCGAAAGATGGCGGCATTCCTGCGGACCGATGGCCGACCCGCAAGCAAGGCCAAGCTCGGCGACTTGGCCACGGCGGGTCGGCTGAAGGCGATCGTCACCGACGCAGCGGGTCGAGTGATCGATCAACTCGAAGTGAAGTGAGCGGGGCGCAATCATGTCGCAGCCCGGATCGCGTCAGCGACTCAGTCGGATTCTCCTGCTGTGCGGGATGATACTGGCGATCGGCGGCGTTGTGGCGGTCTGGACAGAATCGGATTTCATCATGGCGAGGATGGGTGGCAAGAAAACGGTATCGCAACGCCTCGAGGAGTTCGGCCCGGCCGTCCGCGAGCGCTTGCTCCCGGAGTTCCAGCGCTTCGGCGTGCCGTGGCCGCCGGCAGAGCTCGTCCTCGTGGGTCTCAAGCTGGAAAAGCGACTCGAGGTGTGGGTCGGCGACGGCGCTTCCCAGCCCAAGCTGCTCAAGACCTACCCCATCCGAGGCGCCAGCGGAGTGCTGGGGCCCAAGCTCCGCGAAGGCGACCGGCAGGTTCCCGAAGGTCTGTATCGCATCGAATCGCTCAATCCCAGCAGTCGGTTTCACCTGTCGCTGCGCGTGAACTACCCCAACGATTTCGACCGGGGGCAAGGCAAGGCCGACGGACGCGACCGGCTCGGCAGCGACATCATGATTCACGGCGGGGAGGCTTCAGTCGGCTGCCTGGCCATGGGCGATCCGGCAGCGGAGGATCTGTTCATCCTCGCCGCCGAGACTGGCCTGCGGAATATCCGCGTGATCCTCAGTCCGGTGGATTTCCGCGTTCGCGAATTGCCCGAGACCATGCCCGATGTGCCGTCCTGGACACGGCAACTGTACGATGACATCCGCAAGGAGCTGGAAGCACTGTCCGATTCCCCGGCCGGTCACGCCGGGACCCACATTGGAGCAACCGAATGAACGTCGAGATTCGTCCGGCCACGCATGAGGACATTGCGATACTCGCTGAATACAACGTCGCCCTGGCCCGGGAGACGGAGGGCAAGGAACTGAACCTCGCCGTCGTGACTGAAGGCGTGCGGGCGGTCCTGGATCGGCCGGAGTTGGGCCGCTATTTTGTCGCCGAACTGGCGGGCGAACCGGTGGGCCAGCTTATGATCACTTGCGAGTGGAGCGACTGGCGCAACGCGGCATTCTGGTGGATCCAGAGCGTGTACGTGCGGCCCGATCGCCGGCAGCACGGCGTGTTCCGATCGCTCTTCCGCCACGTCGAAGCCACCGCCCGGGCGTTGCCCGGTGTGTGCGGTATCCGCCTGTACGTCGAGCGCCACAACGAAGCCGCCATCGCCACCTACCGCAAACTCGGCATGCAGCCCAGCGGGCACACCGTCTTCGAGATCGACTGGCTCCTCGGCGAAACGCAGGACGCGCCTGGGGGGCGGGCATCTTGCCCGCCCTTGTCCCGCTAATGGCGGCCGCATACGTATGGCGTATGGAACGATGGTATTGTGGTGCCGGTGTCCTGCCTGCACTGTGCACGCTGGACGCGTGCACCACGACAGCGCGTTCGATGAGCAGTGGAGCGAGGCGTTTTGGCGATCGACCAAGTAGATGTGACGTACGATGTCGCTATCATCGGCGCGGGCGCGGCGGGGCTGGCGACGGCCATCTTTGCCGCACGAGCCCGACCGAGGCTGCGCATCGCCCTGCTCGACGGAGCGGCCAAGCCCGGGGCCAAGATCCTGGTGGCCGGCGGCGGCCGTTGCAACGTTACCAATCGCTGCGTGAGGCCGGCCGACTTCAACGGCTCGAGCCGCAATGCAATCAAAAAGGTCCTCGCCGCCCTGCCCGTCCCAAAGACCATCGCCTGGTTCGCCGAAATGGGCGTGACGCTCCACGAGGAGGAACATGGAAAGCTTTTCCCCGATTCGAACCAGGCCCGGACGGTGCTCGACGCGCTGCTTGCGGAGGTTCGCCGTCACGGTGCCAAGCTCCTGACTGCCCATCGCGTGACAGCAATTGGGCCCGCCACCACCTCAGGCGGGGCGTCCCCGACTGCCGACGAGGCACGCTTCCACGTTCATGTCCGCGTGGAAGGCGGCGATGCAGAGACAGTCATCCGCGCCCGCCGCGTCGTGCTGGCCACCGGCGGCATGTCGCTGCCCAAGACGGGCAGCGACGGCGCGGGTTACGAACTCGCACGGCGACTAGGCCATTCCCTTGTGCCGACGGTGCCTGCGCTGGTGCCGCTCGTGCTCGACGGCGACTTTCACGCCGGCTTGTCGGGCGTCGCCCAGGACGTCGAGCTGACCGTTACTCCCGAAGGTGGCAAACCTGTGCGCATCGCCGGCGCGTTGTTGTGGACACACTTTGGCGTCAGCGGCCCGGCTGTGCTCGATGCTTCGCGACACTGGTTGCGGGCTCGCCAGGAGCGCAGGCCTTGCACGATCACGGCCAACCTCCTCCCCGGCGACAACGCCGCCAGCGCCGAGGCCAAGCTACTGGACCTCGTCGCCCGTCAGCCCCGCACGATCCTTCGCAACGCGATGAGCGCGTGGCTGCCTGCCCGCGTGGTCGATGCGCTGCTCGCTCGGCTTCGGATCGATGGCCGCGTGCCGCTCGCCCACTTGAGCAAGGACGTTCGCCGACGCTGGCTCGGCGCCCTGCTCGCCTGGCCGCTGCCCGTGCGCGACAGCCGCGGCTACGTCCACGCCGAAGTCACCGCCGGCGGCATCCCCCTCGACGAAGTCGATACCGCCACGATGCAATCGAAGCGATGTCCGGGACTCTACTTCGTGGGCGAGATCCTCGACGTCGACGGTCGAATCGGCGGGTTCAACTTCCAGTGGGCCTGGTCCAGCGGATACGTCGCCGGTCACGCCCTCGCAAGGCTCTGATGGAATGTGGGCTATAGGCCTCTGGCTGACAGCTGAGAGCTGAAAGCTGAGAGCTTTCCGTGGTTACCCCGGTTGCGACGCGGGCTGGGAGGCGGCAGGCTGTGTGGTTGCCGGCGCGGTTGCGGCCGCCGGCTGCGTGGCCGCCGGCTCAGGCGCGGGCGCCGCAACCGCGGCCGGCTGGGGTCCAGGGGCGGCGGCGACCGATTCAGCTTGCGAAGATGTGGCCGGTGCTGCAGGTGGCGCGGTGGTCGTGGGCAACTGCTCGATCGGCACCGCTTCGGACAACACCAGATGCAGCCCGAGCACTTTCGGCTGGTTCTGAATGATGCGCTCCGTGCCAGCCACGTAACTGTTCCAGGCTTCGATCAGCTTGCGGTGGGCCTCGACCAGTTCGGCTTCCTTCGGTGGTGACAGAGCCAGCTTCCGCCACGTGCCGTAGTGGTAATAGTTCTTGGTGCCGATCAACTGGAACAGTTCGGTCGCTTCTTTGGCTTGATGCAGCGCTTCGGTTCCCGCCAGATTGAAGCCGTCACGAAGTTGCTCCGGCGGAACGGGCTCATCGTGGACGGCCGGCCCTTGCGGCCAGTCCATCCGAATCAGCACGCCGCGCTCGGGCGCATCCGGCACGACGAGCATGAAACGGCACATCGCCGCCGCTTCCCAATCGTGTCCCATGAAACCGGCCTGCCCTCCGGCCATCGGCCAGGGCAGCGGCAGATTCTGCAGCACGATCCGCCGTTCACCCGAGGCGTTGATCTCGGCTCGGGCGACCGCGGCGGCGGCCAGGTGACTGGATACTTTCACTTCCCCGCTGGCCCAGCCCACCTCGATCCGCGTCTCGATCGGCTGCGCTCCCCACGCTTTCAGCAAGCTTGCTGCCACCATGGCGTGGGCCCGGTCGTTCGGATGCAGCCCGTTAGTGGTCAGGCTGAAGTCGGGCCCGGCTTGGCGACCGCGGGCGAACGCTTCGGCCGACTGAGCGAACCAGTCCACGAACCCGCTGCCAGTCTGTTGAGCCACCTCTTTAGTCGCCTCGGCGTAGCGGGCTAGCGTGGCGTTGTAGCGCACGGCTTGGAGATCGGTCGTACCCGGCCGGCCGCCCCGCTGAATGCGGACCTTGCGCCCCTTCTCTTCATCGACCGACGGCGGCGAGATGAGCCACACCCTCGCTCCCGCCGCTTTGCATTTCTCGACGAGTTGCAGCAGATCTTTGCGGTACGCAGCCAGCCGATCTTCGGAGAACGGCAGGTATTCCGGGTCGTTGAGTCCCAGGCAGACCACCACGACGTCGGGCTCGTGTGACAACACGTCACGATCCAGTCGAAGCAGCGCCCGGGCGACCGTATCTCCCGACCAGCCCACGTTGATGAAGTGGGCCGCCAAGCCGGGATATCGAGCGGTCAGGAACGTTTCGACCAGCATGGGAAAGCTGTTGGTCGTTGTCGGACGCGGCGTATCGGTCAGGTCGTCGCCCAGGAAGACCACCACATCGCCGCTGCGCACGGCCAGTGCCGGTTCTGCCTCGCCTTGCGGCTGCGACTCCGCCGCGGGTGCGGTGGCAGGAGCGGTGGCTGTCGCTGGCGCCGGTGCCGACTGCGGCTGCGACGCGGGTGGCGGTGGAGGTTCAGGAACCGGTTGCGGTTGGGGAACTGGTTGCGAGGCAGGCGCAGTTGCCGGTGCTGGTGCACTGGCGGGCTGCGTGCCAGGCGTCTGTCCGAGTCCGGTCGAAGCGACCCACGAAAAGGCGGCGACCACCAGAGCCGCGGCGCAGGCCGGACTCTCGCGGACGAGCGTTCTTCCCCATCGTGTGATCGAACCTCTCATGACAGATCCTGACTTGCGCTCGCCTCACACGCTCCTGTTCAATTCGGTCCGGCGCCGTCAACCCCGCCGAGGGCCGGCCACCAATGCCTTCATCTCCCGAACCGCCTCGCGCAGGCCCACGAACACTGCCCGAGACACGATCGAGTGGCCGATGTTGAACTCCGAGAACCCCGGCATGGCCGCAATCGGGCCGATATTGTTGTACGTCAACCCGTGCCCGCCGTGAACCAGAAGCCCGAGCTCCTGTCCGAGTTCGAGGCTGGCCGCGAGACGGTTGAGGGCCGCCTTCCGGGCCCGCGACGTGCGAGCATGGGCATATTCTCCGGTCCACAGCTCGATGGCGTGGCAACCCACGTCGGCCGAGGCTCGCACCTGATCAGGGATCGGCTCAATGAAGGCGCTGACTTCGATTCCACGCCGGCTTAGCCGCTCGACCACCGCGGCGATCCTCCGCCGGAAGCGGACGACGTCCAGACCGCCTTCGGTGGTCAGTTCCTCGCGCCGCTCGGGCACCAGCGTGCACTGATCGGGCTGCAACCGCTCAGCGATCTTCACGATCCCGGGCGCGATCGACATCTCCATGTTCAGCTTGCACGTCACCGTCTGCTTGAGCAGTTCCGCATCGCGGTCATTGATGTGGCGCCGATCTTCGCGGAGGTGAAAGGTGATGCCGTCCGCGCCACCGAGTTGAGCTTCCGCGGCCGCCCAAACCGGGTCCGGCTCGTTGGTTCGCCGGGCCTGCCGGACGGTCGCCACATGGTCAATATTGACGCCGAGTGAAGCCATGTTCCCTCTTCCGTGTTTGACAGCACCGAGCCTGTGCAAACGGCCCGCAAGCTAGCCCATTATAAGTCCACCTGCATCGCTGTAAATGGCGGAAGGGCAAGTGGATGAAGCCGGGCGGGACAACGCGGCCCCGCTCCCCTATCGACGGCCGGGGTCATCGTTCGCCTCAACCGGATCGCCTCCGATCAGCGCGTCCGGAGACGCGAGCTTGCTGTCGCATGGAAACACCAGACGATCCGAGCTATCCTGGCCGAATCGTCCTTCGTGGCAATTCGCGGCACACTTCCAAACAAAGGGATTCGCCATGCCTCGCTCGTGGTTGACCTACGCCCTTGTGCTCCTCTCGACTGCTCCCGGTTTGCCCCAGGCCGCGCCGACACCCGCCTTTCGCGACGAAACTCGTTACGCCGAGGCCGGTCCGCATGAGGTGGCTACGCTCCGGCTGGCTTGGACCGACGATGCTCGCGAGCGCGAGGTGCCCGTCAAAATCTATTATCCGGCCAACGAGGAGGGCCCCTTCCCCATCGTCATCTTCTCGCACGGGCTGGGCGGCTCGCGTGAGGGCTATGCGTTTCTCGGCCGGCACTGGGCGAGTCACGGCTACGTGTCCGTCCATCTCGAGCACGAGGGCAGCGACGCCGAAGTCTGGCGCGGGCAGACCGACGCCGCTCGCGAGTTACAACGGGCCGCCAAGGATCCTCGCAACGCCATCAATCGGCCCAAAGACGTGTCGTTCGCGATCGACCAGCTTCAGCAGCTGCAAGCCGAGGACGGTGGACCGCTGGGCAACGCCCTCGCCCTCGATCGCATTGCTGTGGCCGGCCACTCGTTTGGCGCCTTCACGGCGCTGGCCGTGGTGGGTGAACTCGGCACGTACGCTTCAGAGCAGAGACTGGCCGATCCGCGCGTCAAGTGCGCGATCCTCATGAGCACTCCCGTGCCGGTCTCCCGCCGGGACCGCTATGATGCCGTCTATGGCGAGATCGTCGTGCCCTGCTTGCACATGACCGGCACGCTGGACGAGACGCCCATCGCGGTCACCAAGGTCGAGGACCGTCGCATTCCTTACGATCACATCCAACGCGCCGAGCAGTACCTGGTGACGTTTGTCGGCGGCGATCATGCGATCTTCAGCGGCCGGCCCCGACGAGGTTCGCGAGCCGAGAAGGATCCTCTGTTTCACAAGCTGATCCTCGCCGGCACAACCGCTTTCCTGGAGGCTTATTTGGCCGACGGCGACGAGGCCAAGACCTGGCTCCGCGACGGCGGCTACCGGAAGATGCTCGCTACCAATGCTCGCTTCGAACACAAACGCCCCGAGCAGCCAGCGGATGCGTTTTCGCCCCAAGCCGGCCGGACTTCGACACAGCCGGTCCGATCTTCGCTGGGATCGTCGACTCGTCAGCCTGCCCAAACGCCGTCACGACAGTATCGCCGATAGTGCCGTTTCGCGGAGTAACGGCAGGCCACCGCCAAATCGCCGACCACCAAGGCCACAGAGGAAAAAGCACTTGCCTTGTTCATCCGACGGATGAACGACTTCATAGTCCGCTGTGGCGACCGTCCTCGCTTCGAATGGTCTGCTAATCTTGCAATCTTGAAGTCTGTGGCTCATCTCCTGCCGGAATTGGGGCCGGAGCCGGGGCGGGTGAAGTTGGGGGAAGATGTTGCGCAGCAGTCGTCACGTGTTCAGGTGACAGGAAGCCTGGCCGGTCTTCTCCAGGTATTGTTGGTGGTAATCCTCGGCCTTGTGAAACGTTGAAGCCGGCGCGATCTCGGTCACGATGGCACGCTCATACCGGCCGGACCGTTCGAGCGCTTCCTTGGCCGCCCGGGCTGCGGTCTCCTGTTCCTGGTTGTGGAAGAAGATGGCGGAACGGTATTGGCTACCGATGTCTGGCCCCTGGCGGTTGTACTGCGTAGGATCGTGGCACTGCCAGAAGACGTTGAGCAGATCCTCATACGTGAGCTTCGCTGGATCGTACACGACCTCCACCGCCTCGGCGTGGCCGGTCAGGCCCGAGCAGACGTCCTCGTACGTGGGGTTATCGGTGCGCCCGCCGGTGTAGCCGACGGTCGTCTCGGTGACTCCCGGGATCTTGCGGAACACGGCCTCCACACCCCAGAAGCACCCGGCTGCAAACGTCGCTCGTTGACGCTCCTGGAAGGGGTTGGCCGGAACCTTCTGGCCCGCAGGTTCCAATCCGGCTTGCGTTGTACTTTTCATCACGTCGTCTCCTACGGCCAAAGCTGCCAGCCCGATCGCCTCGACTCCGTTTCGCAAACACCGGGTGTCGTCGCCTTCCTCGATGATTGTAGGTCACTCCTGCGCCGCAAGCACTCGATACGCGACAGGCCTGTCGCGTCAGTGCCGTCGGCTCGTGCTGACTCACGGCTCATGGGTGATAGCCGAGAGCTGATAGCTGATCGTCGCCCATCAGAAAATCTCTTGGCCGACTGGCGCGTTGTGTTGTATACTTCTGGGTGTGGTAGCTTGCCGCGCTGGCCCGCCTCCGTGCAAGGGAGAACGCCATGCAGCCCATCCTGGTGCTGGCCTTGCTCGGTCTCGCCGCTCCTCCGGGCACCTCCGCCACTCGGGTCAACAAGCTCCTGAATGCGATGGAACGCGTGGAAAGCGGCGGACGGTCCCGTGCCGTCAGCAACGCGGGGCGATCGCGAGGGCCGCTGCAGCTTGACTCGCGCTATTGGCGGCAGGCGTCCAAGACTGGCAAGCCCAACTCTTCTTACGCGACGGGCGTCTGGGATCGCAGCCAATCTCGCGAGGTGACGCAGCAATATTGGAAGCGTCACGCGCCCCAGGCATATCGACGCGGCGACGTGGAGACACTGGCCCGCCTCCAGTACCGGGCGAAGGCCGGCAGCAAGAGCCGAACCGGCGAGGACAAGTACGTGAAGCGTGTATTGAAGGCAATGAAGTGAAGCCGTCGCGTCAATCCCTGTCCGCCCTGCTGCCGCGATGGTATCCGGGGCTGGGGGCTGGCGAAGGATCTCACTCAATCTCGTGTGGACGTCAGTCTCGGGGGGTGGGCATCTTGCCCGCCTCCGGCTTTCGTGACACATAATAGGCACGGTTTTGCTGTATACGAGTGTGGCGTACGGGTTTCTTTCGCCCCGCCAGGCGCGTCGATCAATAGCCGACGGTCCGTAGATTGACGCCCAGCACGTGTTTCGCGTGCAAGTGATCGACGCGGCTCTGCCCCGAAGGGGCGCAGGTGAATAGCCGGGCGGCGTAAGCCCCCGGTTTGCGCCGGCCCCAGTAGTCTCGTTCTACTTTTTGAAAAGAGCCCCGAAGGGGCGACAGAACGCCGTGCCGGCACAAGCGACTGTTTAGTTGATCCCATGCTTCGGCCGGCGGGTTGATCCCGGTCGCAACTGGCGCCCCTTCGGGGCTTAATGGTTTTCGGAGGAGCCCCAAACGGGGGCTGACGCCCCCGCCTACTGACCTTCGCCCCTTCGGGGCGAACGCAATGCACACGCCGGACCAAGTGCGACGCTACCGGCGATCAACCCGGTGAAAAAACCAACCGCTAAACACGTGCTGGGTGTAGACTCATGGACTGCTGGCTCCCATGACCGGCGCCCCCACGGGGCGAGAAGGTGCCACACGCTGAACGCGTACTACACCACGGCTACTGACCCTCCGCCTTTTCTGGGCGAAACCTTGCGGGTCCCGGTCCCCCACGGACGTGCAGAGCCGTCACGCCTTCACGCATTTGATGAACAGCTGTCGCCGCCGAGGCCCGTCGTACTCGCAGAAGTAGATGCCCTGCCACGTGCCGAGGACCAGCCGGCCGTCCTCGACCAGCACGATCTGCGACAGACCGGTGAGCGAGGCCTTGAGGTGGGCGTCGCTGTTCCCCTCGCCGTGGCGGAAGCCGGGATCATCCTGCGGTACGAGCTGTTCGAGCTTGTAGAGCACGTCGTGCACGACGTCGGGGTCGGCGTTTTCCTGGATGGTGATTCCGGCCGTCGTGTGCGGGACGTAACAGATCACGTACCCGTTCTGCAGGCCGGCGCTTCGCACCTGCTCCGCCACTTGGCTGGTGACGTCGAGCATCTCGCAACGGCGGTGGGTCTGGACGGTAATGGATTGCATCCCTTTGTCTCCTCGAGGTTTGGCCCGATCCCGGGCGAACTCTATAATCGCCGGGTAGGCCGGCGACGGCAAGCGGGGACGGCCCGGTATTCGAGCATAGCCGTTCTCTCGCCGGGCATGCCGGCCCGCTAGGTATGGCCAGTCGGGAGCCGGCCGGCGGACGAGCAAGAATAGCAGGTGTCAAGCTGAGTCGAGGCAAAGTCGTTGTTGCAATGAGCGGAGGAGTGGACTCCAGCGTGGCCGCGTGCCTGCTGCGGGAGCAGGGGTACGAAGTCACGGGGTTGTTCATGCGCACCGGCGTGAGCGAGCCGGCCGCCGAGGGTGCCGCCTGCGAGCCGAAGCATCGGGGCTGTTGCAGCGCGGTGGATGCGTCTGACGCCCGGTCGGTGGCCGGGCGGCTGGGGATCCCCTTTTTCGCATTGAATTTCAAGGATGAATTCGACCGGATCATCGAGTACTTCGCCGACGAGTACGAGCGCGGCCGCACGCCCAACCCGTGTGTGATGTGCAACGAGCACCTGAAGTTTGGACGCCTGGCCGAGTACGGCCGGGCCGTCGGGGCCGACTTCGTGGCCACCGGCCATTACGCCCGCATCGAGCAGCGCGACGGCGGCTACCGGCTGCTCCGCGGAGTCGATACCGCCAAGGATCAGTCGTACGTGCTGTTCGGCATCGGCCGGGACATGCTCGCCCGCACGTTGTTTCCCATCGGGGCCATGACCAAGGCCGAGGTCCGCGACCACGCCCGCCGCTTCGGCCTGACGCTGTCCGACAAGCCCGAGTCGCAGGACATCTGCTTCGTGCCCGATCGCGACTACGCCCGCGTGGTCCGCGAGCGGCGGCCGGCGGCGTTTCGCCCGGGTGTCATCCGCGACGCTGCGGGCAACGAGGTCGGCTGCCACGAGGGCATTCCGAACTTCACCATCGGTCAGCGCCGTGGACTGGGCGTGGCCATGGGGCTGCCCGTCTACGTCACGCGCATCGACGCGAAGACCGGCACGGTCACCATCGGCACGCGTGACCAGCTGCACTCGAGCGAGCTCGTCGCGGCGAAGGTGCACTGGCTGATCGATCCGCCGACCGACGAGTTCCGCGCCGACGTGAAGATCCGCTACTCCCACCCGGCGGCGCCGGCAACGGTACGAGTCCTCGATGCGCAGCGGATCCGTGTGGTGTTTGACCAGCCGCAGCTGGCGATCACGCCCGGCCAGGCGGCCGTCCTGTACGACGGCGATGTTGTCCTTGCCGGCGGGTGGATTGAGTAGAAGCTGCGAGCTATCAGCGCCGGGCCACGAGCCGGACAGAGCTACTGCAGCTCGTAGACGGCGCCAGACACCAGCTTTACTGGCAGCGGTGCGGACAATGGAGTCTTGCCGTCTTCGGCGAAGACTTGGATCGTTCCCGTCAACTCGTTGGCATCGCCCAGCGAAATCACGGCGCGGTCGGGCCCTAGGGCTGCGGTCGCCGTTCGCGTCTGGCCTGCATCGTCGGTGAACACGAGCTTCTTCTGGAGCCAGCGGGCGAACAACCGGTTGCGGTCGAGGCCCGGCACGGCGCCCGCTCCGTACACGAATCCCAACAAACGTTCACCCTTCGTGACCCAGCCGATGGCCACGATATAACGGTCGGCGGCACCCGTGCTGGTCGCCAACACGCGCTGCGGCTCGAACTTCATCCCGTCGTCGGACAGGGCGTACCACAGCCTGTCGTTGTTGGCGTGCAGACCCATGAGGTAGCACGGCCGGCCGCCGGGCGTGAACTTCTTCACGTCATTGACCATGAGCGGAGCGGGCAGGCACGGGCCGTCATAGCGGAAATGCTTGCCGTCGGTCGAGCTGGCCCGATGCACGTGGCCCCAGTTCTTGAAATCGCCGAAATACAGCCGGTACTGCCCGTCCTCGAGCAGGATCGCATTGATGCCGTTCATGTCGGCAGCGGCAAACGGCTCGTAACCCTCGATGGTTGCCAGATGCTCGCGCGTGGCCACCACGGGCTCGAATGCGGAAGGTTGAGCTCCACTTGAGGCATCTGGCAGACGCACGCGAAACGCCGCCGGCTTGTTCAACGTTTCGATCGGGTAGGCCGTGCACATCAGGTGAAACGTGCCGTCCGGCAATCGCACGGCGCTGACGTTGCATACGTGTATGAACTCGCCGTGCTCGATCACCGTGCGGCGGTCCTCGAACGTCAGGAAGTCGGTCGTGCTCACGCAGTAGATGCGATCGTTGCCGCTGGTCACGCCGTCCCACGCGCCGTAGAACAGCCGCCAGCCGCCGGGCACCTCGACCGCCGAGGGGGCATAGATGTTGCGCCACACGCCATCCAGCCGCGGCGCGAGCATCGGCGAGCGGACATCGGGCAAAATATTGAGCGTGCCGGCCCGCCAGAGCTCGGGATTGAAGGCTCCTGCGGACACGTGATGGATCTCGACCGTGCCGAGTTCCGCCTGCCCGGGAATCCGCCGGATGGCCACGTCAGCGACAGCGGCAAGCGAGTGAAAACCAACAACAGCCGACGTGATCGTGAGGATATGTCGTGTCAGCTTCATGCCGAGATGCTACCGACGATCGCCCAGCTGAACAACGTCCCTTGGGGGGCGGGCGTCTCGCCCGCCTTCTTCCAGATGCACGCTTTTTTGTGGTGCACGCTTCCAGCGTGCATCGTGCAGGCAGGATGCCTGCGCCACAACGCCCTCGTCAGTTCCGACGCGTGTTGGTATCTTCCGACCCACCAGAGGCGGGCAGGATGCCCGCCCCCCCCCGCGCTCCTGGCTGCTGTCTCCTAACTACTTCTCCATCACTTCTCGAAACTTCGCTCCGATATCCGGCGCTTTCATAAACGTTTCGCCGATGAGCAGCGCGCGGGCGCCGGCGGCGATGAGGCGATCAACGTCAGTGCGCGTCTTGATGCCGCTTTCGGAGACGAGGATGGTACCGGCTCCCGCCATCCCAGCCAGTCGTTCGGTTGTGGACAGGTCGGTCTGCTGGATCTTGAGATTGCGATTGTTGATGCCCAGGAGGCTGCGCCTGTTGTTGGGAAAGCCGATGGTCGCCATCAGGCCCTCGAGCGTCCGGGCTTCGTGCACCTCGATCAAGCTGGTCATGCCCAGTTCGAACGCCAGGTCGAGCATGCTCGCCAGTTGGGGCGGCGGCAGGACTTCGCCAATCAACAGGATGCAGTCCGCCCCGGCAGCCCGCGATTCGTACACCTGGTACTCGTCGATCATGAAGTCCTTGCGGAGCACGGGCAGCGGCACGGCCGCCTTGACCGCTTCGATGTATTCGAGCCGGCCGTCGAAGTACGGCTCGTCGGTCAGCACGCTCAGGCAACTCGCCCCGCTCTCGTGATATATACGGGCGATGCTCGCCGGGTCAAAGTCAGGCCGGATGAGACCGGCCGACGGGCTCTTGCGTTTGATCTCGGCAATCACGTGGATGCCGAACGCAGCGGGCGGTTGCGACAGGGCTGCGAAGAAGTCGCGCGGGGCGGGTGCCGCCAGAGCGGCCTGCCGAACTTCTTCGAGCGGGCGAGCCAGCCGTGCCCGGCCGACGGCCTGCCGCTTGGCTTGCACGATCTCATCCAATATATTGCCCATGGCGTCTCCTTCGATCGAGTCGCGGAACGCGGTAACACGACGGCCGCGCACGGCTGAAGCCTGCGGCTCGGCGAGAGCGGGCATTGACCCGCCTCTGAGGCGGGCGAGAGCCCGCCCCCCGAGAGGCTGCGGCTCGTTATTGTAGAACGGGTTCGCACAAGCTCAAAGACGCATCATATGCTCGCGCTCATCGACTCCGAGAAGGACGCCGTGGATCTCCTCCTGATGCTGGCCGGCGGCGGCGTCGTGCTGGCATGGCTGATCGGCTGGTGGCGAGCCCGGCCTCGCGATCCCCTTCGCGGCGCTCCCATCCGCCTGAACGTGCTCTCGCCCGCGTGGCTGTGGCTGGCCCTCCTGTGCTACGGCATGGCCATTCTGGTCGCGCAGTCCGTCGCCCAGTTGTATGCCCCAGTCGGTCTTGACGAAGAAAACCGGCTGCTTCAGCAGTCCATCCTGGCCGGCCTCGTCATGCAAACGCTCGTCGTTGCCGCGTGCCTGTGGATCCTGCGGCAGACGTTCGTAGCCGGTTGGCGTGGAGCCGGCCTGAGCCGACGTCGCTTGCGCTCGGATGTTTGCGACGGCGTGCTGGGCTTCCTGGTCGCCTTCTCGCTGTGCACGATGACGGCATGGCTCACCACAGAGTTGGTTCATCTATTCGCGCCGTCCGTCGAGTTGCCCGTGCACACGGTGTTCGAAACACTCGAGCGCCCGGAGACACCGCCCGTCATCGGATTCGCGGCCATCAGCGGTGCCCTGCTATTAGCTCCGCTGGCCGAAGAATTGCTCTTCCGCGGCATCTTCCAGACGGGACTGCATCGTGTGTTGCCCGCCCGTTTCGGCAGTCTGCGCCATCGCTGGGCGGCTATCGCGATCGCCTCGTTCCTGTTCGGTCTGCTGCACCTGCCCGTGCCGCAGCACGTGCCGGCTCTGACCGTGCTGGCCCTCATTCTCGGCTACCAGTACGAACGCACGGGTTCGCTCATCGTGCCGATTATCGTGCACATGCTGTTCAACGGGAAATCGTTGCTGTGGCATGCGCTGGGATGAGCGTGGCGAAGTGAGGGCCTGGGGCCTGGGGGCTGGGGAAAAGAGTCGCAGCTACTGGCGCACTCTTGGGGGACGGGCGTCCCGCCCGCCTCGTGGATGGGATCGCTCGCCGAGGATCACAATAGCCAGAGGATGAGAATGGCGTCCACCACCGCGGCGGCGATCAGCGCGGCGGCGATCTGGGCGGTGGTCAAGACGCCGCGGGCAACCGGTGTTACGTCGTAGCTGGCCAGGTTACCGGCTTCGGCCGGATCGATCTGGTCGGAATGGAATTGTGCCTCGGCGATCATCAGGCAAGCCTCGAACTCGCCGAACCCCAACTGGGCGGCGATCCGCAGCAATTCCTGTCGTCGCGAATAGCGCAGAAACCCCGCATCCAGCGAGTGGACGACCAGACTCTTGAAGAGTTCCCGTTTGTCCTGGACCGATAACGCTTTGCCGCGGCGACTGTCGGCGGGCTCCTCGGCGGGCGGGCGAACAATCCGCAGTGGCGACGAATCCGGCACGGGACACTCCCCTCCTGACGTGCGAGACCCTGTGGTGATGATTCTACCCGGAAGCGAGGCCGGTTTCTACGCGGGCGGAAATCCGAATGTCGAATGTCCGAATGTCGAATGAAGCCCGAATGACGAGGTCCGAATAAACGGCTCAAGCCGGAGGGGCTGGGGGCTTAGGGCCTGGGGGCTGGAGAAAAGAAGACGCTCAAGTTGTGCGGTTGATCTGGTGCACGCTTCCAGCGTGCGTAATGCAGACAAGATGCCTGCACCACAGAGCTTAAAGCTTACAGCCTATAGCCTCTAGCTCAGATTTCACACCTCGACGCGCGAGAAATGCCGGATCCCCGCCGTCATGGCCACGCCCGCGGCCAGGACGTTGGCCAGCACCACGCCGGCAATCCAGCCCATCATGCCCGAGGTGATGTCGTCTCCGAGTCCCTCGCGCACGGTCATGAAACCCACCGCCACCAGTGACGCGACCACCAGCGTCACCGACAGCAACAGGCTGATGGTGCCGCCGAAGCCGCCGGCGATCCGGGCGGGATTGCGCTCCGTGAACACAGGCAGCCGCGCGCCCATGCCGATGCTCACGCCGCACAGGCCGACGCAAATCGCCGCGATGGTCACTACGTGCATCACGGCCAGCGGCTGGGACAACTGCAGCCGATAGACCGAGACAGCCATGACGCCGATGCCCGCGATCAGCGTGATGGTCAGGGCGTACAAGAACTTGGCAATGACCATGCGGCTGCGCGACAGCGGCAAGAGCCCCAGCAGCCAGAGTTGCTGGCCTTCGAGCGAGATCAGCGGGAACACGAATCGGCTGGTGAAGGTCGCGAGGATGAGGCTCACCGCGGTCAAGTTAAGAAAGCCGATCAGCAATTGCAGGTGCGACTCGCCCAGGTCCACCCACAGCCGTTGTACGTTGCTCACGTACAGCGTCAGCAGCCCCAGAAGAATGGCCATCTGCGACCATTGCAGGGGATCGCGGAAGAAGGTCCGCAGATCCTTGGCGGCCAGCAACCGCTGCGATTTGGGCAGATAGGCGAAGAGAATCTCGGCGATCCCGGCGATGATTCGGCCCGTTCCTCGGGCACTGCCTGCGCCGCTGACCTGCGCCCGAGCGAAGGCGGGCACGTATCCTCGCGAGACGATCCCCACGGCGATGAGGCTGGTGAACAGCGCATTGGCCAGTGTCACCCACAGATAGAACAAGGCCAGCGACGTCTGCCCCTGCACGGCTGAGTTGATGCCCTTGGACACCCATGTGTGCGGCAGCATTGCGTTTTGAACGAGCGAAACCCGGTCGTAGAAGTGCTTCAGCCACGCGCTCGACGTGACCGGCGTGCGGAAGATGCTCCACGCCCACCAACCGCCGATCATCAGGATGACGACGCAGACCAGCAGGATGGCCCGCCGCGGCGTCTTGGGGCTCACCATGGCGACGATCCAAGCCATCAGTAGGCCCAGCGCCCCGGGCATGGGGATGAACAGGAGGAACAGCCCCAGAAAAAGCGGATAAAACGTCCATTGCTCCTGGAACACGCGAGCGATCGCCATCATCAACGGCAGGCCGAGCAAGACCAGTGACCAGCTCGACAGGGCGAGGCTCTCCAGATAGCGGACGATCACGATATCCCGCGGCGCAAAGGGAGCTGCCAGCAGGTACTCACTTTCTTTGCGGCGGAACAGGCTCCCATACGAGAGGATCGCGTTGGAGAACGCGAGCATCCCGGTGAGGGCCAGGAAGAAGAACGTGAAGATCAAGGGTGTGGCCACGATCCCTTCCAGGACCTGGCGCCGAACCTGCACGAACGTCGCCCAGAGCAGGAAGTACAACCCGCCCCAGATCAGCAGGATGGACAGGATGGTGCCGATGATCCGCACGGGTTGCTTGCGAATCGCCTCCCGAAGCGCGTTGCGCAACACGGCAGCACGAATCCGCAGCAGCAGTTTGAGGTCCGCCTGCGGCCCGGCGGCTGCCGCGGTCGATGGCATGGTCAGGCACGTCACGGGTACATCGGTGCTCATATCCCGTCTCTCCGCCGATCCACGGGGGGCGGGCATCCTGCCCGCCTTACTGCTGATGCGGGCATTACCGACATCAGCAACAAAAGAAACCAGTTGTTCTGCGCGTCTGGACTGCTACTACTCCATCTGAGGCGGGCGAGACGCCCGCCCTCCACGGCTCATGACGCGAGCGCGTCGCTTGCCGGCGCCGGTTCTGCTTCGTTCGTCAGCTTGAGAAAGACGTCCTCGAGGGTGCTGTTCTGCGGAGCGCTGGCTTTGATTTCGGCGGCAGTCCCCACTGCGACCAACTTGCCATGGTGGATGATGCCGATGCGGTCGGCGACGGCCTCGGCGATCTCCAGCGTGTGCGTGCTCATGAACACCGTCCCGCCCTGCCGAACCAGTTCGCGCATCAGGTCCTTGACCGTGCGCACGGTCTTGGGATCGAGCCCCACCATGGGCTCGTCGATGACCAGCACGCGCGGCTCGTGCAGCATGGCTGCCGCCAGCACCGTCCGTTGCTTCATGCCGTGGGAATAGCCCTCGCAGAGCTTGTCCCAAAACGCTCCCAGCTCCAAGCGATCGACGAGTGCTTCCATTCGTCGGCGCTTCACGTCGGGCGGCAGCGCGTACATCTCGGCCACGAATTCGAGGAATTCGCGGCCGCTCAGTTTCTCATAGAGAAACGGCTCATCGGGCACGTATGCCAACTGAGCCTTGGCCTTGCGGCCGTCGCGACCCATGGGGTAGCCGCACAGGTGGACCGTGCCCATGTCCGGCATGAGCAGTCCCGAAATCATTTTGATGGTCGTCGTCTTGCCGGCCCCGTTAGGTCCGAGGAACGCGAACAACTCCCCCGGAGCGACCTGCAGGCTCAGCCCGTCCACGGCGGTGAAGTTGCCGTAACGTTTGGTCACCTGTTGGATGTCGATCGCCGCATTCATCTGGAACCTCCACTGAGGGCATTCACCAGTGTCTTCTCGAGTTGCTCGATGGGCCGGCCCGCATCGATCTGGTTCTCCTGCTCACCGTGCATTCGTCGGTAGCGCCGGCGTACCGAGTTGCGCAGCTGCTCGTCGTAGTCTTCGTCACGCACCTTCACCTTGCCGAGCATGGGCACATCGACTTCCTGCACGAGCACGCGGCCGTCCGGCGCGACCCAGGCCTTCGCCTGTCCTGGCGTCGTCTCCACCCGGAAGCAGTCCACCGGCTTGCCGTCGTGGTCGATGGTCTCGCGGCCCGTCACGCGAGCGACGATGGAAGTGAATCGCGTGCTTCCGCCCATCACCGCCGAGAGTGGATCGACGATCTGCATGCGCCACGACTGGCCCACCTTGAGCAGGGGCAGGTAGTTGAACGGCCGGAGAGAATCACCGATCAGCCGGCTGGCCGCCATGTCGAGGTTGGCCTGCCGGAACAGCGGCCCCATCTGAATTTCGCACGGGAAGTAAATGCCGTGACGCTCGCCGCGAACCTTGATAGTCGTCATCGGCACGCCGAACACGTCGAGGTTGAAGCTGTCCAGCTCGCCCTTCTCATCAAATTCAGTGGATGTTTCGACCAGTACGACAGGAACGACGCTCAGGCCTTCGATGTGCACGGTTCCGTGAATGGCGGTGTTGCTTCCCACCTTGCTGACGCTGCTCCAGGCGGTGCCCAACCGCTTGCCCGCCGAGTCGAAGATACCGAGTTGCTGGTCTCCGCCGAAGCGGGCCAGCTCGTCGCGGGTCATGGGCGGTGCGTCCTGGGCCGTCCACGCCGGCCAGACGTCGCGGACGAACAACGCCGTCATGGCACTGACCCACAGCAGGACAATCCCGACGGTCAACAATCGATGCATGGCCAACCTCTCGCAGGTTTGTCTCCGCTCCGGTCAGCCGCGGACCGGCCGAAAAAGCATTCTATTGTTCCTTGGGCTGCCTCACAAATCACCGCGCATTTCGGGGATCGGCATCATATGCCCATTCGCAAAGCGGCTGAGACGCTTGTCCTTCCGCCGCCCAGGAGCAACTCCGCCTTCCCTCGGCAACCTCGTTAGGAGATACGCGCGAAACGTTCTCACGGTTTCGCCCGTTCTTGTTTGGGATCGCGCGATTCGTGTGGATAGTGAGCGTCGTCCGAGCAGTGAGGAAATGGAACAGAACCAGTTGCCGTTTCCCGCCTTCCGGACAAATAAAAAACGGGATCGTTGCCGATCCCGTCGAGGGGAGAGAGACTTCGAAAAGGAGGAGAATGCCCGTCGTCGAAATGGGTAGTTCAGCTCCGGTCCGTTTCTCGACCGGAGCTGCCATTCGAGTCGCACGTTCTTGATAACTTATTCCCCGATGCTGCCGGAAAGGCAAGTCGAGCCGCGCGGTTCTTGCGAAGGACTTCCCGGGCCCCCGGGGCGCAAACGGTGCCGTGCACGCTCGTCACTTCTTGCGGCGGCCGCTCAACACCTCGCCTCGCCGACGGTATGCACGAGCAGCGTGTCGGTTTCGCCGGGCACTTCCGGCCGGGCGTCGGAGACCACCACGATCTGGTCTCCCGGCTTGGCCAGCCCCCGGCTGACCAGCACGCGGTCGAGGTGGACGAACATCGCGTTGGGGCCATCCATGTCGGGCAGGCAGATGGGCTGCACGCCGTACAGCAACGCCATCTGGCGGCAGACCGTGGCACAGGAGGCCAGCGCAACGATCGGCACATCCAAACGGTGTCGGCTCAACAGCCGTGCGGCCTCGCCGTTCTCCGTCCAGGCCGCGACCAATTTTGGTTTCAGATCCCGGACCACCACGCTCGCACCGTGAATCACCGCCTTGGCCACGGGCGTCTCACGCGCCGGCGTCGACGAGAACGGATGACCGAAGCGGCTGGTGAACGCTTCGGTCTCACCGGCGATCCGGCGCATGGTCTCCACGGCCTTGACCGGATATTGCCCCACCGACGTCTCCGCCGAGAGCATCACCGCGTCGGCGTCGTCAAGAATGGCATTGGCCACGTCGCTCACTTCGGCGCGGGTGGGCACGGGCGAGTTGACCATCGACTGCAGCATCTGCGTGGCGATGATGATGGGTTTGCCCGCCCGGCGACATTCGACAGCCAGTTCTTTCTGGATGATGGGCACGCGAGCGACGTCCATCTCCACGCCCAGATCGCCGCGGGCCACCAGCACCACATCCGACGCCTCCACCACTGCCTGCATGTGGTGGACGGCCTGGGGCTTTTCGATCTTCGAGACCACCTGGATCGGGCTGGCCGGGTCGATCTTGGCGATGGCTTCTCGCAGATCGGACAGATCCTTCGGTGAGCGGACGAACGACAGGGCGACGTACTCCAGACCGTTGCGAACGATCCATTCCAGGTCGCTGCGATCCTTCTCGGTCAGGCTGGGCGACGACACATGGGAATCGGGCAGGTTGATGCCCTTTTGGTTGCTGATCACGCCACCTACTTCGCAGGTCGCCACCACTTCGTCGGGCCGTTTCTCGATTGCCCGCAGGAGGACGTTCCCGTCGTCGATCAGGATGCGGTCGCCGACCGCCACGTCATCGACGAACGCGGGATATCCGGTGCTCAGCCGCGCGGGCGTGCCGAGGATCGGCTCCCGCTGAAAGACGACTCGGCTGCCCGCCGTCAGCGTGCATTGCCCGCCCGCGATCGAGCCCAGGCGGATCTTCGGCCCCCCCAGGTCGCCCAGGACGGCCACGACCGCCTGCCGCTCGGCGGCGGCGTCGCGGATCCGCTGGAGCGCTGCCGCGTGGCCCTCTCGCTTCCCGTGTGAAAAGTTCAGGCGGAACACATTCGCGCCGGCGTCGATCAGTTTGCCCAGCATCTCCTGGCTGTCGGAGGCGGGCCCGATGGTTGCCACTACCTTCGTCCGGATCATGGCCGCGATTTTAGAGCGGTTCTGCGATGCTCGCCAGACCACCACCGGGTCAAGACGTCCTCCATACGGCCGTGGAGGCCTTTGCAGGGCCGGTTTTGCCGCGTTATTTGCTCGAATCGGCCGAACCCGCTATAACTGATCCGGCATGGCCCGGCTGGGCCGCGGAGGAGCGGGGAGGCGGTCACCTCGGCCTCGGATTTGAAGGGATTACACCGGCAAATGATTGTTGATTGCCACACGCATATTTGGGAATCGGTCGAACAGTTGGGCCGCGGCACCGGCTTGTGGAACACCAACGCCCGTGGCGGCGTGCCGCTGGTCCAGCGCAAGGCGAATCCCGAGACCCATCAGTTGGCCAGCAAGCCGGTGGACATAACCTTCGTCCTGGCGTTCAAGAGCCACTTCCTGAACGCGCACGTACCCAATGAGTATGTCGCACGATACGTGAAGCGCTATCCCAACCGCGTGATCGGGTTTGCCAGCGTGGATCCCTCGCGTCCCCAGGAGGCCATTGACGACCTCCGCCGGGCTCACGGCGAACTGGGCTTGAAGGGCTTGTCCGTGTGGCCCGCCGCCCAGGATTTCCACCCGGCCTGTTCGGCCGCCATGCGGGTCTACACCGAGGCCCAGCGGCTCCGCATGCCCATCCTGTTTCACCAGGACGTCCGGGCTTCGAGCGTCAGCAAGATGGAGTTCGCCCGGCCGTACCTGCTCGACGAAGTCGCTCGCGAGTTCCCCGAGCTCAAGATCATTATCTCGCAGATCGGCTATCCGTGGACGGAAGAGACCATCGCCCTGCTCGGCAAGCACAAGAACGTCTTCGCCGACGTCAGCGGCCTGGTGCAGCAAAGCTGGCACATGTACAACGCGCTGGTCCAGGCGTTTCAGGCCGGCGTGATGGACGCCCTGCTGTTCGGCAGCGACTTCCCCTACTCGACCGCGGCCGAGTCGATCGAGGCGCTGTACAGCATCAACCAGTTCTGCCACGGCACCAACCTGCCCACCATCCCGCGCGAGCAACTGCGACGAATCGTCGAGCGCGACAGCCTGACCCTCCTCGGCATCGAGGACGCCGAGCCTCCGCTCGTTCGCGAACCGGAAACCACGGTCATCCAACTGGACGACTGACGGGCGAACCACGGTCGATTTGAACCAAGAGATTCAACTCTGCCCCGCAAGGGGCAGCGGTTAGTAGCCGGGCGGCGTAAGCCCCCGGTTGGCGACGGCGTCCCATTCTCTTCATCCCCCTCTTTCCTGGAGCCCCGACAGGGGCGACAGAGACGTCGAACGTCGAGGGATGCTTCGTCGGGCCTGACGAAGCCGAACAGTGCCGAATACCGGGCAAAAACCCGCGAGAATCGTTGACCGTACGATATTGTCGCTCGTCTTGTCGCCCACACTGCGAGCGGCGAGGAAATATATTACATTCTCTGCACTTCATGGAGCGGCCGCGACCATGCTGTCCGGGCCGCCCGCGACGACGTTTCGCGACCCATGCCTCATATAATCCCGCATGACGGTGTAGAACCGGTTGTCGAATCGAGGAGTCGTTTGGCATGAACAGACGAGAGATTCTGAAACGTGCCGCCGCCTTGGCTGCGTGGTCTGGTTTCTGGACGACATCGGTATCGGGTGCGGATCGGCGGCCCGGCGGCGCTGCCGATGAAGGCGATGCCGAACCTCGCGACCCGGCGGACCATTTCGAGACCCGCAAGGGCGACATGCTCTACCGCCCGCTTGGCCGGACCGGCGAACGGGTGTCAGTCATCGGCGTCGGCGGACACCATCTGGGCAGGATGGAAAGCGAGGAAGACGCCATTCGGTTCGTCCGAACCGCCATTGATCGCGGCGTCAACTTCATGGACAACTGCTGGGCCTACCACGGCGGCAAGAGCGAAGTCTGGATGGGTAAGGCACTCAAGGACGGCTACCGCGACAAGGTCTTCCTCATGACCAAGTTCGAGGGCCGTACCAAGCAGATGGCCGCCAAGCACATCGACGAATCCCTCAAACGCCTGGACGTCGATCACGTCGATCTCATGCAGATCCACGAAGTCCTTCGCCTGGAGGATCCGGACCGCTGCTTCCGCGAGGATGGAGCGATTGAAGCGCTGCGCGAGGCCCAGAAGGCGGGCAAGATCCGGTACGTGGGCTTCACCGGCCACAAAGATCCGCTCGTCCACAACCGCATGCTGGATGTGGCCGCCGAGCATAACTTCCGCTTCGACACCGTGCAGATGCCCATCAACCCGCTCGACGCGACGTTTCGCAGTTTCGCCCGGCACACGTTGCCGCGACTGGTGGAGGCCGGCATCGGCGCGATCGGCATGAAATCATCCGCCAGCGGCGAGATTATTCGCAACGGCATCGCCACGCCGCAAGAGTGCCTCCGGTACGCCCTGACGCTGCCGACTTCGACGGTGGTCGTGGGCATGGAGAGCATGGACCTGCTCGAGCAGACGCTCGCCATCGTACGCGACTTCAAACCGTTGTCGGGAGGCGAGATGACCGCTCTGCTGACTCGAACGGCGCCGGCGGCTCGCACCGGCCGGTACGAGGGCTTCAAAACGACGACCCGGTTCGACGCCACCACCCACAATCCCCAGTGGATGGGGTGAAATCTGCCGTTCGGGATCAACTGACGACGGCAGCCTGGAAGACGGCGTTGACGTCCACGGCGAAGTCAGGCAGGAGAACGGACGTGGCCGATTGCCCCGGCCGCGCTGCGACATGAACGGCGTATTTGCCGCCGCGCAGCGTGAGCACGGTGATCAATCGTTCGCGATGGTCCACGATCCAATACTCGGGAATGCCGGCCGCCTCGTACTCGGCCCGCTTGGTGACCAGGTCGTGATCGCGATTGTCGTCGCTCACGACCTCCATGACCCAATCTGCCCCTTGCCAGTAGTCCTCGCCGATGCGCTGCGCGTTCTCCGCCAACATGAAGACGACGTCCGGTTCGCGATACGTCCCCGGTTGAAGGCGGAACCGAAGCGGGGCGAACAGCACGGTGCCGAGTTTTCGAGGCGCCACACATGCCAGGAGCAGGTTGCTGAGGTACTGCACCATGAGCTGATGCGAGGTTTTGGGTATTGGCAGGACCTCGATGCGGCCGTTGGAGAACTCGACCGCGCATACAAAGCCGAAATGCAATAATCGTCCGCGAAGGTTGAAGCTCGCGGCTCGGTCACGCCACGGCGGCTTCCTTGTCGTCTTCGGTGTCGAAGCGCACGCCCACCCGCTTGCTCACGCCGGCCTCCTGCATGGTCACGCCGTACAGCACATCGGCGATGGTCATGGTTCGCTTGGAGTGCGTGATGATGAGGAACTGCGAGTGGTCGAGGAAGTCGCAGATGATCCGGTTGAACCGCTCGTTGTTGGCCTCGTCCAGCGCGGCATCCACCTCGTCCAGCACGGTGAACGGTGAGGGCCGGCTGCGGAAGATGGCCAACAGCAGCGCGATGGCGGTCATGGTCTTCTCGCCGCCACTCAGCAGCGTGATATTGCGGTTTTCTTTCCCCGGTGGCCGAGCCATGATGTCGATGCCGGCCTCGAGCACGTCGAGCGGTTGCCCCTCGGGTGGCTGCTCGAGCATGATGTCGGCCTTTCCGCCGCCGAACAGCCGTCGGAACAACTCCTGGAAGTGTCCGCGGACCGTCTCGAACGTCTGGACGAAACGCTCGCGGCATTCGTTGTTCAACTGCTCGATCAGTTCCTCGAGTTGCTTGCGGCTCTGCCGCAGATCGTCGCGCTGGCTGGCCAGGAAGGTCGCCCGTTTTTCGAGTTCCTCCTGCTCGGCGATGGCGTCCAGATTGACGTTGCCAAGCCGACGAATTTTCTCCTTGAGCTCCTCGATCTCGGCCTCGAGCGCCGCCCAGTCCTGCTCGGCATGCTCGTACGTGGCGTACACTTCGACCAGATCGATGCCCAGCTCGTCGCGCACGCGGGTGAGGAGCGTCTCCACCCGCAGGTTTACCTCCTGCAGTTCCATCTGGCGGGCGTGTAGCTCGGACTCGGCCTGCTCGAGCTCGACACGGCCCGACTTGAGCCGGGCCGCCAATTGCTCGGCCTCATAGCGAATCTGCTCGCGACGATGCAGGCAATCCATCAGGTTGCGATCGAGCTGCTCCTTGGTCGAGTACAGCTCGGCCAGCCGGGCCTGTGCCGACAATATCGCACGCTCGCTTTGGGCCAGCCTGTGCACCGCGTCTTCCGCCTCATGGGCCGAAGCCCGGACGGCCTCCTCGCTGGCCTGCAGCGAGTTGCGCAGGCCGCGCAGCCGATCCGCCAGCATGCCGCGACGCTGAGCCAACTGACCGACGGCCACCTTGGCCTCAGTCACCCGCTCGGCCAGTTGTGCGCGGCGGTCCTGCAGCGTGTCGATCTGCTCGGCGATCTCCTTGACCCGGTTCTCCCGCTCAATGTTCTCCTGTTCGAGTTGGGCGACCGCTTCGGCACTGCGGGCCGCTCGCTCGGCCGCGTCGCGGATCTGCACGTCGATGGCCTCGATCTCACCCGTCAACAGCGGCTGCTCGTGAGTGAGTCGCCCGATGGCGTTGTCGTTCGCCTGACGGGCGGCGTTGGTCTCGATCTGGGCCTTGTTCGTCTCGGCGATGGCCGCCCGCAGTTCTTCCTGCGTGCGTTCGAGCTGCAGGATGTCGGCCGTCGTCCGCTCCAACCGTTCGCTCATGACCGCGATGCGGCCATCCACCTCGGCGATCTGGTGTTCGATCTCGCGCAGCTCGCTCTTGCGGCTGATGAGGCCCGCGCCGGCGCCGGCCGGTCCGAGTTGGCAGCGGCCTTCGCTGTCAAGCAACTCGCCCGCTCGCGTCACGTACCGGTACGCCGGCGGATTCTGTGCCGCCATTCGCTCGGCGTCGGCCAGCGTCTCGACCACGATCGTGCGGCCCAGCAGATGCTTGATCAGCCCCTCGGCCTCGGGAGCACACTTGACGAGATCCATGGCGCAGGCCACGAATCCCGGCTGCTGCGAGAAGTCCCGCCCGTTCACGAACGGCGGGATGCGGTCGAGGCAGATCGCCCGCACGCGGCCGGGAAACTCGGCGAGCAGGCTCGCGTCATCGAGAAACGCCCGGCTGCTTTCCACCACCAGGTATTGGTCATAATCGCCCAAGGCGGTCTCGATCAGCATGGCGTTGGACACGTCGGCGGTCACCAGATCAGCGACCATGCCCTTGACGTATCGGAACGTCTCGCCCGACGGATCGTTCTGCATGCGCCGCAGCACTTCGCGCACGCCGGCGTCGACGCCTTCGAGCTGGCGATCCAAATCGCTCAACAGCTGCCGACGGCTCATCAGCCCGCTGCGATACTCCTTGGCCGCGGCAATCTGTTGGTTCAGCTCCGCACGGGCGGCGTCCAGTCGGCTGGCCTCTTCGCGTTTCTCGGCCAATTGAGTCTGGTGATCCGCCAACCGTGCCGCGATCTGCTCGCCCTTCTCGGCGATTTCGGCCCGGACGCTCATCAACTGTTCCAGCTCAGCGCGAACCTGGTCGAGCCGTGCGGTGAGTCGGCTTTTGTTATCCTCGAGTTGCTGGCGGCGCTGCTGGAGCGAGCTGATTTCGTTGTTCAGTTGAGCCGTGCGCCGCATGAGGTCGATGATGCCGGCCTTCTCGTCCTCGCTGCGAGCCTGGAGCGACGCCAGCTGGCGGGCCAGTTCGCGATCCTCGTTCGAGAGCCGGTCCACGGCGGCGTTGGCCTCGGCCAGTTCCGACTCCACCGAGTCAGCCTGCTCTTCGACGCCTTCGATTTGCTGTCGCCACGCCAGCGACCGCTGCCGTTCGGCGGCCAGCCGCTGCTGAGCCCGCGTACGGGCAGCCGCTAATTCCTCGACCCGCTGCCGCGACTGCGACGCCCGCTCGCGATTGGCGGTGATCTCCGACGCGTTACCGAGAATTTGCTGTTCGATCTGGCGGACCTCGGCGTCGAGCACCATCACGTCACGATCCAGTGCGGCAGCGCGAGCCTCGGCGCCGGAAATGATCGTACGCAGCTCCGTGGCCTGGTCGCTCAACTGGGCCGTTACCTGCTCGAGTTCGGCCCGGCGGATCGTGTGCTTGTGATACTCGGCCAGCGAATACGTCGCCCGCTTCTCGCGAAGCTGTTTGTCGTATTCCTGGAAGTTGCGTGCCTTGCCCGCCTGGTACTTGATGCTGCGCAGCCGCTTTTCCAGTTCCTCGACGATATCCTCGATTCGCAGGAGGTTCTGCTCGACGCGCTCCAGCTTGCGCTCGGCTTCCTTCTTGCGGGCCTTGTAACGGCTGATGCCGGCGGCTTCCTCGAAGATGAGCCGTCGTTCGGAGGGGTTGGCCTGCAGGAGGAGCGCTACCTGCCCCTGCTCGATGATCGAATAGCCGCCCACGCCGATACCCGTGTCCATGAACAGCTCTTTGACGTCCTTGAGCCGCCGGACTTCGCCGTTGATGAGGTATTCGCTTTCGTTGGAGCGGTACAATCGCCGCGTGATGCAGACTTCGTCAGCCTCGATGGGCAGGCGGCGGTCGGAGTTGTCGAACGTCAGATCGACCTGGGCCATGCTCGCGCTGCGGCGCGTGCCCGAGCCGTTGAAGATCACGTCCTGCATCTGCTTGCCGCGGAGGCTCTTGGGGGATTGGTCGCCCAGCACCCATTTAATGGCGTCCACGACGTTGCTCTTGCCGCAACCATTCGGCCCCACAATCCCGGTGATACCGGGTTTGAAGTCGAAATCCGTCTTATCGGCAAAGCTTTTGAAACCGAAGCAGCTGAGGCGCTTGAGGTACATGGTCTCCCGGACCTCCGTGTCCAAACGCAGGTCAGCCCTTGTCCCTGGGCTGCGATCATCTCATGTCACGGCCCACTCCGTAAGCCAACACTGTACCCACAACCGCCCTCCGTGCCAAGGGTTATCCACAACTTTTCCACACGGAAAGATTCTCCCGGAACAGATAGCGCATCACCCCCCCTCGCCCGCAATTCCCGCTTTCGGCAATGCTTCGCTCCGCCGGCCGCTGCGGCTGGACATCCCGCCTCGCCGGCGCTTGAGCCCCCTTGCCCGTCCGATAGAATACCCGTCAAAATAGCGGGCCTGCCCGCCAGCTCCCTCGAGCCGGCCGGAGCCTGGGCCCGTGGGCCGTCCCCTTTGGAGGTAAACTGCATGGCCAGCCCGAAGAACTTGTCGCGACGTGATTTCCTGTCCGCCACCACCCGGACGGCCGCCGGCTTGGCCGCCGGTTCCATGTTCGCCGCCCGAACCGCCCGTGCGGCTACCCGTCGGATTGGTGCCAACGACCGGATCGTCCTGGGCATCATCGGGAGCGGCGGCCAGGGCTTGCATGATGCGAACACCGCCTGCCGCGCCGACAACGTGGTTTGCGCGGCCATCAATGACGTCGCCGAGTTCCGCCTGGACTATGCCGAAAAGGTCCTGAACGCCACCATGGCCAGCAAGGGCCACACCGGCGTGAAGATCAACCGCTACAACGATTACCGCCGAGTGCTCGACGACAAGGACATCGACGCGGTGGTCATCGCCACGCCCGACCACTGGCACTCCAAGCCGTTCATCGCCGCCTGCGAAGCGGGCAAGCACATTTACCAGGAAAAGCCCTTCAGCTTCACGATCGAAGAAGGCGAGGCCATGTTGGCGGCCGCCAAGAAGCAAAAAGGGCTGACCATCCAGATCGGCACGCAGCGCCGCAGCCAGATGAACTACCTGCAGGCCAAGCAGTTCATCGACGAAGGCAAGCTCGGCGACATTCACTTTGTCCGGGCTTACGACTGCCGTAACTACATCGCGGCCGAAGACCCGTTCACGCCTGAGTCGGTTGCCAAGCGGACTCAGCCCGACCTGAATTGGAACACGACCCGCATCGACTGGGAGCAGTTCCAGGCGCCCTGCAAGCACAAGGTCTCCTTCGACCCGCTGCGGTACACGGCCTGGCGGTGGTACTGGGATTACGCGGGCGGGCTGGTCACCGACGTCGGCGTGCACGTGATCGACAACGTGCATTGGCTGCTCGGCGAGCCCGTGCCCAAGTCGGCGGTGTGCAACGGCGGCGTCTACGGCGTGAAGTACTGGGAGACCCCCGACGTCGTGAACGCGATCATCGACTACGGCACGTTCTCGCTGTCGTTCACCGGTAACTTCACCAACGGCTTCGAAGGCGACGGCTTCATCCTGTACGGCACGAAGGGGACCATGGAAGTCCGCGGCAACGACATCAAGGTCTGGGCCGAGGGCGACCGCAGCAAGCCCGCCGCTCACTGGCCGAATCAGCACGGCGTCCACCAGCACAACTGGATCGAGTGCATCCGCTCGGGCAAGCAGACCAACGCTCCGGTCGAGCTGGGCGTCAGCTCGCTGCTGCCTTCGCACCTGTCCAACCTGGCCTATCGGTCGGGCAAGCGCATCACCTGGGACCCGGTGGCCCGCAAAGCCAGTTGAGGCGGTTCGTATAAACGCATCGGACTGCATACAATAGGCCCGAAGGGAACGTTCCTCGGGCCTGTTGCTTTTACTGGCTATATCATGCGGATCATGCGACATTCGCTACGGTTCTGTTGGGTCGTGCTCGCCTCGGTAGTCCAGTTGGCCGGATGCGCACCGAGCGGACCGGCGCGGTTCCAGCTCGGACGCGACGTCGAGCGACCATCGCGAAACGTCGTCGTGTTCGTCGCCGATGGCATGGATGTACACGTCCTGCGCGAGATGCTCGACGCCGGCCTGTTGCCGAACATCCGTCGCACATTCGTGGAAGGCGGCGTACAGGTAGGGCACGCTATCTCCAGCTTGCCCTCGGTGACGTACCCCAACAACGCATCCATCATCACCGGTCGATTCCCCGGTCATCACGGGATCATGGGCAACTTCTGGTTCGAACGAAGCCGGTTGCTCAGCAACTACTACATGACCATACCCACGGCCTGGACGGTCAACCAGCATATCGACGCACCGACGCTATACGACATCCTGTCCGACCGGCTCACGGTTAGCGTGCTCGCCCAGTCGCACAAAGGAGCGACGGTCAGCCTCGACCTGCAGGACGTGTTCACCTGGGGCTGGGCATTCGGCAACTACACGGCGGTGGATCGACAGGTGGCCGAGTCGATAACTTCAGTGTTCGACATTGCCCGGCGGGTCGGGCAATGGCCCACTATCCTGCACACGTACTACCCGGGCGTGGACGAAACCGGCCATCGCTGGGGTCCTGATTCGCCGGAATACGCAGCCGCTCTCGAGAACATCGATCAGGCCGTCGGACTCATCACGGGCGCAATCGCAACCGCCGGCCTTACGCAGTCCACGTACTTCGTGCTGTTGGCGGACCACGGCATGGCCCCCATCCGCCCCGGCCAGGACTTCGATTTCATTCGCTGGCTTCGAAAGCATCGAAGGCTGCGCGTCCGCACCACTCCGTTGAACGAAGTCGCTTTCGCCGACCGGTTCGAGACGCTTCAGGATGATGACGCCGTGGCCAGCGTCGATGCCGGACGCGTGGCCATGATCCACCTTCGCGGACAGCGCGGCTGGCTCCACCGGCCCGAACCACCGGAGGTCATCACGTGGGCGCGTCTGGATCCGGCTCTGCATGACGTGCCGGCGGTCGGTCTGGTGGCAGCTCGCGGCGACGACGACACCGTGCGTGCCTGGTCGCGTCAGGGCTCGCTCACCGTTCAACGGCGGATCCGGAACAGTCGCAAAGAGTATCGCATCATCGAGTACGAAGGCGATCCACTCGGATACCTGCAATCGCCCGAGCTGGCGGCATTCATCCGCGCGGGCTGGCACGAGTCGCGGGAATGGCTCGCAGCCACCGCCGCATCGCCGCATCCGGACTTCGTGCCGCAGGTGGTCGAGATGTTCGACTCACCGCGAACGGGCGACCTGGTGGTCTTCGCCGCCGACGGTTGGCTGTTGTACCCCGGCGAGAAGGCCGGCCACGGCTCGACGCTGTACCGCGACATGCACTTGCCAATGTTCTTTGTGGGGCCCGATCTGCCGGCAGGCGGCGAGATCCCGCTGGCTCGGCTGGTCGATTATGCCCCCACCGTGCTGGGGCTGCTCGGCGAGACCCACCGGCTCGAATCGTTTCCGCCCATCGACGGCATGGATCTGAGCGAGCAACTGCGGAACGCCCGCGTGCCCGAGTCGCCCCGCCACAGGCCGACGCCGCCCCGGCCGATCCCCGCCCCGTGAGTCCTTCGCGCTCGTGGACGCTTACCGTATAATCTTCCCCAACCCGTATCGGCGGGGCGATGAACGCCTGCGAGCTTCGTGAACCCCGCAGGACGACCGGCTGCCGGCCCCCGGTTGTGGAGGTTCGGGACCGGCCCAGTAATGAAATGCGAACAAGGCAGACTCATGGACCAGATCATCAAGGGTAAAGCGTACGTCCTGGGCGATGACATCGACACCGATCAGATCATCCCGGCCAACTACCTCATGTACAACCCGGCCATCCCGGACGAACGCAAGCTGTTCGGCAAATACGCCCTGAGCGGCGTGCCGGAGGCTCAGGCCGGTCTGCCTGCCGGTCACATCCCCTTCGTGGACCAGACCGACCCGAACAACACCCGCAGTGACTACGTGGTGGTGATCGGTGGCAAGAACTTCGGTTGCGGCAGTTCGCGCGAGCACGCTCCGCTCGCCCTGGCTGAGGCCGGCATCAAGGCGGTGGTGGCCGAGTTCTACGCCCGCATCTTCTATCGCAACAGCGTGAACGGCGGTTATCTCATCCCCTTCGAGTCGCAGGAGCGGCTGGTCGAGAAATTCAAGACCGGCGATGAGGTCGAGATCGACGTCGCCGGGAGCAAGCTACTCAACAAACGCACGGGTGAGTCGCACACTCTCAAGCCCTTGGGCGATGTCGCACCCATCATCGAGGCCGGCGGCGTCTTCGAGTACGCCAAGCAATCCGGCATGCTGTAATGCCGCTCCTGCCGAATCCGCCTCGCGCGGCGGCCGTGTGAAAACGAGCGTTCTGGCTGGTCCGTGACGCGGCAGAGAGTCTGCGCTTACCCCCTCTTGCTCTCGGCCGTCTGGCCGGTCGGCGGGAGACCGGACGGCCGTTCCCCCGGCGTGGGGCGCCGAATCTGGCCGAGGCGAGCCTCAGCCTACTTCCGGATAATCAGCTATAATTTTCAACCCATTCGGGCAGCGGTGCACTCCGTTTTGGGTCAGGCTGTGCTCTATTTCTCTATCTGAAGCTATTTTACCGTACTGGGGGAGAATCCCTATGGCGGCCCGGCTAATTGCTCAGCCCTCATCTGCCGAGCATGTAAGAGTATCGCACTTACTTTACTCTGCATCTGGGAGCTGGAACATGACACTACAGCGCAAACTCATGATCTCCATGGTTGGCCTGGCGGCCATACCGGTCTCCATCACCGCGGTTGCCCTGCTCGTGCAGGCCAATGGCGGCTTCAAGAAGTCCTTTGACGCCACCGAGGCCGCCCTCACCCGGAACATCGAGAAGACTCGCGAACAACTGGTCGAAACGGCGTGCGACGGATTGGCCAATATCGCTCGCGACATGTACGCCACCTGTCAGGCTCAGCAGGAGTTGCTGCAGCAGAAAGTGAACTCCGATCTGAACGTGGCCGGCGATCAACTGGCCCGCGCAGGCGGCGTCCGCTTCGACAGCGAGATGGTCACCTGGGAGGCGGTCAACCAGTTGACGAGTGAAAAGATCCGGGTGCAGTTGCCGCGGATGATGGCCGGCGACACATGGCTCGGCCAGAACGCTCAGGCGTCCGAACCGTCGCCGCTGGTGGACGAAGTCCGGCAGTTGGTCGGAAGCAACTGCACGATCTTCCAGCGGATGAACGAGGCCGGCGACATGGTCCGCGTGTGCACCAACATCCTCAAGACCGACGGCACGCGCGCCATCGGGACGTACATCCCAGCCATCACGCCCGACGGGACGCCCGATCCGGTGATCGCCAAGGTGCTGAAGGGCGAGACCTATCAGGGCCGGGCCTTCGTCGTCGGCCAGTGGTGCGTATCGGCCTACAAGCCCCTCCTGGATGACCAGAAGAAGGTCGTGGGTATGCTCTTCGTCGGTGTTCCCGAACAAAGTGCCGAGAGCCTGCGACAGGCCATCATGTCCATCAGCATCGGGCAGTCGGGATACGTGTACGTTCTGAACGCAACCGGTGCGACTCGCGGCCACTATGTGATCTCCCGCAACGGCGAACGCGACGGCGAGAATCTCTGGGAGGTGCGCGACAGCGAAGGCCGGTCGTTCATCCAGGAAGCCTGTCGCATGGCACTTACGCTGCAACCCGGTCAGGTTGCGGATCTCAAATACCCCTGGAAGAACCCGTCGGATCCTGAGCCCCGCGACAAGATCGTCAAGCTGACCTACTTTGCCCCTTGGGACTGGTTGATCGGCGTGGGCGCGTATGAGGATGAGTTCTACGCCGCGGTCAAGGAGATGGACGAGCAGTCGAAGGCGGCCATGGATACGATCCGAACCACGCAGGCGGACGCCGGCCGATCGGTGAAGGTCTCGAGCGTTATCATCGGCCTGGGAGCGGCGGGCGTGGCCAGTCTGGTCGCTTTGTTTGTCACGGCGGGCATCAGCCGTCCGCTCGGCCGCGCCATCAAGGGCATGACCGAGGGCGCCAAACAAGTCAACGATGCGGCCAGCCAGGTGTCCGACACCAGCCAGCAGCTCGCTGAGGGGGCCAACCAGCAAGCAAGCGCCTTGGAGGAGACTGCGGCTGCTCTGGAGGAGATGACCACCAAGGCTCGTGAAAGCGCCACGAGCGCTTCGCAGGCCAACGAGCGGGCGAACCGTGCCAGATCCACCTCGGAACAAGGCAGCCAGACCATGGTCCAACTCGATCAGACCATGGCCGGCATCAACGAAGCGTCCGAGAAAGTCGGCAAGATCGTGAAGGTGATCGAAGAGATTGCCTTCCAGACCAACCTGCTGGCGCTGAACGCGGCCGTCGAGGCTGCCCGCGCGGGCGAGCACGGCAAGGGCTTTGCCGTCGTGGCGGAGGAGGTTCGCCGGCTGGCGCTTCGCTCGGCCGGTGCGGTCAAGGAGACGACCGCACTGATCGAAGATGCGGTCGCGCGGGCCCGCCAGGGCAAGGAAGTAACCGCCCAGGCTGCGGCCGCTCTCCAGGCCATCGCCCAGGACGTGACCGAGGTCTCTACGCTCCTCGAATCGATCAACACGGCTTCGCAGGATCAGGCCCACAGTGTCGAGCAAGTGAGCCAGGCCGTAACGTCCATGGACAAGGTGACACAGGCCAACGCGGCAGGAGCCGAGCAATCAGCCGCGGCAGCCGAACAACTCTCGTCGCAGGCTGGGGCCATGCTCGCTCACGTGGCCGGACTGGCCAAGATGATCGGCGCCGACAAGTCGGCGTAATGGATTCGCGACTCCGATGCGGGCGGCTGGCTGGTGATCCACCGGCCAGCCGTTCGCGTATCCGCTCTGAGCTATCGGCTGTGAGCTATGAGCCGGCGTTCTGGGGTGTCGCCTGCTGACCGGATGGCGGCGAGGTTGGGGCCGGTTCGCGCAAGAGCTCTTCGATTCGGCCACGCATGTGCTTTTCGCCATCGTGGCCGCCCCACTTCAACTCGCCGTACCACCAATAACGAACGCGGCCGACCCGATCGACCAGGTACACGCTCGGCCACATGCTGTTGCCCCAGGCATCCCAGTTCTGTCGATGATTGTCGATGAGAATGGGGAAGCTCAGGCCGTGCTCGGCGACTTTGGCTCGCAGCCGTGCCCCATCCCGCTCGCCCGTCGTTTCGGGCGTGTGAATGCCGATGAGGGTCACATCCTTGGAGGCGAAGTCCCGCTGCCAGCCCTTGTACCACTCGTAGTTGCGGATGCAGTTGATGCAACCGAACGTCCAGAAGTGCACGATCACTACCCGCCCGCGCACGCCGGCCAGGCTCAGCGGCTCCGAATTGATCCAGACTTCCTTCGCCGTGGCATCCTGTAATTCCGGTGCCCGCACCGTGAGCGGCTGAAGCCGGCTCAGATCGAACCGCTTGCCTCGCAATGCCGCCCAGGCCTTCTTCTGCTCGTCGTCGAGGATGGCCAGCAAGAGATCCTGCTCGCGAGACCGCAGGTCGTCCAGCGTCCTGTAGTATTGCCGGATTTCCGCCTCGCCGGCGGGCATCGGCCCGAGCTTGCGTAGTTTGGCCTGGGTATCCTCGATGACCGCTCGCACCTGCGTGTTCTGATGGGCCGACAGCCCCACTGCCTCGCTCGTGTCGGGATCCAGCAAGGCAGCGGGACCGCGCTGCTGTAATTGAATCTGTTCAAAACGCTTGCACTGTGCGGGCGTGAGAATGTGGTCGATTCCGGTCTGCAGTTCCGCCATCAGCGGCGCAAGGCGATCGCGGCTCTTGTCTGGCGGCCAATCCCGAAGAACCCAGATGGGCTGTTCCAGCTTGTCCAGCAGCTGACGAATGTCCTGCTTCTGCTTCGATGTGCAGCGCAAATCCTCTTGAACGGCCGGATCGCCGATGATCATTGCCGATGCGTCGATCGGTGTCGGGTCTGCCGCGTGAACCGTGAGATTCACCGGCAGCCAGACGGATGCGAACGCAACTACCCTGAGCGCGATGGAAGCCATGGTCTGTCATTGTAGGAGGTGCACTCAAGGCCGGGCGTGCGTTGCCGGCAGCATTAAACCGGTTGTGTGGCGTCCATGTCCAGCGACGTTCCGCCAATCCCTCTCGCCGGAGATTCCCCGACCGGCAACCATCATCAGATCGTGGCGTTCCGTCGGCAGGTGATGATCAGATCGCCGCTCTGCGATGGCACGTAGGGCTCGAACCGGTACGAACCGTAAACGTGTGCTTCGGTTCCGCCGTGCCGGTGGATACACTCGAGCAGATCCTCGGCTCGCAAGCCCAGTAGCTCGGCAGTGTCATAGCGCGGCGAGACGGTGGACGCTCCCAGCTCCAGATCCACGAAGCTGATGTGCGCACGGTTGCCGCAGCGATGAATGGACTTGAGCACGACGTGGTCGCCACCGGCGTACGAGACTCGCTTGCACTTCTGCCAGACGGTCCGGCCCGGCACAAGCGACCACAAGTTCAGCAGCCCCAGAATCACCACTCCTCCCGGCCGCAGCGCCTCCAGCATGTTGGCGACGGCCCTTTCGACGGTGGCCACATCATCCGCCAGGGCCAGCGAGTTGCCCACGCACAGCACGGCATCGAACGGTTCGCCCGATCCGACGGGCTCCTGGAAGCCGCGGACCACCCATCGCAATCCGGTCGGTTCGCCGAACTGCGCCCGACACTCGGCGATCATGCCCGGGCTGAGGTCCGCGCCCTCGACCTGGAGCCCCCACGAATGAAACATGGCCGCATGGTGACCTGTTCCGCACGCCACGTCGAGCACGCGCTTGACGCCGACCGACTGGAAGACCTGTCGATAAAACGGCTCCTCGACCGACAACCGCCGCGGCCAGTCGATGAGCAGTTCATAGATCCCTGCGTGCTGGTTGAACGTGTCGGTCGAATGGGGGACGCTCACAATGACCTCCGGGATAGCGGCCGCTGATCGATCAGAAAGATGCCGCGTCGGTGCCACACCGCGCGGAATTCGCGGGCGGACTTTTCTGTGACACCGGTCAGCGGATCCGCTAACAGGACCGTGTCATCGGTCGCCGACAGTACGGGCACCATGTGCGACACGAAGTAGTTCCATCGGATGGGAACCACGCACGGCTTGGGCACGGCTTTGAGCCGCTCGTAATCCATGGTTTCGTAGCAGACCTCGACCGGTTCGCCGCGCAACCGTTCCTGCAACGCGGCCACGGCCCGGCTGTCGGTCGTGCCCCAGTCCCGCTCGGTGAAACTCAGCCGAGCCATCTCCGTCTCGCTGGCCGGGTAGCCGTATGCCCGCAGCAGTGTCACCAGCGAGGCGGCCACACAAGTGTAGCCTGTGGACTGCCGGCAGACTCCCCCCTCGATCTGCGTGGCCCCCAGATCGCCCAACGGCGGACGAACCATCCACACGCCGTATCGCACGAAGTACAGGCAGCACACCGGGATCAGCAATCGGACCGCCCGTCGCTGGCCGGGCGTTCGCGCTTGACGTGCGGCGATGGTGAACAGCAGGACCGCGGGCACGACAATCCCCGTGACCTCGAGGAAAATGACCGGTTCGGTCCCGAACCAGCGGATCACGTGAGCGGGGAACAAACGCATCAGCGGCCAGGCGAGCATGAGCACCGTCGCGACTACCGCCGCCTGCTTCCAGGCCCGCGGCCGGGCCTGCGACACTCGCCATCCCAGGACGCCGGCCCCCACCGCCGCGGTCACCTGGCCCGCGAACCAAGCCGCCAATTCGAAGTTCAAGGCAGCCCCCTTTTCGAGAAAGCCGTCGCCCCCTTCATCCCCATTATACCGGTCACGTCGGCCCGCGCTGCTCGCGCGGGATCCGCAACTCCGGGCGTCCATGTTTTCTCCGCCAGTCCCCAGCCCCCAGGCCCTTGCCCGTGCTTTGAGTCCCCGCCCGCGGGCGTTTAGAATATCGCCGACGGACTCAGCTGGCGGTCATCCAACCCACGAGAGGATTTGTTCGCTTCATGGCCCGAATGAAAGCACCAGACCGCAAGCAGCAGTTGCTGGAATCGGCAGCCCGCTGCTTCGCGCGCCACGGCTACCGAGGAACCACCACGGCCATGATCGCCGCCGAAGCCGGCGTGAGCGAGCCCATCATCTACCGCCACTTCAAGAACAAACACGAGTTGTTCATCGCCCTCATCGAGCAGGTGGGCGACCGCGTGTTCCGCAACTGGGAGCTTGCCACGGCCAACGCCCGCACGCCGCTGGAGAAGCTCCAGAACATGATGTATTCCAACCCGGCCACGTCCGACCCGTACACGGCCAGCGTCTACCAGCTCTTGTTCCACGCCTCGACCGAGATCTCCGAACCCGCCATCCTCCAGGCGATTCGCGATCACTACGAACGATACGTCCGTTCGCTGGCCTCGGTCATGAAGGAGGCCCAGGACGCGGGCCAGATCCGCAACGACGTTCCCGCCGAGTGGCTCACCTGGCAGATCATCCACGCCGCCGTGGGTTTCGCCATGGTCCGCCCGATGCAGATTCCCAGCCACGCCAACCTGCAGTTCGTTCAGGGCACGATCCGTCTCCTGATGGAGGTGCTCACCCGACAACCCTACCAAGGCCCCGGCAACGGCCAGGCGCACTGAACCGACTTCCCGATCCGCTCGACTGTCGTACAAGCGTGCACTCGCTCGTGAAAAGACCAACCGGACGGTCGGACGGGATGAAGCCTATCCGGCACGAGCTGCGGCTTCATCACTGCGACGTGCGCAACAAACCAGTGTTCCCGCTACGACGTCGGGTATAATAATAGTGAGTATGAACGAACCGATCGTGCCGCCTCTGAACGATGCTTTGGGGCTGTTCCCGCTGCCCAACGCCGTCCTGCTCCCGGGGGCGACGTTGCCGCTGCATATCCATGAACCGCGCTACCGGCAGCTGGTCAGCGACGCCATGGAAGACAATGCGCTCATGGCCATGGCCTTCCTCCTGCCCGGCTATGAGCCCTTCTACCACACGCTGCTGGCCCGCATTCACCCGGTGGTCTGCGTGGGCCTGATCCGCGACTGCTTCCGGACGGGCGATGGCCGATACTTCATCAATCTCGTAGGGATCTGCCGAGCCCGGGTGCTGGACGAGGACCGGTCCGGAGAATACCGCCGAGCATGGCTGGAAGCGATCACGCCTGAGAAAAGCGCTCTCGATCAGGATGCCGAGTTCGCCGCCGCGCAGCTCTGTCGGCAGATGTTGTATCTGCCGGTGTTCGACGGCATCGAAGCCGTGCACAAGCTTCGCCGCATGTGCGGCAACTCGCTGTCGCTCGAGCAACTGGTGGACTTGCTCGCCGCCGCCCTGCTGCCCGCCGACGCGGTGGAAATCCGGCAACTGATTCTCGGCGAGACGCGAATCCTCCAGCGGGCCGAGATTCTCATCACGGAGCTGCAGGCGCTGGCCAGGACGCTCCAGGCTCAGAAGGCTCAACGCGAGGCCGCCGCCCAGGGCGGCAGCATGAACTAGCGCCGGGCGGGCATCTTGCCCGCCTCGAATGACGCGCGTCCATCATCATGCATAATGGTCGCCCAGCATGCATGATGGGCGCCGTTCCCGCCCGGTCAAACCGCAAACCAACGCGAGCCGCCGGGCGAGCCGCCGCAACTCGAGCAGACAATAGTTGTGCTCGCAATCTATTCTCGTTGATCCTGGCTCTGTCAGCATGCGCCGAAAATAGGCGGGCGAGACGCCCACCCCCCGCCTGCCATTTGGCAATTTCTCCTCGAAGCGATACGCTTTCGGCCACCAGCCTATCGACCGAGGAGGATACGCATGCTCGGAAACAATGCTCTGCGCGTTCGGCGGATCGCGGCCTTCGTCACACTCGGCCTCGCGCTGTTCGGCCGCAGCCTCGCTGCCGAGACGCTTTACGTCTCGCCTGCGGGCAAGGACACGTGGTCCGGCAAGCTCGCCGAGCCCAACGCCGACGGCACGGACGGCCCGCTGGCCACGTTGGCGGGCGCCCGCGATGCCGTTCGGCGACTCGCGGCATCGGGCCCGCGCAACGAGCCGATCCGCGTCCGTTTCGCAAGCGGCACGTATCCGCTCACCGAGCCGGTCGTCTTTGAGCCCGAGGACAGCGGCACGGACCGCGCCCCCGTGTACTACGAAGCCGCTCCCGGTGCCCGGCCCGTCTTCACCGGCGGCGAAAAGATCACCGGCTTTGTCCGTGGCGAGAACGGCGTCTGGACGGCCGACGTCCCCGCCGTGCGCGACGGCCAACCCCGCTTCGAGCAGCTGTTCGTCAACGGCCAGCGAGCCGTCCGCGCCCGCACGCCCAACAAGTGGTACCACTACATGGTCGACAAGATCGACCACGGCATCGACCCGGCCACCGGCCAGGCCGCCGATCTGTCCACGCGAGCCTTCATCGTTCGCCCCGGCGACGTCAAGCAATGGCCCGACATGCAGGATGCCCTGCTGGTCATCTACGAGTCGTGGGAGATCGTGCGCACGCATATCGCCCACTTCGACCCCGCCACCAACCGCGTCATCGTCCGTACGGGCACGGCCTGGCAGTTGTTCAAGTGGGGTCCGAGCCAGCGCTTTCACGTCGAGAACGTGGCTGAGGCTCTCGACGCCCCCGGCGAATGGCACTTGACCCGCGACGGCAAGCTCTCCTACATTCCCCGGCCCGGCGAGGACATGACCACCGCCGAGGTCATCGCTCCGCGGGCCGAGGCGTTCGTGCACTTCGTTGGCAAGCCCGAAGCCGGCCAGTTCGTCCAGAACATCGTGCTGAGCGGTCTGAGCTTCCGCTACGCCGACTACCGTTTGGGCGATGCGGATTGGAAGGGCCTCCAGGCCGCGGTCACCGTGCCCGCGGTGATCATGGCTGACGGCGCCCACCACGTGCGGATCCAGGATTGCGAGATCGCCCATATCGGAGGCTACGCCGTGTGGTTCCGGCGCGGCTGCCGCGATTGCCGCGTCGAACGCACGTACATCCACGACCTCGGCGCCGGCGGCGTGCGGATCGGCGAGACCACCATCCAGAAGCAAAAGGAGTTGCAAACCAGCCACATCGTGGTGGACAACAACATCATCCGCGACGGTGGCCATATCTTCCCCGCCGGCATCGGCGTGTGGGTCGGCCACAGTCCCGACAACCGCATCACGCACAACGAGATCGCCGACCTGCGCTACACGGGCGTCTCGCTCGGCTGGCGATGGGGCTACGCCGAGAGCCCGTGCGTTCGCAACACCGTGGAGTTGAACCACATCCACCACATTGGTTGGGGCGTGCTCAGCGACATGGGGGCCGTCTACACGCTCGGACCGTCGGCCGGCACCACCGTCAGCCACAACGTCGTGCACGACATCTACGCCTATTCCTACGGCGGCTGGGGCCTCTACAACGATGAGGGCACCAGTTGGATGGTCCTCGAGAACAACCTCGTCTACAACACCAAGACCGGCGGCTATCACCAGCACTACGGCCGCGAGAACGTCATCCGGAACAACATCTTCGCCTTCGCCCTCATCCACCAGATCCAGCGCACTCGCGCCGAGCCCCATCTTTCGTTCTCGTTCACCAACAACATCGTGCTCTACGATCAGGGCAAGCTCCTCGACGGGCGCTGGGCGGACGAGAACGTCCATATCGCCAACAATCTCTACTGGAACACCGCCGGACCGGTCGTCTTCGACGGCCAAAGGGACCTGGCCGCCTGGCAGCAGACGGGCAAGGACGCCGGTTCGATCGTCGCCGACCCCATGTTCGTGGACGCCAAGAACGGCGACTTCCGGCTCAAGCCCGGTTCACCGGCCGAGAAGATCGGCTTCAAGCCCTTCGATCCGTCCAAGGCGGGCGTGTACGGCACGCAGGAATGGATCGAACTGGCCAACAGCGTGAAGTATCCGCCCATCGAGTTCGCGCCGCCCCCGCCTCCCCCGCCGCCGCTCAGTCTGCGCGAGGACTTCGAGGCATCGCCGCTCGGCGTCGCGGCGGCCAAGTCGCATCCCAACGTCGAGAAAAAGGGCGATGCCATTGCCGTGGTGAGCGAGTCCAGTCCCGCCGGCAAGCAGTGCCTGAAGCTGACCGACGCGCCGGGCCTCCAGCACGAGTTCAACCCCCACTTTTGGTATACGCCCTCCCATGTGCGCGGACGGACTCGCTTCGCGTTCGACATCCGCGTCGGCCCCGGCGGGCATTTCTACCACGAATGGCGCGACGCCGGTTCCTCCTACCGCTCCGGGCCACACCTGCGTATTCGTGACGGCAAGCTCCAGGCCCACGGCAAACCCGCCGTGGACGTGCCGACCGACCAGTGGCTGCACCTGGAGATCATCACCCGCCTCGGCCCGGACTCCGACGGAACTTGGGACCTCGCTGTCTGGTCGCTCGACCAGCCCGTCGCGTCAGCGTTCGATCGCAAGCCCGACGAGATGCGCCTCATCGCCCGCTGGACGGGCCTGCAATACGTGAACCCCGATTTCCGAACGCTCGAGTGGCTCGGCTTCGTCAGCAATGGCACCACGAAGGCCGAGATTTGGTTGGACAATCTGGACCTGCTGAACAACGCGCAGTAGGCTGCTCCGTTTGGCGGACTCAAATGTCTTTTCTCAATGGGAGAACATCATGAGCGAAACCGTGAACCACAAATCTTCGCGTCGCGAGTTTCTCGGAACGTCCGGCCGCATCGCCGCCGCGTCCGTCCTGGCGGGGACGGCGATCCCTGCCGTGCATGGCGCCGGTATGGGCGACACCATCCAGGTGGCGTTGATCGGGTGCGGCGGCCGCGGCACGGGGGCTGCCGCCAATGCCCTGTCCACCCCGGGCCCCATCAAGCTGGTGGCCATGGCGGACATCACCGCCGATCGCCTCAACCGCAGCTTCAAGAGCCTGCACGACAAGCCTGCGTTCACCAGCAAGGTGGACGTGCCCCCGGAGCGCCAGTTCCTCGGCTTCGACGCCTACAAGAAGGCCATGGACTGCCTGCGGCCCGGCGACATCGCCATCTTCGCCACGCCGCCGGCGTTCCGCTGGGTTCACTTCACCTACGCCATCGAGAAGGGCCTCCACGTGTTCATGGAGAAGCCGGTGACCGTCGACGGCCCTACCTCGCGGCGCATGTTCGCTCTGGCCGAGGCCGCCGACAAGAAGAACCTCAAGGTCGGCGTGGGGCTCATGTCGCGGCACAGTCGGGCCCTGCAGGAGCTCGCCAAGCGCGTCCATGACGGGGCCATCGGCGAAATCGTCCTGCAGCGCGGCTACCGCATGCACGGGCCCATCGGCGCGTTCCATTCGCTGCCCAAGCCGCCCGGCGTCAGCGACCTGATGTACCAGGTGCAGCGCTTCCACAGCTTCCTCTGGGCCGGCGGCGGCAACTTCAGCGACTTCTACATCCACATCATTGATCACCAGGGCTGGATGAAGAACGCCTGGCCGGTCAAGGCCCAGGCCCTCGGCGCGCGGCACTATCGCCAGAGCCCCGAAGGCGTGACCTACGTGGACCAGAACCTCGATGTGTACGCCGTCGAGTACACCTACGCCGACGGCACCAAGTTCTTCTTTGACGGCCGGTGCATGAACGGCTGCAAGGACATCTACTCCAGCTATCTGCACGGCAGCAAGGGCTCGGCCATCGTCTCCAGCGGCGGTGACTGCGGCATGCCCTCCAAGCTCTTCAAGAGCCAGAGCATGCAGGACGCCGACCTCATCTGGGAGTCGAAGGTCGCCGAAGGCGAAGGCGATCCGTACCTCAACGAGTGGATCGACCTGCTCGACGCCATCCGCAACGACAAGCCCTACAACGAGACCAAGCGTGGCGTCGAGGCCAGCCTGGTGACCTCCATGGGCCGCATGGCCGCCCATACCGGCCAGGAGATCACGTACGAGCAGATCCTCAACTGCGACCACGAATTCGCCCCGGACGTGGACAAGCTGACCGCCGACTCGCCGGCGCCGCTGCAGCCCGGTCCCGACGGTCGTTACCCCGTCCCGCAGCCGGGCATCACCAAGACCCGCGAGTATTAATGTCGCGCCCCGCGGGCCGCAGGCCGCCGGGCCTGCGGCCCGGGCTGGGCCGTCGGCCAGGGACCTGGCCATGCAGCCGGGGCTGAGGGCAAGGGCCTCGGCCAGGGGCTTGGCCATGCGGCCGGGGGCTGGGGCTAGGGCCTGGGGAAGAGAAATGCGATAGCAAACTCCCGCCGTCTCCCCTTTCGCCGCGTCTCCCCCTCACCACGTCTTTTTCTTTTTCGCCGTGTCTCCGCGTCGCCGCGCCGGTCCTCCCCCTGCCGTCCTATAACCGACCATCCCCGCACGTCCCCCGCCGCTCGGCAGCCGCCCCGAATTCCCTCGCCGGCGGCAGTTGACAGTCCGGCAAAACCGGATAGACTACAGTACTCAACCGCGGCCGCCGGGCCTTAGCCGCCCCGCCGCCGATTACGGTCCCCGATAGCTCAATGGTAGAGCACCCGGCTGTTAACCGGGTTGTTGTAGGTTCGAGTCCTACTCGGGGAGTTCAAGCCGCAAGTCGTTGTAAATAAACGGCTTGCGGCTTATTTCGTTTCGGCCGCGTCGAACCCTCTTCGAACCATAAGGTTTGACACGACCAAACGTTGTGATCCGGCCGATTCGTGGGGAAGGCTACGGTTTGACCTCTCTCGCCAGTAGGCCAGTTCACGGGACTGGGAGTCTTGGTCTCTACTGTGGCAGAAACTCTCAGACTCTCATTGATGGCCCTCGACACGGGTTAACACAGAAACGAACAGACCGGATGCAAAGCTGGCTGCCTATTCTGATCTCTGCCCTCGCGATGCTGACCTCAGCATTAACAGCTTGGGTTACGATCTTCCGTCGTGGTTCACTCCGGATGACGCAGCCAACGGTCGTGTTCATTGGACCAGATGGCTCGCACATGCCAGGCCGTCAAGGAACCACGAAGGTCTACCTGCGCACGCTCTTGTTCAGCACATCGCGTACACGCCAAACTGTTGAAAGCATCTATGTCAGCCTACAGAGGGGTGAAACGAAGCAGAATTTTTCGATTTGGGTTTATGGAGAGGACAGGTTGGCTCGGGGAAGCGGTCTATCGGTGGGCCCAGAAGGAGTTGCATGTAATCACCATTTCCTTCTCCCCAAAGATGGCTCGGCGTTTCCACTGATGGGCGGGCGATATATCCTCCGCGTTTTCGCGAAGCGCGTTTCTGATTCCAGCCCAAAGCAGTTGTTCCAAATTGAACTGACGGTCACCGATAAGAATGCGGAGGAACTTCAGAAAGAGGATGCCGGGATCTACTTCGATTGGGGACCAGATCAACAGGCTTACCAATCGCATGTCGAAGTCCGCCCCACTGACCCTCCGCCTGATTGGCTCCTTAAGAGTATGGGTATTAAGAAGTGAATTGTGCGCCACCAGTCGTTGACCATGTTCAAGGGCTTCATTCATGGCAACCGACAAGCAAGATGCTTCGATAAGTTCGAACAGGATTGGTTTCGTCGAGCTTGATCCATCCAGCCGAACCAGTTCGGCTGATCCAGTTAACGCGAACGCCCGACCATGAGAATGGCCGGGCGTTTTCGTATCTCCATGTCGTCAAAGAGTTACGGTGTTCCCACTCCTACGGGCCGCGCTCTCTGTTTCAAACGGTCTCCACCACGCCGCGGGAGTGAACGTACACGTTCTCACCCGCAGCCCGAAAGCAACGGGCCGAACTCTCTCACTCTCTCGTAAACAGCCCTCGCCCAGTTAACAGACCCGTTCGTTTTGGACCCCAAGCCGATTTCGAACCGGCGTGCTCAGACCTGCATCTTCGAGTGGTTGGCGCAAACGGCCGAGATGGGCGGCTCGGCGCTGGGCTGGCTGAAATGACGTTTCTGCAAGTATAACGCGACATGGACCAACCCGATCAGTACGGGTACTTCCACGAGCGGGCCGATTACAGCGGCAAAGGCTGCGCCATGATGGATGCCGAAGACAGCCACAGCTACTGCAATGGCTAGCTCGAAGTTGTTACTGGCCGCCGTGAAGCTGATCGTCGCCGTCTTGGAATAGTCCGCGCCGGCCTTCTTGCCCATCCAGAAGCTCACCAGAAACATGACGACAAAGTAGATCAGCAGCGGAATGGCGACCAGCACCACGTGCCACGGCTGGCGGACAATCTTGTCGCCCTGGATCACGAACATGGCGACGATGGTGAATAGCAGCGCGACCAGTGTGATCGGGCTGATCCTGGGGATGAATTGCTTTTCATACCACTCCCGGCTCTTGACCTTCACGAGAACGAATCGCGTGACCATGCCCGCCAAGAACGGGATGCCCAAGTAGATGAAGACGCTCTTGGCGATGCTGCCCATCGTGATCTTCGAGAGGTCTACGTCGCCAAGCGATAGGCCAACCGCCGGCGGGATGACCTTGATAAACAGCCACGCATAGACGCTGTAGAAGAGCACCTGAAAGACGCTGTTGAATGCCACCAGACCGGCTGCGTACTCCGTGTCTCCTTTGGCCAGCGCGTTCCACACGATTACCATCGCGATGCAGCGGGCCAGCCCTATCATGATCAGCCCGATCATGAACTCGGGGTGGTTGTGCAGGAACAGGGCCGCCAAGGCGAACATGAGGATCGGTCCGACGACCCAGTTCTGCACCAGCGATAGGCCTAGCACCCTGGTGTTGCGGAATACGTCGCCGAGCTCCTCATAGCGCACCTTGGCCAGCGGCGGATACATCATTAGGATCAGGCCAACGGCGATTGGCACGTTGGTTGTGCCGAACTCGAAGCGATGGATGAATTCCCGGATCCCCGGCACCAGATAGCCCAGTGTTACTCCCGCAGCCATCGCGAGGAATATCCACAGGGTGAGAAAGCGGTCCAGGAATGAAAGCCTCTTGGCAATCCCAGCCATGCGTTACCTCATTGTCACGATCCCGATGGTTACCGTTTGGTTGCCGTCACATCGAGGCTGGTGATGAAATCCCCCACGGTCGTGCCGACCGGAAGCGCCTCGGCGATCTTCTGGTAGAGCGGATCCTTGAAACTCGCCAGGGCTGCGACGTATTCGGGCTTCGGTCGCAAAGACACATCAGACAACCCGGCTGCAATGAGCATCTGGCGATAGTCATCCAGCAACACCGCGCCGGCAACGCAGCCCACCAGTGCCTCAACCATCTGACTGACCTGCGGCGGCAACGGGCGCAGCAATGCCATATCGGAAACAGCCACGCGGCCGCCGGGCTTGAGCACGCGGGCGATCTCTCGCCAGACCTGCGGCTTGTCGGGCGAAAGGTTGATCACGCAGTTGGAAATGACCACGTCCACACTGGCGTCGGCCACGGGTAGGTACTCGATCTCGCCAAGGCGGAACTCCACGTTGTCGAATCCCGTGCTTTGGCGGTATGACGCGATGTTTCGCCTCGCCTTGGTGAGCATCTCCGGCGTCATGTCCACGCCGATCACCCGGCCAGTGGGACCCACCTTGGGACCAGCCAGGAACACGTCGAACCCGCC
>JAKPHF010000022.1 GCA_029550525.1 Planctomycetota bacterium
CGGGACTACCCGCACAGAAACGTTGTTCAATACCAAAGATGTGCCGCTCGGCCATACAGTAATGACAGAATTCCCGATCGGCGAGGGCGATATCCGTTGGTTCGCGATCAATGGACCCGAGCGTGACAATCCATTAACGGCCTGGAGCGATCCAACTCTCAATACGGAGGTCAAGGGTACGCCGGATCGCATGGTGACGTTCGATGTCTCCGGGCTCGATCTCACTGTTGACAATATAGGAACCTTCAACGCTGGCCCCAAGGCCTATGTGCTCTTCTTCGAGACCGGCAGCGATGGATCCTACAACGACCTCGTCGTGCTGGTGCAAGGCCCGGCGCCCGTCGTACCCGCACCTGCGGCGGCCGGCTTGGCCTTCGTCGGCCTGGCGATCGTCGGATGGGTCAAGCGACGGCTGGCCTGAGTGAGCGGTCGTTCATGATCTGACGCCGGAGATGCGCATAAGCGGCCCGGCCGAGCGAATACGTCTCGGCCGGGCCGTTGCGTTTTTTTCAGCTATCAGCTCTCAGCCGTCAGCCGGCCAAATCGATGGACAGGAGACCAAGGCCCCTCTCGGCCCGACGTCAGACCTTGGAGTCGCGCAACACCACGTCCTAGGCCCCAGGCCCTGCATCGCGGCAGTTCCAACCATTATTCAGGGGGGAGAATAGCCGGGGGCGGGCTCGAACCGCCGACCTTGGGGTTATGAATCCCACGCTCTAACCAGCTGAGCTACCCGGCCTTACGAGAAGATGCCCACCGCCCGTCGGCGTGCCGGCGAGCGTTGCCCACCGGCGAGGGAATCTTCCAGGCGGCGGTCCGATTCGGGCCGCCGTGCCCTGATTATAACCGCCCGCCCGGGGAATTCCATGGCCCGCCAAGGGGGCGGGCCGGTGAACGAAAACGGCACGGGCGAGGGGCCTCATGGCGAAGGACGACAGCTACCCGATCTCCACCGGTTGGCCGATCTCCGGAAGGCCACGTTCCTCGAACCTGGACCGCATCTTCCTCCGACTACGCGGCGGGGCTTGCGTTTCCAGGCGCGGGCCGGTAGGACATGCGACCTATGAGACAGCGAATCACGGGACTGGTGGCGGCGACGTTCACGCCCATGCACAGTGACGGCTCGCTCCGGCTGGAGGCGGCCGGGCGGATGGTCGAATATCTGCTGGGGGCGGGAATCCGGGCGTTATACGTGGTGGGCAGCACGGGCGAAGGCGTGTCGCTGACCGGACAGGAGCGACGAGCAACGGCCGAAGCCTTCGTGCGGGCGGCCGCCGGACGAGTGCCGGTGATCGTCCAGGTCGGCCACACGAGTCTGGCGGAAGCCCGCGAGCTAGCCGTCCACGCTCAGGCGATCGGCGCGGACGCGGTGTCGGCCGTGCCGCCCTTCTACTGGAAGCCGACCTCCGCCGCGAACCTGGCCGACTGCATGGCCCAGGTCGCGGCCGGCGCGCCGAAACTGCCGTTTTACTACTACCACATTCCGGCCATCACCAGTGTGGGGTTGGACCTGGTGGAGTTCATTCGTATCGCCCGCGAGCGCGTGCCCACGTTTGCCGGCATCAAGTACACGGCCCCCACCGTGCAGGAGTACATGGCCTGCGTGGCCGAGGCGGGCGACCGGTTGGACATCCTGTGGGGCACGGATGAGATGCTCATCAGCGGGCTGGTGGCCGGGGCCAAGGCCGCGGTCGGCAGCACGTACAACTATGCCCCGGGGCTGTACCGCCGGATCATCGAGGCGTTCGAACGGGGCGACTTGGCGGAGGCCCGCAGGTGGCAACTGCTGTCGGTCGAGATGGTCCGATGCATTCTCTCGGCCGGCGGGCTGGCGGCGCAGAAGGCGACCATGCGGCTGATCGGATATGACTGCGGCCCCACGCGGCTGCCGTTCGCACCGCTGAGCGACGAGCAGATCGAACGCATGGCCCAGCGGCTGCGTGAGATCGGCCTGGCCGCAGCGACGAGCGGCTCGCCCGGCGGGCTCGAGCCGATCTGATCGCGCGGCGAAAGCGACGCAGGGGCAAGCTCCTCGGTTCGCTGGGCCGCGCGAGGGCTTGGACCGCCCAGGACGGAGTCCTGCTCACCGGCTCGATCGCTGCATTGTGGGTGGTCTGCTTGACCCGAGCCGCTCCTGCAAGGTATGATCTCGTCATCTGGGTGGCTCGCCGCCGCCGTCCGGGCCGAATCCTGACGCAAGCGCCCTGTTTGCCAAGGACTTGTGATCACGGCCGGCACGACGAGCGACTCCGTCGCCCTCTGCGGCGATGCTCGCTCTCGGGTAGGTAGCTCAGTTGGTAGAGCAACGGACTGAAAATCCGTGTGTCGCCGGTTCAACTCCGGCCCTACCCAGTTCCTCAGACCCGCATTCCTGACCCCGAGAACCGCGTTTTTGAGCCCGAGAATGGGGTTTTTCGTCCGAACGGCCGGAATCCGCCTGGATCGGCTCGCGTCGATCTGCGCCTCTCAAAGTGGCCTGGAGGCGGTTTCTGGACGACAAGCAAACCGACAAGCGCTCCGACATGGAGGTAGCATTTACCGCCCGCCCATGGTCTGTGCCGTTCGCCTGTTGCTCCTGGACGGCCGGGCGGATCGACAGGTCCGGGAGTGCCATCAGGGCCGCGGTCTGGTCGCCGGCGATCTGATGCGTGTAGCGGTCCAGCGTAAGCGTGATGGTCGAGTGTCGGGCGAGAGCCTGGGCCGTCTTGGGTGCAACGCCGCCCGCCGCCAGATTTGTGATGAACCCGTGCCGCAGAGCGTGGAAGTCGAACACCCGGCCGGCATCGTCCACGTACTTGAGGAAGCTCGACGCCTCGCACTCCTGCCGATCCTCGGGAGTGCCCGCCGCCTTCAGCCACTCGGCCCGGGCCGCCTCCAGGTCCTCACGCAGCATCTTGACCACGTTGCCGGACGCCGGCATCCGGAACACGGGGGCGCCGGCCGTCTTGCCCTTGATGAACTCCTGCAGGGCCTTGGCGGTCTTGCCCACGAGCGGCAAGCAGTCCTGCCGCCGCCGCTTGCTGTAGCCGGCCGCAACCGTAACGGTGGGCTCGGTCTCGTTCAGATCGAAACTGGCCGCGGTGAGTGACCGCAGTTCGTTTGCCCTCAGGCCCGTTTCGGCCGCGAGCTGGTAGAGCATGGCCCGCGCGGGCCCGCTCATGCCGAACCGCTCGGGCTCGGACTCTGTGACGGTCAGCAACACGCGGAGTTCATCGGCCGACGGTGCCCGGCGATCGTGCCGCCGGTCCAGCTTGGCATTCAGCGGGTCCAGGTGCCCGACGGGGTTCTCGGTGGCCCGACGTTCGCGGACCATCCACCGGCAAAAGCTTTTGACCGCCCCGAGGTAGTAGTTGAAGCTGGCCGCGCTGATGCCGCGCTTGGTCTCGCCTTCCTCGGTCGCAACGTCCTGCCGCAAACCGTCCAGGAAGTCGGCCACGGCCGCCCCGCTGATGTCCACGTAGAACCGGAAGCCGCAACCCTCGAAGACGCGATTGATGCGGGCCTTGGTAAGCTGGACGTGCCCAGGCGTGTTGCCCTTGGCCTTCAGGACCTTCTCGTAATCGTCCAGGTGCTCCGAGAGCGGCCGGGCCGCCGACACCCGCTTGCCGTCGATCAGCCCGACTTCGATGAGCTTTGCCCGAATGTCGGCCGGGAGCGTCGTCAGCCACTTTTCGAGCGCGGGATCGGTCTGCCCGCCGGTCGCCCGGTGGTACCCGACAAGCTTCTCGAGGTTTCGGCCAAGCTCATCCGTCGCGGCCTTGCTCGTGAATGCCGGCCAACGGCGCAGGATGTTGTTCTGGTCGGTGAACTCGACGTACCATCGCGAGGTTTCCCGCGTCCGGCCCTTGCGGTCCTTGTACGTGCTCTTGAACAGTCTCACGCTGCACCTACCCTTTCGCTTGGCTCTTTCGCCGGCTTGCTCCGGCGGGCTTGCTCATGCCCTTCAACTCCGCGTGCATGCCGATGAACCCGGCGATTGCGTCCAGGACTTCCATCGACAGGCCGCCCTTGCCGTTCATGAATCGGCTGATGGTGGCATGGTCGATGCCGGCCCCAACGCCAATCGCGTAGCGGGTCATTCCGCACCCGTCGATACACTTCCTGATCTGATCCGTGAATGAAAGCTTGGTTGGCATGGCTGGAGATATATACACCATGTTTGAGGAATCGTCAAATAGGAACCGCTGACCGTTTTGTGGTTGCTTCCTGAACGACAGCCGCCGCCTGATCTTCCGCTCCAGCCGCCGGCCCGGTCCACCGCTTCACGCCGTCAACCTCGATGGTGGCCTGTCGGGCGCCGATCGCGACCACGATCGTGGGCCGACTGTTCGCCCGACACCAGGCGAGCCAAGCCCGCAGAGCGTGAATGGTCCGGCCGCTGCGGACGTAGTACCCGCGGGCTCGGGCCTCGAGGAGCGCGGCCTGTTCATCGGGTGAGAGGGCCATCGGTCGGTGCCTCCGATCGAAGTGTCGGCCACTTGGATTCTTTGCATTCTTTGCAGCCTTCGCGTTCTTGGGGGCGCCACCCGAAGAATACATGGAGGCACGAAGAATACGTACATGACCTCGAAGATTACATTGATAAATCGAAGAATACATACTCTAGGAAAGCCGGCAGAGTTCCCACTCCCAGTGGGCTCCGTCGCCGAATCCTATCTTGTTGCACCGAAGAATCCCCCGGTCCTTCGCCACTCCCCGGGCCTCCCAGAGGGTGCGTTTCTTGAAGCCGGCTTCGTCGGCCAGCGCCTCGACCGTGCCCGAGTGCATCGGGCCGTCCTTCAGCACATCTTGCAACCATTCGATGATGGCCTCGGTCTTGGTCGCGGGTTTCTTCTCTTCGAGCAACTGGTCGGCCGAATAGTCCGAAGCCCCGTACCACTCAACGGTCGCCACCTCGGGGTTCTCGTCGCATGACACGATCCGATATCGCAGGCTGGGAGACTTCTGGGCAAGGTTGCACTTGGCGATCGCCATCACCGCGCAGTCCGGGTCGTCACGATCTGGGGCACAGAGCAGGGCCGACCGGGCCGCCGCGATATAGGCAAGCGAACCGCTGGCCCGGTACTGGGCCTTCCCGCCGCTGCCCTTGTTCATGTGGCCGATGCACAGCAGGGACAGACCGGTCTGGTCGCACAGGTCATGCAGGGGCAGAAGCGCCCGCCGGACCTGCGACTGCTGATTGCTGTCCTTCACGCCCAGGAAGCATGACAGCGTGTCGATCAGCACGAGCCCCAGGTCCGGGGCGCCTTCCACGATGGCTCGTAGGTGGTCCACGTCGGCCGCGAGGTCAGGCAGCCGCTCGTCTATCGTACCGTCGCTGATCTTGGTTCTGATCCGGTCCCAGATAGTCACCTTCCGGCAGTCGGCGCCGGCCGCCACGAGTCGCGGCTTGATCGTACGCTCGACCGAATCCTCTCCGGTCATGACCAGGACGGATCCAGGTTTGCCGTTGGGCTGTCCATCCGGCCACGATTGCCCACTCGTGTATCTCGCAATGAGATTGCATCCGGTGGTCGTCTTGCCTGCGCTGGGATCTCCGAACAGCAGCGTAATGCCACCCCGGGGAATGTAACCCGGCCATATCCAGTTCTGCGGCTTCACTTTCGCCGTGTCCAGCGAGTAGACAACGGCCGACGTTTCCACGGTTACAGGCGATTCGGCTCGGCTCATCTCGACTCCCTCCTGACTACCGTTACGGCGGGCTTGCGGGATGCAGGTTGCCACCGATCGGCTCGGGGTGATAGGTCGCATCTTAGTAGCTCGTCCTCGACAGGCCGGCTTCGCAGTCGCCGGACAGCGGGCTTGCTCAGATTGCAGTTCACGCAGTCCGCACAGATCCGAGCCTGGTAGTACTCGAACGGGGCCGGCAACGAATCGTCCAGCGCGATCCGGACGGCTACGAACGGTTGAGCGGCTGCAAGTGGGCAGCCTCGCGGTAACTCGCGAACGATGCTCCAGCCATGAAGCTTGCAGGTGAGCCGGCTGGCTTCATGCCAGCATTCTTGCTCTTCACGGATCAGGATGGTAAAAAACGGATGTGCTTTGAACCTCTGGCCCGCATCGTCCACCCCGACGACCGGGCCGTTTGTGTTGACGGCACTCATTGAGCCGCCCCCTTCCCGGCCTGGTCGCGCTTCAGCCGCTCCCACGTCCTCCGATCGGGGGCACCGGCATCGAGCCATCGTCGAAGTTCTGAGAGGTTCCACCGGGGGGCCTTGGCCGACAGGTACACCGGGGCGGGCAGCCGGCCGGAGCTGTTCAGCTTCCAGACCGTCGAGCGGTCCAGGTCCAGCAACCGGCCGAGCCCCGCGGCATCGACGGCGAGCGGTTCGCCACCGGGCGGCCGGGCCGGCTTCTCGGGGCAGGCAGGACGGCTGGCAATGACGGCCTCGCCTGTCTGCCGGCGCGAACCCGTTTGTCTTCGGCGCGGTGGACAGAGATAATCATGCGGTCCCTCCGTGCCCGCGGAGGACAAGGAAGCGGCCGGGGGTGGGGTACTGATGGCCCCGGCCGCGGTCCGGCAAGGGGGGGTTGCCGGAGGTTCGTTCGACTCGACTCGGTACTCGCTAGCCGTGGCGAGGGCCGGAGGGGTCATGATTGCACCCCCTTCGGATTCGCAGGACTCTTGCTCTCGGCCAGGAGTTCTTCAATCTCGGCTTGGTCGAAGCGGATTTCGCCATCAGGCAGTGTAACGTGTGGCAGTTTGCCCGCTCGGGCCAGACGAGCTGCCCGGCCGCTCGGATACCGCAGGATCGTGTCCACATCTTTGGGCGTGAGTAGCTGTCTCATGCCCCATTCTTACAGCGCGTTCGGCGGACAGAAGGCGCCGTACTGTTCGAGTTGGTCGCAGTTGTGTGGAGTTGGTCGCAGTTGTGCGGAGTCTCATCGTCTGCCCTTGAGCATCCGGACCATTTCGGCAGGCATTTCGTCGAGGCGAACAGTCCAAAGCTGCCGGTTGCCGGCAGGTTTCAGCCCGTACTGTTTCAGAGTGCTTCGAGCCTTGCGCCTGCCGATGTTGCCCAGACGGTTCGCCATATCGGCGAGAGATATGGGTGGAGTCAGCCAATCTCCTGCCGTCTGGCGTGGTCCCAAGTGGGAATCATCATCCGGATGTGGAGCGGTGGACCCATTGGACGGGCTCAGCGTTTCTTCCCCTGAGACCTGGGGGTCGGCAATCGGACGGGCCAGCCGCAACGGCTGCTCGGGCTCCCCGTCCTGCAGCAACAGCCCGACGATCCTCTGAGCAAGCGGGGCGATCTGCTCCACGACGACCCTCTCCAGCGGATTCAGCCTCTCAATGCGCCCCTTAAGCGTCTGCCGAAAGTACTCGCGACGTGCTGCACTGATTTCTGCCGACGGGCGATGGCCGAACCTGAAGGGGATGTTTTCGATCAGCTCGGCCAGGTACACGCCCTTCTGCAGTTCCTCCGCCGCCTTCGCTGCGATCTCTGCGTCTGGGGCCTCGGCGAGCAGCAGCATGTCCGAAGGTGACCAGTTCCCGAATTCGTATACGTGATACTGCGGACAGACCCAGCCGGCCCAGCATGCTATCTTGAAGCCTTCTGATGGGTTCTGCGGGCGACCCTCGACAGCCCATCGGCAGTTCCAGGCGGCTTTGGCTTCCGGAATCAGGTCCTCTGGGGACGAAAGGCTCTTTTCCTCGATCCACGGGATCGGCTCTCCCCGTAACAGCTTGGCTGCATAGCGGTCCAGGCGTGCGGGGTCGGCCTCAGGAATCGCCCCGCGATCGCACTCCTCTTTCAGTCGCTCAAAAACGTGGTCGTCAATGAATCGGGCTCGCCTCTTGTAGATGTGTCCCATCACCTCGAGGTCGAGACGATATGCGTTCAAGCAGTACTCTTCGAGTGCTTGGACGATCCGATCGTCCGGCAGGTCGTTGAACCGCTCGAACGGGAATGAACGCGAAAAACCAATCCAGGCGCGGGCGAATATGAAGTGTCCAGCCATGGTTGCACCTGCTCAAGCGGGCCGATCCGGGCGGGGCAGCTCGGCAGGTGGGCAAGCCGCCGCCGCCCGAATCGTTCCCCCGGGGATCAGCCGGGAGCCCGCATGAATACTACTTGGACGGGGACCGGGATGCTACCGCGGTCCGCCTGCGTAGAGCCTTCTTGGCCGGCTGAGGCTTTTGCTTCTGCTGGGCCACCGCCCCCGACTCGAGCTTGTACGGGTCCAGGGCCTTGTAGAGCGTTTCTGCGGCCGGTATCAGTTCCTCCTCCAGAATTCTCCCCACCGCGTCGAAAATATCATCAACATAGCTCGTATCCGTGCCGTCCAGCCCCCGGTCGTACTCGATAGCCTCGCGAGTGACGACCAAGCCGGCATCGAGCCGGGCCACGGCGTTTTCGAGCCGCGACTTAAGTCGCCATGCCTTGGTGTGCAAATCCTGCTGGGACTCCGCTGCTTTCTCGTTCTGTTCTGGCACGTTCCACCTCGTCTCTTGAGGTAAGGCTCACCCGGGCCGGCGTCCGAAGAGACCGGAACACGCAATGATGAGTTGCGCTTGCCGGCCGGGTGAGCAATCCAGATCCGGCCAGGTCATCACTCCGGCTGGATGATTGCTCGAATGTGCTTATCGGGATTCGTGTCCCGGTCTCTTCAGGTGAAGACCATAAACGAAAGCACCCGGCCCACGCAAGACCGGGTGCGAAGATCGCCTGTGAAATGTCGGTGGCTCAGAGGCCACAGACAGGCCCCGACTGAACCGGCCTGTTCTGGGGCGTCTTCGGCCTCGGCCAAGTACGCCGCGAAGAGGACGGGATAGGCGAGAATCCAGAAGAGCAGTTCGGACCAGGTCAGCTCAGCGGGTTAGCGTGCCGAGGCACTGTATCGTGATTGTGGTCGACCCGTCGTCCGTGCTGGTCACGACGAGAGCTGCGTTGTAATCCAAGGCACTGTCTGCCACCTGGGAATACTCCTCGACCTGCGACCCAGAAAAGATGCCATCAGGAAGATCGGTGTAGTCGTAGACCAGGCTCGCCTTGCCGTGAACGACAACGTGGCCTCCATCGACGAGCAGTTGAGTTGTCTGAGTGGTAGTGGTAGTGATCCCCTGGGTGTCCTGTCGCAATGAGCCGACGTGGTATTCCGCCCCAGAGGAGTCGATCGGGATTCCGTTGTCTGAGATTGCGACGGAATACGAATACTGCGACGAGTTCGTTTGCGATTGATACGGAGATTCGTACTTGGCCGAACACGTAATCGGGCCAGTGTAAACCCCGGCGGCGATCCGGGAATCTTCCTGCTGCACCGGGCCCGTTGTCCCGCACATCTGCCCGAACAGCAAGGGCGCAGCCAGAATGATGAGCAAGCCAAGTTGTTTCATGGAGTGTCCCTCTCAAGACCGAATGGTGATTGGCGGATCAACCCGAGCGGGAAATGCTGGCGCCGGGAACGGGAGCCATTCTGACTTGCAGGGCAGCCGTCGTCAATTAGCGGTTTCGATAGGCAGCCGTCGCGTGTGAGCGTACGTACGGGGTGCAGCTCGTCGCCGGGGCCGGCATATCCTTCCCCCTTGGCCGTCCGTTGCTGCTGGACTTGGGCGCGTCGGGCGGGCCGCTCTCGGCCAGGTCCTCTTCCCAGGCGCCGGCCGTCGCCCGGTAGTGCTCGGCCAGGATCTCCACCGCCTGGAGGGCATCCTGAATGCTGAGGTGCAGAGCGTGCCACCACCGGCCGATCTCGTCCTCGATCTCGTCCGGCTTCAACTCGTTGCCGTCGCCGTCGAGGATGAACCGGGCGGGGATCGTGTCGGCGACCTTAGCCGCAACTCCGCGAACCACATTCTCGAGCCGGTCGATTTCACGTGCTCTGCATGGTGGCCTTGCCACGTGCGAACCTCCGTGCGTTGCTCGCGATCAATCCTCGACCAGAGCATCATACCGCCCACCGGGTGGTTTGCATGGATGCGGCCGACGAAGACCGCCCCACTGAAACAGCCCCGGGAAGGGGCCAGACGTGCCCGCTGCTTCGTCGGGGGGCATTGGGGGACGGCCGGCCCGCAACGCGAGCAGGAAGGCCGGTCTCTGCCTGTCCTGTGCCTCAATCCTGCGTCCAAGCCAGATGGG
>JAKPHF010000029.1 GCA_029550525.1 Planctomycetota bacterium
CCCATCTCGCGGCCTTTCTTCGTGACCCATCGCTTGGTGGTCCAGCCGCGCCGCTCCAACTCCGCTGCCGTGGCGATGAGCGACTGGCGGTCGAGGTAGAGTTCGAAGATCTCCCGCACGCGGGCCGCCTCCTCCTCGTTGACCAGCAAGCGCCCGCCCCGTGTGTCCACGTCGTAACCCAATAGCGGCATGCCGCCGGTCCATTTCCCCTTGCGGCGCGTGGCGGCGATCTTGTCGCGCGTGCGTTCGGAGATCATCTCTCGCTCGAACTGGGCGAAGCTCAGCAGCACATTGAGCATCAGCCGGCCCATCGACGTGCTGGTGTTGAACTGCTGGGTGACCGAGACGAACGATACCTTGTGCCGCTCCAGCACTTCCATGATCTTCGAGAAGTCGATCAGCGAGCGGCTGAGTCGGTCCACCTTATACACCACGATGCAGTCGATCTTCCCCGCCTCGATGTCGGCCAGCAGGCGCTGCAGCGCCGGTCGATCCATGTTGCCGCCGGAAAAGCCGCCGTCGTCGTAGTGGTCCGGCAGGCAGACCCAACCCTCGGATTTCTGGCTGGCGATGTACGCCTCGCCCGCCTCGCGCTGGGCGTCAAGGCTGTTGAACTCCTGCTCCAAGCCATCCTCGGTACTCTTGCGGGTGTAGATGGCGCACCGGACCGTCACGGGCGTGTTGGCGGCGGTCCTACTCATTGGCGACTCCGTTCTTGCCGGATTTCAGGTTGAAGAAGTGGTAGCCGTTCCAGTGCGTGCCGGTGACGGCCCTGGCGACGGCTGAGAGCGTGCGGTAGACCTCGCCCTCGTATTCAAAGCCGCGCGGCAGAACACGAACCACGATCTCGCGGCCCTTGTATGGCCGCCGCAGGATCGCCCCTGGCATGGGCAGCCGTGCATCGTGACCAAAGGCGACCGACGCCGTGGTGGTGATGGCGACCTGATCTGCCTTCACCTTCGGAGCAGTGGTCCGCAGGTCGGCGTCGTTGGCCAGTTCCTCGGCACGTCGCCTGGCCCGCTCGGACAGGTCGCCATGGGCGTTGGCCTGGATGCGCCAGGCGATCCGCTTACGCAAGTAGTCCTTGTTGCCCGAGCGCGTCGCCTCGCCGAATACTTCGATGTGTTTGGCCCGCAGCTGTTTGACCGTCATCCGGCCCAGGGCGGCGACCTCTTTGGCGATGTTCGCACTCATGTTTTTTGAGCTCCTTTCATGCGTTGCTCGTGGCTATCGAGCGGCACATGAGGGCTCGTTCTTCGCCCCACATCAAGGCCGTTTTGCCTCTGTTTCGCGGGGTTTTCGGACGTGCGAGAGGAACGCGAACCGAGGCATGTTTGGCCTGCCTGGCGGAGGCGCAACACGCCCCGGGCTAGGATGGCGGCGATCTCCTGGCGGCGCTTGTGCGGGGTCATGGCGGCCGGGTCGGCAAACGGTTCTTCCATCGCGGGCTCCTTGCGGATGTGCCCACAACGGCCTTCGCCTGGCGACCGGCGCGCTGTCTGGCGGGGTTGGTGCTCTTCGTCCTTCTCTTACTTACCCGGCGCGAGTTCGAAATGGCGGTGGGGTGCGAAGGAAACCGGCTGTTAACACGCGTCTGTTGCATGAATGCTCTGGACACAGTGCCCAAGCAGCCCGAGAATTGTCGCCATGAACGGTTCCCGTGCACTTGGCCTTAAACAGAGAATC
>JAKPHF010000041.1 GCA_029550525.1 Planctomycetota bacterium
TTCCTGCTTCACAACACGCTGGGCGCGTGGTGGGCCGGGAAGAAGTTAACCACAGAGGACGCAGAAAGCGCAGAGTCGGAAGACGAGTTGCGGAAGAAGGTGGCGCTGCCCGGCATCCGCTGGGATTACCTGCGGTTCGTGCGCGGAGCCGAGGGCAAGGGCGGGCCGTGGCGTCCGGCTGCCGGCACGTTCGATGGCTGGCCCAAGGCCGCCAGGGACATCAAGGTGCTCGACCCCTGCTGCGGTTCCGGCCATTTCCTCGTGGCCGCCCTGCACCACCTCGTGCCCATCCGCATGGCTGAAGAAGGGCTGTCTGCGGCCGAGGCGATTGATGCCGTGCTCCGCGACAACCTGCACGGCCTGGAGATCGACGAGCGCTGTTGCCAGATCGCCGCCTTCGCCCTGGCGTTCGCGGCCTGGACCTATCCCGAAGCCGGCGGATACCGCGAACTGCCGGAACTGAACATCGCCTGCACGGGCATCGGGCCTCAATGCTCGGCCGAGCAGTGGATCAAGCTGGCCGAGCAGTCGGGCATTCCCATGCCGGCCGTCGGGCGCGAGGCGATCAGGAACGGCCTGCTGAACCTGCACCGGCTTTTCTCGCAGGCGCCGACGCTGGGCTCGCTCATCAACCCGGCCGAGCTTCCGGCCGACCTCATCGCCGCGGACTTTGAGACGATCCAGCCGTACCTCTCGGCCATCGCGGAGGCCGAGAAGGCCGACGACGAAACCCGCGAACGCGCCATCGCCGCCGCCGGCATGGTCAAGGCCGCGGACCTACTAGCTGGCGACTACGCTCTGATCGTCACCAATGTTCCATATCTTGCACGGGGGAAGCAGTGCGAATCACTGAAGGACTTCATCGCGATGCACCACGATGATGCGAGGCAGGACTTGGCAACGGCCTTCCTTGACCGCTCGCTGAAGTTCGCTCAGAGAGGCGGCACGCTAGGAATCGTTTGCCCGCAGAACTGGCTATCTCTGCCCGCCTATTCCGCTCTGCGCAAGCGGTTGTTGAAGACTCGCCGGTTCGAGGTCATGGCGAAACTCGGCCCGGGCGCATTCGGCACGATCAGCGGCGAAGTCGTAAACGTGGCGCTCGTGGGCATTACGGCTGTCACGCCGCCATCCGAGCATCGGTATGGGGGTGTGGACGCATCTGGCGTCGGTGGAATCCCACAGAAGGCGGAGGCACTCGCGGGAGGCGAGTGGCGCACCGTGGCACAGAGGGACGCGCTAGACGGTCCAGACGCCCGCATTACCTTAGAAGCGCGCGGTCGAGTCCCCACGCTTGGCGAATACGCGAACTCTCCCCAAGGGATCAAGACTGGCGACGACGGCAGATTTCGTAGGAATTGGTGGGAGCCGCCTTGCTTTGACCGGCGATGGCGTCCGTTCCAAGGTACGCCGGAAGCGGACGGTTTTGCCGGTGGAATGCGGTATGCGCTTGACTGGTCAGATGATGGCCGGGAGTTCGCGCGGCTCCAAGGAACAGCAGCCTGGGGGAAGCGCGGCGTCGTCGTGAAGTTGATGGGTGACTTCAGTTTCTCGCTTTACCACGGAGAACTTTTCGACAGTAACGTCACCGCAATCGTACCTAGGAAGGATGATCTCGTCGAACCCGTCTGGGCCTTCTGCCTATCGCCGACCTTCCGCGAAGAACTCAGCGTGCTTGAAGATGGTATCAAGGTGAACAATGCAACCGTGGTGAAGGTTCCGTTCGACCTTGCCCATTGGCAGAAGGTCGCGGCCAAGAAATACCCTGACGGCCTGCCCGAGCCGGAGAGCGACGACCCGACGCAATGGCTCTTTCACGGCCGGCCGGACGAGGCGCAGGAAGGCACGGAACTCCAAGTCGCCGTCGCCCGGCTGATGGGCTACCGCTGGCCGGCGGAACTCGACGAAAAGATGCGCCTGAGCAAGCGGGCGCGGGCACTGGTCGGCAAGTGCGGCGAACTGGCGAAGTTCGCGGACAACGATGGCATCGTCTGCATCCCGGCGGTCCGCGGCGAAGACCCCGCGGCCGACCGGCTGCTGAAGCTCCTGGCCGCGTGCGGCATCAAGCCGGGTGTTGATCTGGACGACTGGCTCCGCAACGGCTTTTTCGAGGAACACTGCAAGCTGTTCCACGACCGGCCGTTCGTGTGGCACATCTGGGACGGCCGGAAGCGCGACGGCTTCCACGCCCTGGTCAACTATCACAAGCTGGCCGAAGGCGGCGGCAAGGGCCGGCGGCTGCTGGAGAGCTTGACCTACGCCTACCTGGGCGAGTGGATCACGCGCCAGCGCGACGGCGTGAAACGCGGCGAAGGCGGCGCGGAAGACCGCCTGGCCGCGGCCGTCGAACTCCAGAGCCGGCTGAAAGCCATCATCGAGGGCGAGCCGCCCTTCGACATCTTCGTCCGCTGGAAGAAGCTTTCCGAGCAGCCGATCGGCTGGGAGCCGGACATCAACGACGGCGTGCGGCTGAACATCCGCCCGTTCCTTGCGTCGGACCTGCCCGGCGGCAAGAAGGGCGCCGGCATCCTGCGCTGCAAACCCAACATCAAGTGGACCAAGGACCGCGGCAAAGAGCCCCAGCGTGACAAGGCCGATTATCCCTGGTTCTGGGGCTGGGATGAAAAGACAGTGGACTTCCTGGGCGGCAAGGAGTTCGACGGGAACCGGTGGAACGACTGCCATTACACGAACAAGGTGAAACAAGCCGCCCGCGACGCGGCAAAGGAGGAGGACCGTCGATGAAGTTTTGCTACGTCGACGAGAGCGGGAAAGGGGACGAGCCGGTACTGGTGGTCGCGGGCATTGTAACCGATTCGCATCGGATGCACGTTACCAAGCGGGACTGGCTGGACATCATCGCCGTGTTCGCCGAGCGGTTGAAGAAGCCGGTGGACGAGTTCCACACCAAGCACTTCTACCGAGGCAACGGCATCTGGCGCGACTTGGACGGACAGCAGCGCACTGACGTTATGAACGCGATTTTGGACTGGCTCGCCAAGCGCAACCACAAGGTCGTGTTCAGCGCCATCGACAAAAGGCGAGCAGGCAAGGCCGATTTTTCGGGTAAGACCGAGTTCTTAACGCAGGCCGGAAAGCCCCACTACTGGCGTTTGGCGGCCCTGCATCTGTTGCTTAGCATTCAGAAACTCCACCAGACCCAGACCAAGAACAAGGGGAATACCGTCTTGATCCTTGACCGTGGCAACGACGAGGAAGACCTGGCTGACCTGTCCTTGAGCCCGCCAGTGTGGACCGATTCTTTCTATGGGTATAAGCCGGTCGTAGGAACAGGCAAGCGACAGAGGTCAAATTCAGAACCCCGTCTCAATCAGATTGTTGACGTCCCATTTTGTGCGGATAGCAAGAAGGTTGGCCTCCTGCAAATTGCCGACCTGTTTGCGTATCTGTTGCGCCATCATGCCGAGCTTCAGGCCGGCTACACC
>JAKPHF010000053.1 GCA_029550525.1 Planctomycetota bacterium
CGGCCACAGCGTGCCCTTCGAGTTCCAACCGACGCTCCAGCCCATGCAGAGTGTCTTCGGCCTGATCGCGTCCGAGTCCGACAGGCCCGCCCCGCGCTTTTATCGACCGGAAGCCGAGTATCGCCTCCGGTCGCCGCAACAAACACTCCTCGTCCTCGCGCCCCGCAGCCCACCGCTAACCCAATCTTGAGATTTCTGGTTTGACTTCAGGCGTTCAATAGCGCACTTCGCGCGGCTTTGGTCAGAGGAGGAAAACATGAAACAGATTCTTTCGATTGGGATTGCAGTGCTGTTCATCGGTGCGGCGACGGCATCGGCGGATTGGAGCACCTTCGTGATCCGTCGTACCCCCGAGATTAACGATGTCACCGTAAGCGGGGTCGATGCCAAGGAGTTCCTGATTACCGAGGGAGGCATGAAAGCCGGATGGGGCACCAATGATGTGAACGGGTTCAAGGTCGGCCAGCTCAGCACGATCAGCATTCAGCGACTGGATGATCCCGCGCGATTTACCGCGGGTAGCGGCCCGGCGGTAGCCCCCTACTTCAACATCTGGATTACCGACGGCGCCGGCAGGTTTGCCGTGATCGCCAACGAGCCGACCGATCCCGTTTGGCGTTCGGGTGACAAACAGTGGAACATGGACTGGGACTTCCTGAAAGACCAGGTAGCCAAGGTCTATGAGACGAATGATAAGTCCTGGCTTCCGAACAACGGCGTGGGCCTGACGTTTGAGGATTTGGCGAACTTTACCATTCTGGCCCCCAGCGTGGCTCAGCTGACGACTGGCTGGGACGGACTCGGCACGGGAGCTCCACGAGAACTGAACACCAATGTAGCCTATGGTTTCAATTGGGTGTTTGGCGATACGCTGACCCACTATGTCAGCGGTGATCCGGGGTACGTTGTCGCCAACCCCAGGGTGACGGTCGTCCCCGCGCCGGGTGCAGCGCTCCTGGGCATGATCGGTCTGGGTATTGCCGGCTGGGTCAAGCGCCGCGCGGCATAAGCCATGACGGACTCGGACGGTTGCCGAGCCTGTCGGCCTGCAACCTGACGGCGGCATAACGAGACGGCCCGGCGAGCGCCGATCGGCAAGAGCCGATGCGTTCGCCGGGCCGTGCTCTTTCGTATGCCCGCCCCGCCGGTTCACGGTGCGTTCTTGTACAGGTTGTGGTCCTGAATGTACGCCCGGATAAACCTCGGAGCGACCTCAATTGGAACACGAGTCCTTCAAGACAAAACCAATCCATTCGGGACCTAACAGTAACAATAATAAACATCTATGTTGATCCACGTTCGGTTTTGTACAATCCCCTCTGAACACTCGAGATCAACCCGAAGAAATTGGGCCGGAATGTGAACTTCTTCGTTGATTTGTGACGCCCACTCGTCTAATCTTGGAAACACCGATCCGGAATCGCCACATCGCCTCGCAACCGGGACAACAACAAGAGGATCGTTTTTATGGGGAAACGCCGGCCATTGGTCCTGCTCAGCCTCTTGACGTCCGCTTGACGCTCGGCGGACCTGGGCAGGGATCGTCTGTGTGCCGTTGACATACTTCGGGAACAGTAGGAGTCGTTTCATTTCTCACCGACACAGGAGAAAGGAGCACAATATGCGAGTTCAATGCACGGCACTATGTCTTGTCTGCATGCTGGCCAGTGCCGCCCATGGCGATGTGACGCTTGGCACCGGCGGCCCCAATTACGACAGCGTGAACGGCCTGCTCAGCGACTTCCAGCAGAGCTATGGTCAGGTGGTCGGCAACGAAATCACGCTTCCTTTTGCCGGGCGGATCACCAGCATCACCGTCTGGGGGCTCTATTACAACTACAAGAACTACACGAACACCCCCCCGGAAGCGGACAACTTCACGCTACGATTCCATAACATTGTTGGCGGTGACCCTGATGAGTCTGTCGCCTTCGAGCAGAACCTTGGCGCCGGCATCCGGACATTTACCGGGGAAGCCTTCAGCGACCTCAAGATCTACAAGTACGAGTTCCAGAATTTGAACATTGATGTGGCGCAGGGCACCACGCTCCTGTCGATCATTAACGACACCGACAACCCCCAAACGGATGGCTACTGGCATTGGGTTTCCGCGAACGATTGGGGGAACACCTGGTGGCGAAGAGAAAAGAGCCAGCCTACCGGGCAAGAAATCACGTTCTACTGGACCAAGGGCTCGGTGTACGACGGTGATCGTGCATTCGAGTTGACGGTAGTCCCGGTCCCCGCGCCGGGTGCGGCTCTCCTGGCGTTCATCGGTCTGGGTATGGCCGGCTGGGTCAAGCGCCGCGTGGCGTGAGTCCTGATTGACTTCGAGGGCTACCGGGCCTGCCGACCGGTGCCTTAAAAGCGGCATTGATGAAACGGCCCGGCGAGCGCCGATCGGTGAGAGCCGAATGCGTTCGCTGGGCCATGCTCTTTCGTATGACCGACCTGCCGGTTCATGGTGCATTCTTGTACAGGTTGTGGTCGGATGTAGGCCCGCACGGACTCGGGCACCAGACAGCGGATGGACTCACCGTCGCGCACACGGCGACGGATGGAACCATATCGCCGGGCGCGATTGTTGTCACTCGCGTTCGTGGGCACCTGGGGTCCGCAGATTAGGCAGATCACGCAGCTTCAGAAGCGGTTTCGGGCGTTCACTTGTACAGGTTGTGGTCGTGGATGTACGCCCGCACGGACTCGGGCACCAGATAGCGGATGGACTCACCGTCGTGCACGCGGCGGCGGATGTCGGTGGCGGAGATCTCGATCACTGGCGTGGGGAGAATGTCGCGGCACAGCCGATCGACCTGCTCGGGAGCGAGCGTCCGACGCAAGGCGCTGAGATCGGGCGTCTCATAACCGGCGCGGACCGCGGTAACGATCCGGCAGGCGTCGACCAGCTCACCAATGCGATACCAACTGTGCAATTCGGGCAACGAGTCGCCTCCGATGATCCAGGCCAGCGGTACGTCCGGGCCCACCTCCCGGCGAAACGCTTCGACGGTCAGGATAGTGTAGCTCAGGCCCGGCCGGCGGAGTTCGATGTCGCTTACGTCGAACCGCGGCTCGCCCTCGACGGCCCGGCGGGCCATCTCCAGTCGATGCGTCGCGTCAGTCAGTTCGCGGCCCACCTTGTGCGGCGGGTTGGGTGCGGGAATCAGGACCACCCGCGCATAGCCGAGCTGCTCGACCACCGCCCGGGCCACGATCAGGTGCCCGTGGTGAATCGGGTCGAACGTCCCGCCGAACAGTGCGATGCCGTTTCCCATGGTCGCATATGATAAGCCGGTCGAGCGGGAATGGGGAAGGCGTTAGACCTCAGACTTGAGACCTGAGGCTTGAGGGGGCAGACGCAAAGGCGCACAAGACGGCGGGGACAAGCCCCGCCGCTCGCTGAACTCACAACCGGGTCGCGTTGTCACTCGTCATTCGGACTTCGTCATTCGGGTTTCTTTCGTCATTTGGATTTCGTCATTCGTCCTTCCCGTACACCAGCGGATTGTAGAACGGATCATCGAGATACTTGATCAAGTCGCGGCCCTGTTCGAGCGTCAGCTCGCTGACGTTGTCGGCCGGTCGCGAACGCTCGGTCCGCAGGTGAATGGCGAAGCTTCGCCGCGGCGCGTTCGACAGATTGGGGCCGCTGCCGTGATACGTCAGCATATGATGCACGCTGCACCCGCCGCGCGGGATGATGGCGGCCACCTCGTCCCAGGTCTCGCCGGGCGGAATGGGCACTGCCGCTTTCTGGGCCTCGATATCCTGGTGGAAGAAGTCGCCGATGTTCTTGAGCCCCCAGCGATGCGAGCCGCGGAGAAACCGTACCGGCCCCGATTGCTCGGTCACGTCGCTCAAGGCCACCCAGCAGGTGAGCAGTTCGCTGTCGGGCGAGAACGCGTGCCAATATTGCTTATCCTGGTGCCAGCCCACGCTCGTGCCGGGCTTGCCTCCGGGCGGCTTGTACAGCAACTGCACCCACCAGACCCAGACCTTGCTCGCCCCGGTCAGATCGGCGATGAGCTTGCCCAAAGCCGGATGCGTCACCAGCTCGCGCACGCCTCGGCTGGCCACATGCGGCATCTCGATCTTGCACAGCACGTTCGGATCGTCGCCCGGCTTCCACGGCGACTCCTCCGGCGGCGTGCCGGTGTCGTACTCGCCGCGGCGGATGGCGTCCATGCCCTGCACCGCCCGCTCCACCACGTCGGCCGGAAACAGCTCCGGCACCACGCAAAAGCCGTCCTCCTCATACCGCGATCGCAATGCCTGTCTTGTCATGGTCAACGTCGCCTGAGCGCTCATGTGTCCTCCCCGTCGTTCATCATGCACGGGTTATTAATAGGACCGCCGCCCCGGCCGGACCAATGTTCTAAAACGCATTAAAAGAAGAACCCCGAGTCAGGCGACCCGGGGTCTCGGTTCGTCGAGCGGAATGGAACGCGAGCCGTCCGTTCGCGGACGCGGCTTGCTCACTTGCCCTGCTGCTGTTTGGCCTTGAGTTCCGCGGCCAGGTCGATGTGCAGCTCGCGCAGCTGCTTGGGATCCACGGCGCTGGGCGCTTCGGTCAGCGGGCAGAACGCCTTCTGCGTCTTGGGGAAGGCGATCACGTCGCGGATGCTGTTCATGCCGGTCAGCAGCATGGCGATGCGGTCCACGCCCAACGCCAGGCCGCCGTGCGGCGGCGGACCGTACTGCAGCGCGTTGAGCAGATGCGAGAACTTGGCCCACGCCTGCTCGTCGGTCATGCCCAGCATGCGGAAGATGCGCTGTTGCACGTCCTGGCGGTGGATACGAATCGAGCCGGAGCCCAGTTCGACGCCGTTGAGCACCGCGTCGTAGCACTTGGCCCGCACGCTGCCGGGATCGGACTCGAGCCGGTCGAGATCCTCGTCGTGCGGCATGGTGAAGGGGTGATGCATGAACACCCACGTGCCGGTCTCGTCGTCGTACTCGAACGCCGGCATGTCCACGATCCACAGGAACTCCCAGCGGCCCTCGGGGATCAGCTTGCGACGCTCGGCCAGTGTGGTCCGCAACCAATTGAGGTGCTTGCACACGTCGTTGAACCGGCCGGCAGCGAAGAAGATCAGGTCGCCCGGCTTGGCGTCCATGGCCGCAACCAATTCGGCCGCCGCCTCCTTGCCGAAGAACTTGGCGATGCCCGTCTGTAGCACGACCTCGCCGTTCTCGCTGGCGACCTTGCACAACGGCAGGCCGCCCGCCCCGACGCCCTGGATTTCGGCGGTCAGGCCGTCGGTCTCCTTGCGAGTCATGTCCGCCCCGCCCGGCAGGCAGATGGCCTTGATGATGCCGCCCCGTGCCAGCGCGTCGGCGAAGACCTTGAAGTCGGTCTTCTTGGCCACCTCGCTGACGTCGATGAGCTTCATGCCGTAACGCAGGTCGGGCTTGTCACTGCCGTAATCGCGCATGGCGTCGTCGTATCGCATCCGCCGGAACGGCGTGGGAATCTCGATATCGAGAATCTGCTTCCACACGTAGGCCAGCGAGCGCTCCACCACGTCGAGCACGTTATCCACGTCCACGAAGGCCATCTCGAGGTCCACCTGCGTGAACTCGGGCTGTCGGTCGGCCCGCAGGTCCTCATCGCGGAAGCAACGGGCGATCTGCATGTAGCGATCGAACCCGCTCATCATGAGCAACTGCTTGAACAACTGAGGCGACTGCGGCAAGGCGTAGAATTCGCCCGGCCACACGCGCGAAGGCACGAGATAGTCGCGAGCCCCTTCCGGCGTGGATTTCGTGAGGATGGGCGTCTCGACCTCGATGAAGCCCTCGTTGTAATAGAAGTTGCGGAACGCCTGCTGCACTTTGTGCCGGGTGATGATCGCCCGCTGCATGGGCGGCCGCCGCAGGTCGAGGAAGCGGTACTTGAGCCGCAGGTCCTCGTTGGCCTCGACGTGCTCGGCCACTTCAAAGGGCGGCGTGAGCGACTTGCTCAGCACGTTCACCTCGTGCACGCTCACTTCGATCTCGCCCGTCGGCAGCTTGGGGTTGACGTTCTCGCCACGTGAGATCACCTCGCCGCGAACGGCGATGCAGTCTTCCTTGCGCAGCGTGCGAGCCAGCTTGGTGGCGTCGGGATCGGTGTCCACGTTAAAGCGGCACTGGGTCAGACCGCCACGGTCGCGCAGGTCGATGAAGACGAGATTGTCGCCGTGGTCGCGGTAGTTGTTGACCCAGCCGGCCAGGATGACTTCCTTGCCCACATCCGACGCGCGCAGCGCGCCACAGTCATGCGTCCGCTTGTTGTACGCAATCGCCACCGAATGATCTCCTCGTTCGACCGCTTACACAGGCGCAACGGGCGGGCGGTCTGCCGGCCCGGGGTTAACCGTCACGGGCGTGCATCCCGCACGCCGGTGGTGCATAAAATACTCAGTTTAAGGTATTTGCCGCCCGCTCACCAGTGCCCCGGGGCTGGCTCGCCCCGTTCCGGACCGGCCGAGGGCGCACTTCCGGGACGCCGCCAGCCTCGTGCGGCCTGGGCGAGTTGGCTCCGGAGGTTACCGGTCGCGCCCCGCAGCATTGGAACACAGGCCCCCGCCCCTTGACTCGTGGGGGACGCCACCACATAATGATGGATTCTCGAACCGGCCGGGACCGCCCGGGCGGGCGGAACGACATTGATATGTAGGAATTAAGGTCTGTTCGCCAGATTGAAGGTGCCAGTAGACTATGGGTCGCAAAAAGTATACCGCCTCGAATGAGCAGCTCCGGCCGGATCCCCGATACAACAAGGTCCTGGTCAGCAAGTTCATCAACTGCCTCATGCTCGACGGGAAGAAGAGCGTGGCCACCCGTGTCTTCTACGATGCCATGGACATCATCGAGAAGAAGGTGAAGGACGCCCCGCCCATCGAGGTGTTCGAGCAGGCGGTCCAGAACGTCAAGCCGACCATCGAAGTCCGCTCCAAGCGCGTGGGCGGGTCGAACTACCAGGTGCCGATTCCCGTGACTCGCAAGCGTCAGCAGTCGCTGGCCATCCGCTGGATTCTCCAGGCGGTGCGCGGCCGTAAGGGCAAGCCCTGCAGCGTGAGCCTGGCCCAGGAACTGATCGACGCCTACAAGCGCGAAGGTACGGCCATGACCACGCGGGAAAACGTCCACCGTATGGCCGAGGCCAACAAGGCGTTCTCCCACTTCGCGTGGTAAGCCGGCGCGAGCCGCGGGGATTCACCCGCGCGGCCATCCGGACACTGACGCAGCCAGCAACGGAAATGCTATAATTGCCCCGAACGGGAACCCCGATTCGGGGCTTCTTCATGCGCCCACAACCCGGCACCACACCAGGAGAGTGACAGTGACGCTCACCGCCTCGAAACAGCAGGCACTCCAACAGGCGACCGACTGCGAAATCCGATTCGACGACCTGACGCGGCAGCTTTACTCGACCGACGCCTCCATCTACCAGATCGAGCCGGTCGGTGTCGCCTTCCCTCGCTCGGCCGCCGAGGCCGCCAGCGTCATCCGGGCGGCCGGCGACGCCGGCATCAACATCATCCCGCGAGGCGCGGGCACGGGCCTGGCGGGCGGCGCCATCGGCGACGGCCTGGTCATCGATTTCGCCCGGTACAACCGCCAGATCACGGAGTTCGACAAAGAACGGCGAACCGTCCGCGTCGCCCCCGGCGTGGTGCTCGATCAGCTCAACAGCTTTCTGGGCCCTCATGGGCTTTGGTTCGGCCCGGACGTGGCCACCAGCTCGCGGGCAACCATCGGCGGCATGATCGCCAACAACTCGTCCGGCGCCCGCACGCCCGTATTCGGCACCACCGCCGAGCACCTGCGCTCGGTGGAGATCATCCTGGCCGACGGCCGCATCGTGAACGTGGGTGAAGGCTTCGACCCCCTGCCCGAGATCCGCGCTGCCGTGGACGGGATCGTCAACACACATGCCGATCTCATTCGCGACCGGCTGCACGACCGCATCTCGAAGCGCTGGCCGGGCTATGGTTTCGACCGCTACCTCAAGAAGCCGGGCGACCTGGCCAAGATCGTCGCCGGCAGCGAGGGCACGCTGTGCGCGGTCATGAGCGCCGAGCTGAACCTCGTGCCCGTCCCGAAGCGGCGAGCGCTCGGCGTGCTCTTCTTCGACTCGGTGGCCGACGCCATGCAGGCGACGGTGGAGATTCTCGATCTGCACCCGCCGGCCATCGAACACGTCGATCGGCTCTTGTTCGATCAGACCCGCGGCCGGCTGAACTTCAAGGCCGCCCGCGATCTGCTGCAGCTCGACGAAAAGCCCGCCGAGGCGTTCCTCATCGTCGAGTTCTTCGACGACGACACAGACGACAAACTGGCCGAACTGGCCCGTCGCAACATCGGCACGCGCAAGTTGATCTGCAAGGATCCGGCCCAGCAGGCGTTGATCTGGAATCTCCGCAAGCAAGGTCTCACGCTGTTGACCGCCTGCAAAGGACCGGCCAAGCCCACGCCCGGTATCGAGGACGTGTGCGTGCCGCCCGAGACGCTGCCCGAGTATGTCCGAGGCTTGCAGTCGATTCTCCAGCCGCTGGGCATCCAGGCGTCGTTCTACGGTCACGCGGCATCGGGGTTGCTGCACGTGCGGCCCAAGATCGACCTGCACTCGGCCGAGGACATCGCCAAGTATCGCCAGATCACCGACCAGGTGGCTGACCTCACGCTGCGGTTCAAGGGCTCGCTGGCCAGCGAGCACGGCGTGGGCATCGCCCGCACGGAGTACGTGCCGCGGCAACTCGGCCCCGAGCTCATGGACGCCTGCACGCAGGTAAAACGGCTGTTCGATCCCAAGAATCTGCTCAATCCGGGCAAGATCATCACTGACGGCCGGGAGTACCGCATCGACACGCAACTCCGCTTCGGTGCGGATTACGAGATCCGGCTGCCCTTCGAACCGCTGTTCCAGTTCGTGGAGCGCGACGAGTCATTCGTCCGCAACCTCGAGCAGTGCAACGGATGCGGCGGCTGTCGCAAGGATCCGCCCACGATGTGCCCGACCTACCTGGCCACCGGCGAGGAGATCATGTCCACCCGCGGTCGAGCCAATACCATCCGGGCCGCACTGGACCACAAGTTCACCGGCGGCAACGGCGACGGCTCCGCCCTGTTCGCCGAGGAGCTCGACAAGGCGCTGGAGTACTGCCTGTCGTGCAAGGCGTGCAAGACCGAGTGCCCGTCGAACGTGGACCTCGCGCTGCTCAAGGCCGAGATCCTTCACGCCCGCCATCAAGCCAAGGGCGTACCGCTGGTGGACCGGCTGATCTCCAAGGCCGACCTGCTGGGGCGGCTCAACGCGGGCCCGCAGGCTCCCATCGTCAACACGATTCTGCGTAACCCGCTCGTGCGGATGCTCATGGAAAAGACGCTCGGTTTCGCCGCCGAGCGAAGCATGCCGCCCTACGCGAGCGAGCGGTTCGACAAATGGTTCCACAAGCGCGGCTCGTCCGGATCGCGTTCGTCCGGCAATGGTTCGGCCCGCCTGACCTCCGGGAACGGCGACAGCACAAAGATCGTCTCCCGCGGCCGCGTGATCCTGTGGGACGACACATGGGTCCGCTACAACGAGCCGAACATCGGCAAGGCCGCGGTCAAGGTGCTCGAAGCGGCCGGCTTCGAAGTAATGCTCGAGAAGCGCCGCAAGTGCTGCGGCCGGCCGGCGTGCAGCCGCGGTGTCCTCGATGAAGTCCGCCGCCTGGCCGAGCACAACATTGCCGTCTTCAAAGACGGCACCGAGCCGATCATCTTCCTCGAGCCGTCGTGCTACACCATGTTCATCGACGAGTACCGGCAGTTGAAGATTCCCGGCGCCGACGCAGTGGCTCAGCGCTGCGTACTGTTCGAGCAGTTCATGTACGAGTTGCTGGTCCGCGAGCCCGAGGCTCTGCCGTTCAAGAGCGGCCTGGTGAGCAAAGTCGTCATCCACGGCCATTGCCATGCCAAGGCGCTGTCGGACGCGTCGATCATGCCCAAGCTGGCCAACAAAGTGCCCGGCGCCAGTGCCAAGTTGCTCGACACCGGATGCTGCGGCATGGCCGGCGCGTACGGCATGCTCCGCAGCAAGCTCGAATTGTCCAAGAAGGTGGCTCAGAACCTGATCGACAAGATCGAGGCCTGCGACCCCGACACGACGGTGGTGGCCTCGGGCACGAGTTGCCGGCACCAGATCCACTACATGACCGACAAGCATCCGGTACACATGGCGGAGCTGTTGGCCATGGCGTTGGATTAGTGGGCAGGGGCTGGGGCCTGGGGCCTAAGGGCTGGAGGCGGGGGAAGATCCGCCGCCCCTACGGGGCGAAAAAACCGCAGGCGAAACATGTGCAGGCAAGAACCCTGCACCACAATGCCATCGTAGCAACCAGGATCACGAGGGATGGAACAGGCGGGCGGGACGCCCGCCCCCCAAGATGCGCACTACGTGTGTTCTTCCGGCCGACCGAAGATCAACTGGATGAACGGCTTGTCCTCGGCGCGGCAGAAGACGTATACGTGGTCGCCGGGACGCAGTACCGTGCTGCCGCGAGGGGCGATGAGTTCTTCGCCGCGAACCAGCAACACTGCTGAACAATGCGGCGGGAACGGAATCTTCGACACGGGCACATTACAGACGGCCAGCGGCTCGGTGATGAAGAACGAGAGCAACTCGCCGTTCAGCAAACGGGTGGAGTTGATCTCGAGGGCGGCTACCGGTGAAGGCACGTCCGGTGCCTGCAGCCCCAACCGGCGAGTGACCCATCGCAGTGTGGCCCCGGGCACGATCGCACTGCAGACCACGATGAAGAACACGATGTTGAAGACGTTCATGGCCCCTTGCACGCCCGCCAGCACGGGGAAGATGGCCAAAATGATGGGCACGGCCCCCTTCAGTCCGACCCAGCCCACGTAGGCCACTTCCTTGGCCGGATATCGGAACGGCAGCAGGCAAAGCGTGACGACCAACGGGCGGGCAACAAAGGCCATGAACAACGCGATGGCGATCCCCACCCACGCCACCGACATCAACTGCGAAGGAAACACCAGCAACCCGAACATGAGGAACATGGTAATCTGGCTGAGCCAGGCGATGGCGTCGAGGACGCGAGCCAGGCCGCTCTGAAGCGGGATACGACTGTTGCCGATCACCACCGCCGCGGCATAGACGGCCAGGAAGCCGCTGCCTCCGATCAACGTGGTGACGCCGTAGCAGAGAAACGCCCCGCCCATGATGAGCACGGGATAGAAGCCGGCGGTCGAAAGCCGTACGCGCCGCAGAAGCCATCGCGCGGCGTAACCGAAGCCGACGCCGGCGGCCAGACCGATGGCCAACTGCAGCGGCACGCCGGTGATGAGATCCGTGCGATCCACCTGCTCGCCGGCGACCACCGTGGTGACCGCCAACGTAAGGATCACGGCCATCGGGTCGTTGATCCCGGATTCGAGTTCGATGGTGGTGGCGATCCGCTTATGAAGGCGCAGCCCCCCTCCCCGCAGCACGGCGAACACGACGGCCGCATCGGTGGAGGACACCACCGCACCCAGCAGCATGCTCTCCGTCCAGGGCAGGCCCATGAAGCGAGCGAACAGGGCTACCAGCCCGGCCGTGCCGGCCACACCGAATGTGGCCAGGATGGCCGCCGGCTTGAAGCTCTCTTTGACGGAGGCGACGGACGTGTTCAGGCCGCCGTCGAGCAGGATCAGCACGAGAGCGGCCGTACCGACTCGGAAGGCGAAGCCATAATCATCGAATGACACCCCCCCGAGGCCCTCGGAGCCGGCCAGGATGCCCAGAAGGAGAAACAATAGAACCACCGGCACCCCCAGCCGCTCGAGTGTGCGTCCGGACAGGACGCTGGCTGCGATGAGGAAGCCGAAGATTGCCAGAAGCAGTGCTGTGCTGGTCAGTTCAACCATTCATGACCGGTCGGACGCTCGTGACGGACAGGCACACGAGACACGAACCCTGCTATTATCGGCAGCCTCCAGGCCCCTGGACAAGCGCCGGTATGATGTAACATGAAGTCTGAACGCTGTCTGGTCGGCCGGGCTCGCTTGCCTTCGGCCGGCGAATCCGGTACAAGCCCGCCACGCCATGACCGATGTCCAACCCACCGCAAACGTTCCCGCGCTGCGCCTGGTCTTCCTGGACCGCCTGCGGATCCTGGCCCAGATCGACATCGTGTCCGGCCATGCCACGGGGCGATATCTGTTCGCGGGCGTGGGCCTGCCGGTATTCCTGATCACCTCCGTGGCCATGTGCGTCCGCCGGCCCGTGCCCCCGACGGTGCGAGATGCCGCAGCCCGCCGGACCCGTGCCGTTCTTGTGCCCTGGCTGTTCTGGTCGGCGGCGTACATCCCGTTCCTGCTGTGGCGGGAATGGCGACACGGCCGGCCTCCGCTGGCCGTCTTCGAACCGACCATGCTGCTGTACGGCCCGGTCATCCATTTGTGGTTCCTGCCTTTCATCCTGGCCGCCAACCTGACCGCGGTCTTCCTCGCCCGCCGTACGCTGAGGCTGCCGATCCGCCGAGTAATCTGGGCCTCGGCGACGATCGGCGCGCTCACCCTGTTGGCCTGTGCGTATGTCAGACTGCGCATGCCGCCGGTCGCGCCTTTCGGGCAGTGGGTCTTTTCGATCGCCTGCATCCCGCTGGGCATGGCCTTGGGCCGAGCGATCTCGCTCGACGCGCCGCGATGGAAGACGTTGATCCCCATTGGCATGGCGGCGGTCATCGTCCTGGCCGTCTCCGCGCTGTCGAGTACAGGAGCGACGCTGGAGTGGGGATTGTTGAAACGCTATGGGCTGGCCCTGCTGCTGATCGGAGGGGCCAGCGTATGGGCGGGACAAACGGACGGGATCACGCAAATGCTCGTCCGCAATTCATTCGGCATCTACCTGGTACATCCGATGGTGCTCATGGTGGCCGGCGAGTACAGCCTCGCAGTCCCATCGGTGCTGGTGGAAACGCTGCTGGTCTGGTTTGCCTCTCTGCTGTTTGTATTCTTCCTTCGACGGACTCCGCTGGCCCGGCTGATCTGACACCGCAGGGACCGGCCTCTTGCCCACCGGTCCCCTGATGCCGGCCTACCTTCACGCTTCGGCCACTTCCGCCTGCCGGGCTCGCAACGGTGATTCGAACCCCTTCCGCTCGCAGACAGCGCCGATGATCTCGTCGAAGCGGGCGATGTGATAGCTGTCGAGCCGTACGGTGTCTTCCCGGCCGTCGGCGTCTCGGTAAACCAAGTCCAGCCAGCCCTTGCGATCGTAGTCGGAGGTATCCAGGCCGGTCATGGCGTCCCAGGAGACGTGCCGGCCCTTGGACGTCAGGCCCGTGTCGTCCACGACGGTCTTCATGGTGTTGATGCGAATGTAGTAGATCCCTACGCCGATCGACACCACGCCGAGGATCGCACCGAGAATCTTCTGCAACTGAATGTCGCTCTCGCTCTTTTGAATATTCTCGAGTGGCTTGACCTCATCGCGAACCTTTCCGTCGGCCAGCGTGATCCTGGCACAAGCGGCCGGCCCGACATACCAGTGGTCCTTGGCCGCAAACAAGCCCTCGCCTTCCACCACCACCGCCGGCTTGCCCAGCAACGCCTCCACCTCCGCCTCTGTCATGCCGGGCTGAATTTTGCGCAGCTCGGCCGTGAGCACCTTGGGGTTGGTCTGGAGATTGGCTTTTAGCTCGGCCGGCACGTTGATGTTCTGTCGGGCCCACTCCAGGTTCTTGGCCGGATAGCCCCAGAACCCGTCGTAGGCAAAGTAGGCGGCAAAGACCACGCACATGCCCAGAAATATGCCCAGGCGGACCCGATGTTCCGTCGTCGTGCCGGATTCGATTCTCATGTCCAAAAGGTTCTCCGCTCGATTTGAACGACGCCCGCCTCGTGTGGCGACAACCTATCTTTTCCGCACCCGCTCGGGATTGCAAGTCAGGTCCCAGCAGTTATACGTTTTCCCACCACCTCAGGGCCGGCGGATACCGCCCGGATAACTGCCGCGTCTTGTAGATTGCCCCCTGATCCGCCATAATGGTTTGCTGGATATTAAAGAACCGGCACATGGGGCCTGGGACGGACCCTGGAGAGGCCTTTTCGAATGAAAGCCAGTCTCGGCGCACACTGCGACGATTTTTACGTTAGCTCCCGCATCTACCTGAAGTTGGACCTGTCTCTCGAACGAGAGACGGTCTTGCACTTTTTCGAGCGGATCCGGCGAGAGTATCCTTCCATGCGACGGATGCGGCGGCGGGATGACGGGGCGTTGGTGCTGGAAGAGAGCGATATGGCGGGCCGCGACGGGCGCGCGAAGCGTTGGGTACGGCTGGAACCCGGTGCCATCCGGTTCGGCTTCTTCGCACCGCCCACGCCCGAAGATTATCGCTCCTTCGGCGAGTTGCTGCTCGACAACGCTCCCTGCCATCTGACGCTCAGCGATCTGGACATAGACTATCTCGAGGTGGTGTACGGATTCGACCTGGTCTATGCCGGCAACCATGACCGGCTGGTGGCCGAGACGCTCTATGCGGACCATCCGTTCGCTCGCTTCCTGCTCGGGCACGAGGCCGCCCACACCATCGACTGCCAGCCGAGCTTCGGCATTACGTTGAATGGCATGTGCGACACGCAGGCGTACCTGGAAGTCAAGAGCCGCACCACCACGTATGAAGTCCGCACGGGCGACTTTGAGGACCAGTTGCTGAGCGTGTATCTGACCATTCGCCGCTATTGGGGCTTCGGCGAGCCGACCGATCTCTGCAAGGCGTACGGGCAACTGGCGGACCTCGGCGAACAGCTCGCGGCCCGCCGCGTGGTGCCTCTGGTGGTCAAACCGCTCGCCCACGCCATCGCCAGCCGGCCCTGAACCGACATGCGATCCACTCCGGGCTGCCGGCATTTCCTCGAGACACCGGCGGCCCGGCGGCGTAATACGGAAGTGATTCACACGAGTGCTGCCGGATCCAATACCGGGTTTGCATCGTCCCGGATGTGTGCCGAACAAAACCGAACGGACGCAATATGAGCGTTCTCAACAAAGTATTTGCTTCCGCCCCCAGTAATCCCGACGACGTCCGCATGACGTTGGGCGAGCATCTGGAGGAGTTGCGGACGCGGCTGATCCGGGCCCTCATCGGCCTGTTCGTCGGAACCGTCGTCTGCTACATGTTCATTGACTACCTTCAGGCTTTCCTGATGTGGCCGGTGTTCGCCATCTACCGCAGTCACGGCCTGCCCGCCGAAATCCGCACCATGGCCCCGGCCGAGCAGTTCATGACCGACCTGAAGGTCGCCCTCATCATCGGGCTGATCGTCTCGGCGCCCTACAGCATCATGCAGATTTGGGGCTTTATTGCCGCCGGGCTCTATCCCCATGAACGCCGATGGGTTCGCGCCTTCGCTCCGGTCTCGATCATCTTGTTTTTCACCGGAGCAGTGTTTCTCATCGTGGTGGTCAACCCGCTGCTCCTGAAGTTTCTGCTCACGTACCGAACCGATCTGCCCGACGTGGCCCGATTCATGCCCAGCTTTCTGGTCGCAAGCCAGGAGGGGGTGCCGATCACCGACACGACGTCGCCCCCAGCGACGGCTCCGAACACGTTGGGCACGCAGTTTATCCCCAGTTACAAGGAAGACCCCCAGGACGTTGCGGACGGCGTCCTCTGGCTCAACGGCACGGAGCGGGAAATCCGCGTCCGCTACGGCGACAAGGTTTACGCGGTCGCCCACGTGCGCGAGGTCGGGCATGCCAACCGGGTCGTGCCCGACATCCGGTTCTCCGAGATCATCCCGTTCACGCTCCAGCTGGCGGCCGCGTTCGGCATCGGTTTCCAGGTGCCCGTGGTGGTGGCCTTTCTTGCGGTTCTGGGCATTTTTTCGGCCGACGAAATGGCTCGATTCCGCCGGCACGTGATTCTCATCATGGCCATCGCTGCCGCCGTTTTCACCCCCTCACCCGACCCGTTCAGCATGATGCTGCTGCTTCTGCCCATGGTTGGCCTGTTCGAAGCCGGCCTGTTCGTGGCTCGGCGCATCGAACGCTCGCGGGCAGCAGCCCAGACTGCATAATCCGACGAGGCCGGGTCAATTACTCAGAGGCGAACGCTTTCCCACGGCTTGGGACTAGCGCACTGGGAGATGGCTCGCAGCTCAGAGCTCATAGCCCATAGCTGCGCATGAGAGAAGCCCACCGGCTCGTAAACCGATGGGCTTGGAAGCTCGACGTCCCGCTTTCCTCGGGCTCGATCTGCAATATTGTAGGCCCGCGGATGCAGCGGCGCCGCCGCATCTTGGCGGCAGCCACTGAAATCTCACCGATCAGCCCACGATTTCGCTGATGGTGACCTGCAGGTGCTTCTGCCGATGGCCCGTGACGCGGCGATAGTTCTTGCGGCGGCGGTACTTCATGATGTGAAGCTTCTCGCCCTTGACCTCGCCCTCCAGACGGCCGATGACCTTGACGCCGGCGACCAGCGGCTGGCCGATGCGAGCGTCCGCCCCCTCACCCACGGCGAGCACCCGGTCGAACTCGATGGTTTCCTGGCCCTCGGGCAGATCGCGAATGTCCACGTAGATCTTGTCCCCGGGCGCCACTTTATATTGCCGTCCGCCGTCTTCGATAATCGCGTACACGGTGCAAACTCCGATCTATGCGTTCCGTTCAAGTCAAGAGCCCTGCATTATCGCCGGCCGGGCCAGTGAGGTCAAGTCGGGAGGGTTCGGCACGCACCCGCCCACCCGCCGTCGGCTGCGTCCGCCGGACGGCCGCGCCAGCTCCGTAACCGCTCCTATCCCTCCCAATCGCCGGTCTCCTAGGTTCCCCCCCTTTTCGGGGCGACGGATTACCGGAAGGTCGTACATAAAGTCGCCCTGCCGGGGCGTCGAATGAAGGAGAGGGCGATTCTCGCCCGGCCGCCCGGAACACTTCCTCGCGCGGGCTGGATCGGCGGGGTGCATCGGTGCGGCAGCCCGGCTGCCATAAAGTGAGTGCTCGCAATGTCATACGCTATCGACCTGAATCCCCGGCAATCCACCCGGACGCTCGAACAGGCCATCCGCCAGCAGGTCCCAGTGCTCATCGAACCGCGGGTCTGGGGTGAATGCTGCTACCTGCATGGCCGGCTGGAACCGCACGGCAACCCGGTCGATCTGGATCTGGCCTCCGTGGTGACGCTGGCCGCGCTGTCCCGGGAGGATGCGGCTGGTCAGCACACCTCCCTGAAGTCGACCGCCGGTCCGAGCCCAACCGCCACTCCCGTGACCGTCGACGACGTTCGCGAACTGGTCGGAACGTACGTCGATGTCGTGGTCCATCTGGGCGAGCAGCGATACCTGTTCAGCACGGACGTGATTCGCGTCCTGCCGGCCGTCACACCGGGCAACCAGCCCCGCATGCACGTAAGCCGTCCGCCAATCTTGCAAGTGGCCCAGCGGCGGCGATACCGCCGTATCAAGCTGTCGCATTCGGCCCAGGTCGATCTGCGCTGGCAGCGCGACGGTCAGCAGATGGGCGGCGTGGGCTGGCTCTTCAACGTCAGCGGTGACGGCATGGCCTGCCGAACCGAGGAGCGGATCGCCGAATCGCTGTGGATCGGCGACGAACTCGAGGTCGAATTCACGCTGGCTCCCGGTGACGCCGAGCGGTTCCGCCTCAAATGCGTTCTCTGCAACAAGACGCCCACCGGCAGCCTGGGAAAAGTGATCCTCGGCCTGCAGTTCCAGGTTGCCGACCCCGAATCGAACAAGACCTCTCAACTGCTGCGGCAACGACTGGTGGAGCGAGCCGCCCAGTTGGCCGGCACACAAAAAGGGTTCGACTTTTGAGCACCTCTTTTCTGCATGATGGTCAATCGTACGAAAGCCTGTCGGAGGCCATCCGCAACCGCTACCCGGCCACGCTCACGTATCAGGCCGCCGACGGCTGGACCATGATCAAAACGCGCTTCCTGCCCGCGGCCGACCACGAAGACGACGCGGTATGTCTGGAGGTTTTGGGGCCGGAACCGGCCGCGGAACTGCCCGAGATCGGCCGGGAACTGGGCGTGTCGTTCCGCCGCGGAAGCCGCAAGTGCGTCTTTACCGCCGGCCTGCTCGGTTGCTCAAGATTGCCGTCCAAGGGCGGCCGAACGCGCATCGTGATGCGGCTCAGTTGGCCAGACATCGTGCAGGAGTTGCAACGGCGATTGTACCACCGCACGCCTGTACCGCCGGGCCACTACATCCCGGTCGATCTCTGGCTCACCGAGGCCCATGAAGCAGCGAATCAGGATATGTCGCACCAGCGCGGCCGCATGCTCGATCTGTCCGCAGGCGGGCTGAGCGTGGAACTGCCCCGCGAGGTTCGTCCCCGCTGGCGCGAGGACGACCGGTTGGCCTGCCGATTCGCCGGCCCCGCCGACCGCCAGCCCATCGAAGTCACGGCGAGAATCACATACTACGAGCGGCGATCCGACGGCCAGGTGCGCATGGGCTTGCAGTTCCTAGGTCTCGATGCCGGCGACCGCGGCCGCAGAGTCCTGCAGCAGATCAACCAGATCACGCAACGGCTCCGTCGAGCCGGTTTCGATCGCCACTGAGCACGGCCGCTTGGGACGAGGCATGGCGGCCGTTTCACACGTGAAAAGCGACCAGCCCCGACGAATTGCCGCAAGGCCGCTTGTTTCGCACTACCGCTCTGGGTTACCCTCAGGGCATGCTCGAATACTTCGTGACAGCCGCTCCCATCGGCTCGGTGGTCGTGATCGCCGAGGACAATACCGTCCTGCGACACATCTACATGACCGCCCGCGCCCCGGACCGGGCGCGAGCGTGGATTGCCAGGCTTCATCCCGACGCAAGGTACGCTCCCCGGCTACTGCCCGGCTTTCAGAAACAACTGCGCGACTACTTCGCAGGCAAGCCCGTCCGGTTCGACGTCGACATCGATTTGGGGAACGTAAGCGAGTTCCGGCGAAAGGTCCTGACCGCATGCGCGCAGTTGGATTACGGCCAAACCGCAACCTATGGCGAGCTGGCTCGGCGGATCGGCAAGCCGCTCGCGTCGCGAGCCGTCGGGGCAGCGCTCGGCCAGAATCGCTTGCCGCTGGTCATCCCGTGTCATCGCGTGGTCGGATGCAACGGATCGCTGGGCGGCTTTTCCGCCGAACAGGGTATCGCCGTGAAACGCTGGCTGCTCGACCTGGAAGCGGGCAAACGCCGGGCGACGCTATGATGATCGGGTGTGCTGATTCGTGAACGTCTATCTCGCTATTCGCCGCATCGTCGACGTGCTCGTGAGCTTCACGCTCATGGTGCTCTTGCTGCCCGTGTGGCTGGTGGCCGCGGTGGGCATCAAGCTCACGTCGCCCGGACCGCTACTGTTCACGCAGACGCGCGGCGGCCGATTCGGCAAGCCCTTCACCGCTTACAAGTTCCGCACCATGCGAGCCGACCATGTGCACGACCCCACGGAAGTCGTGCCGCTCAATCATCGCGCGATCACCCGCTTCGGGCGATTTCTCCGTCGCACCAAGATCGACGAGACGCCTCAACTCTACAACGTCCTCCGCGGCGACATGTCCATCATTGGCCCGCGACCGACGATCATGGACCAGGTCGTGCGCTACGATGCGTTCGAACGGCGACGCCTGGAAGTGCCACCCGGCCTGACCGGCCTGGCCCAGGTCAACAGCAATGCCACCATGAGTTGGCCCGAGCGGATCAAGTACGACGTGTACTACGTCGATCACCTCGGGCCGGCCCTCGATCTGTGGATCATCATCAAGACGTTCGCCGTGCTGATCATGGGAGAGGAATACTTTTCCCGCCGCTTCGAGGACAGCCCCTACGGCCGCTCCGTAAGGAACGAACACCACGGGAACAATCCCCGTCCTGACGAACCGCAGCCGTAGTGGAGCAGTCACGGCCGGCAAGGAAGACGGGTCCTCGCCGATACGCCACTGCAACCGCGCCAGTTACCGGGCGTACAAGAGACGGAACGGGGAGACGCGACCGGCATTTTTCTCTTGCCATGTCCGGCACGGCAAAGCATAATGAGCTTGCCGCGTAACTCCCCCGTTTACGATGGGAGGCGCCTCATGTCCGCCCGCATCCCGCCGGCCCGCTTTGGGTGCCCGATTGCGTTACCAGCACTGTGGATGTTCCTCGCCGTGGCCCCGGCCGTTGCCGACTCCGTGGAGTCGCGCGAAACCCGCGGCTGTGCCGAGACCACCACATCGGACAAGACTGACACCGCGCGTAAGTCCTCTCCCGCCAGTCGGCCCACCGACAATGCCGGCGCGGTGAGCCAGGCATTGCAGGAGCTCTATCGCATCCCACGCCCGGCCGCCGGCCCGCGAGCGGTCGGCCCGGCCAGCCGCAACGCCGGCTCCGCCCAGTCGCAGCCCCATGCCAATGATCTCGTCCCCCACCGCTTCGGCTTCACCGGCCGAGCCGAGGCACCACGACGGGCCGTCGTTGAAAACGCGGCCCCCAAACGGGGGGTGTACACGAACGACAGATATGAGACACCGCAAGGCACGCCCGACGAGCAATATGCCGAAGAGAATCTCGAGCCGAGCCGCTTCGGGTTCGTCCGAGGCCGGCAATCGGCTGATTGGGCAGCTCGTGCCTCCGCCCGGGGCGAGTCGCTGCTCTCCAGCTCCAGCAGCTACTTGGGCCGCGGCCTGGCCGCCTTCCGCGCGGGCCAGTACCGCATGGCTGCCAAGCACTTCAAGATGGCCCACGAAAACAACCTGGGCGATCCTTCGGCCATGATCTACTCGGCCCACGCCTTCTTCGCCATCGGCCGTTACCAGGACGCGGCGAATTTCCTGCGCAAGGCGTTCACCCTGGAACCGCGCATCGCCCTGTTGGACTACGACATCCGCGACGACTACGGCAACAAAGCCGACTTCGAGCTGCACATGCGGGCGCTGAACAACGCCATCGTTTCGGCCCCCCGCGACCTCGATCGCCTCACCTTCCTGGGTTACGCGTTGCTGTACAGCGATCAGCCCGACCGGGCCTTTGAAGTGCTCACCCGCGCCCGCAGCATTGCTCCCCAGGACAAGCTCGTCGCCCTGCTCTACGACAGCACGCTTCCGCCTGACCCGGCCACCCCCGCCGGGCATCACGAGAAGAAAGCGAACTGACGAGGGAACGAGACGGCGGGGTCAAGCCCCGCCGCCCGCTGGGAAACGTGCGGGCGGGTCACAATCCGGCTCACAGCTCACAGCTCGTAGCTCATGGCTTATGGTTCGCCAGACGCTGCCGGGCGATCTCGACGGCCTTGGCGGATGCATCGCAGCCAATCCAGCGGCGCTCCAGCTTTCGAGCTGCGGCCAGCGTGGTGCCGCTCCCGCAGAAAAAGTCGGCCACCAGATCCCCGGGGTCGGAAAAGGCCTGGATGATGCGGGCGAGCAGAGCCTCGGGCTTCTGAGCCGGGTAGCCCGTGCGTTCGAGGCTGACCGTCGAGAGGAACGGGATCTCCCACACGTCCGTAACCGCGGGGCCGGCCGCGTTGAAGTAGAGCCGTCCGGTCTTGGTGTTCTTGTAGGGCCGGCCCTGTTCATCGTAGTTCATGCCGTCGGTGCGAAACGTGCCTTCCCGCAACAGATTGAACTTGTGGCGATCGACGCAGCGGGCGTAGACCAGGAGGGTGTCGTGCTTGCGGCCGAACCATCGCCGGGAGACGCCGCCGGTGCGATACGACCAGATGATCTCGTTGAGGAAGTGGTCGTAGCCGAAAATCTCGTCGAGCAGCACACGGCCATAATGCGAGGCGTGCCAATCCAAATGCAGGCAAAGCACGCCGGTCTCGGCAAGGAGCCGGCGCATCTCGACAAGCCGCGGGCGAAGGAACGCGAGGTAGCTGTCCAGGCCGCCGGGCCAGTTGTCGTCCAGTGAATGCCGGCCGTTATCGCGAACGTGCGTCCGGCCGGTGAAAAACGGCGGGTCGGCGTAGATGAGCTGGCAGCAGGCATCGGGCAGGCCGGCCATGAACGCGAGGTTGTCCGCGCAAACGATCTGATCGATCCAAGTATGCAATTGAGCCGCGGGCTTTAACCCACGCGGCGAAATGATCGGTTCGGCCGCACGAGTTAAAGCCCGCGGCTGTTCTGAAATGTCATCATTCGCGCGAGCGAATGCCCGCGACGTCTTGCGTCTACTGGAGATCCTTCTTCGAGGCGATGCCAAGCGCTTCCATTCTCCGATAGAGCCGGCTTCGGGAGATCCCCATGAACTTGGCCGCCATGCTTCGCTGACCCCGGGCTCGCCGCAGCGCCGTGAGGATGGCCCGGCGTTCCGTGTCGCAAAGGATGTCATCCAGCGAGACAGCTTCGTTCTCGCCGTTGCCCTTGCCGTGACGGCTGCTTCCACCGGCGAGGTTCACCACCTCGGGCAACAGCACGCTGCCGCTGCTGGCCACGAAGGCCGACTCGATGACGTTCTGCAGTTCGCGAACGTTCCCCGGCCAATCGTGAGCGCTAAGGGCCGCCCACACCTCGGGCGCGATCTCGCTGACCTGCCGCGTGCTCTCGCCGTTATGCTGCCGCACAAAGTGCTCGAGCAGCAGCGGGATGTCCTCTTTCCGCAGCCGCAGCGCCGGAACCTCGATTGTAATGACGTTCAGGCGGTAGTAAAGGTCTTCCCGCAGAGCCCCCGACGAGACCAGCTCTTCCACCGAGCGGGTCGTACTGGCGATGATACGAACGTTGGCCGGCGTGGCTTGCGTGCTGCCGATCGGCCGAACCGCTCGCTCCTGCATGGCCTGGAGCAACCGAACCTGAGTGCTGGCCGGCAGGCGATCGACGTCCTTGATGAACAGCGTGCCTTCGTCGGCGGCCAGGTACAGGCCCGTGCACCCCGCGGTCGTGCCCGGGATGCTGCCCGGCGTGTAGCCGAACAGTTCGGCCTCGATCCGCTCGGGAGCCGTAGCCGACACGCTGAACGTGATGAAGGGCGCGTTCTTCTGCAGACCGTTGCAGTGAATGGTCCGGGCCACCATCTCCTTGCCCGTGCCGGGCTCGCCGCAGATCAGGACGGGGCTGCTGTTGTTGCAGGCAGCCCGAATGCGTTCGAGCACCACCTGCATGCGCGGCGAACGGCTGACGATGCCCGCGAACCCGTAGCGATCGCGTAATTGCTGGCGAAGCCGCTCGACTTCCTCGCGCAGCTCGCTGATGGTCCGAAGCCACTGTGCCTCCTGGGCGGCTTCCTCGGCCACGTCGCGAAGCACCACGATCAGGTATTCGGGCTTGCCGTCCACGTTGCCCAGGCCCGTGTAGACGGCCTGGACCGTGTGCGACTCGCCGTCCTTGGTGGTCAGAACCAGCCGCTGCTTCCGCGACGCGACTTCCCCGCTCAGTACATCCAGGCCCGGGCAAAGCCGGCCGGCCAGCGACCGCCCCTGCTCGTCCTTACAGTCGGTTACCGCCGTGCATTTGCAGCCCGTGCCCAGCAACTCGGAAGCACGGAAACCGGTGAGCCGCTCGGCCGCGGGGTTGAAATACACGAATTCGCGGTTGCGGTTCAGGACGCAGACGGCGTCGTCGATGTGAGTGAGGAGGGCATCCAACGTGACGGGGGTTGCCTGCTGTTCCATTTGCGTTGTTCCTAAAACAATGACCCGAAAACGGGGAATTTGGAAGTCTCACCTACTATAGTGCCGAGCTTTCTCCGGACAAGCGAACAGGTGTGCGAAAACCGACACAACTGGCGAGGACCCGGGGTAGAAAAGCCTTGCCCCGGGGGCTGTTGCCTTTTTGGCCAGTCCAGATAAGATGTACCCACCAGCCGAAGTGGCGGAATTGGCAGACGCGCGGGATTCAAAATCCCGTTCCCGCAAGGGAGTGAGGGTTCGATTCCCTCCTTCGGCAGTCCTCCGCTAACTGGACCTCGTGAAGGATTTCACAGCCATCCGGCTGAATGCGTGGTTTTCGCACAGTCGCGTGCCGGATCGCATCGTACGGTCGCAGGCTTACCGGACCGAGCAGACTTTCCCCTTTACGAGCCGGCCGACCCGCCGGTTCGCCGGTAGCATGAGCTCATAGCCCACAGCTCATAGCTTCCTTCGGAAGATTCAACGTGACACCGCCGTAGATGTTCCACACGTCGGCGAAGCCATGCTGAGCGAGAATCCGAGCCGCCACGTAGCCGCGCTGGCCAACACGACAGTAGACGTACACGGGCCGGTTGCGGTCGAGCTCATCCAGCCGGCTTCGCAGCGCAGGCAGCGGCACGTTCACCGCGCCGGCCAGTGCCCCTGATCGAAATTCCTGCTCACTGCGCACATCAATGAGCTGCGCGTCGGCGGGCAGGCCATCCACGCCCGCTTGCCGAAGCAGGCCGTCTTCCTGGTTCTGGGCAACGAAGGCGGCAATGTGCAGTGGATCCTTGGCCGCTCCGAACTGCGGCGCGTACGCCAAGTCCAGGCCGGCCAGATCGTCGATCGTGCCGCGGAAATGCAGGACCGTCGCGACGACGTCGATGCGCTTATCCACGCCTGCCCCGCCAACCGCCTGAGCCCCGAGCACGCGTCGCGTGCGCTGCTCGTACACCAGCTTGAGGATCATCTGTTCGGCTCCGGGATAGTAACCGACGTGATGCCCGCGAATCGCGTAGCTGAAGCCCACGTTGTAACCGGCTTGCCGAGCCGCCCGGACCGTCATCCCTGTGCTCGCCGCCACCTTCCCGAACGCCCCGACGATGGCCGTCCCCAACACAGGGGTGGTGCGCGCCGAGCGTCCGGTGGCGGCGTGCTCGCCTGCGAGTCGGCCGTTTCGGTTGGCCGGTCCCGCCAACGGAATCCTCGCCGCACGCCCGAGCACGCCGTGCATCACCTCGGCGGCGTCGCCGACGGCATAGATGTCCGGATCGCTGGTCTGCGAGTACTCGTTGACCGCGATGCCCCCGCTGGGACCGATGGTCAGCCCTGCGTTGGCCGCCAGCTTCACGTTCGGCCGGACGCCCATGGCCAGGAGCACCATGTCAGCAGGTATGACGCTGCCGTCGCTCAACCGCACGTCGGTAACGCGATCGCCGTCGGTGGTCAGCTTCTCGAGCGTCTGCCCCAGCCGCAGTTCGACGCCGTGCCGGGCCAAAACCGCCTCCATCACGGCCGCCATCTCCTCGTCAAAGACGGGCAACACGTGCCGCTGCTGCTCGACCAGCGTGACGGCCACGCCGCGCTCCGTAAGCACCTCTACCATTTCCAGTCCGATGAAGCCGGCACCGATCAGCACCGCCCGCTTGGGCTGCCGGGCGTCGACATACGACTTGACCCGGTCGGCATCGGGAACGTCGCGCAGACTGAACACGTTGCTCGACTTCACGCCCGGCCAGGGCGGAACGATAGGCGAAGCTCCCGGGGCCAGGATCAGCTTGTCGTACCGCTCCCAGATGCGTTCGCCGGTGGCACGACACAGCACCTGCACGCGTTTGCCCGCCCGGTCGATCTCGAGCACTTCGTGCCCCGTGCGTGCGTCGATGTTGAACGTTCGCTTGAAGTATTCGGGCGTGGCCAGGAGCAGTTTGGTGCGATCGGCAATCGACCCGGCAATGTAGTAAGGCAGACCGCAGTTGGCGAACGAAACGTGTTCGCCCGCCTCGAACATCACGATCTCCGCGTGTTCGTTCACCCGCCGGGCCCGGGTAGCCGCGCTGGCCCCGGCCGCCACGCCGCCGACGATCAAAATCCTTGGGCTTCCCATCGCACTTACCCCTGTTGAACCGCACTCTCACAACCGCAGCCAGCGCTCGTGCACGCCGACACCCGATTCCACGGCATCCGCTCCAGCAGCTTGGCCATGGGACAAAAACCTGTCAGCCCAGCCATGAACAGGCCCAAGGCAACGAACCCGGTGAGCAGGAGAAATCGTGCATCGAGCCAGGCCAGCGCCAGACTGAGCAACAGGAGCGAGCCTGCCGCGATCAACACTTGCCGAATGATGGGAATCGTCTTGCGCCCCCGGATCATGTTCACGCCGGCCCGCTGGCACGCGTCCAATCCACCGCCCAGCGTGGCGTGATTTGTAAACCCAACCGCCGCGAGCTGATCGTAAGCCTGCCGCGATCGTGCCCCGCTCTTGCACATGAGCAGCAACGGCTCATCCCGCTTCCACGACGCCGCGGCATCGAGCAGCGTGTCCAGGGGAACGCATTCGGCCCCCGGCAGGCGCTCGCCGGCAAACTCAGCCAGGCTCCGAACGTCCACGATGCGTCCCTTCCAACTCGAGAGTTGATCCGCCGACAGTGTTCTCATGTCTGCCTTTCCTGTCCTTGCCTTGGTGAAGTCACGGAACCGTGCGAAGCGATCCCGCTCGAAGGTTCCGGCCGCGAGCCACTCGGACAACCTCGAGGGCCCGACCCGGATGCCCAGCGGCATCGCCCCACCGCCCGGCCTACTCCGGCGAATGGTTGCGGATGCAATCCAGCAGCCATGCCGGTTGCGGACTGGTGATCCGGTAGTAAACCGTCTTGCCGTCTCGCTCGCTGCCCAGAATCCCATGCGCCTTCATGATCCCCAGGTGCTGACTGGCCGCATTGCTGGGAATGCCCAAGTGCTCGGCAATCTCGTTCACCGAGATCCGCCCCTGCATCAATAGTTCGCAAATTCGCAGCCGATGCGGGTGCGCCAGGACACGCAGCACGGACGCTGCCAGTTCCAGACGTTCCATGGGAATCAGGTTCTGAAATTCTGTCGTCATCACCTCATTATATCATGAAATCATGACATGTCAACTGATTGAGTTTACTTTTGGCGCATCGCGGTTGCCCGGAGCCGCCAAACATGGGGCATTGACCCGAAAAATATCGGTGCCACTGAAAAACGCCTTGGCGGCAGGTGAACAGACCTGGACTATCTTCTTAACAGGACAAGCTTTAAGCGTATCAGTCGCAAGCATGACCCAGAACCGGACATGCGACGCCACAGGGTCTGGCCAGGTCCAGATCGAGTTAACTCGTTGCCGATAAAACCGTGACCCATCGTCGGGACGCCGTCCCGCCGAGCACCTGGAACGACTTGCACCCTCTTGCCATGGGGAGATGGAGCTGATGCTGTCGCCAAGAACCGCTGGAGGCGCCTGGTTCTGTGCTTCAATGCTCTGCTTTGCGTCAGTCCTGCCGGCCGCAGATCAAGCCCCGTCGGCTGCAACGCAGCCCGCGGGCGGAACGCCGAGCCAGTCGGCGGCCGAGCCGCCCGCTCCGGCCACGCAGCCCGCGGAGCCCTCGTACAACCTGGCGACGACTCCCAAGCTCCTGGGCACATGGGGCGGCGTTCGCACCGAACTGGAGAAGGCCGGATTCTCGTTCGCTCCCGTCCTCATCAGCGGATACACCCAGAACATGCGGGGCGGACTTAACACCGAGAACGCCCACGACGTGCCGGGGATCGTCCAGTACAACTTCGAACTGGATTTCAACAAGATGAAGCTCGTGCCGGGCGGCAGCTTCTTCATCCGCGCAATTCAGACTTGGAACGACGGCGTGAAGGATGATGTCGGCAGCATCAGCACCCCCACGAACACCTGGGGCAGCAGCGGGGACAACGAGATCCTCGTGGACAAATGGTGGTGGCGGCAGCGGTGGTTCGACGACCGCCTCGAGCTCCGCCTCGGCAAGCTGCAGAACATCATCGACCTGTTCGACGTGAACGCTTATGCGGCCAACCAGTACACCAAGTTCTCCAACTCGTTCCTGGTCGCCAACCCCATCCTGCCATCGACGAAAGGCATCGGGGCGTTCGTCCGCTTCTGGGCAACGGACTGGATGTACGTGCAAGCCGCTGCCATGGATCCCGACCAGCGTCCCACGCGCACGGGATTTGACACCGCCTTCCACGGTCCGTGTCATTTTCGCGGTTTCTGGGAATTGGGTTTGACGCCTCAGTGGCCCAGCGCCAAAGGCACCATGCCCGGCGGCTATCGATTCGGCACGTGGTATGATCCGAAAACCAAGCAGATCTTTCGTGATTCACTCGGCGGCGCCCGCTTCCCCCGGTACAACACCGGCGACATGGGCTTCTACATGAACTTTGACCAGCTTGTCTGGAAAGAGAACGCCAACCCCAAGGATAAGCAAGGCCTGGGCGTCTTCGGACGGTACGGCTATGCCCACGGCGAGTACAATCGCCTCGAGCACTTCTGGTCGCTAGGTACACAGTACGAAGGCCTCCTGCCCACCCGCGATAAGGACACCCTCGGTTTCGGCGTCGCACAGGCCATCCTCTCCCGCCAGTACCGACACGAAATCAACAGCCGGGCAGACCGCGAAACCGTTTACGAGGCGTACTACGCCATCCACGTCACGCCTTGGCTCCAGATCACGCCGGACGTACAGGTCATCACCAACCCGGGCGGAACCAAGGACGGACGGGACTCGATTGTCGGCAGCCTGAGACTCAGGATTCTGTTCTGATGCCGCAGCGGGGTCCTTCGACGGGCGAATGGAGACAACAGTATGTCGCACGGCCGCGAGCCGCTGCGACGAGCACATCACATCGGGATTCGTTTGCGACTCACAGACAAAGGAAGGTGACGGAATGTTCAAGACGTACATGACACGCGTGAAAATGGCGGCCCTGAGCCTCCTGACCGCGGGCGTGCTGTTCGGCCCCGGCTGCGGTATGACGGACCTGCGCGACAACGTGGTCGCGGGCAGCCTCGGGTTCGTCAAGAACTACACCACGGACGTGCTCGAGACCCTGATCCCCGCCGCGGCCGACCTGTTCTCCCCTCCCGCCGCGTGATGTGTACCGAGCATGTTATCGGCCCGGGCCACTCTCGCTTGACTCAAACCGTTTTGAATTGAAAGGTTGTTCCGTAGTTCGCCGAGCGGAACAACCTTTATGTTGCGCACTGTCGTGTTGGCGGTCCTGGTCGCCATCCTGGGATGTCGATCGCAGCCCGGAAGCTCCAGTTGGACCGCCGCTTGGCAGCAAAACGCCGAGGCCCTCGCCGGTGCGAGAGCTGCTGCCGAGCTCGAAAGCACCCACGGTGGCATATTCTGCTGCCCCGAGCGTCAGGCACGGCTCGAACGAATCGGCAGTGAGGTGGCCGTCCACAGTGAGCTGCATGAGCCGGGCATGTGGCACTTCCGGTTGCTGGGCAGCGACACGCCGAATGCCTTTGCCCTGCCCACTCGTCGCATTTATCTGACCCGCGGCCTCTATGAGCGTATCGGCGATGACGACGCATTGATCGCCGCTGCCGTCGCCCACGAGATCGCTCACTTGCAGCGGCGTGATTGCTTCAAACCCGACTGCGCATCCGCCGACGAGCGTTTGGGCCGGGAACATGCCGCCGATCTGATCGCCGTCGAGTTATTGCGCCGGGCCAGCTACCCGCCGGAGAGCCTGAGCCGATTGCTGAGGCTCATCGACGACGTACAACCTCATGGCTGGGCGGAGGCCAGAGTCCGATACATCGACCAGGCTTCGTAGCCGGCCTGTTTGACGTACGATCTCGTGCCTGCCGGCTTGACTCGGCCAGATCACTCCCATACAGTCATTCAACCGAGCCGCAATCAAATCTCGTGTGTTTTCCCAACGGAAACACCGCAATGCCCGCGGCTCCTGGGGAGTGATCAACATGAGCAAGAGCATCCGTCGAGGTTTGATTGTCGTTTTGACCGCTCTGATCGGAATTGCCATCGCCGGCTGCGAGAGCACGGGGGCCCGGCCCGCCGCTCTGACCGGTGATGACTCGGAACCACCGGCCCAGCATGATCGTCATGCCACGGGCATCGAGAGTCAGGCTCGCGACATGTAATGGCCGCCCTCCCTCCCCCGGCATACAGTGACGATCCGGCTTCATCGGCCGGCCTTGCCGAACCCATCCACGGCAGGGCCGGCCGACGCACTATTCGCCCGATCGCTTCGGCTGATAACGTCTCGATCTCCTGAGCGCCGGCCGATCCCATCGCTTGTCCAAGTCACATAATAAGGGCCCGCTTCCCCTCTGACACGGTGTCACAAGAGCGGCACACGAGCACCTAAAGCCATTCTCCTGCCTGGTCGAAGTTTTCTACTGAGCAGTTCCGGTGTTTTTCACTTTGGTGCCAGGGGTTTTCTCACACCACGGGTCAGACCTCCGCCTCCCCCCGGCGCGGGTCGCGGCAAACAAGGAGTGTATCCAATGCGCATGTCCTTGAGAGGCAAATTGATCGCCACCTCGTTGGGAATGGTGCTGCTCCCGGTCGTTGGGATCGGCGGTCTTTCGCTCTATCAGTTCCGAAATTTCGGCCAGCGGACCTGTGACCAATCGTACGCCAATCTCCGGGAAGATGCCGTCAACACGCTGAGCAAGGGCGTCCAAGCCGATGCTGCCATCCTCCAGCAATTCCTCGACCGCGTGGAAGGAGACGCTCGGACACTGGCCAATGCGGCCACGCTACGGACCTTTCTCCTGGCCAGGCAGGGCCGTAGCGACTTGTTCAACAACCTGGGTCGCCAGGAGATTTTCCGCATCGTCTCCGGCATCGAAGCAGCCTGTGCCACGCAGGGGGAACTGATCAACCGCATGCTCGAGTCGGACCTCGCCCTGATCACGTCGGTCCGCGACAGGCTGGAGCCGGTTCGTATCGGACCCGACCGGCAGCGTTGGACCGGGCCATCAGGGCAAGAGTACTCGCTGCCGGCGCTGACCATTGGTGCCGATATTCTGACTCCCGACCACCCCGCCGTGCCGGCGTTGAAAGCCATCAACGCCCCGGGCCGGATCTGCGCCGTGTTCCAGAAGCTCGACGACGCGCGTGACATGGCCTGCGTCGGCGGTCATGCCGGCGAAGGCGCCCAGCCCCTGCCGCCGGCCTGCAACAGACCGGCGACGCGACCCAATCACTGGTCAAGAGCATCCTGGACAACAAGCCGGCGACCGGCCGCTGCCGACTGGGCGGGCAGTGGTACAGCGCAGCCGCCGTGCCGCTGACCACGGAGGACAAGCAGGTGGTCGGCATGATCCTCATGGGCATGGCCGACACCAACGGGACCGCCCTGCACGAGCGCATCGTGACCACCAAGATCGGCAAGGACGGTTACGTGTTCGTCATGGACTCCAAAGGCGAGTTGCTGATTCATCCCAATGACAAACTTGTCGGCAAGAACGCCATCTCCGATCTTGGTTTGACCATGTTAGAGGAGGCCCTCAAAAACCGCACTGCGGGCGAGATGAAGCTGCTGAACTACCCATACGAAGGTCGCGAGAAGTTCCTGGTCTACACGCATTTCCCCGAATGGGACTGGATCCTCTGCGGCAGTGGCTATTGGGACGACCTGTCGACGATGGCGGCCGAGGCGTCCATGAAAATCCTCCAAAGCGAAGTCCAGGCTTTCTGGAACCAGGCGGTCGTTCAGCAGGACAATCGGCGGCAACACCTCTACTCACAGATCCGTTTGCTCGATGCCACCGGACACGAAGTGTACAACCTGAAAGGCGGAGAGTTCACCGCTCAGCTCGGCGAACGGTCCAAACACGATTGGTTCCTGGAGACCATCAAGCTCAACGCCGGGGAGGTCTACAACTCGGGCGTGGTCATTGCCGCCAACACAGGTCAGGAGGAAATCCGGGTCTCCTCGCCGGTGTACGTGGACGGCAAGCTGGAAGGCGTCGTGGCTTTGAGCGCCAGCTGGTCCGCGCCCAACCAGGCCCTCCAGGCGCGAGTTTACGGCCAGACCGGCTACTGCTTCCTCGTGGACGACAAGGGCATCCTGACCAGCCACCCCAAGTACCGCTTCGCCGAACAGGTCAGTCTCATGGACGCCAAGTTCGGCAAGCTCGCGGAGATCACGCGAGATCAGATGGTGCCCGGCAAGACCGGCTGCGTGGAGTATGAATTCGAAGGTGTCAGCAAGTTCGTCGCATTCACGCCCATTCGCTTGGGCAACCGCACCTACAGCATCGCCGCCGGCGTGCCGGAAGCGGAGGCGTTGCAACTGGCCCGCCACATCCAGGCCGGAGCCCAGGCCCAGACACGGGCAGTGACCTGGCTGCTGCTGGTCTCGGCGGCGGTCATGGCCGTCGCCGGAGCGGCCATCGGCTGGTGGCTGAGCACGGGCATCGCTCGTCCGATCCAGCGCATCGTGGTCGGCTTGGATGAAGGGGCGCGGCAGGTCGATGACGCTTCCGGCCAGGTGTCCAGTGCCTCGCAGCAGCTCGCCGCCGGGGCCAGCGAGCAGGCGTCCTCGCTCGAGGAAACCTCCGCCTCGCTTGAAGAAGTGGCGGCCATGACCCGCAACAACGCCACCAACGCCAGTAAGGCCAACTCCATGATGGAGAAGACCCGCCAGATCGTCCAAGAAGGCAATCAGGCCATGACGCAGGCCTCTCAGGCCATGACGGAAATCTCCCAGGCCAGCGACCAGATCAGCAAGATCATCAAAGTCATTGAGGAGATCGCGTTCCAGACCAACCTGCTGGCGCTGAACGCGGCGGTCGAAGCCGCCCGGGCCGGCGAACATGGCAAGGGCTTCGCCGTGGTCGCGGACGAAGTGCGCAACCTCGCCCAACGCGCGGCGGCGGCCGCCAAGGAGACAGCCGACCTCATCGCGCAGACCGTTGAACGGGTCAACCGCGGCGTGGATCTCAACCGGCGCACCAGCGAAAGCTTCGCCGAGATCGGCAAGGCCTCCGAAGAGGTGGCTGAACTCGTGGCGCAGATCGCCCACGCCAGCAACGAGCAGGCCCAGGGCGTCGAACAGGTCAACGCGGCGGTCAGCCAGATGGACAAGATCACGCAGCAGACCGCCTCGAACGCCGAAGAGTCGGCCGCGGCGGCGGAGGAACTCGCCGCCCAGGCTCAGGCCGTCAAGCGGCTGGTCCAGGAGTTGTCCGGCATGGTGACCGGCGCATACCATGAGCACAACCGAACCCCACGGCTGATCGACGCAGACTCGGCCGTTCACACCGAACTCTGATCGCCCTGAGACCGGCTGCTCCATGTACTGCAGGAGACGTCGAGCGGATGTCCTCCGCCCGGCGTCTCTGTTTTGCGGCCCAGCAGGCAAACCAACAGGACGATCGCTACGGTGCCGAATAACAGACACACAAAAGGCGACACGCCCAGCGACACAGGAACGTAGCCGGCCAGCATGCTGACTGCCGCGCAAGCCACCGCATACGGCATCTGTGTGCGAACATGGTCCATGAGATCACACTGCGAGGCGATAGACGACAGGATGGTGGTATCCGAGATGGGCGAGCAGTGGTCGCCGAAGATCGCTCCTTCCAGGACCGCCCCCACCGAGATGACCACCAGCCCCATGCCCGTCAGCGGCGAGCTCTCTCCGACCGCCAACGCCAGCGGTACCACGTTGGGCAGCAGAATGGCCATCGTGCTGTACGAGGACCCCGTCGCGAACGCGATCAGGCTGGCCAGCCCGAACACCACGATGGAAAAGCCGACCGGGCTGAGTACCTTGCGGAACAGCGAGACGAGATAGTCGGCCGTGCCCACATCGCGGCACGCCGCTCCGATCGACCAGGCCAGAAACAAGATAACGATGGCCCCGAGGATCACCCGGGCCGACCGCAGCGAGCTGACGGCGATCTGGCGAGGCGTCAGGGCCCGGCCCGCCAGCACCATGCCCACGGCGAGGAGATACCCGAGGCCGGACGCCCACGCGAACGCACGGGCAGAGTTCGTCCGGGCCAGCACCTGCTGCGTGTAGTCCACCGCTCGCCCGAGGGCCGTCTCACCCCGGCCCACCAGCGGCGGCTCGCCGGGACTCGGCAGGGCCGTCCACCACAGTCCGACGAACACGGCCACGAGCGTAAAGCCGATAGGGATGATCGCGTACCGGGCCAGGCCGGGTCGCGTCTGTGCCGCCGGAATCACGCCTGCGCTCTCCGCCGCCGGTAAGTTCCCCTCGCCTCGTCGCGCCCGCCGCTCGGCCTCGAGCATGGGACCGAAGTCTCGCCCCGTCCACACCAACACGAAGACGAACAGCAGCGTGAGCATGCAATAGAAGCGATACGGCAACGAGCGAAAGAAGATGCTGAACGGCTCGGCAGTGATACCCGCCGCCGCCAATCCCTCGCCGATCTGGCTGACTTCGAAGGCGATCCATGTGGATACCACGGCCAGACCGGCCATCGGAGCGGCGGTGGAATCGACGATGTACGACAGCTTCTCGCGGCTCACGCGGAACCGGTCCGTCAATGGCCGGAACGAGTTGCCCACGATGATGCAGTTGAGATAGTCATCGAAGAAGATGGCGATTCCGCCGATGGCCGTGCCGACCTGGGCAGCGCGGGCCGTGCGGCAGAACCGGATGATGATCTCGATCACGCCCTGGATTCCGCCCGACTGCTGGGCCACGCCCACGATGGCGCTGATCAGCAGGATGAAGAGCAGAATTTCGGCGCGGAACTGATCGAGCAGCGAGTGCTCAATCAGATAGTGTCGAATCGCATACCACACCCCGCCGACGATCGTTCGGTCCATGGGCCAGACGGTGATGATGCCGCCGGCCAGGATACCCAGCGCAAGGCACAGAATTACCCGCCGAAACAGAATAGCGGTCACGATCGCCAGCAGCGGCGGAAGAACCGAGTACCAACCCACGCGGCGAACGATCCGCGGACCGTCATCGATGGAATAGCCCACCGTGGCCGAGTGCGGCTCCGACGTGACATCCAGCTTCAGCACGCGGGCGTTGGACGTCTGCGAATCCACCCACTCCACGTGCGACGCCCGTACCCGCTGATGCACGGCCTGCTCGAGCTCGACATCGTGCGGCTCCAGCACCAGCACGACCGGCACCTTGTCCCGCCCAGGCTCGACCGGCATGTCCCTCAGCGCCGACTCGCTCTGCGACACCGCCCATTGCCGCGCGAGAAACCACTCGTCGGGATGGCCGAACCAAGCGCCCACCACGATCAACAGCGAGATCACCAGCAGTGCGATGACGCGAAACATACGGTGAGTGAATCCGCATCACACGAGCAGAGCCCTGCCCGGGCTCATCGGGGAACCCACCGGGCGTCAGCACGGCCGCGACAGTTCTTCCCACAGCGCCTTGTAGAACCTGAGGAACCGCATCACGTCCTTGGGATCCTGCGTCTGCAGGTTCTGGATTTCCATCAGCGTGTACCGGTCATACCCGGCACTTCGCAGGAGCGTGAACAGTTCCCGCCAGGGATAGGTGCTGGTCAGTTCGTTGATATGTACGTTGCGAATCCACGGCCGCATCATTTCGAACGAGTGCCGAATGGTCTCGTTCTGCACATCGACCGGGTTGGAGTTCCAGGTCACGCCCACCGCCGGGTGATCGGCGATTTCCATGATCCGCCGCATGTGGCGCGGCTCGGACGTCCCGTGGCCGTGCATTTCGCAGCAGATTTCCACGCCCGCCGCCTCGGCCGCCTGCCCCACCGTGCGGAGCGACCGACCGATCTGCTCGAGCGTCTGCTCCTCGCTGACTTCTTTGGGCAGTCCGTTGGGCCGGACCTTTAGCGTGGCCGCCCCCACGTCCGCCGCCAGTTCGATGAACTGCTTGGTCAGTTCGATATTCTTGGCCACCACCGCCGGATCGGTCGAGTGATACTCGCACGCGCTGCCCAGGCCCCACAGCCGCACCGGCGAATCGGCAAACCGCTTGCGGACTTCCCGACGCTCGGCCTTGCTCAGCGTCGGCTCTACGCCGTGCTTGTGCGTAGATCGCAGCTCCACCGCGGCCAGGCCCAGTTCCCGGCACCGCTCGATGATGGTGGGAATATCCCAGTCAGGCGCGATGTTGTACGTGACCATGCCGAGCTGATACTTCCGCTCGGGCCGCGGTGTCACGATGTCGCCGGGAATCGGCCGGTCGGCCGCTCGGCTCGCTGGCGAGCCCACACTGGCCGCGACCGCGGAAACCGCGGACGCCTGGAGAAAACCGCGTCGGCTGATGGATTCGGGCATGTGTCGCGCTCCTGTCAAAGCTGCTGTTGCGAAAACCGGAGTCGCGATTATACCCGAGGCCCCTGCGACGCACACGGGTTCACGAAGATCGGCACTGAGATTCGAGCGGAATGAAGATGGGGCTCAACTGACGGGATGGGGTCTGCGCCCTCAAACGGCACCGACCAGCACTTCCGGCGGACGGGCGGGCAGTTGGATCATGCTACAGCAGTTACGGCCCTTGCCTTTCGAGCGATACAACTGCTGATCGGCGGCGTCGATGAGCATCTGCGGCGTGTAGGGCAAACCGGCGCGCGGCAGCACGGCCGTCCCCAGACTCACGGTCACGCGGTGCGATTGGCCTTCAAACTGGATCTGCAGCGCCTCCACCGCCCGGCGGATGCCGACGCTGACGTTGGCCGCGATCAGCCGGTCGGCATTGGGCAGCAGGATGGCGAACTCCTCCCCGCCGTAACGGGCGGCAAAGTCAACGCTGCGACAACACTTGGGCAGGCAGCACGCCACCTCCCGCAGCACCGCGTCCCCCGTGCGATGCCCGAAGCGGTCGTTGAACCGCTTGAAATAATCGATGTCCAGGAGAATCAGGCCGATCGAACGGTGGGCCCGAGCCAGTTCCTGCCACATCCGGTCCAGTTCGCGATCGAACGCCCCGCGGTTGGCGATGCCGGTCAGCGGATCGCGCCGGACCCGCTCTTGCAGATCCTGCTTTTCGCGTTCGACGGCGTCGCTGCGCAGTTGGGCGGCCAGACTCAATTCGCTCAGCACCTCGCCGGCTTCGGCCTGGATCTGGTCCACGTCCAGTTCGGCGGTCTTGTCCAGCAGGAGCAGGTCGGCCAACTCGCGGAACTCGCGTCGCATGGCCTCGATGAGCTCTTCCAGGTGGCCGCCCGGCCGTGGCGGACCGGCTTCTTCCGTTCCCTCACCCTGAGGTGTCTGAACCGGCGGCGCGCAAATGATGTCGATGTACGGGCGGGCCTCGCTCACCACCGTGGCCAACTCCAGGACGTCGGCCGACAAGGACGCGTCCTTCAGATTCGACTGGTAACGCACGGCCGCGCACAACCGAGCCGGGATGCCCCAGTCTCGCAGGAGTTCCGCCCCCGCCCGCTGGTGGTTCATGCCGAAGCGCTGTTGCTCCAGGCCGGCCGTGTCCGCGAGGAATCCGCCCGCCTGCCGGATGATTTCCGAGTACTCCGCCGGCATGGCCACCGCGAACACCAGCTTGCCAATGCTGGCCAGCAGCCCCGCCGCGAACGCCTCTTCCGGCGAGACCTGCCTGCCCTTGCGGGCCAGGTGGCGAGCGGCGACCGCGTGGGCCAGGCAATGGGCCCAGAATCGCGGATAGTCAAAGCCCGGGCAGGCTCGCCGGTCCTTCACCGACACCAGCGAGAAGCTCAGGGCCATCATGCGCACCGTCCGCATGCCCAGCATGACCACCGCTTCGCGAACGGTGGTGATCTCGCGAGCCACGCCGACCAGCGCCGAGTTGGCATACTTCAGAATGCGAACCGACAGGGCGGGATCGGAGGAGAGGGTTTCAGCGACCTCCGCCAGCGACACGTCTTCCTGTTGGGCGAGTCGCAGAATCTGCAGCGCCGCCCCCGGAGGACTGGGCAGCCGTGATGCTTTCTTGAGTTGCTCGAGAAGTCCCGCCATCCGCGTCCGTTCCTGTGTACTCGTCGTCAATGGGCTGAACGGTATTGCGGCGTTCATCCCCGCCGCAGGGCAGTGCCCGAACGGATCTCATGCCTCGGCGGCGTCGCCGGGCTGCGTCAGCATCGCCAGCATCTCCGCGTCGCCGGCCAGATAAGCCCCCAGGTAGCGGAAGGCATCTTCGCACGGCAGAATCCCGGCCAGGGATAGCGCTTCACAGATCGCACTGGCGGTGCGAAACTCCTGAATCTTGATGAGCGTCTCAACCTGCTCGGCCGTCAACACGCCCATCTCCACGGCGATCTCGCCGAACCGGTCGGTCGATTCCCGCTGGCGATCCAGGATGCGGTCGATCTCGTGAGCCGCCAGCAGCCCGTGCCCCACCGCGATCATGCCGATCGGCTCGCGCACCAGCGCGCGCATGCCGCTCAGGTGCCGCGAGGCGTGTGCCGGAATCAACTGGCGTTCCATCAGAAATGTGATAAACGGATGCTGCATCGTGCCGACTCCTGGACCCGCAAACTGAACAGTCTGCCTGGAGAACTTCTGGTGTTTCTCGTATCGGCGCACTGAGGGGCGGACATGACTTTCCGAGCGGGAGGTTGCCGGGACGCGGGTCGCCGGGCGACAGGAAAACCGGTGGAAGCCAAGGCCAGGTCTCGATAATATACCGGCGCGGGCGGGGTCGGGGGCCTTCCTTCTTGCCGGATGTGCGAATGGAAGGGGAAACGAGGGTCCCCCGGCCGCCGACTGTGCCCGCCGACAAGGAGGTCGCATGCGTAACCGGTTGAACTCCTCGCGATCCTGTGCGGTGCTGGCACTGTCCGCCCTGTTGTTCTCGGTCCCGGCGAGCCGGGGCCAGGACAGTGAAACCGTTCTCCGCCGCAATGTGGCCTGGCAGATCGCCCTCGACCGCGTAGGGTTCTCGCCCGGCCTCATCGACGGTCGGCCCGGTCCCAAAACCGAAATCGCCACCCGCGAGTTCCAGCGCGTCCGCGGCCTACCCGTGACCGGCAAGCTCGACGCCGCCACCGCCGAGAAGCTTGGCGTCGCGCCCGATAACGCGTTCGGACGCTACGTCGTGAGCCAGGAAGATCTCGCCGAGATCGGCCCGGCTCCCACGTCGTGGATCGCCAAGAGCAAGCTTGACCGCCTCGGCCACGAGAGCCTCGATGACGTGCTCGCCGAGAAGTTTCACTGCGCCAAGCACCTGCTGAACACACTCAATCCCGGCGTGAACATCAACGCCTTGCGGCCCGGTCAGAAGGTGATCGTGCCCATCATCCCTGAGCCGGCCGACCTCCCCAGCGTCGATCGGCTCGAGATCAACCTGACCGAGAAGATCATCCGGGCCATCGACAGCCAGGATCGGCTGGTCGCCTTGTTCCACTGCTCCATCGCCGCGGACAAGTCCAAGCTGCCCAAGGGCAGCGCCCGCGTGGAAGTCATCGTGCGTAACCCGGACTACAGCTTCGATCCAGCCAAGTGGCCTGAGGTCAAGGAGAAGATCACCACCAAGTTGCGGATCCCTCCGGGCCCCCGCAATCCGGTGGGCCGGTGTTGGATCGGCCTGAGTCTGCCCGGCTATGGCATCCACGGCACACCCAACCCCGAGCTCATCGGCAAGACCGGCTCACACGGATGCTTCCGCCTGACCAACTGGGACGCCCTGCGGTTGGGCAGAATCGTCCGCCCCGGCACGCCCGTGCGCTTCACCACCGGCCCTTCGCCCCATCTGGCGAATAGGTGAGTTGGTCACTAGCCAGTGGCCAGTGGTTTGAAAAGCCAGACTACAATGGATCCGTATCAGTGCGCTGGAAGGCACCCGACATGCGAGAGAATCAGCACCACCACACAACTGACCACAGGACCAAGGCCCCGACGACGAACCACTGACAACTGACCACGGACTCTTCAGCCCATGCCCATCCGCGGAATCATCTTCGACCTCGACGGCACGCTTCTGGACACGCTGGGCGATATCGCAGCGGCCGTCAATGCCGGCCGGCGAGCCATGGGCCTGCCCGAATGGCCGGTCTCGGACATCAAGCAGTGGATCGGCGAGGGAATGCCGACATTGTGTCAGCGGGCGCTGATCGACGCACCGCATGTGCCGGTCGAGCAGATGCTCCCTATCGTGAGCGAATACTATGCCGCCCACCGTCTCGACCAGGCCGCTCCCTACCCTGGCATCCCGGAGTTGCTTGATGCGCTGACCGCCCGCGGCATCCCCATGGCCATCCTGTCGAACAAGCCGCACGTGCACACGTTGCCCATGGCACAGGCCGTCTTCGCGAAGTGGTCCTTCGTCGCGATCGAAGGATACCGGCTCGAGGAGTTCCGCAAGCCCGATCCCCGCGGCGCCCTGCAGATTGCCGCCACCATGCAGGCTGCCCCCGCCGACGTAGCACTGGTCGGTGATTCGGACACCGACATGCGCACGGCCGTGAACGCCGGAATGGTGCCCGTCGGTGCCACTTGGGGTTACCGCAGTCGCGACGTCATCCTCGCCGCCGGCGCCCGCCACCTGATCGATACCCCCGCGGAAATCCTGGACCTGCTCGACACGTGACGTCGGGGGGCGGGCGTCTCGCCGGCCTGTTTCCTGCTGATGCCGCAGGCATGCACGTTTTTGTGGTGCACGCTTCCAGCGTGCACGTGCAGGCAGGATGCCTGCACCCCAATGCCGTACGCCGGGTTCGTACATTACGATTGCCACACCGTCATGAGACGGGCGTGACGCCCGCCCCCCGACATGCGCTACGCCACACAACGGGCCAACGGACCAAGGACTCGACTGCGGACGACTGACCACGGACTACTGACCAATCGCGACAAAGAGCGCCGACCGTCCGGCCGTCTCGCCGTCGCGGCGATGGCTCCAGAAGCGCGTGTCGCATATCGTGCACATCGCTGCCGTCTCGATGGATTCGCCCGGCACACCCGCCGACTCGAGTTGCTGCCGATTGGCTCGCCAGAGATCCAGATACATCCGGCCATCACGATGCACGAAGCACCCGTCAGCGTCGTCCAGCCGCGTGCGGGCAATCCGCAATACGTCGCGACCCACCTCGTAGCAGCACGGCCCAGCCGACGGGCAGATCCCCGCGACCAGCCGCCCCGGCACGCTGCCGAACTCCGCCTGCATGCGGTGGACGAGATGCTCGGCGGCCCGAGCCACCGTGCCCTTCCAGCTCGCGTGCACCGCCCCCACCGCCCGCCGCTCGGGGTCGTACACACACACCAGCGGGCAGTCGGCCGACAGGAGGATCAGCGGCACGTCCGGTCGATCGGTCATGAGGCCGTCCACATTGGGCACCGCCGAGCCACGACCGTCCCGCCCACACCCGATGTCCAGATCCTCCACCACCAGCACGTCCGCTCCGTGCACCTGCGAAGGCGACGTGAGCCGATCGTACGAGACGCCGAGTATACGGCACACTTCCTGCCGCCAGCGGATGGCCTCCTCGCGACCAGTGCCCCGATGTGGCGCATAATTCTGCGGCCGCGTGGTCATCGCGTGAACCAGCCCCGGCTGTCGCGACAGGTTCTCGAACTTCAGTAACCGTATCTCGCCGTGTATATGCTCAATCATGAAAAAGCATCACAACCCGTGTAAACAAACGCCGCTCCGCGGCCTCGCAGTCACAACGGCCCAAGAATGCCGCAGGATGCACGTTCTTGTGGTGCACGCTTCCAGCGTGCACGTGCAGGCAGGATGCCTGCACCACAAACCCGCCCCCCGCCCCGCCGCACAACGGACCGACGGACCAACCAGTGGCAACTGACAACTGACAACGGACAACTAACCAATACTCACCCGCCCGGCCGCAACAACACCTTGATACTCCGCGGATCATCCGCCAGCGCGAACGCCTCCACACCCCGGCTCAAGGGCAGCGTCCGCGAAACCATCGTCTCCACTTCGATTTCGCCGCGAGCCAGTGCGTTGATCGCATCGGCGAACGGCCCGCAGCGGCTGCCGACCACGTTGATCTCATCCACGACGATCTTGGCGAGATTCAGCTGCGCCGCCCCGGCGTAGGTGCTCTTGAGCACGATCGTGCCGCGTGGCCGCACCAAGTTCGCGGCCAGATTGAAGCCCTCCGGCGCCCCGCTGCACTCCACCACCACGTCGCGGTCGCCCTTGGGCACCACCTCTGACACGGGCGTGGCCTGGATGCCTTTGCGATCGCAGAAGCCCAGCGTGAGCGGATTGCGGCCGACCACGTCGAGCTTGCACCCGGTAGTCCGCAGCACCTGAGCCACCAACAACCCCAATCGTCCCGAGCCGACCACGGCCACCTTCATGCGTTTCTCGATCGGCACCTGCCGAATCACTTGAAACGCCGCCGCCAGCGGCTCGACGAACACCGCCTGTTCGTCGGACAGATTCTCGGGCACCGCGTGCAGATTGGCCTCGGGTACGGCCACGAGGTCAGCGAACACGCCGTCGCGACCGGCAATCCCCACCACCGTCCGGCGACGGCAATGATTCGCCAACCCGTGCTGGCACATGGAGCACTGCCCGCACACGCAGTTGATCTCGGCCACCACACGCTGGCCCTTCCACCGCTTGGGGCCGTTCACCACTGTTCCCACGAACTCGTGACCGGGCACGCCGGTGAAACCCATGTAGCCCCGGACGATCTCCAGGTCCGTCGAGCAGATGCCGGCCAGCTTCACCGCCACCAGTACCTCGCCCACCCCCGCCACCGGATCGGGATACCGCGGCTCGTACCGCAACGACTCTTGGAATACCAGGGCGTTCACATCCTGCTCCTTCCGTACGATCCCCGCGATGCCCGATTCAGACGCATCAACACGACTCGCTCGTCAGTATCCGCCCTGGGCGCGAGAGCGTCAACGCCGGGAAATCTTTAAATTGCACCACCGTGACGCCCCGATTAGGCTGATCGGCATCGGCCAGGCTTGGTGTAGGGGCGGCACCATTGTGGTGCAGGCATCCTGCCTGTACTGTGCACGCTGGAAGCGTGCACCACAAGAAGGCAACGGGTCACGCTGTCCCAGAATCAGAAGGGCGTGATGCAAATGACACTCATGAGACTCGCAATCGGTTTTGCTGCCGTGCTAACCAATGTTGCCGGCTTCGCAGCGGCCGCCGCCGATGCGCCGGCGCGGCCAAGCGCCGCCCGGCCCGCTTCTCAGCCCGCTGCCTCGCATCCCGCGGAGGTTACGGACGATCCCAGATTGCCGCGCGTCCTGTTGATCGGTGACTCCATCTCCATCGGCTACACCGAACCGACGCGGAAGCTCCTCTACCGTAAGGCCAACGTGCATCGCATCCCGGTGAACGGCGGCCCCACCACCCGCGGTTTGGAAAGCCTCGAGGAGTGGCTTGGCGACGACCGGTGGGACGTCATCCACTTCAACTGGGGGCTGCATGATCTGAAACGGATGGAAGACGGCAAGCACCAAGTCCCCATCGAGGAGTATGAACGGAATCTGACACAACTGGTGGTTCGGCTGAAGAAAACCGGCGCTAAGCTGATCTGGGCGACCACCACGCCCGTGCCGAATGCGAAGGTGAGTCCCCCGCGATCCAACGACGACGTGATCGCCTACAACGCCGTCGCCCTGCGGATCATGCAGGCCAACGGCATCGCGATCAACGATTTGTACGCCTTCGCGCTTCCGCGGCTCGAGGAGCTCCAGCGGCCGGCCAACGTGCACTTCACCGACCAAGGCTCGGCCGCCCTGGCCGAGTACGTGGCCGGCAGCATCCTCAAGGCCATTCGTGAGAGCACCGGCCCCCGCCCGAGTGTCGCGAGCCAACCAGCCACGAACCCCGCGCGATAGTGTTTGTTGTCTCGTCATTCGTCATTCGGGTTTCTTTCGTCATTCGTCATTCGGATTTCGACATTTGAGAGGGGCCTGGGGACTGGGGCCTGGGGGCTAGCAAACGAAGAGGAACACTCGACCACAATTCCCAGCCCCTGGTCCCCAGCCCCAGCCCCCTCTTGGGGAGCTTCCCATGCCCGTGTGCAACCTGAGCCGTCCGATCGTATCGCTCCTCGTGTGGGTGCTTGCCTCGTCCTCTGCTGCGGCGCCACGTTACTTCGCCCACGAAGTTCGCGAGGACGCTCACGGTGTGATCGCCCCGTGGTACACCGGCCTCAACGGCCAGTGCGACCTGCGCGTCCGCATCGCCGCCGAAACGCTCAAGCGCTACCCGTGGACGCGAGGCAAGGACGGCAAACCGCTGCCCGACTACATCTACAACGGCCGCTGGTCCATCGCCACCGACGGCACCATCACGCCGGGCGAGCTCAAGGATTGGGGCAACGGCGACCTCGTGCAGCGCGGCTCGTATGCGATCTTCGGCCTGGTGGCCTATTACCGCTACTCCGGCGATCCGGCCGCCATAGCCCATGTCCGCCTCATCGCCGACGCCATGCTCGATCGCTGCCGCACGGGTCCCGATCACGACTGGCCAGATTTCATCATCAGCGTGCCCAACGCCGGCGAGCCCTACGGCCCGTGCAGCGACAAGGGCATGATCCAGCTCGATCTGGCCGCCCTGGCCGGCAGTGCGTTGCTCCAGGCGTACCAGCTCACCGGCAATGAGAGGTATGTCGAGGCCCCACGGCATTGGGGCCAATTGCTTGCCACCAAACGCAGTCACGTCCCGGGCCAATCGCCCTGGAACCGCTACGCCAATCCGCAGGACGTGTACTGGAATGATCGTCAGACCGGCGGTGCCGTGCTTATCGTGCGGTTGCTCGACGAATTAATCCGCGTGCAGGGCGACAGCGATCCCGAACTCGTGGCTGCACGCGACGCGGGCCGGGCCTACATCCAAAACATGCTCCTGCCCCGCTGGTATGTGGACGAGACCTGGGGCCGCGACTACTGGGATTGGGAGCATCCGGTGCAGAGCGAATCGCTCACGGAGTTCGTGCCGCGTTACTTCATGCAGTACCCCGACGCGTTCCCGAACTGGGCCAACGATTGCCGTAACATCCTCGGGCTTTACCACACACGAGCCTGCGTCTCGCCCCTGTCCAACGGAGACGTCTATCACGGAGCGTGGGCCTATCCCGAAGGCTCGCAGTGCTGCGAACGGTCACTGTCGTATGCGCCCATGCAGATCGGTGCCGCCCTGGCCGAGTACGGCGTGCGTGCGAATGACGCCTGGGCCCTCGAACTGGCCCGCCGGCAGTTGATTCTCGCAACGTACGACGCGCACGAGACCGGCGTCGTCGAGGACAACATGGACGGCGGCCAGGTTGTCGCGGGCGGCTGGTTCCAGATCTCCCATCCGCTGCCGTTGGCTTACGTGCTCGACGCCATGGGCTGGCTGCCCGACGTGCTCGGCCCGAATCGCGAAAACCACCTCATGCGCAGCAGTTCGATCATCCGTGAAATCGACTATGCACCGGGACGTGTCTCTTATACGGCATTCGACGCCCCGGCCGGGTCTGTCGATCTGCTGCGCCTGGCGTTCACGCCGAACCGAATCCGCACTGAGCGAGGAGACCTGAAGCCCTCGGATCCACAGCGCGAGATCGGCTACCACCTCCGGCCACTCGCCAACGGCGATTGCATCGTGACCATCCGTCGCGACGGCTGCCGCCAGGTGATCGTCGAGGGTAACGATCCGGCCCGCCGCATCGATGTTGACCAACTTGCCACGGCTGAGAGCTGGGCGGCTCTGGCAAGCGGCCACGCAGGAGCATCGGCGGAATTGGAGTTCGAAGGCAACCAGGTGCGCTTCATCGGCTCGGTGGGCCCCGACGGCGGACTCGCCGACGTGTACCTCGATGGCGTCAGGCAGCTGTGCGGCATCGACAGCTGGAACCCAGAGCAACGGCGTGGCGTTCTCTGGTATCGAAGCGGTTTACCTGCCGGCAAGCACACGCTGCGCATTGTCGCAGAAGGAAAGGGGAACCCGCTCTCGCAGGGCTCGCGCGTGAACATCGAAGCGATCGACGTCTCCTCCGCCGACGGCAAGGTCGACAGCGGCGAAGGCGGCGGACCGGCCGACGCGCAGCGATGGATCTTCGGTTACACGGGCCGAAGCGACTACATCGATTCGCAAGGCCATGCATGGCGGCCCGCCACCGAGATCGTTATCCGGCTAGGCCACGTGGCCGATGCCGTCTCCGCCTGGTACGTCGAGCCGCGACGCCTGACCGTGGCCGGCACGAATGACCCCACGCTCTACGCCCATGGCATACACGGCCAGGACTTCACCGCCTACGCGACCGTCGCCCCCGGCACGTACCATGTCCGGCTCAAGTTCATGGAACACCGCTGGGAGATCGAGCCGGCCGCCCGAGCCGTGGACATCTTCATCAACGGCCGCCAGGTCGTGGACGACATGGACATCGCCGCCACCGCCGCGGGCGCACCGGCCGTCGTCCGTCTCGTCCCGCCCAGCGGCACCAAGCTCTACGATGGGCTCAACCGGGCCGTGGACTTGGTCTTCAACGACGTCCGGCCCGTCCACGGCGTAATCGCCATCCGCTTCCGCGGCAACCATGGCGGCGAGGCCATCGTCTCCGCGCTCGAGATCGGACCTGGTGCCGGCGGCCAGGGTGCAACCCCCGTTCCGGCCACGGCCAGCCAACCAGCACAATGACAATCTGGCTGTCAGCCATCAGCTATGAGCTGTGAGCTCTGAGCTGTGAGCCGAGGCGGGCGAGACGCCCGCCCCCCCCCGCCGCCGCCGGCGGAACTGGATCTCGCAAGATTCCATCTCTCCGGTTTGCCTGCGCCGAATGTTTGGTATATGTTAGGTATCGGACGGGCCGCGTCGTCGGCCGGGGGTATGCAGATTCGGCATCCATTTCACAGGGGGAATACTATGTCACAAATCAATGATGAAAAAGATTTTACGCTAGAAGACGAGGCGGAAGACCGGGCCGGACGGCTGCCGGCACTGACGCCGGCTCAACAGGAACTCGTCCGCCGGCACATGGGTTTGGTCGGCGTCCACCTTCGCAACCGTGTGCCGACGCCCCGCCGTCCGCGTCGCCAACGCGAGTACGACGACCTCTTTCAGGAAGGCTGCGTGGCGCTCGCCCGGGCGGCGGCCCGATGGAACCCCGAGCGTGACGGCGTCTTCGCCGCGTACGCCCTGCCGCGCATTCGCGGGGCCATCTTCCGCGCCCTCCACGACGGGTTCACGCTGGTGCGCATTCCCGTCCGGGCGGCCGCCAATTTCCGCAAGCAATCGCCCGGCGCGGGCATGAGTCCACCTGTCCATGTCCTGGAGATCAACGACGAACTGGAGAAAGCCATGACTGTTCCGCACCGCGACTCCCGGCCGAACGAGACCATCCGCCACGCCCTGCGCCGCCGCTACGAACTGGCCGTCCGCCGCACGCTCGAGCAGATGCGGCAGCGCACCTGGCGGCAACGCAACCCGACCCCGATCATGGCCCGCATCGCCGAGGAACGCATGCTCGTTAACTCCGAGCGCGAGCGCACCGCCCTGCGGCAAATCGCTCGCGATTTCAACATCTCCAGCGGCCGAGCCAGCGAGTACGAACGGAACTTCGTCACCGCCGTCCGCGAGACGCTCGAGGCTGACGTACAGATCCGCACGCTGCTCGAAATGGCGGCCGAGGACGCAAATGGTCAGGACGGGATCGTGGACGCCGAACGGCAAACCCGGCTCCGACAGGTCGAGATCGCGGCATTCGAGGAACGGTTCCTGCGCATGAGTCAGGCTGACCAAGCCCAGGCGATCTACTCGCTCATCGAGCGGTCGAGTCACTGCGTGCCGGAGATCGCACGCAACCTGTTTTGTCTGACACTCTCCGATACTGGCGAAACCGCTCGTACGGTCGCGTAACAGGTCTGTGGTGCGTGGTTCGTATATGTTCCGTCGCACGCGACGGGGCCAAACGCGCGATGCTTGACGCTTCGCGAGGGTCTTCCTATCGTAACGCCCTGAAATCACGGTCCCTTACAACAGGAGCTGACATGAATCTGGTGACCGGTGCCACAGGCCTGTTGGGCAGCCATATCGTCGAGCAACTGCGTCTTCGCGGACGACCCGTGCGCGTGCTGGTCCGCAAGGGCAGCGACACGAGCTGGCTCAAGACCCAGGACGTCGAATTCGTCGAAGGCGAGCTCAACGACCCCGCCTCGCTCGACCGGGCCTGCAAGGACGTCAAGGTCGTCTACCACTCGGCCGCCCGCGTGGGCGACTGGGGTCCCTGGGAAGAGTTCGTCAAGTTCACCATCGACGGCACGCGGAACCTCGCGGAAGCTGCCTCCCGAGCCGGCGTCGAGCGTTTCCTGCACATCAGCTCCATCAGTGCGTACGGTCATCCCGACGGTGAGGGGCTGATCATCGACGAGACCGCCCCACTCGGGACCAACCTCCACAAGTGGAGCTATTACAGCCGGGCCAAGGTCGAGGCCGAGCGGATGCTCTGGGACATGCACAAAGCCGGCAAGATCCGGCTCACCGTCATCCGGCCCAGTTGGCTCTACGGCCCGCGCGACCGCGCCACAATCTTCCGCCTCGCACGGATGCTCCGCGAGGGCAAGACGCGCATCCTCGGCGACGGCATGAACCGGCTCAACGTCGTGTACGCCGGCAACGTCGCCGAAGGCTGCATTCTGGCCGTCGACGCTCCGCAAGCCGTGGGCCAGGCGTACAATCTCTGCAACGACGGCGAGATGCGGCAAAAGGAATGGATGAACCTCCTCGCCGCCGAACTGGGCGCGCCGCCGGTCACCCGCCACGTGCCGTACAAGCTGGCCTACAACCTGGCCTTCATCCTCGAGTGCATCGGCCACGCACTGAAGCTGAAGAAGCCGCCCATGATCACTCGTTACGCCGTCTGGCTCATGGGCCGTCGATGCTACTTCAGCGCTGACAAGGCCCGCCGCGAACTCGGCTGGAAGTCCACCGTCAGCTACCAGGAAGGCGTGAAGAAGACCATCGCGTGGCTGCGCGAGCAGGAGAAGGCGTAGGAAAGCGGGGACTGGGGACTCAAACGGGGGCTGGGGCCTGGAGCAGAAGAATCCTCGCGCGTGCACGTGGAGATCGCGACAGCTCAGTTGACGGTTCGTCGTTCCGCTTCTTTTTTCACTAGCCCCCAGTCCCTAGTCCCCAAGCCCCGGGCCGTCAGGCCCTAGCCCCCTGTCTTCTCGGTTGAATCCCCCTCCCGCGCCCGCTAGCATGAATTGCATGTTCACCGGCATCGTTCAGGCCATGGGCACCGTGCAAAGCGTCCAGCGCCGCGCCAGCGGTGCGCGGATCGCCGTGAGCGCTCCCGAGCTCGAACGGCCCATCGCCGACGGCGCCAGCATCTGCGTCAACGGCACGTGCCTGACGGTCGTGACCAGCGATGCCGTCCGCATCGAGTTCGACGTCGTCCACGAGACGCTCGCCCGCACCACGCTGGGCGACCTGGTCCCCGGCGATCGCGTGAATCTGGAGCCCAGTCTGCGGCCCACCGACCGGATGGACGGCCACTTCGTGCAGGGGCACGTGGAGGGCACCGGCCGCGTCAAGCAGATCGGCAGCAGCACCACCGGCCAGCTCTGGACGTTCGAGGCCCCCGCCGAGCTGATGCCCTACATCATTCCCAAGGGCTCCATCGCCATCGACGGCATCTCACTCACCGTGGCCGCCGTCGGCGAGAGCACGTTCAGCGTCGCCCTGATCCCCACCACGCTGCAACGCACCACGCTCGGTCAAATCCGCGCCGGCGATCGCGTCAACCTCGAAACCGACATCCTCGTGCGGACCACCGTCGAGACGCTCCGCCGCATGGCCGCCGGCACGGACGCCGGCCTCGGGCGATCCGGCACCAGCCGCCGCGGCGCATCCGGCCTGACCGTCGAACAACTCATCGCCAACGGGTGGACGGCATGAGCGATCCGACGCCCAATCCCGCTTCGCTGCCACCGCGTGCCAAGCCCAAGGGCAAGCCGCTCATCGGCATCACCATGGGCGACCCGGCCGGCATCGGCGCCGAGGTCACGGTCAAAGCGCTGGCCGATCCCGAGATCCGCCAGCTCGGCCGGTTCATCATCTACGGTTTGAACGAAGCGCTGGAGTACGCCGCCGACCTGGCCGAGATCAGCCCGTACTGGTTCCGGCTGCCGCATGAGGTCGTGCCGCCCAGCATCGAAAGCGGCGTGATCGTCGCCGACTTCGATGATATATCCTTCCCCGCCATGCAGATGCACGGCCCCTCGGCCGAGGGCGGCGCAGCATCCATGCGCTTCCTCGACGCGGCCATCCATGGCGTCCTCCAGGGCCAGACGGAGGCCATCGTCACCGCCCCCATCTCCAAGGAGAGCTGGCACCTGGCGGGCTACCGCTTCCCGGGCCACACCGAGAAGCTCGGCTACACCTTCCGCACCCGCAAGGTCACCATGATGTTCATCGGCGGCAAGCTGCGGGTCGCCCTGGCCAGCATCCACGAGCCGCTGTTCGACCTGCGTAATTCGTTCACCATCGGCCGCGTCTTCACGCCCATCGACCACATGGCCGAGGCTCTCTCCCGATGGTTCGGCATCGAGCACCCGCGGATTGCCGTCTGCGGGCTCAACCCGCACGCCGGCGAGGGCGGCCTGTTCGGTGATGAGGAGCAGCGCATCATCCAGCCCGCCATCACCATGGCCCGCGAGGCCGGCTGGTTCGTCGAGGGGCCCTTCCCCGCCGACACGCTCTTCCGCAAGGCCCTCGAAGGACGCTACGACGGCGTCGTGGCCATGTACCACGACCAGGGTCTCATCCCTATCAAGCTCGTGGCGTTCGAATCATCCTGTCAGATGACGCTCGGCATCCCCATGGTCCGCACCAGCGTCGATCACGGGACGGCTTTTGACATCGCCGGCCAGAATCTCGCCTGCCCCGAGAGCATGAAGACTGCCATCCGCGTGGCCTGCGACGTCGCCTTGCGTAACCGCGAGTTGCCGCCGCCCCGCCTGCCGGACGAGCCCGACGAAGCCCTCCAGCCGTTGGCCCCCTCGGCCGAAGGCGACGAGAGCGGGGAAGTGTGAGTTTCTTAGCTATCAGCTATCAGCCGGAGAACCGAACGACGCGGAGACGCGGCGGAAGAAGGACACGGCGACGCGGCAAGCAGACAGAGCTTGGCCCGGCCCGAAGCCCCCTCTCGCCCAGCTTAAAGCTCACAGCTCACAGCCCAAAGCTGATAACTGAGAGCTGAAAGCTTTGTTTCGCCCCCTCGCCGCGTCATTTTTCCCCCAGCCCCCAGTCCCCGGCCCCTAACCCCTCCCTCTGGCCTTCCTCCAATCCTCCATTTATACTTTACCGGTCTTGGCTCGACACTTGGACGGGCCGAATAGTGGAGGTGAGATGCCGGAATCACCGACCAAAATCCAAACGCGGGGAAGCAATCAGCGGTTCGCTGAGAGCTATCAGCTATCAGCTGTCAGCTGTCAGCCAGAGCGTGCCGCGCGCGTGCTTTCCGCGGCTCATAGCCCACAGCTCACCGCTCACAGCTCCTCCGCGTTCACGCTGATCGAGATGATCGTCGTCGTCGCGATCATCAGCCTCCTCCTGGCCATCTCCATCCCCGTCTCC
>JAKPHF010000055.1 GCA_029550525.1 Planctomycetota bacterium
ATCGTCTTTGCCATCATCGCCGTTCTGGTGGGGGTCATCACCGTGGCCAGCGTCAAGGCCCGCGAGGCGGCGAAGGTCAAGCAGACCAAGGCGGTAATGGAGGCGGCCATGATGGCGCTGGCGGAGTACAGGCTGGCCAACCCCAATGAACTGCCGCCGCAGCCGGTGGATCCCGATGACGAACAGACTCCCTCGGATCCGTTTATAACCGAGTTGCCGCCGGGCACGGACGAGTTCCGCCTCGATTTTTTCCGGGAGCCCAGCGACACTCGGGACGACTTTGACGAAGGCCCGAGTGACAACCCGAGGGAGAAGCCTGCTGAAGGAGCTACTCCCATTGGAATGAAGGCGTATTCTGTTCATCCCGTCACTCTTAAGCCGGATCGCCGACGCATCTACGGTATCCAGGCATTCTATTATGCCCTGGTTCGCGAACCGGCTTCCAAACGAGCCCTCGCCAAAATTCCTTCCGGCAACCTGCTCAGCCCGGACAAGATCTCGCCGACCATGGGCTTCCAGGATGTAGGGAATATGATGGCTACCGGCGACCCGGATGATCCGCCTGAGCAGTTTCGCCCGAGGGTGACGGAGGTGCTGGTGCTCGTGGACGCGTGGGGGCGCCCGATGTACTACGACGCCCACGTGACTGCCAACAACGACGAGCCCGGTCTCCTGTCGGCGGGCCCGGATGGCAAGTTCAACACGGCCGACGATATCTGGAGTTTTCAGAAGTGACAGGCATGGGCAGCCATGTGCGGATTACCCGAGGTGCGGCGCCCGTTGGGTTTGCCCGGGCCGGTTCCCGGCCGGCTGCGGCGGGGAGCGGCCGTGCGGGTCTCCATGCCGGCTTTACCCTGGTCGAGTTGGTGATCGTGTTCGCCATCATCGCCATCCTGGTGGCGCTGGCCGTTCCGTCTCTCTCCGGCCTGACCCGCGTGTCCAGCGAGGGGGCCATGCACACCGCGATGCGCAGCCTCTTCGCGTCCGCGCGGATGCGGGCGGCCGCCACGCAGCGCTACACGGGCATTCGTTTTCAGCAGGCCCGGGACGGTCGGCAGTACGCGATCATGCTGGAGCAGGTTCAGCCCAGTGAGCATTTCCCGGGCGGCTGCCCGAGCTA
>JAKPHF010000075.1 GCA_029550525.1 Planctomycetota bacterium
GAGCGACTCACATATGTCGTTTCGGTCCGGGCGGGCACGCTAAACGCCTAACGGCGCTCTGACCCCAGATGCTTCCCTTTTTCGGTCAGCAAGTCCTCACCGCTCCCCGGGCTTGGCGGCGACGCAATAATGACCTGGAGGCTGCCTGCCAGGAGATTGCAGCCATGTGGTCGGCGGTGTAGAGTAAAAGTGCACGTCAAGTTGGCACCCATCTAAGAGGGAAGAGTCATGAGCAACACGATCACGTGTCCGAAGTGCCGGTATGAGATCGAGATCACGGAGGTGATGGAAGCCCAGCTGGCCGAGAAGGTCCGCAGGGAGTTGGACGCCGAGCTCGCCGCAGGCAGGGCGAAGCTGGCTGAAGAGCAAGCCGCGCTGGAGCAGCGGCGTAAGGAAGTGGACGCCAGGTCTCGCGATATCAATGAGCAGGTCAAGAAGCAGCTGGAAGTCGAACGCCAGCAGCTCCTGGCCAAGGCCCGCAAGCAGGCAGTCGATGAGCTTGCGGTCGAACTGAAGGACCGGGTTGAGCAGCTCAAGGAAGCCCAGGACAAGCTGAAAGCTGCGCAGGAAAGGGAACTCGCCTGGCGGAAGCGTGAACGGGAGCTGCAGGAGGCTGAGCAGAAGCTGGTTCAGGAGCGTGCGGAGATGGCTGACCAGCTTAAGCAGGAGCTGGCCAGGCAGCGAGAGCAAATCGCTGCTGAGGCGGCCAAGCGTACCCGCGAGGAAATGGCCGCCGAGCTGAAGGCCCGTGACGGCCAGGTCGCTGAACTCAGGCAGAAGCTGAAAGCGGCCGGAGAAATGGAACTGGCTCTGCGAAAGCGGGAGCAGGAACTGGAGCTGAAGGCTGAGCAGATCGAGTTGGAGACTGCTCGCCGGATGGAAGCCGAGCGGCAGAGGGCTCGTGAGGCTGCCCGCAAACAGGCGGACGAGGAGTACGAGCTGAAGGCCAAGGAGAAAGATCAGCAGATCGAACGTCTTCTCAAGCAGATCAATGAGCTGAAACGAAAGGCTGAGCAGGGCTCGCAGCAGAGTCAAGGCGAGGTGCTGGAAGTCGCCCTCGAGGATCTGCTTCGGGAGTGCTTCCCGACAGACGAGATTGAGGAGGTAGGCAAAGGGGTCAGCGAACGATGCCTCTGGAAGTGATGGCGAAACACCGGTGCTGGTCCAGCACCGCAGGCGGTCGCGGCGAAGCCGGCGCGTAGCAACTGGCCAATAGAGAATGTGACATGATTACCGCAATCGAGATCGAGAACTTCAAGGCTAATGGCAAGCGGCAACGGATCGGAATATAAAGGGGGCGGGAGTCTTTTCACGTCTTTCCCCTGGGGCCTGGGGGCCCGCATGCGGCCACAGCACATGCGTCACTGGTTGGATAACACGCAAGGGCAGCGAGTCCGTGTGGCCGTCCGCGCCTGCGTCTCGGCCATTACGCGTTCGAACACGGCAAGTCGTCGCCCCCTATCGACCTTCGTAGGCTTTAGACCTGAGATCCGAGGCCGAAGTTGTCCCGTTCGTAGTTGAATTGCGAGCGGCTCTCCGCTGAAGAATCATTACTCTACGCTGCCTCCGGTTGTGCTAGAATGACGGCATCGGCTGTGTCCAGCGATTCAATCAAGGAGGTCATCAGCTTGCAGCCGCGTACGCGCCGGAAGCGTTTCTCCGCTGCCAGCAGCCGCGAGGCCGACCAACGTAAACGCATGTCCTTGCCCCTCCAGCGTTTCACCCGATTCGTCAGCGCTGGCGTGGTGAATCGCGCTTTCTGTGAGGTTGGTGCTCTGCAGACTCTTGCGGAGCGGCTCGGGCAGGCCCAGCCGATGTACGGTCAGCGTTTCTTCCAGACCCTCGCGCAGGGATGCGCCGCCGACGGATTGATCTCTTCCAGCCACTCCACCGTCTCGAGCAGCCTTGGCCTTTCGTACTCCTTCATCGCATGTGCCGCTCCTTCATCGCATGAGCCGCCCGCACTACCCGGAAGCAGAGGGACAAGTATTCTTCTGATAGGGGTATACTTCGGCTTGCAGACAGATGGGGCATTCTTGAAAACACAACCGACGCTCTAGTCGTTCCAGAGACGGTGAGTTGCCGGAATTGTGACCGGTCGGATGGTGGGGCGGGTGCTGTTCCTCGTCAGCACGAGGTTGCCCGTTGTACCGGTCGGGCGGGCAGGGTCGGCCGGGTGACTGGAAGACCGCTTCGGTCGGTGGGCTCACGGCCAGCCGCACACCTCAGGGCGATCCATCGGGAGGGCTCTCCTGGACGCCGGGAGGACGGAACTCCGCCGAGGCGGGAAGGCCCCAGGGTTCAGAGAGCGGGGGTGAACACCGGGGGCGCGGGGAACGGTGGGGGGGCAGGTCCCGCGGTGTTGAAAGTCGCTCAGGTGGAGGGCGGGGTTAAATCCCGCCGCTCGCGCGTGTGCGTTCGAGCGTGCGCGCGGGTGTTCTCAAATATTGACACGAAAACCGATGAATCGTACGCTCTCGGCTCCTCTGGCCCGGCGCGGGAAGCGCGGTCGTCTTTCGCGCGGGCCGGGGGAAGAGCCGGGCGCCCCGCCGGGCGTCGCGACGGCCGTCAACGCCTGCAAAAAGACCCGCACGTAAGTTAATCCGCGTGTCGCTGGTTCGGGTTTTCGTTTTACGGGGCATGGCCCAGGAGAAATGTCAGAGCATGGCAACCAAGTGGGTATACACATTCGGCAACGGCAAGGGTGAAGGCAGAGGCGATCAGGTCAACCTCTTGGGCGGCAAGGGCGCGAACCTCGCGGAGATGGCACGATTGGGGCTGCCCGTTCCGGCCGGCTTCACCATCACCACGGAGATGTGCACGGAGTACTATAAGCGGGGCAAGAAGCTTCCGCCCGAACTGACGGCGCAGGTCGAAAAGGCGCTGGCCTTCGTGCAGCGGGTGATGGGCAAGAAGTTCGGCGACCCGAAGAACCCGCTGCTGCTCTCCTGCCGTAGCGGCGCCCGCAAGAGCATGCCGGGCATGATGGAGACGGTGCTGAACATCGGGCTGACCAGCAAGACGCTGCCGGGGCTGGCGGCCAAGAGCGGCAACGAGCGGTTCGCGTGGGACAGCTATCGCCGGCTCCTGCAGATGTACGCCGACGTGGTCATGGAGAAGGCCGCCGGCATCGAGCCCGAAGAGGACATGGGCGTCCGTCGTCAGATGGAGCGGGCGATGGACGAGGTCAAGCACGCCAAGGGCTACAAGTCGGACACCGACCTGACGGTGGAGGACCTCAAGGCCCTGTGCGAGACCTACAAGAAGATCATCAAGGACAGCCTGGGCAAGGAATTCCCGGACGACCCGATGGAGCAGCTGTGGGGCGGCATCCGGGCCGTCTTCCAGAGCTGGAACGGCAAGCGAGCCATCGCCTATCGCCGCATCGAAGGCATCCCCGACGACTGGGGCACGGCGGTGAACGTGCAGGCGATGGTGTTCGGCAACATGGGCGACACCAGCGCCACGGGCGTGGCTTTCACGCGTAACCCGGCCACGGGCGAGAACAAGTTCTACGGCGAGTGGCTGGTCAACGCCCAGGGCGAAGACGTGGTCGCCGGTATTCGCACGCCGAGCCCGCTGAACGAGGCCACCCGTCCTGAAGGCAACCACGAGCCGAGCCTCGAGCAGAAGATGCCCAAGGCCTACAAGCAGTTGGTCGGCATCCGCGACAAGCTCGAGAAGCACTTCCGCGAGATGCAGGACATCGAGTTCACCATCGAGGACACGAAGGTCTACATGCTGCAGACCCGCACGGGCAAGCGGACGGGCCGGGCGGCAGTGCGGATCGCGGTGGAGATGGCCGAGGCCAAGCTCATCAAGCCCGAGCAGGCGGTGATGCGCGTGACGCCGGCTCAGCTCGACGAGCTGCTGCACCCGGTGCTGGACCCGAAGGCGGAAGCTTCGGCGACCGTGCTGTGCAAGGGTCTGCCCGCCGGTCCGGGGGGTGCGGCCGGTCAGATCGTCTTCACCGCCGACGCGGCCGTGAAGTGGGCCGAAGAAGGCAAGACGGTGATCCTGCTCCGCGAAGAGACCAACCCCGAGGACGTGGAAGGCATGCGGGCGGCCGACGGCATCCTGACGGCTCGCGGCGGCATGACCAGCCACGCGGCGCTGGTGGCCCGCGGCTGGGGCAAGTGCTGCATCGTCGGCGCCAGCGATCTGCACGTGGACGTGCGCAACAAGCAGGTCCGCGTGAACGGCGAAGTGCTCAAGGAAGGTGACTGGATCAGCCTGAACGGCACGAAGGGCATCGTCTACAAGGGTCGTCTGGGCATGATCAGCGGGGCGAGCGACGCCAACTTCGAGAAGCTGATGAAGATGTGCGACAAGCTCCGCAAGCTGGGCGTGCGGGCCAATGCGGACACGCCGGAGGACGCGGCCAAGGCTCGCGAGTTCGGCGCTGCCGGTATCGGCCTGTTCCGCACCGAGCACATGTTCTACGGCAAGGGCACGGAAGAGGCTCTGTTCAAGCTCCGCAAGATGATCCATGCGAGCAACGAGGAGGAGCGCAAGGCGGCCGTCAACGAGCTCTTCCCGCACGTCAAGAACGACATCAAGGCCACGCTGGCGGCCATGGACGGTCTGCCGGTGACCATCCGTCTGCTGGATCCGCCGCTGCATGAGTTCGTGCCGCAGAACGAGGAGGAGCGCAAGCGTCTGGCGTCGGCGCTGGGCGTTTCGCTCGAAGCGCTGGCCAAGCGGGCCGAAAGCCTGCACGAAGTGAACCCGATGATGGGTCACCGCGGCGTGCGTCTGGGCATCACGTATCCCGAGGTCAGCGAGATGCAGATCCGGGCGATCCTCGAGGCGACGGCCGAGCTGATCAAGGAAGGCAAGAAAGCTCAGCCCGAGATCATGATCCCGGTCACCTGCGACGTGAACGAGCTGAAGCATCAGCGCAAGATCGTGGATCGCGTGCACGACGAAGTGGCGGCCAAGTTCGGGATGAAGAAGGTCCCGTTCATGTTCGGCACCATGATCGAGATTCCGCGGGCGGCGTTGAAGGCCGGCGAGATGGCCGAGCTGGCGGAGTTCTTCAGCTTCGGCACCAACGACCTGACGCAGATGAGCTTCGGGTTCAGCCGCGACGACATCGGCGGGTTCGTGCCCGACTACATCAAGACGGGCATTCTGCCGGCCGACCCGTTCCAGACGCTGGACCAGTCGGGCGTGGGCGAGCTGATCAACATCGCGATCGAACGCGGCCGCGGCACGCGTCCGGGCCTGAAGGTCGGCATCTGCGGCGAGCACGGCGGCGAAGCCGAGTCGGTCAAGTTCTGCCACCGCGCGGGCATGAACTACGTGAGCTGCTCGCCGTACCGCGTGCCCATCGCTCGGTTGGCGGCTGCTCAGGCGGTGGTTGAGGAAATGAACGCGCCCAAGGCTGCCAAGGGCGCCGGGGCCAAGGCCAAGACGGCCAAGGGCTCGGCCAAGAAGGCCGCGAAGGCCAAGAAGAAGTAAGCGCGTGATCGGGAGGTTTCTCCCGGTGGCGATCCCAGAGATACAATTCTCTGGACTTTGAGTGCGATTCAAACGGGGCGCCACGGTCGAGCCGAGGTTCGACCGTGGCGTTCTTGTCATTGGACGGCCTGCACATCATGAGATAAGTTCGCGGGGTTCCCATCGCCATGAGATCCGCCGCGGGAGGCATCGCCATGAGAGACTTGCGAGAGTTCTTCAAACAGGACCGGTTGGCGGCGTTGTTGGGTATCGAGCTGGTGGATTATGCGCCGGGGTCGGCCACAGTGCGGATGACGGTGCGCGAGCAGCATTACAACGGCGTGAGTATCGTGCACGGCGGCGCCTTGTTCACGCTGGCCGACTTTGCCTTCGCCGTCGCGTCCAACTCACACGGAACCGTTGCGGTGGCCATCAACGCCAACATCTCGTTCATTCGAGCGGTCACGCAGGGCACGCTGACCGCCCGCGCGGAAGAAGTGTCGCGGGGCAACCGGCTGGCAACGTACCTGGTTCGCATCACCGACGAGCAGGACGCAGTCGTTGCGCAGTTTCAGGGCACGGTGTTTCGCAAGGGCGATCCGTTGCCGGAGTGAGAGGCGCGAGTTGAGCGACTCGTGGGAGCCAACGGCGTCAGGAAGTCAAACCGGACCGCAGATACCACAGCCACGTCTTGAGGCGGCCGCGGTCGAACTCGAGCGATCGGCGGAGGGCGTCGCGGGCCTCCTTGGAGCGGCCGGCGCGGCATAGGGCTTTGCCGGCGGTGTAGTAGACCTTGGCCAGCCGGTCATTGGCGACCTGGGCGTCGATTTTGGGCTTGCCGCCGCCGTGTTCGTAGAAGCGGTGCAGGAGGTTGGCCTTGCGGAGCAGCACTTCGGGGGTGCAGCCGTTGTGGGCCAGGCTGTTGGGATGGCAGCGCCGCAGGCAGAGCGGTTCGGGGATCAGCCCGAAGCGATGCCGCAGCGAGAGTCGCAGCCACAGATCGTAGTCTTCGTTGTGACTCAGGCGGCCGTCGAAGCCGCCGGCATCACGAATCACGTGCGAGCGGGCGACGACGGCGGAGGTATGGATGAACGTGCTGGCGAACAGCCTCAGCGTCACGTCGCCGGCGAATGGCGTCTTGTTGTGGCGAGGCAACACGCGGCCGGCAGCGTCCATGCTGGTGAAGCGGGTATAGACCAGCGCCAGGTCCGGATTCTGCCGGAGCAAGCTGACGGTCTTGTCGAGGAATTCAGGCTTCCACAGGTCGTCGGAGTCGAGGAAGGCCACGAATTCGGAATGGATCACCCGCAGGCCATGATTGCGGGCCTCGGCCACGCCTTGGTTGGGCTGCCAGAAGTAGCGGATGCGTTCGGACCGGGACGCCACGTACTCGCGGGTGCCGTCGGTCGATCCGTCGTCAACGATGACGATTTCGAAATCCTGGAAGGTTTGGGCGGCTACGCTGTCCAGCGCAGCACCGAGCATCTCCATCCGGTCATAGGTGGGGATGATGACGCTGACGGCGGGGACGTCGGTGTGCCCGGCCGCCACGGAAGCTGGCTGTGGCGATCGCTCCATCGGCTGTCGTACCCTGGACCGATCGCCCTGTGAAATGCACAACCGGCGCGCCATCCGGCTGTCCGCAAGGCACATCGGCCCGTTCCTCTTCACGTGTGGTCATTATCGTCCACTTCAGGGGTTATGGGAAGCCCTTCGCGGATCCAGGCGGTCAGGGCGTCGCACAGGACGGAAATGCGTCATGTCGATATGAGCTATGAGCGATGAGCTGTGGGCTGTGAGCCAGAGAACCAGTCATTCAAGTTGTTCTGGTTAATGGCTTGGTGTGAGGCGGATTCGTTGCAGCATCTTGGAGGTGGGCACACGGAAGCATGTCGATGTCCGCGCGGTTGGCGATCGGGGGCCAAGCTGAATCGCGCACTCGAGTGTTCGAGGTTGCGCGTTGATGGGCTTGGGATCGGAGACGTGCCGGACGGGCCGACAGCATGCAACTGACGCTGCACAAAGTGCGGATGCTGTGAAAAACGGTTTCTTGACACGCGCGCAGCAACTTGATATCAGGAGCAATCCGCGCCCGTAGGTGGCGACGGCCCAGTAATGGCCGAGACTTGCGCGAACCTCGGCGCGGGCTGTGTCGTAGCAAGCTGTCGCGAGAAACCCAGAACCGTGTCGTGAGGGCGCTGCGGCGGCCGATTCAAGCCAAGTTCTTACACTGACAAAAGTTACGATGATTGCGGAGAGCCCGTGGGGCGGTGGGCTCAGGAGGGTTCCGTTGGAACCGGCGAGAAACCGCACTGTGATCAGCGAGGAATCTGATGATTGAAGTCAAGAACCTGACCAAATCGTATGGCCCGGTTTTGGCCGTGGACAACATCTCCTTCAAGGTCGAGGCCGGGGAGATCGTCGGCTTCCTGGGACCCAACGGGGCAGGCAAGAGCACGACGCTGCGGATCCTCACCTGTTATCAGCCGGCGACTCGCGGCACGGCCCGGGTGGCGGGCTTCGACGTCTTCACCCAGTCGATGGAAGTTCGTCGCCGCATCGGTTATCTCCCCGAGGGCAATCCGCTGTACCCGGAAATGCGGGTTCGTGAGTATCTCAACTTCCGCGGCAAGCTCCGGGGGATGGACCGGTCGGAGCGTGAAGCGGGCATCAAACGGGTGAGCGACCGCTGCTGGTTGGGCGACTTCATCGATCGGCCCATTGGCCAGTTGTCCAAAGGTATGAGGCAGCGCGTGGGGTTAGCGGACGCGCTGCTGCACGATCCGGACGTAGTGGTGCTCGACGAGCCGACCGTTGGTCTGGACCCCAACCAAATTCGCGAGACTCGCCGGCTGATCACCGATCTGGCCAAACGTCACACCATCATTCTCAGTTCCCACATCCTGCCTGAAGTGGAAGCCGTCTGCGAGCGAATGATCATCATCGCCGGCGGCAGAATCCGAGCCAGCGGCTCGATCAGCCAGATTCGCGATCGGATCAAGGGAGCGTCGCGACTGATTGCCGAGATTCGCGGCCCCAAGCAGGAAATCGAATCGGCGATTTCTTCGCTCAACGGCGTGCGGCGGGTTGAAGGCCGAGCGGTCGACGGCTGGAATCGCCTGCACATCGACGGCGTTGAAGGCCAGGACGTCCGCGAGGAAATCAGCAGCCTGTGCGCCCGCAAGAACTGGGGCCTGCGCGAGCTGCGTTTGGAAGTGGGCAGCCTCGAAGAATTCTTCACGCAGATCACGGCCGAGGCAGCGACGGCGACCGCCTAAGACGCCAGGAGTCGCGATTCCCGCAATCGGCGGACCAAGACTTCACCCGTAGGGGAGACAAGACGGATTACCAATCTGATCGAGGATTACGGATATGTCAGCAGACATCCAGGTCAAGGCATCTGAAGTGGCCGTCGCCAGCCCGCCCCGCGAGGCGGCGTCGGCGGGGCATGGGGGCGGGACCCTCAACGCGGCGGCGGTGATCGCACAGCGGGAACTGTGCTCGCTGTTCTACCTGCCCATCGCGTACGTGGTCGGGTTCATCTTCCTGTTGCTCACGGGGTATTACTTCGTTTCCGAGACGCTGGTGCCGGGCAACGAGGCGAGCATGCGGGTGTTGTTCGAGCGGATGGCCGGCGTGCTCGTCTTCGCGTTGCCGTTGCTCACCATGCGGTCCATCGCCGACGAGTTCTCCAGCGGGGCCATCGAGACGCTCATGACCGCGCCGGTCTCGGACGTGTCGGTCGTGGTGGGCAAGTTCTTCGGCGCGCTGCTGTTTTACGGATGCTTGCTGGTCGCCACGCTTCCGCACCTGTTCCTGCTGGGACGTTACGCCCCGACCATGGTGGGCAGCACGGTGTTCACGGGCTATGTGGGGATGATTCTGCTGGGCGGTTTGTTCCTGTCGATCGGGATCTTCGCCAGCAGTTGCACGCGGCACCAGCTCTTGGCGGCGGTGATCGCGATGGCCATTCTGGCCGTCTTCACGTTCGTGGTGGACTACGGGGCGGAATACGGCCGCCAGATGTGGCAGCGTGAGGTGTGTGCCTACCTGAACGTGTTCGGCCACTTCGCCGATTTCAGCAAGGGCATCCTGGATTCCAAGAGCATCATCTTCTTCGTGTCGGGCAGCGTGTTCTTCCTCTTCCTGGCCACCAAAGTGATGGAGTCTCGACGATGGCGGTAAACAACGAGACCACGATGACGAGTTCAACCAGCCGCCGGCTGTTCTTCGGCGCCAACCTACTCGTGGTCGTACTCCTGGCGTTCGTGGTGCTGGTTGGTGTGAATTACATCGGGCATCGCAAGAACATCCGCAAGGACCTGGCCGGCGGCCTGGCCGCGCATCGCGTGTCCGAGCGGACCAAGACCATTCTGGAGCAGTACCCGGGCGATCTGACGATCACCACGGTGTACACGTCGGACGAACCGGACTCCAACCGCAAGGAGTACCTGCCGCGACTCCAGGACTACCTGGCCGAGCTGGCTCAGACCAAGCGGAACGTCAAGGTGCAGCATCTGTACAGTGGCGAGCAGCGGTTCGAGCTGCGCAATCGCGTGCAGAGCAAGTTCGGCGAAGCGGCCGAGACCTACAAGCAGGTGGTGGACTCCACCGAGCGGGTTTGGGAACACCTGCAGCGCGTCATGGAGAGCGTGAAGGCTCAAGCCGACGAACAACTGAGAGCCAACTCGTGGCTGAGCCAGTTCACGACGATGGCCAACATTTCCGCCGTACTGGAGAAGGATCTGGAGGAGCTCGGTGAGGTCCGCCGCAGCGTGGATGACCTGGTGCGTGGCGAGGGCATTCCTCGTTACGAGGCGGCCAACACCGAGATCCGCAACGCCAACGACAAGTTCCGGCAGCACCTGGAAGAAACGCAGACCTGGATGCGCGAGACGGAGAAACTGGTGAAGGTGCTGAGCCAGGCCGACTCCGAGTTCGCAACCAAGTCGCGAGAGAACCTGGGCGTGATGCAGGGGCTGGTACTGAATATGCGCAAGGCGGTGGGCGATCCGAACGATCGCGACGTCGCCGACCCGGTGGCTTTGATGAAGGAGTATGCCAAGTCGGCCAACGCCTTGTCTCGCTGGCTGTTCGATGAGTACAACCGGGTTAGCACCTTCATCAAAGAGAACCCGGGTCTCGAGCAGCATCCCAAATGGATCGTGCGGGTGCAGGTCGCCATCTTCGAGCAGAGCATGCCACTGCACGCACTCTTGCAGAGCACGGCCGAACAGTTGGGCGGCAGCGTCGAAGCGGTCCGCAAGATCGTGGCTGACGCGGGCAATGTGGACGAGCTGACGAAGAAGAACGTGGCCGTCCAGCTGCGGCAGAACGTCGCGCAGATCGAGAAGATGCTCAACGTATGGGCCACGAACGTCAACGCGGTCCTGGGTGAGGCGGGCAAGATCGACGAGTCGAGCAAAGCTTTCCTGGCCAACGGTGTGTCGGGCGAGCTGTTCGCGGCTCCCGTGCCCGCCACGCAGCCGGGCGGCGAATCCACCGAGACCAAGAGCATCATGGCCCAGTTGAGCGACTTGAACAGCCGGATCAACGAACTGCCCAAGCTCGAGCTGGACGAGGTGGCCGAGAAGATGAAGGAAGACAACATCGTGGTGGTCGAGACCGACACGGCGGTGCGGATCGTACCGTTCGACGAGGTCTGGCCCGCGGCCGCTCCCGACGCCGCATCCATGATGGAAGACCGAAGCAAGCTTCGCCGCGTGTTTGACGGCGACCGGGCGATCTCCTCGGCCATCAATACGCTGATAGCTTCGAAGAAGGTGGCCACGGTGATTCTGACGGCGTTCGAGACCGAGCCGCCGCCGCACATGCGGCAGATGCAGCGGTCGAACACCGGACCGATTGCGCTCAACCAGCTCAGCGTGTTGAAGACGCGGCTGGAGAAGGCGAACTTCGCGGTCAAGGAGTGGAATCTCGGGGCGTCGGGCGAGGATGCGAAGAAGGGGCCGCCCGCGCCGGAAGAGGGCACGAAGCCCATCTACATCTTCCTGCCGCCGGCGGACTCCACGCCGTCCAACCCGATGATGCCGCAGCAGGGTCCGCAGTTTGGGCCCGAGCAGATCGAGCAGGTGAAAAAGGTTCTGGCGGACGGCGGACGAGGCGTGTTCCTGGCCTTCTCCGACGCGATGCCGCGTCAGATGCCCTGGCAGCCGCCGCCGAGCTACGCCTATGCCGACATGCTGCGCGATGAGTGGGGCGTGGATGTGAGATTCGACTACCGCGTGATCCGCGGCGTTCGCGACAAGCAGCGTCCCGACCACTTCCACATCGACCTCTTGCAGTGGTCGTTCATGCCACTCAACCACTTCACCGACCATCCGATCGGCAAGCCGCTGAAGGCGCGCCGGCTGCTCATGGCCGAGGTGTGTCCGGTGGTGGCGACGGACAGCCTGCCCGAGGGCGTGAAGGTGTCGCCGGTGCTGGAAGTGCCGGCCAGTATCCAGGACGTCTGGGCGGATTCGGATCTGTCGCGGATTCTTGATGCGCTGCGGCAAGGCCAGCGTGACAGCTCGTTCACCAAGAGCGAAGCCGCGATGGAAAACGGCTTCTCGGTGATCGTCGCGAGCGAGAACGAGAAGACCAACAGCAAGGTGGTGGTGATGGGCATGGGCATCAGCTTCATCGATGCGTACGTGGCTCGGCCGGTGCCCCGGCTGGAGGCGCGCAAAGCGGTGACGCTGTCCACCGATCCGCCGCCGACCGAGAACCTCGACCTGGCGTTGAACACGATGTACTGGCTGGCGGATCAGCCGAACATGATCGCGGCCGGTCCGGCCCCGACTCCGCAGGTGGGGCCCATCACGAGTGCGGGTCAGCGCTCGGCATGGCTCATCTCGACGGGTTGGGCATTCGCGATACTTATCCTGGGCCTGGTTGTGATGTTTGTGCGGAGAAAGTAAACAGCCATGAACACGAAGACGACACTCGTTCTCGCTATCGTGGCGGCGGTCGTGGCCGGCTATCTCTTCCTGGTGGAAAAGCCCTGGGAGAGCAGGCAGGTCACCGAGGAGCCCAAGACCGCCGCCGTCGCCCTGTACGATCCCAAGCCGGCCGATGTCGATCGCGTGGAGCTGACGCGGCGGGACGGCAAGAAGCTCGTGTTTGCCAAGGACGCGGAAACCAAGGCCTGGAAGATGCTCGAGCCGATGGAGACGCCGGTGGTCGAGTACCAGGTCACGCAGATCATCAATCAGGTCAGCGACATCAAGTTTGACCGCCGCTACGGACCGAAGGATAAGGAGCGTCCGAGCGAGAAGGTGAGCGGGTTGGACAAGCCGATCGCCACCGTCCGTCTGTTCAGCGGCAACAAAGAGCTGGCCGCGGTGGTGGTTGGCTCGCAACTGCCGACGGGCAGGGGCAACTACGTCCGGGTGGCCGCGGAGGTCAAAACGAAGATCGACGGCAAGGAGCAGGCGATCACGCCGGAAGATGTGCTCGAGTCGGCGTCTGATCTGAGTACGGCGTTCACGGCCAAGCTCGAAACCTTCCGCGACAAGAACGTGCTGAAGTTCGATCTGGCCGACGTCAAGTCGATGAAGGTCGAGGGCGACCGCAACTACGTGCTGGTCAAGAGCGGTGACAACTGGGTGCTGGAATCGCCCATTCGGGCCCGGGCCGACAAGAACAAGGCGGAAAGCGTCGTGCGGTCGCTGACCAGTCTGTACGCGGCGGAGTTCAAGGTGGATTCGCCGGCGAGCTATGCTCCGTACCAGCTCGAGCCGGGCCGCCTGAAGATCACGGTCGAGACGGAAAAGACGATTCCGCCCAAGGCCAAGCCGGGCGATCCGGACACGCAGCCGGCCGACATCGAGCCGACCAAGAAGCAGATCACGTACGAGCTGGTGGTCGGCGGGCCGGTCGACGCGACGGCCAGGCAATACTTCGCGCGACTGGGCGACAAGCCGTGGGTGTTCTCGATCAACGAGTATACCTATAAGCAGTTGGCCACCGACGTGAGCGATCTGCAGGACAAGAAGCTGGCCTCGGTGGAGACGGCGAAGGTCAAGACCATCAAGGTCGACACGCCTGATGGCAGCATGATGCTGACGAAACAGGCCGACGGCAAATGGCTGGACGCCGATCAGGCGGCGGCCGACCAGGTGGCCGTGGATGACCTGCTCAAGGCGGTCAGCGAGCTGCAGGCGGAGAACTTCGTGGATCCGAAGACCGAGCTGATTCCCGTGAACTGGGATCAGCCGCGGGCGCGCGTGACGCTGACGCAGGAGGGCGACCTCAACCCGACGACCATTCTCGTCGGGCCGCCCAGTGCGAGCGGCAAGATGGTATTCGTGCGCAACGCAGCCGAGGATGCGGTGGCCGCGGTTCGCGAGGACGCGGTGGAGCAGTTGCTGGCCGGACCGGTGGCGTACCGCGACCGGCAGGTCATGCGCTTCGATCGTAGCCGCACGAGCCGCGTCGAGATCAGCCAGCCCGGCAAGGACACCGTGGTGCTCGTGCAGAAGAACCACGAGTGGTCGATGGCGGCGCCGGCCGAGGCTTCGGTCAATCGCGATGCCGTTCGCAACCTGATGCAGGACATTTCGAACCTGATGGCCAAGCGCGTGGTGGGATCGGGCGATCGGGCCCGCTTCGGGCTGGATGCTCCGGCGGTGACGCTGGCGGCTTACGTGGATCCGATCACGGATCCGAACGTGCAGGTGGTGGGCGAGACGGCGAGCACGCAACCTGCTGCCGCCACACAGCCCGCGGCAACCCGACCGGCGACCACGCGCCCCGGCAAGACGATTGCTGAGCAGATCAAGCAGATCGAGGAGTTGATCGAGTTCCAGAAGACCAACCCGCAAGAAAACCCGCTGGCCACGCAAATGCTGCATGAGCAACTGGCCAAGCTGCGGGCGGCGGAGACGCAGCCGGAGGGTGATGTCGCGTCGGCGAGCACGCAGCCGGCGGCGACTCCGGCCACCGGGCCCACGGTGCTGAAGCTGTACCTGGCCCAGAAGGACGGCAAAACCTACGCGGCCGTCGAGGACAAGGACCTGATCTACGAGATCGACGAGCAGGTTTTCAAGGACGCGTCGGCTGAGATGCACGACAGCCAGGTGACGCGGTTCGAGACCGATCAGGTGATCGAGGTGCGGTTCGTCGAAGGCGAGACTTCCACCACGTTGCGCAAGACGGGCGACGAGTGGAAGTATGCAGCCGACTCGGTCCTGCCCATCGACAAGGAGAAGGTCACCAAGGCCATCGACGAAGTGAAGGACGTTCGGACGCACCGGTACGTCAGCTACAAGGCGGACGATCTGGCTCGGTTCGGTCTGGACGTGCCGGCTCGCCGGTTCGCGGTCACGCTGGACGGCGGTCAGAGCACCGAGGTGCTGATCTCCGCCAACGGGCCGGATGACGATCCGGACAAGAGCGTGTACGCGGCTCTGGCCGGGACCGACAAGGTGTTCCTGCTGAAGTCCGAGCAGGTGACCAAGTTCAGCCGCAACGTGGAGGATTTTGAAAAGAGCAAGTGATAGATTGCTGTCAGCTGTCAGTGTCAGCTTTCAGCTTTCAGCTTTCAGCTATCAGCTCGCTCTCAGCTCTCAGCTGTGAGCTTTGAGCCCAAGCGTTCGCGGGCTGCGGCTGGACGGTTGTGAGAAACTCCGAAGATGATCAAGCACATGCCCATCCCGTCCCTGGGGTGGGCATGTGCCTTTGGGAGATCGGCCATGGACGATCCCATTCGGTTGACGGTTCTGTTCTCCGGGCATGTGCAGGGCGTCGGATTTCGGTACACGACGCGCAGCGTGGCCCGAGGCTATGCCGTGACGGGCTACGTGCGGAACCTGCCGGACGGGCGCGTCGAACTCGTGGCCGAAGGGACGCCGCCGGAAGTGCGGGCGTTTGTCGAGGCCGTCCAGCGGGAGATGGCCGGCTACGTTCGCGAGGCGAAGATCAGCGAGGAGCCGCCCACGGGGCAGTTTCCGGACTTTCAGATCCGGCACTGATCGACTCATCCGGTTGTGTCGGCGGACCGTCCGGCCGTGTTGGGATGGCCCTGACGCCGGGAGAGGCCATCCCGAAGCCCGCTCCGGGCTGGCTCCGGACGTTTTGTCTGGGGAGGGGACCCTCGATTGGGATCGTCGCCGGTCCGCGGCCCTTGCGTCCGGGCCGAGCTTTGCTAAAATGCGACGTTCTGTCTCCAAGTGAGTGAGATTGCTCTGAAGGAAAGGCCCCAATGCCGAAGCAGAAGACACACAAGGGAGTCGCCAAGCGAGTGCGGGTGACCGCCAAAGGCAAGGTCAAGCGGTCGAGGAAGGCCTTCACGGGCCACCTGATGAGCGGCCGGAACGCCAAGCGGCGTCGCCGCCTGCGGGCCGGGGGCGTGCTGCCCAAGGCCGAGGCCAAGGCCATCAAGGCCGCCCTGGGCATGTAAGACCAGGGGCGCTCTTGGTGCCGGCGAACTCTCGTAAACTGTGATTTGAGGGCCCGCCCGCCGGGGTGGGCCAGATGCCAGGAGAAGCGAAATGCCACGTGCGACTTTGGGCGCAGCAAGAGCCCGTCGAAAGCGGCGGTTGCGAGCCGCGACGAAAGGGTACTTCCTTTCGCGGAGCAAGCAGACACGGACCATGATTCCCGCGGTTCTGCGGGCGGGGATGAGCGCGTATCGTGATCGCCGTCGCAAGAAGCGAGAGTTCCGGTCGCTGTGGGTGATCCGTATCACAGCGGCCTGTCGGGCGCGTGGCGTGAGCTACTCGCGCTTCATGGCCGGCCTGCGGAACGCCTCGATCGCCCTGAACCGCAAGATGCTCAGCGAGCTCGCCGTGGCGGACGAAGCGGCGTTCGACAAGATTGTCGCGCTGGCCACGGCCTGATACGCCGCCGAGCCCGCTCGTCACGAAAGCGAACCGAACTCAAGCACGGCACGGATCGAACGATTTGTGCCGTGCTTGTTCTTGCGCGCTCCCACGCCGACCCTTCTCCCACAATGTCGACTCGCGATTTCTTGCGCGGTACCGCCGTTCGGGCGATCGGAGGGGCGTCTTACAGGTGCGGGTGGGCGTCAGGCGGTGCTGCGAAGCTGGCGGCGGCACTCACGGCAGACCCACTGGCCGGACTCGATGCGGTGGAGTGAACCGAGGCGGCCGCAGCCTTCGCACAACTCGACTCGTTTGGTCTTGGTGGCCAAGCCGACTTCCTCGTTGAGTTCGAGGATATCCTCCAGAAGGCGGACTTGGTTGGCGCTGTTGATGGTCCGGTCGCGTTGCATGGCCAGGAACTGGCCGACGGCTCCGAAGATCAGGAACGCCGCCAACCCCTGGCCGGCCACGGCGGCCGCGCCCAACAGCAGTTCTTGCGAGCTATACGGGCTCAGGGCATCGGCGAGCGGGCCGCCGAGCACGTACCCGTCACGCTGGGCCTCGGCCCGCAGCCACAGATAGCCGGCAGCTAGTAGCGAGAGCAGAAGGCAAAGGATGCCCAGAGCGTGCAGTCCGAAGACCAGGAAGCGGATGATGGGGTAATCTCGCTTCCGGGCAAGCCGCTTTTCGGGTGTGCGTCGTTGGGGGCCATCCACGGCGGGTATTGTACTCGACGGCCGGAAGAGGGGGAAGCGGGGGGACAGGAAGGCTGTGAGGCTTGAGACTTGAGACCTGAGGAGAACGGTCGGCTATCAGCTCTCAGCTGTCAGCTGTCAGCTTCCGGCTGGGGTGGGCTCGGGGCGTTCATTGGAGGCTGCGGGATGAGCGGGGCGCAACCGGTGGTTGATTTCATGCGGCGCAGCGGGTGGCAGTTCGTTGCGCGAGGCAGGCCGATCCGGTTTGCCGGCACGAACTGCTATTGCCAGATGATTCATCGCCGCACGGGCCACACGGGAGCGGACGACGTGCTCGATGCCATGGCGGCTCGCGGCATGAATTTGCTTCGCACGTGGGCGTTTCAGGACTGCGCGGAACGGCCGGGGGACTGCCTGCTCGGCGCGCCGGCCGAGAGACTGCCCGCCGGCAAGGAGCCGGTGGACTATGTGTGCGAGGAGACACTGGTCGCGCTGGATCGAACGATCGCGGCCGCCGCCGCTCGCGGCATCTACGTCGTGCTCACGCTGGTGAATAACTGGGACGATTTCGGCGGGATGAACCGCTGGACGCTCTGGCGATTTGGCCGCGGCGATCACGACGCCTTCTTCACCGATCCGACGATCCGTTGTTGGTACAAGTCGCTGGCGAACCTGTTGGTCGGGCGGGTGAACACGGTGACCGGCCGGGCCTACCGCGACGAGCCGGCGATCCTGACCTGGCAGTTGGCCAACGAGGCCCGGCTGGCCCGCGGTGGGGCGGACGGTACGGCGATCGACGCGTGGATCGCCGAGATGGCCGAGCACATAAAGGGCATCGATCCCAACCACATGGTGAGCACGGGCATCGAAGGGTTCTATGGCGGCTCGCACGCGGATCGCAACCCCGACGGCTGGATGGGCCGCTGCGGCACGGACTTCATCGACAACCACCGGCACGATGCGATCGACTTTGCGACCTGCCACGTCTGGCCGCAGAACTGGGGCTGGGATCCTATCGGCCGGCCGGCGGCAGCCATGCAGAAAGCATCGCGGTTCGTTCTGTGTCGTATATATGACGCTCAGGACGCGTTGGGCAAGCCGTTGCTCCTCGAGGAGTTCGGCATCCCTCGCGACAACGCAGGCCGAGGTCCCGGCGGACCGACCACCATCCGCGATCGCTTCTTCGCCGAGGCGTTCCTGGGGCCGGGCGAAGATTCGGCGCGGAACGATGGTGCGTTCGGCGGCTCGGCTGTGTGGAGCATCTTCGACGATGCCACGGCCGACTGGGATGATGGGAACGGCATCTTTCTGCCGCAGGATGCGAGCACCGACGCGTTGCTGACCGCCCACGCTCGCCGGATGACGCAGGGGTCGGCGCCACCGGTGGCGTGACGGCGGAAACGCGAACCCCGACGCGGCGAATGGGCGAGGCGGCGACGCGGCGATGACGGGCGGATTTCACCCAAGCTTGAGGCAGGTCCTATAACAGCCGCCCCTTCGGATCGGAAGCCGACCGTGGCCGCTATGGGTGGACGGAGAAGCGGTCGGCGAGATAGAGCTCGCCGTCAATGCCTCGCAGCTTGTGCATGAGGATGAGCTTGCCGCGCCCCTCGTCCACGGTGAGCAGCGGTTCGAGTGGCCCGCCGACGTTCATAATGGCCGTCGATCGCGCGTCACGCGTATCCCACTGCCGGCGCGAATTCCCGGCGCTGAACGTGGTCCCGCCGTTGCCCTGCAGCGTGACCGATTCCCAGCGGTACTCCCCTTCGGGTAGCAGGACCACCGATTCGGGGGATTCGAGTAGGATCTTCCCGTGGTTCCGGCGATCGAGCACGAGACGCTTGATGCCCTTGCCAGTGAGGTGCAATTCGCCCTGGGAGGCCGCGGCATTCCCTCGCGCGGACGGCAATGCCGGGCCGCCTGCCCGAACGAGACGCTGGCGGAGAGGAGCACGAAGCCAACGGGAAGGATTCGGGCCGCGATGACATTGGCCGAAATGGGTATACTGGCAATTCTGATCTCTCGGGGCGGGGCGTCAAGAATAGGCTTGAGTCCTGAGACTTGAGGGATGAGGGGCGTGCGTTCGGCGATCAGCTGGCAGCTGTCGGCTGTCAGCAAACAGGGACGGGACAACGAGTTTCGGATGGTATCGGGCGGGGGCAGAATTCCGCCTTCGGGTGGCTCATAGCTCAAAGCTCAGAGCTCACAGCTATTTCAGGGGCTTGACAGCGGCGGCGCGGGACGGGTATATAGGTCTATGGCCACGGAAACCCCCACATTTACGTCGATTCCCAACCCCAAGGAAGTGTTTGCCAACAAGATCGTGAGCGAAGGCATCACGTTTGACGACGTGCTGCTGTTGCCCGCGCGGTCGTCGGTCGTGCCGCGGGTCGCGGACGTGAGTACGCGACTCACGCGGAACATCCAGATCAACATCCCGCTGTTGTCGGCCCCCATGGACACGGTGACGGAGTCGGCCCTGGCCATCGCGCTGGCCCAGGAAGGCGGCATCGGGATCATCCACAAGAATCTGTCGATCGAGGCCCAGACGCGGGAGGTGTACAAGGTCAAGCGGTCGGAATCCGGCGTGATCCTCGACCCGATCACGCTGCGGCCGTCGGATCCGGTCAGCCGGGCCCGCGAGGTGATGGGGCTGCACAACGTCTCGGGCGTGCCCATCACGGTCGAGGGCAACAAGGTGGTCGGCATCCTGACGCGGCGGGATCTGAAGTTCCTGCCCGCCGACGACACCCGCCGTATCGAGCAGGTGATGACCAAGACCAACCTGGTGACGGCCCCGCCCGACACGACGCTGGAAGAGGCCGAAAAGATCCTCCACCGGCACAAGGTCGAAAAGCTGCTGCTGGTGGACGCGGATGGGCGGCTCGCGGGTCTGATCACGATTCGCGACATCGAGCGCAGCCGCACGTACCCGACGAGTTGCAAAGACGCCCGCGGGCGCCTGCGGGTCGGGGCGGCGGTGAGCGTGCACGACTACGAGCGGGTGGAGGCGCTGATCGCCAACGACGTGGACGTGATCGTTGTCGATTCCGCGCACGGTCACAGCGAGAACGTGCTGGAGACGGTGCGAAACATCCGCAAGAAGTACAACATCGACCTCATTGCGGGCAACGTGGCCACGGCGGCGGGGGCGGCCGACCTCATCGACGCGGGCGTGGACGGCGTGAAAGTCGGCATCGGGCCGGGCTCCATCTGCACGACGCGGGTGGTCTCGGGCGTGGGGGTGCCGCAGATCACCGCGATCCTGGACACGGTTCCGGTGGCCGAGGCGGCAGGCGTGCCGGTCATCGCCGACGGCGGGATCCGCTTCTCGGGCGATATCACCAAGGCCATTGCCGCCGGTGCCAGTTCGGTTATGATGGGCTCGCTGTTTGCCGGCCTGGACGAATCGCCCGGTCAACTGGTGATCTGGAAAGGGCGTCGGTTCAAAGAATACCGGGGAATGGGCTCGCTCGGGGCCATGGTCAAGGGCAGCGCCGAGCGGTACGGTCAATCGAGCCAGACTGAGCAGGACAAGCTCGTGCCCGAAGGCGTGGAGGGCCGAGTGCCCTATCGCGGGCCGCTGTCCGAGTTCGTGTATCAGCTGATCGGCGGCTTGCGGGCCGGGATGGGGTACTGCGGGACGCGGACGATCCAGGAACTGCGGCAGTACGGTCGATTTGTGCGGATTTCTTCGGCGAGCGTGGTGGAGAACCACCCGCACAACATCGTGATTGTCCGCGAAGCCCCGAACTACGCCGGTGATTCCCACATGGAGCAGTAGGATGGAGCGGCTGCGTCGTTCAAATCTCGCCGGGGGCGCAGGGAGGCTGATGCCCGGTGTGGTCCTGTCGGCTTGGGTGCTGTCGGGGCTGCTACTGGCCGGCTGCAACGAGCCGCCGGCAGTGAACCCGTGGCGAGACGATTCCATCCCATCGAGCGCTTATGGAACGTCGAGCAGCGACATCGTGCTGGCGGCGCAGAAGGAGCCGGTCGTTCGTGTGCGAGAGGTGCCGCCCACGCCGGGGCCGGTGGTGAATGCCCAGGTCCCGCACTATCCGCTGTGGTGGGAAGATCCTTTTGAAGACCAGGGCGACGGCAACGATGAGTTCGCCTGGACTTGGCAGGATTATTTCACCATGCCCTATGGCTTCGCCCGTTTCGCCCTCAATACCGTGGCGGTGCCGGTCAGTGCGGTGGTGACGCCGCCGTGGGTTTCGATGGTCAGCGACGGGTGCGTGGAGGGTGTCCACGACGCCCAGCGAGGCATTTCGCCCGATCCCGTGGCCGGCCCGGAGGATTTCGTGCAAGGGCCGGGAGAGGTCGCCGAGCCGCCGCTTCAGCCTGTGCCGCCTGCGGAACTGCCGGCCGAACCAGGATGAAAAGAGCCCGGAGAGCCGCCGGAAATCGCGTAATTTGTGTTCGTTTGACCCTTTGCCCGCCGAATTCGTATAATAACGGGCTACGGCATCTGCCGTTTGAAGTCGAGCTGCGCTAGCCTGGATTCGAGTACGAGTCGAGGTTGAACCGGCTGACCCTCCGAGGAGTAATCAGAATGAGTTTGCCAATTCACAGTCTCGCCTTCTCTCTGCCGGGCGGTGCGGAATGGGTCATCATCGCCATCATCGGCCTGCTCTTGTTCGGCAAGCGCCTGCCCGAGGTGGGCAAGTCGTTGGGCCAGAGCATCGTGGAATTCAAGAAGGGGCTGCAGGGCGTCGAGCGCGACATCAACAACGCGGTCGAGGCCGATCAGAAAGAGATGTTGCCTCCGCCGCAGGCTCACAGCGCCGATACCGGCAGTTCGGTCTCGCAGAACAACAAGGTGTCCTGAGGCCGGTCGTTCGGTTTCAGCGAGTCTTTTGTGAACGGCAGGTGGTCCGCCGTCGATGAAGACCGTGAGCCACCTGCCGTTGTGCTGCGCGTTTCGGTCCGACCTCTCCCATCTCTCGCCCCGATGTCTTCAGCGGCTTTGCCGAACAGGGCAGGTTAGACTTCCAAGGCCTTGTCCTCGACGCAATGGTCGGCGATCTCGACGCCGGCCGACGTCAGGCGGAACCAGCGCTTGCGGTAGGGGGTGATCCGCGCGTCGGCTTCACTGTCGGCGATGATGCGCTGGACGTACCCCTTCTCGCAGAGGTAGGCCAGGTCTTTCTTGAGCTGGTCCCACTCCAGCTGGGGGAAGATGGCCAACAGTGAGCGCAGGATTTGGTCGCCCTGTAGAGCCGCGGGATAGAGCATCTTGAGGGCGACCAGGACTTCGTTGCGCACGCGCTTGATCTGTCGGGCGGTGAATGGGGCGTTCATGGCAGGGCTCCGCGAGAGTGACGAATGACGAAATCAGAATGACGAAAGAAGCCAGAATGACGAAATCCGAATGACGAATGGCCATTCGGCGTAACCGGCGTCAGGCTGGGGCATCACATCGATCATCTCGCGCGGCGCGGACGGCGGCGATACGGCCGGCGAGCTCGAGGATGGACGCGGTCATGCGGCCCAGCTCGGCGGCGATGTTCTGGCCGGTCTCCAGCTCGCTCTGGATGCGGATCACCATCTGCGTGAGCCGTTCGAGATTCTGTCGGGCGAGCATGGACTCGCGGACCCATTCTTCCTTGGTGGCGAACTCACGGTCGAGGTCGGCCGTCGAACGCAGCAGGTCACGGATGGAGATCTCGATCTGCTCGATGCGATGCGAGACGCCGGCCAGTGAATGGGTCTGGTGCTCGCGAATGGCCCGCAGGTAGAGCGTGATCATGACCAGCGGCACGCCGACCAGCGGCGAGAGCGCGCCCACGATGACTCCGATCTGTTCCCAGTTCATGGCAACGTCCCGAGTGAGGCGTGGAAGCAACGAAACGCCGGCTTTGCGGTTTTGTCACGGTATCAGCCGGACCACGATCTCGTTGATGAGCCGCAAGAGCCGATTGGCGGTGTCCACGCGAATGAGCCCGTCGGTGAGGGCTTGGCGAAAGGCCTCAACGGCGGGGGCGTCGGCCAGCGAGACTGCCGCGGTGCGGCGCGGCTCGTCGTTGAGGACGGCAGAGATCGCGTCGTTGCGCTGCGTCTCGAGCGATCGCGCGCCCAACCGGCTCTCCAGCGTCGTCAACAACTCGTCAAGTATCTGCGTACTGGATTGGTCACTCATTGTGTGTCACCTCTCGGTCGATTCGCCACGACAGCGGAACCGGCTTGAGCCCGCCGCTGGTTTTCGATCCACCGGTCGATGTAGCGCCGCACTTCGTCGCGCAGGCTCAGGCTTTCGAGGGCGAGCTTCTGCAATCCGCCCGCGACTTCACGAAGGACCGCGACGTTGCCCATGGCCGCCGATCGCCGCTGCCATGCGGTCTGGCGGTCGTCGCGGATTCTTCGCAGCGCGGCCTGAAACTCCTTGACGTCGGCCTGCAGTGCATCGGGATCGTTTCCGGCTGCCTGCACGCGGGCGACGAACGCGGCCACCGTCGCGTCCTCGCGTGTGTCGTCACAGCGTGTGACGTCGCGGTGGTACTCGTCGACGATCTGCTGCATCTGGTCGGCCACGGCGGACAGTGCGTCGCTGGCGGCCAACTCCACGCCGGCATCACCGCCGCAACCGTACATGCAAGCCAGGAATGTCGTTACGAAGAGAAGGCGCGACATGGTTTGCCCTCGTGCTGAAGAGTCAGAGGCGGACAAGTACTGTCACTTATTTGGCGCTACGCTCGTGCGTTGGATGCTCACGGGCGTGCGAGCCTGGCCGGCGTCCTCGTGGGCGATGCCCAGAATGACGGCGGCACCGACGCCCAGGATCGTAAAGACCATCTCTTCGCTCACGCCCAGGCCATACTGGCCGGCGTAGGCTGCCAGGACGGTCGCCAGCGCGACGCGCACTTTCCTCGAGGCGAGCGGAGCGATGATTCGACGCAGGATGGCGTTCATTGTATGTTCCCCCGGTTTGTTGGATTGTCGGAAATGCATCCCGGCCGCTCGCGCGGCTGCGGGGTTGCGGTTCAACGTTGCGACGCCCGCGCCCTGGCCGGGGCAGCCCCCCGCGCTGCCCCGGCGGCTGCGTCGCACCCCAATGGTTCGTGCGTCTGCATGCCCTTTTCGATCAGATCCCAACCGGCCTCATCAGCGGCCCAGAGGTAGTACACGGGCTCCGAGCCGATCAATTGACGGAACGTGCGAGCCAGATCGGCGGGCGTCTGGTGCGAAAGCTTCTCTTCAGAATTGCATGAGGTGGCGCGATACCAACTCAGCACGCAACGGGCCACGATCCGCCGCACAGCCGGTCGGCGGCAAACTTGCGAGACGAAGTCCGTGCTCAGTGGATCGATGCCCGCGGCGCGAAGTTGAGCGAGCGATGCGTCGCGGATGGCCGGCGGCTCGCACACGCCGATCCGCCGCATGCCGGCCTTTTCGAAGATCGGGTTGATCGCGCCCATGGCCGCGAGGCATTCGACGAATCGCGTGCCTACCAGCGGCAGCGTGCGGCGGACGAACCAGTGGCCGAGGCCGCAGCCGCGGATGTCGGGGTGGATGACCAGTCGCTTGAGCACGCGGAGTTCCTGATTGAGACGCCGGGCTTGCCGGCTGAACGCGTGGCGAGTCACGCGGTTGCGCAGCTTGAGCTCCAGAGCCGGATGCGCGTACACCACCACGCCCAACGACGGTCCGTCGAGTCCTTCACGGCAGACGAAGACCTTGTCCACGAACCCGACCTGACCTCGCTGGCGATAGTGCATGGAAGAAAAGGCAGCGTAATCAGCCAGCGTTCCGCGCTGAATGCGCAGCTGACGTGCGAAGGAGATGGAGCGCGGCAACCGGGCAGCGGTTGGCGTTTCAACCTGCGGTGTGGGGCCGCCGAGACGCACGATCGTGTCGGGCGCGAGATCTTCTTCGAGGTCGTTCTGGCTGGTGGCCACGACGAGCGCGAGTCGTTCGCGGGTGACCAGCTTGCGCAAGTTGAACGCCAGCGCCTTGGCCAGCCGCCGGTGCAGAATGGCCGCGAACTCGTCGCAGAGCAGTGGGACCACGCGCTGATGCGGGCACTCATCGTCCGGACCAAGAAGGGCGGAGCTTGCTGTCGCCCAGCGGTCGCGACGATTTAGCGAGACGGCACGGGCCAGCCTCGCCCGGAACTGCTCGCCATCCGAGAGTTGGGAGAACCGGCGGATCCACAACATGGGTTCGCCCAATCCGCATGCGGTGAGGATGCCGAGAGCTTCGTCGATCGGGCGCGTGGGGGCGACGGCGTCAACCACGGCCACGTCGCAGGGAAACTGGATGTTGTGCACGAGCCGGGCGGTGGTGTATCGACGAGCGATGGCAGACAGCAGGACGGACTTGCCGGCACCACTGGGGCCGGTGATCAGCGTGATGGTGCCGGGCCGGATCTTCAGTTGCAGGCCGGCGGCGATCACGCGGGCGGGCACGCTGAGCGGCACGCCGAATCGCAACCCGATCTCCACCAGACGCGGCGAGGCTGGGGCGGCTTCGGCCGGTATCGATGCATCCAGGCAAGTCACTCCCTGTGAATCCGCCCAGTCGGTCTGAGCCTCTCTGCTTGGCATTGGTTCCTTCCCCAGGTGACCGGCGGCTCTGGTCCCAGGTGAGCGGGACCAGGACCCGCTCGGAGTGATACCGAACATCTGCCTAACATATACACCGTGCCGCCCAGGCTGGCAAGTAAAAAATCGCAATAAAGAGCCATATATATCCAAGATGCCGCCGAAGCAGGGCTTATGTGCTCGCACAATGGGGAACTGCCCGATTGTGGAATGGCCATCCAGGCAGGATGATCGGCGTGCCTGTGTCAAGTGGGTTGTGAGCGTTGAAACGGGGACGAATGTAAATATGTAAATAACGGCAAGTTCGGATTCGGCGCGCGGTTTCCCCCGTCACTTCACAGCGCGAGCTGACCCCAACAAAAACGGCTGACGAAGAAACGACAGCGTGTTACAATGCAACCACTCATGCACTCGGTCTGGCACCTTCGGTCCCGACAGCGATTGTTGCTTCTGTATGCCGGTATCACGTCGGCAGCAGCGGTCGTGATCGCCTGCGCGTTGCCGGGCCAAACCCTCGGCGTCGTGTGTATGGCGGTGGTCGGCGCGGGTTCGGCTTGGCTGGTCGCCCGTCTGGGGGTGGGGCGGTTGCGCCGGCGTCTTCACGCACTGCGGGAAGTGACGGATGCCTTGGGACGCGGCGCGCTGATCGAGCACTTGGAATCGCTTCCTAACGATGATTGCGTCAAGCTGGCCGAATCGGTGGATCGCCTGGCGGCCCAGGTGCGACGCATCGTCGAAGAGCGGGAGCAACTGCGGCAGCGGCTGACGCGGAGCGAGAAGCTGGCCGTCATCGGCGAGCTGGCCGCCACCGTGGCTCACGAAGTGAACAATCCGCTCGACGGGTTGCAGAACAGTATTCGCATCATTCGCCGGCGGGCGGGCGGTGATCCGCAGACGCGCGAGTTGCTGGCCATGATGGAGCAGGGGCTGGCCCGCATCGAGAAAACCGTGCGGCGGCTGCTAAGCATGTCGCGCGACGAGCCGATCCAGCCCGTGCCCACGCCGGCGGAAGACATCGTGGATGATGCGGTGATGTTCGTGCAGCCGCGGTTGAACCGCTACGGCATACGGCTGGTCCGCGATTTCGCGCTCGAGCCGGTGGTCGTCCAGGCCGATGGCGTTCATATGGCACAGGTGCTGATCAACCTGATGATCAATGCCGCCGATGCCATGAAAGACACGGGTGGTCAGCTCACCGTGCGTTGCCGGCGCGCCGACGTCCCGGGCAAGGCCTGGCTTGAGGTGATCGACACCGGCTGCGGCATCGAGGCCCGTCATCTGCCGCACATTTTCGAGCCGTTCTACTCGACCAAGGGCAAAGGCGCGGGTACCGGGCTGGGCCTGTCGGTGGTGGCCCGCGTCGTCGAGGCGCATCACGGACGCATCGACGTGCGGACCGCGCCGGGCGAGGGCACGTGCTTTCGTTTGGAGCTGCCTGCGGTCGTGCCGGCGCCAGACGATTCACTTCTGGAAGCCAAGCGCGAAGAAGCCAGCGTGCATGGCGCCCGCCCCGTTCGGGTAGGCGCCGTCTCCTCCTAGCCGGTGTGATGAGGGAACGCCATGCCCATTTTGGTGCAGGCATCCTGCCTGCATGTGCACGCTGGAAGCGTGCACCACAAGAACGCGATGAAGGCAATTGACCTTGACGTGATCGGCGTTGAGACTGCTGACGAGTATCGCCTCATCCTTACCTTCGAAGGCGGAGACAGACGTGAGTTGGATGTCTCGCGGGTTATCTCTTTCACTGGAGTGTTTGAGCCACTCTCAGACCCGGAGTTCTTCCGTCAGGTTCAGGTCGATCCGGATGTTGGCACGATCGTGTGGCCCAACGGGGCGGACATGGCGCCGGAAACGCTGATGGATGAAAGTCGGCCGCTGGTCAGTCCCGCCGATTGAAAACCCGAAGCCTCGCTTCCGGCTCATAGCTCATAGTTTTTTTCAAAACCCCGTCCGTTTGAACTGCCGCTCGAGATCGGCCACGGTGAGGCGCAGGGACGTCGGACGGCCGTGCGGGCAATTGGTCGAGCGTTCGACCTTGGGACGCTGGGCCATGAGAGCGGCAATCTCTTCCTGGCTGAGCGGGTCGCCGGCCTTGACTGCGGCCTTGCAGGCCATCATGGCCAGTAGGTCGTTGGTGAGCAGTTCGGTGGAGGCGGGGGCCTGACGATCGGCGAGCCGGTCGAGCATGTCACGGACGAACTCGCGGGTGCGCTCAGGCTTGAGCACCGAAGGGGCGGCGTGGATGGCGATGGCCCCGGGGCCGTAGGCGGTTAGTTCCAGGCCGAGCTGGCGAAGCGTGTCCTCGTGCGATTCAATGACCGCGACTTGGTCGGGCGACACGTCCACGATCTCGGGCAATAGCAGACGCTGCGACTCGAGCGGGCCCTGCGAGAACTCCTTGGAGAGCTGCTCGAAGAGGATGCGCTCGTGCAGCGCGTGCTGATCGATGATCATGAGCCCGTCGCGGGTCTCGGCCACCAGGTAGCAGCGATGGAGCTGGATGACGCTGTCGGGATTCACGGCGTCGATGGAATCGCCGGGAATGGGCTCGGCATCGTCGAGGAGACTGGGTTGAATCGTACCAGGCGCGGGTAGCGGAGCCCGGGGAGTGGCAGCGTATCCGGAGGCGCGACCTCGCTCACTGCTGCCAGAGCTTGTCCCCACGGAGCCGGCGGCGTAGGGGCGATCCTCTTCGCGGCTGGTACCGTAGCCGCGCGAGGCGCGGTCGGCGCCGGTGACCGGCCGGGCCCGCTTGAAGAACTCGGCCATGGACTCGCGGATCCGGCGGCGACGGGCTTCGGCATCTTCGTCGTCGGCGTCAAGCCCAGCGTTGCTTGCGTTCGACAGGTTGGTGGCTGCTCCCTCAGGCGAGGCCCCCGTGGCCGCACCCGGCTCGGCATCACTCCCATCGTCGGGCAGCGCGTTGGCCGGTGAATCGGATTCCGATCGCGCCAGGCTCAACGTGGGCGTGAAGTCGGCGTTGAGGAACCGGTCGCGCAGCGCGGACAGCACCTGCGAATAGAGCATATTGGAGTCGCGCCAGCGGACCTCGGACTTGGTCGGATGGACGTTGACGTCCACGTTGGCCGGATCGATGGTCAGGGCCAGGAAGAAAACCGGATGGCGGTTGGGGTCCATCAGACCGCGGTAGGCTTCCTTGACGGCGTGCGAGACGAATCGGTCACGGATGAATCGGCCGTTGAGGAACAGGTACTGCCACTTGGCCGCCGACCGGCTGTGCGTAGGCGGCGCGACGTACCCGTTGATGCGCAAGCCACGCTCTTCGCGCGAGATCTCGATGAGTGCGTCGGCCATCTCCCGGCCGTAGAAATCGCCGATCCGCGAGCGCATGGCTTCGGCCGGCCGTAGGTGATGGACGAGTCGCCCGTTGTGCGTGAGGCGGAACTCGATCCGCGTGTGCACGAGGGCGATGCGGGCCAGCTGCTCCGTGATGTGGCCGATCTCGGTCTGAGCCGTCCGCAGGAACTTCTGACGGGCGGGCACGTTGAAGAACAACTGGCGGACCTCGACCGTCGTGCCGGGCGGGCCGGAGCTGACACGAACGGGTTCGAGGGCGTCGCCGGCGATGCGGATCTCGTGAGCACAATCCGAGTCTCGTCGTCGCGAGACGATGCGGAGCTGCGACACCGCACCGATGCTGGGCAGAGCCTCGCCGCGGAAGCCCATGGTCTGGATGGCGAAGAGGTCCTCTTCGCGGCGGATCTTGCTGGTGGCGTGGGGACGGATGGACAACGCCAGGTCTTCGGGGTCCATGCCCGCGCCGTCATCCGTGATGCGGATGAGCTTCTGGCCGCCGTTCTCGACGGCGATCTCGATTCGGCTGGCGCCGGCGTCGATGCTGTTTTCGACGAGCTCCTTGACCACGCTGGCCGGCCTCTCGATCACCTCACCGGCGGCAATCTTGTTGACGAGCAGGTCGGGTAATACTTGGATTTGGGGCATGAGCTGTCCGTTCGTCCCTTTCACTGAAAACCGAAGAGCCGCATCAGACGCTTCGGGCGACTCCGCCTGTCATGATACCGTCTCGAGTCTGCCTTTGAGTAGTCCTCCCGATTTCCAGTCCCGACTGTAGATCTCGCCGTTCGACAAGGCAACGGCTATCAGCGGCTGACCGCCGAGAACGGACCGGTGTGTGATCCGGAAGCTGCGCGTGTCCAGGGCGACCACGTTGCCGCTGAAAGGTCTGGCCACCACGCACAGCGTTTCGTCCGGAATGAAGGCATAGCTTCCCATGAACTGCATCGTGTCCTGCGCCAGGGCCTGGATCAAGAGCTTGTCACGCACCTGCCAATCGTCGGGGTCGATTCACATACACCGTCGGGAGATGTTTCCAGACGGTGAGATCCGCTTCGAAACGCCATCCGGAAGGCTCGACTACAAGCCGGGACAGGATCGTTGCAGGATCGGTGAATGCGTGAGCGGTGATGCAGAGCCTGGCGCCTTGGTAGTGGTGTTGTACCGCAAAGTAGCCATCTTTGCCCGCATGCAGACTGAGATATCTCACGTCCGAAATCCGCTGCGTGATGAGGTGGTCGTCGGCTGTCCTGAGGATCCACAAGCAGGCATCATCCGTCCACCCGATGGAGGAGACGATCACATCTTGGCGTGGTGAAAGAATCATCTTTTCGCGTTTCGGACTGAGCGGTTGTCGGGGGGCTCGAAGCGCGAACCGTCACGTTTCGAGTCGCCCGCTACCCGATCACCTCGACACCCACCGCCTTCGCCGCGCTGCGGAGTTCATCGTTCAGCGACGCCAACGGTAGCTGTCGCCGCAGCGCTAGATCGAGATAGACCGCATCGCGGCTGCTCAGCCGATGCGCGCGGCACAGCGACAGAATCTGCGTGAACGCCCGGCCGGGGGCTTGGTCATCCACGTGCAGTTGGAGATCCTCAACGAGCGCGATGAAGCCGGCCACCTGCGCAGGCGTCAGTCGTCCCTTCCGCTCCGCGACCGCCAGCAGGTGCGTGACTTCGAGATACCAGCCGGCGGGCACCACCGCGGACTCGGCTTCCATTCGGTCGAGGAGGGCGTCGATGGCCGGCGTGGACGCTTCGGGAAAGCACCAGGCCGCGGCCACCGAGGCATCCATGACGAAGCCGGGCGTCATAGGCGGCCCTCTGCGGTCAGGTCTTGAAGCTTCAGCCCCTTCAACTTGATCTCCGTGGTCGTTTTTCGCCATCGACGGATGGCGGCGCGTCGCTGTTCGGCGGTGACCGATTTGCGGACGGGGACCAGCTTGGCGATGGGCCGGCCATGACGGGTGATGATGAGTTCCTCGCCTTTCTCGACCCGTTCGAGCAGTTCAGACAGCCGAGTCTTGGCGTCGTAGGCCCCAATCACGCTGGCTGGGTCGGGCACGAGCATGGATTCACCGGTGCTCTCGAAAAACTGGTCTACGACTAGTCTATTTTCGCGGATCGATTGTGTCAAAGCCGGTCTTTTCGGATGCCGGCCGGCCTAACTAGAATGAGTTAGCCTCACTCAGGAGAACGGGACGGTTTTTGTTCGCCTCTTTGGAGACCGCGGCGCGGCGAGTATAATATTCCGCCTCAACGAGGGTCAACGAAATCCGGCCTGGTCGGGGGGATCGGGCTGTGAGTTCTCGCGTGGCCGCTAATCCCGCCTTCAAGTGGGAGTTACCGCTTTCGAAGCTTTGGGTGCAGTTGTGTCCAACCCCGTCGCGGGCCGGGGTGGGAGATCCTGTAAGGGTAACGAATTTGGAAAACCTGAATATCCGGAATGTGGCGATCATCGCCCACGTCGATCACGGCAAGACGACGCTGGTGGACCAGATGCTGCGGCAGTGCGGCCAGTTCCGCGACAGCGAGCTGAAGGGTGAATGCATCCTGGACTCCAATGACCTGGAGCGCGAGCGGGGGATCACCATTCTGGCCAAGAACATCGCCATTCACTACCGCGGCGTGAAGATCAACCTGATCGACACGCCCGGTCACGCGGACTTCGGCGGCGAGGTTGAGCGGGTGTTGAAGATGGCCGACGGATGCCTCCTGCTGGTCGACGCGTTCGAAGGCCCCATGCCGCAGACGCGCTTCGTGCTGCAGAAGGCGCTCGAGTATGGGTTGCGCCCGGTGGTGGTGATCAACAAGGTGGACCGGCCCGATGCCCGGCCGCTCGACGTGTTGGACGAGGTCATCGATCTGTTCATCGAACTGGGGGCCGACGAGCACATGCTGGAGTTCCCGACGATCTACGCGTCGGGGGCGCAGGGTTATGCCTCGTTGCGTCCGGGGGAGAACCCGGGCAACATCCGCGTGTTGTTCGACGCCATTCTCGAACAGGTGCCGCCGCCCAAGGCCGACGAGACCGCGCCGCTGCAAATGCTGATCACGTCGCTGGATTACAGCGACTACGTTGGGCGGATCGGGATCGGACGTGTATTCGGGGGCATTCTAAAGGCGGGTCAGCAGGTTACGGTCATCCGCCGGGACGGCACGCAGTCCAAGGAGCAGGTGGGCGAGCTGTATCTGTTCGACCGCCTGGGCCGGATCAAGACGGACAAGGTGGTGGCGGGCGATATCTGCGCGGTGGTGGGGCTCGAGTCGGTGGACATCGGCAACACCGTCGCCTGCCCGGACAATCCCATGCCGCTGCCGACCATCACCATTGACGAACCCACGCTGCACATGACGTTCCGCGTGAACGACTCTCCGTTTGCCGGACGGTCGGGCAAGTTCCTGACGTCGCGCCATATTCGCGATCGGCTGGAGAAGGAGCTGCAGCACAACGTGGCGTTGCGGGTCGAGCCCGGCAACACGCCGGAAGAGTTTCACGTTTCCGGACGCGGCCTGCTGCACTTGTCGGTGCTCATCGAGAGCATGCGGCGGGAAGGGTACGAGCTGGCGGTGGGCAAGCCGAAGGTCATCTTTCGCGAGTCGGACGGCAAGAAGACCGAGCCTATCGAGCTGTGCTTCGTGGATGTACCCAACGAGTACATGGGGCCGGTGATGGAGATCATGGGCCAGCGTCGCGGCGTGTGCAATAAGGTGGAGAGCCGTGGCGAGTACACGCACATGGAGTTTACGGTGCCGGCTCGCGGCCTGATCGGCGTGCGGAATCGGCTGCTGACGGCGACCAACGGCACGGCCATCATGCACCACAATTTCTATCGGTACGAGGAGTTGCGGGGACACATTCCGGGCCGATCCGCCGGCGTGCTGATCGCCAGCGAATCGGGTCAGGTGACGGCGTACGCGTTGGACGCGCTGGCCAGTCGTGGCGTGATGTTCGTTCGGCCGACCGACCAGGTCTACGAGGGGATGATCGTCGGCGAGCACTGCAAGGACAATGACATCGAGGTGAACGTCTGCCGGGCCAAGAAGATGACGAATATTCGCGCGGCCTCGGCGGACAAGACGGTGGTGCTCAAGCCGCCGCGTGAGATGACGCTCGAGATGTGCCTGGAGTTCATCGAGGACGATGAACTGCTGGAGGTCACGCCGGACGCGCTGCGGCTGCGCAAGCGCATGTTGAAGGAATCCGATCGCAAGGCCGCCCGGCGCAAGGAGCAGCAGGTCGGCGCCTGAATAGTAGCTGTGAGCTATGAGCTGTGGGCTATGAGCCGAGCAGCAAAGGTTCTTTGCCCTCAGGGGTGGGTGACCCGCGTTCAAGATCTCTTCACGTAGATTGAACTTCGCGTTTTTCCAGCGAGCGGCGGGGCTTGCCCCCGCCGTTTCATTGCGCTGTCAGTTCGCGCCCTTTGCAAAGACCGACGTCGTCGCAGGATCCCGTGGCACTGAGTCCGCCGGGGCATGCTCGGCCGGTCGTGCTGGTTCGCGCCCGCAGGGCGTCAGCGAACCGGTCGGCGGCGCAGCAGGGCGGGCCGATCCATCCACGTTGGGTCTTGATAGACCGTGTCATGATATGGTCTCCTCCCCCCCTCGCTACTCTACGACAACCGGGGGTTGTGTTCAATTTAGCTGAATCAGCCGTGAGCTAGGAGCTGTGGGCTGTCAGCCAGACCTCTGGCGTACGTGTTTAGCGTGCAAGAGATGGACGTCGCTCGGTCCCGAAGGTTCGCGAAGTGACCAGAGATCGGTGCGGCTTCGCCCCGAAGGGGCGCGGGTTAGTAGCCGTGGGCGTAAGCCCACGGACTGCTGGCTCTACGAAGACTATCCCTAGGAGTTAGTACGGGCCTCGCACCGGCGGCTCACGCCGACGGCTATTGACCGGCGTCCCTACGAGGCGAGAAGGTGCCGCATACTAGACACGTTCATTCTGGCTCATAGCTGAAAGCTGACATCTTGATCAGGTTATTCGGTCGCGGCGAATGACGAGTGCTGATCCACGGGGCCGGTCCGAAGAATCCGCCGATCGGCGGGGCGGCGGAGGTGATCTGCCGATTGAGTGCACGGACGGTCGGACTTCACGTCACAAGCCAATCACGCCAAGGGGGGTTGGGGCATGAGCGAACACGGGTCGGAGCGGGTGGTGGCAGCGTCTTCGGCCATCGTCGCCGGAGCGGCGGGGCGGGTGCTGATCGCGCCCTGGGGCCAGGTCCGCTCGGCGAACGGCGATTTCGTGCTGGACGCCGAGGCCGGCCGCATGGTGCTGGAGGCGTTCGAGGCTCACGGGACGGACGTGCCAGTGGACTACGAGCATCAGAGCCTGGGTGGCACGTACGCGGCACCCTCGGGCCTGGCACCGGCGGCCGGCTGGATCAAGGCGCTGCACGTGGTGGAGCCGCAGGACGACGCGGCGGATGGCGGCAGCCTGGAGCCGGGGCTCTATGCGGATGTGGAATGGACGGAGGCGGCCCGGGCCAAGCTCGAAGCCCGCGAGTATCGCTACCTGTCGCCCGTGGTCATCGTCCGTAAGCGGGATCGCCGCGTGGTGGCGTTGCACTCGGCCGCTCTGACCAACAAGCCGGCGATCGTCGGCATGCGACCCATCGTGAACAAAACGAGCGACGAGAGAACGGAGGAGCGGATGCACGAGCAGACGGTCACGAACGCAGCGGAGCCCGAAGGACTAGACAAGCGGCCGCCGCAGGCCGTGGATGATGCGGTCGAAGCTCTGCGGCTTCGCTTGGGGTTGGATTCCAGTAGCGACGGCGAAACGGTGATTCTCGCCGCCGAGCGACGGCTGACGGAGCTGATGACCGAGGCGAGCCGGCGCGAGGCGGAGGAGCGGGTCACCGCCGCCACGCGGGCGGGCAAGCTGATTCCCGTGCAGCGGGAGTGGGCCATGGCGCTGGCGTTGCGCGATCCGACCGGCTTCGACGAGTGGGCGGCGACCGCACCGGTGGTGGTGAGCCTCGGGCGAACGCAACCGCCCGAGGCGGCCGAGCCGTCGCGTCAGCGGGCCACCATCGTCGCGTCGGCGCGAGCGGCGTTTCGAGCCGAACCGGGCTTGGCGCTCATCACCGACGAGGAGGCGTGGGTGCGGACGGCGCTGCGGGACGCGGGGTTGAAGGAGGAAGACTGACGCGGCGACGCGGCGAGAGAGAAGACAGACGCACGACCAATGACGAAAGGATGACGACGCATGGCACTGTCAAGCAATCGGGAGCTGGATCGGTATGTGGATCAGGAGTTGAGGGCGTTGCCGGTGAAGGCGTCGACCCACATCTACAAGGGCGCGCTGGTGGGTATCCATGCCGCCACCGGCTGCGTCCGCGGCCTGGTGGCGGGGGACTCCTTCGCCGGCGTGGCCTACGAGGAGGCGGACAACAGCGCTGGCGCGGATGCGGCCATCTGCGTGCGGGTGTACACACAGGGCGACTTCGAACATCCGTTCACGTCGGCAGCCCGCACAAACAACGGAGCGGCCATCTACGCTTCGGACGATGCCACACTCACGCTGACCGCCACGAACAACAGCGCGGTGGGCCGGCAGATCGAGGCTCCCACGTCCGGCAAGATCGTGCTGAGGATCAAGAGTGTGTTTGGGCAATAGTCTGTTGTCAGTGGCCAGTTGTCAGTAGTCCGTTGTTGGGTCCGCGGTCCCTTGGTCAGTGGTGTAGGTGACTTGATCAGGTCGGTTTCCGCGACACGGATCCTTCACAACGAACAAGAGGAAAACGGCCCGACCGCTGACCACGGACCACGGACAACGGGCATTCTTGCGGTACGAACCATCCAATACCAATCGCAAACTCGAGGAGCATATACATGGCCGTCATCAATACCGGCTTGCTGACCAAAGGGCTGCGAAGTGAGTTTTTCGACCGGTTCGACAAGACCCCTACGCACTATCAGGACCTGGCCACCCGCATTCCGTCCACGTCGGACGCGGAGACGTACAAGTGGCTGGGCACCGTGCCGCGGATGCGGGAGTGGGGGACCGGGCGACTGGCCAAGGGCCTGCGCACGGAGAGCTACTCGGTCGAGAACCTCAAGTATGAAACCACCATCGAAGTCGATCGCGACGAGATTGCCGACGACCGGACGGGCCAGATCCGCATCCGCGTGGGCGAGCTCGCCCAGCGGGCGGCCACGCACAAGGACTACCTGCTCGCCCAGTTGTTGATCAACGGGGCGACGGCCGGTCACAACAGCTACGACGGCGTCACCTTCTTCAGCAACGCTCACGTCTCCGGCAGCTCGGGATCGCAGAGCAACGACCTGACCTGTGCCGCGGCCGCTACCGACAACACGCCGACGACCGAAGAGTTCAAGACCGCTCTCAAGCAGGCCATCGCTCAGATGCTCACGTTCAAGGACGACCAGGGCGAGCCGTTGCCACTGAACATGGGAGGCCTGGTTTGCGTCGTGCCGCCGACCATGCTGTTCACGGCCATGGAAGCGGTGAACGCGTCGGTGATCAATCAGACGTCGAACGTCATGGCCGGCGTCGCCCGCGTGATCGCATTGCCGTGGCTGACGACGGCTACCACCTGGTATCTGCTGAAGACCGACGGCGTGGTGCGGCCATTCATCTTCCAGGATCGCGAACCGGTCGAGTTCGGCGCCCTCACCGAGAACAGCGAAGAGGGATTCAAGCGGGAAAAGCTGCTGTTCGGCGTGCGAGCTCGCTACCGCCTGACGTACGGCTACTGGCAGTTCGCGATTCGGACGGTGTTTAATTGAGCTTTGAGCTATGAGCTATGAGCTATGAGCTGTGAGCTCTGAGCTCTGAGCCGGAGGAGAAAGGCGGCTGAGCTGAGAGTCAAGGGTTGATCGCTCATAGCTGATAGCTGATGGCTGAGAAGCTGATAGCTACTTGGAGAATCCCATGTCTTACGCCACCAGTACTGAACTCGAGCAACGGATGGGGACGGCGCTGCTCGTGCAGTTGACGGATGATGCGGGCACGGGCGTGGCCGATCCGGCCAAGGTGGCGGCGGTGCTGGAGGCGGCCGAGGCAGAGATCGATAGCTACCTGGCCCGGCGCTATCAGGTGCCGGTGGACGTGGCGGAAGAACCTCGAGTGGCGGCCATTCTGCGGACCATGACGCTCGATCTGGCCGAGCATGGTTTGCATGTCCGTCGGCCGCCCGTGCCGGCGGACGTGGCGAGCCGGCGGACGACGACGCTGGATTGGCTGCGGCGGGCGGCAGAGGGCACGGTGCTGCTGCCCGCTGGGGGCGAGTTACCTCTGAATACCTCTAACGGCCCCGCGGCGTTCGTGACCGGCTCACCACGGGCGTGGGCGCGGGAGGAGGCGGGGGAGCTGTAGTTCGAAAGAATGACACGGCGAGGAAGAGAAAGACGACGTGGCGAAGGGGCGACGCGGTGACGCGGCGAGGATGACGGAAACAAAACCGCGGATCGCGCTGACGGGTCGAGCCGGCTTGCCTTTTCGCGGCGATCGGACGGTGAGTCGGGAGCGTGACGCCGAGGGAACACACCGATGGGCGAGTGGCAGGCGATTGAGACAGCAGTGTCGGCGGCGCTGGCGGGGCTGACCGGGTCGGGCGGTCCGCTGTTGGCCACGGTGCGCGGTCGAACCGCTGTGGATCGCAAGGTGCTTGTCGCGGGACTGCTCCGAGAGCGGTTGCCTGCCGCTTATGTGATGCTGGGCGGACGCGACACGGGCGACAAGGAGTACCGCCAGGCGGGCCCGGTCATGCTGACGGTGTTGTTCGCGAGTCGCAGCGAACGGTGCGAACAGGATGCGCGGCTGGGCGGGGCGGGCGTGACAGGCGTCACCACGCTGGCCGAATCCGCAGCGACGGCGCTTCGAGGACTGGACCTGGACGGCCATCGACGGCTCATGCTGGTGGATGAACGGCCGGCCGGCGGCGATGAGGCAACCGCCCTGTGGGAGCAACGCTACGAAGTCCGGCCACGCCCGGGCGATTACGTGCCGCTGTTCAACGGCTACCCGCTGATCGGTGCTTCGAGCGTGGTGGAAGTTCACGTGGGCGAGTTGAAGCGGGCGGCATCGACGTTCGCGTTCCCGGGCGTCGACGGCGTGTTCGAGCGGTTCGCGGGCACGCGCGAGCGGCCCATCGTGTGGCGAGGCCAACTGCGAGCGGGTGACAACGCCGCTCTGAACATGATCGAGCAAGGTCTGGAGGATCTCGTTCGCGAAGGACGGCCCGGCATGGTGTTCGATCCCTGGGCACGCACGTTCGGCGATTGCGTCGTCAGTGCGTTCAAACGCGTGGGGCCGCGCACTCGTGACGATCTGACCGGTCAGGCTCTCCAGAACTTCGAACTCGAGTTCATCCAACTTCTGTAGTCTTGGGCGGCGGGCGTCTCGCCCGCCTCGCGCGTTCCAGTCTTTTCCTGCTTCCTCCGGCGTTGCCGGCATCTGCAGGAGAATCGGCGGGCGGGACGCCCGCCCCCCGACAGCCATGGCGAAGATGATCGAACGAAGCGAACGTGCCGAGCGACTGGTGGTGGCGATGGAGACATCGCACGGCTCCGGCGAGTTCCAGGTCGATCCGCGGTTGCGAGCCGACGAGGTCTGGCAGCGGTCCGACGAGACCATGAGCCGGGCAGTGATTGGGGTCTTGTTGACCGATGCCTGCGACAGCGAAGAAGTGCGGCGGCTCTACCATCCCGATCGCCGTCTGCTCGTGACCACCGAACATGCCGATCTGCAGCAGCGGGAGATCCTCTTCGAGGGCTATCCGCCCGTGCAGGTATCGCGTTGGGACGGGAGCAAGGGCCGCGAGGGCGAGCAGTACGTGTTCGAAGCCGAGCACGTATGGGCCAGGTACAATCGGGCTCGCGAAGCGTGGATCTACGGACGCCGGATGCGCAGCGGGGCCATCGAGGACGGCTTGATCACCGACCCGGCAGCATACGCGTCGCGCAGCACGCTGATTTCCGCGTTGCCGTGCATCTTCAATCCCGACGGCGTGGCCAACCGGGCGGCAGAACCGCTGATCGTCACCGCCGCGGACGGCAGCCCGCGGCGCATCCACATTTTCTCCCACGACGAAGATGCCCGCGCCGTCCGGTGGACCTACGCGACGGCTCTGCGATACCTGGTCTGGTTTCATCTGGGCCGGAGCGGGCCCGTCTTTGAGGGTAATATATTCGACATGACGGAGTCGCTGGCCGCCGATCAGCCGGGCGAAGCCGGCCCGCTGCGATCGGCTCTGGCCCGCGAGCCGGTGTCACTGACGTGCGAGGCGACCACGTTGGTCGAGGCGCTGGCCTTGTGGAGCGAGGCGGCCGGTCTTCACGTGACGGCCGAGACGGTCAATGCACAGGGCCGGCCCCGAACGCAGCTTCGCGTCTGGTCGCCGCGGGCGGGTGCGTGTCGCACGTTGCATCTGGTTCGCGGAGGTCGATTCGACGACGGCGTGCCGCGCTACGATGCGGCAAGCCGCGACGCGGCCCAGGTCCTGCGCGACAACAACACCTACCGCGGCGAGGTGGCGTGGGATCATCGGCCGATCGTCAATCAAGCGGTGGTGCTGGGAGATGTGAAGCGCTATGAACTGACGCTGCCGTTGTGGCCGGGGTGGGTTCCGGTGGCCGATCTGGACAACGTGCCGGCCGAGGATCGAGCAGCGGCCCGCATGCTGGCGCTGACGCCGGACATGGTGACCGCTCTAGGCGAGCAGGCGGCAGCCCACACGTGGTATCGGCGATACCACCGCGCGGGGAGCGAGTACGAGCAGTATTCCGATGTAGCGCGGCTGTGGGTGCTCAACGAGGACGGCTGTTTCACCGGTACGGCGTACAACCGGAACCCGCCGTTCGACAACTACCAGCCCTTCGATTTCGCGACGGTTTTGGCCGCCGGCGAGACCCGTCGCGGAGCGTGGACGCGGCGAGTGCGGCCGCTGGCACCTGCACTTTCGCTCGATTCGGACGGCCGATCGCTCGGCGTGTACGTCGAGGTCAGCTTCGATGGCGGGAGCACCTGGGTGCGGCCGAACGGACCGATCTCGGTCTTGAAGGACCGCGCCGGCATTCACTTCGACGCCGACAACCCCACACAGATCACGCCGCCGGGCGTGAGTCCGGTGGTCAACAACCTGTGGTACGCGCTGGTGGACCAGGTGTTCCGCGTACGAGTGACGGCCGTCGTCGAAAGCGACGAGCGGTTGATGGCCTGCTTCGGTCCCGACGGGCTCATTTCGCCGACAGTGCTGTTGAACAGCCAGGTCTTGCGGCGGCCGCAATCGTTGAAGTTCGCGTCCAGAGCCTTGGGTTCGAGCGTGTTTCGTGATGTGCCCGCGATCAGCGCCGATACGCGCGACGACAGCGTTGTCGCGGCCGACCTGGCTCGCTGGCTCGCCCAGAATCGTCAGGATCGACAGGTACAGGTCGCGCCGGCGATTCCGTGGATCGAGACCGGTTACGCCATCGGCGATCGCATCACCGGCATCGCGGGCCGGCAGGTGTCGTTCGCGACCACGCAAGGCACCGAAATCCAGTATCCGTCGGTTCTCGAGCGACGGTTCGTGTTGCGGGACGGCCGGTACGAGACCGTGCTCACGCTGCAGGCCGCCGATGTGCCGGAAGGCGTGCTGTGACTTCCCGTGAGTGACAGTAAGAGGGTCGAACAATGCAGATGATCCAATTTGCCGTCGTGCGCGAAGCTCGCTTCCGTTCGGTGGACGGCTTCCACGTGTGCGGCGATCACGGGAAAGGCACGATCGACTGGGCCCACCCGCTGACGCCGCGCCGATTGCTCTTTTGGGATGACGCGCTGCCCATGCAGCCTCACCTGCAAGCCGGCCATCTCATGGGACATCATCTGGACAGCATCTTCCGCGAAGGGCATCTGGCGGGCACGCACTTGCTCGACCGGCATGGTGAACCCGCGGGCGTGATCATCTTCGAAGCGGGACCGTACGTTTTCGGGCGGTTCAAGCACGTGGTGTGGACGCAGGACGAGCTTGGCAACCAAACCTACCTCGAGACGGACGTGCATGAAACGCTGATCAACAGCTATCCGCCGGCGGCTTCGAACTTCCGGGTGGAACACTTTGACGAACAGACCGGCGTGATGACGTTTTCGTTCAAGCCCAGTCAAAAACTGGTGGGCTAAGCATGGGGGCAACGTGAATCATGAGGATCTACCCGAATGAATCGTGGCCGGCGGACAGCACGGTGTTGGAGGTGGATGGCACGCTCGATCCGGCGACCGGCCTGCCGTTCATCGCCAAGGGCACCGGGCCGACCAGCAATCCGTCGTATGAGATCCAATACAACCGGCGGCAGATGCGGCAGAACGGCATCCTGGCCGCAGTCCGGCAAGGCATGGTCGTTGATGAGGGCGGACTGAAGATCGGCGTCTACCCGATCGAGTACACGCTCGGCGGCGTGCGGAAGACGTTCGACGGCGCCACGGGCGTGAGCGTTCCCTCGGACGCGCAACGCGTCGTCTACCTGGACGCCTCGGCGACGTTGCATGTGGCGGCCGCCTGGCCCGCCGATCCGCACGATTATCTGCCGCTGGCCGAGATCAACACGACCGGTGGGGCGGTCAGCATCGTCGATCGGCGGCCGTACGCGCTGTACGAGGTGGCCCCGGTCGTGCGGCGATACGTGACCGGTTCGTGCGCCCAGGTCAGCGCCAGCCAGGCCGCGCTGAAGGTCTTCGAGTGCAGGTTGCTGGAAGCCATGACGCTCGAACAGGTGCAGATCTTCTGCACGGCCAGCACGGGCACGGTAAGCGTGGACGTGCGGCAGGGCGGTTCCAGCGTGCTGGCCGCTCCGGCCACGCCTGCCGCGGGCAATCTGGTCACGCCGACCGTCTTGACGGCCGCGATCGGCGAGTCTTCGAGCCTCACCGTGCACGTGACCACCGGCGCCAGCTCGTCGCTCAGCAATTTGGCCGTCACGCTCGTGCTGCGGAGTTGAGACCTATTCCCGGGCAGATTCCACGTCCATCCTCCAGTGCAAGCCAAAGGAGCCCAGATGATTCTGCTTCAACACAACGAGCCGGTGCCCGAGCGCCGCGACGTGTTCGTCCAGATGGTGGACGCGGCCGATCACGTCACGCCGCGCACGGGTTTGACGTTGTCGGTTCGCATCGTCAAGGCGGGAGCCAACCAGTATGTCGCCTATGCCGGCGTGACGAGCGAGGTGGGATCAGGCACGTACCGCGTGCGCCTGGCTGCCGGCGACCTGGACACGCCCGGGGCAGCCATGCTCGAGGTGACCGCCGCCGGCGCGGACAATCGCTACGTGCCTATCCAGGTCGTGCGATTCATGCACGAGATTCATCTGGCCAAGGCGGCGCTGGTGAACACGCGCACGCATGTCGTGGAAACCGGCGTGGATTGGATCATGGATGATGACGGCGATACGGTGTTGGCCACGCTGACGCCCTCGGAGCAGGACGGGGTCATCACGATTTCGGCCGACTGACGGCAGGCACGCCGCGCGGGGGAGGCGGAATTGTCAACCGAGATCTTTCGCAAATGGCTGGCCCACTACGATCCGGTTCATCGGGGGCGAACCCGGACGGGGCTCGCAACCGGCCTGTCGATCACGCACGGTTTCTCGTTTCCTCGGATCAGAGGGGCGTATCATCTCTATCGAACCGACGTCGCGACGGCTCCGCTGCTGGTGGGCATCACCGGTCCCGACGATTCGACCATCCGCACGCTGACTTGGCTGGACGATCCGCCGGGCACGCAGCGCGTGTACCGTTTGGTGCCGGTGAGCGGAGGCGGCGTCGAGAACTGGGTAGATGTCACATATGTGGCAGTATACTTCACCAGCGCCGGATGGTGGATCGGGAGCCTGCCCAATGCTCCCAGCGATCTGCAGCTCATCCCACTCAGTTACGGCCGGTTTTCCGTGCGATGGTCGTATTATCCTCACGACCAGCAGGTTGCGCCGGCCGGTTTCCGGCTCTACTCCAGCGGGACCGGCACAGCGATCGACTACGGTGCCGTCCAAGCCAGCGTGCCGTACCGGCCGGGCCTCATCCACTACGAGTACATCACGCGACCTCGCCCGGACGGGCAGCGACTCGGCTGGGCAGTGCGGGCGTATGCCGCCAGCGGCCACGAGGAGCAGAATCTCGACTGCGTGTACGCGCTGACGCGAGCTGTGGGGCCGCCGGCCAACCCAGTGGTTCAGATTCGTGTCGTGCCTGCCAGGCAGTCGTAAGAGCAGCCCGAATGAGAACCGCTGCGAAAACAAGACGGCAAGAGCCGGAGGAGCATGAGGCATGGTACGCAGTCTGGAGGATCTTCGGCGGGATCAGCAAGCCATCCTGGACGCCTACCGCGCCGAGCGACCGCTCTCGCCGCCGGTCGCGTCCTCGTCCGAGGCGAGCCTGACCGGCCACGCGTTCCTGTACGGCCGAGTGGTCGAAGTCGTGACCTCCCACCCGGTCCACGGGCCGCATCTATGGGTGATGCGGCAGTCGTGGTCCCCCCAGTTCCGCTGCCTCGTGGATGCGGGAGGTGCGCCGCTGAGATGCTATCCCGCGCCGCCTCGGTCGGTGATCTCCTTCATGCCGGACGATACGGTTCGTATCAGCATTGTCGAAGGGGCTTTTCTCGTCGAGGCGCTGCCGTAAACCGCGGCGGCCACGACGTCCAATCCCCCAGATTTCACAGCCCTTCGACCCGCGCCGTTATTTCTCGCGGCGTCCCGCCGTGCCAAAAACCTGGAATCAGCTTGTCCCTGCACATATAATGCCCGCGTTTCGAGCCGCCAGAGGCAGGCAGGATGCCGCGCACGTCAGGAGCGCCGGCCCGTCGGGAAGGAGGACCGATGCGACGCATCGCCGTGATCAACCAGAAGGGCGGGGTGGGCAAGACCACCACGAGTGTGAACGTCGGAGCCGGTCTGGCGCGGGCGGGACATCGCGTGCTCTTGATCGATCTGGACCCGCAGGCCCATCTCACGTTGCATCTCGGTCTGAATCCGGCGGAAGGACGTCCCGGTGTCTACGAGCTCTTGACGGGCACGACCACGTTGTCGGCGGCGCGCACGCAAGTGAGCAACAACCTCTGGGTCGTGGGAGCCAGCATCGACCTGGCCGCGGCCGAAGTGGAACTCGTCAGCATCGTCGGCCGCGAAGTCATTCTCCGCGACCTCATCGATCAGCATGTGGAGGAGAACGGCGGCGCGGATCCTTACGACTACGTGGTGATGGATTGCCCGCCGTCGTTGGGCGTCTTGACGTTGAACGGATTGTGTGCGGCCAAGGAAGTCGTGCTGCCGCTCCAGCCGCACTACCTGGCTCTGCAAGGCTTGAGCAAGCTGTTCGAGACCGTGTCGCTGGTCGGCAAGCGCATCAACCCGGAGCTGACGGTGACGGGTGTGGTCATCTGCATGAAGGAGGCCGGCACGCGGCTGGGCGCCGAGGTCGTCGAGGACGTGCGCGGTTTCCTCGAGGCCGCCCGCAACACGCCGGTTCCCTGGCGCAATGCACGTGTCTTCGAGACCGCCATTCGCCGGAACATCAAGTTGGCCGAAGCGCCGAGCTACGGCCAGAGCATCTTCGACTACGCCGCTGACAGCAACGGCGCGAAAGACTACGAAGCCCTCGCGGCCGAGATTCACGATCCGGTCGCCTTTGCCGCCCGGAGCCAAGCTCAGTCGCAGACGGTTGCGCCGGCTGAACCTGCTACGCCGCCCGAGTCTGTTGCTCCGGCTGAGCCCACCGCGCCGGCTGAGTCCGCCGGTGCCGGCGAATCGCAGTCGGACGCGTCCGCCGTCAGCGTGGTGACCGACAGCAGTGCGGGTTCCGAGGCCCAGGCCGCACCAGAGGCTCAAGTTATGCCCGAGGCTGTCGCCGCGTCCGAACCGGTCGTCACTGTGGAAACGCCGCCGGCCGCCGAGCCGGAGCCGCAACCTGCTTCGGCCGAGCCCGAGGTCGTGCCGCCAGCCGAAGCCGCTGTTGAGCCGGTGCAGAGCGAGCCGTACAGTTCGGCCATCCTTCCGCACCCGGCTTCGCAGAGTCCGCAAACCGATGCCTTCCCTCCGCCCAGCGCGAACCTTCGCGTCTGCGGCTAGGAGGGGGGCGGGCATCTTGCCCGCCTTCACGTCGAACGAAGTGTGCTACTCCGTCTCCCGCAAGACGGCGTTTTTTCGATTTCCTGGATCGAGCTGCTTTCGTTTCCCACGGCGGGAGACGCCCGTCCCCCCGATGCTGTCCCGCCTTTTTGCCGGTGAGCGGTCCTGGTCTTCCCCTCGCCGCGCAGCCGGGTATGATGTTTCAAATCTTTCTGAAAACGGAGTCTGCTATGCACACCGCCCTCGACAAATCCAAAGCGCTGTTCATTCGCCGCTGGGGGGAATTGAGCGGGTATTGGGGCATCAATCGGACCATGGCCGAACTGCACGCGTTGCTGTACATCTCCGCCGACCCGCTGTGCACGGACGATATCATGGCCGCGCTGCAGATCTCGCGGGGCAACACGAGCATGAACCTCCGCCAACTGGTTGACTGGGGTCTCATCTCGCGGGTGCATCGCAAGGGCGACCGTAAAGAGTACTTCACCGCCGAGACCGACGTGTGGGAGATGTTTCAGACCATCGTGCGCGAACGGCGGCGGCGGGAAGTCGAGCCCATCATCGAGACCATCGAACGTTGTCGAAAGATGGTGGCCGAAGGTATGTCGCAGCTGTCGGATGAGCAACGTCGCGAGGCGGAGGTTTATCAGGAGCGGCTGGCGAGCATGGACGATTTCCTCAGCACCGTGAACAGCCTGCTCAACATGCTGCTGGGTTTGGGGCGCGACGGCATTCAGCAACTCCGGACGATGCTCGAAGTCGCCGGTCACGGCGCGGATCGCGCATAAGGGCGATTGGCACGGAAGTGCGCCCTTACCGGGCCAGGATTTGCCAGACCGTCTCGAGATGAATTGCCAGCGTGACCGTGGCCACGCCCTGGTCATCCACGCTCGGGCTGTTCGTGGCGAACACCGCTTCACCGATGCGCTGCATGATTTGATCGCGATCCTGCCGCGCGGCGATGGCGTCGGCCAGCGTGCGGCCATCTGGCAACACCAGCTGTTCGAGTTCCATCCACAGCTGCCGCTGCGCTTCGGCCCGGGCCGCAATGGTCGCCAGTCGGCCGCGGACCTCGGCGGGTTCGTCCACCGGTCCGGCCGCCGCCGCGGTCTTGCTGATCACCTGGTCGGCCCACGGCGGTCGCGGCCCCCGCGCGGCGCGGGCTCCGCGTATTGAGGCTGCCGTCTGCGGAGGCGCGACACTGAACGCCCGGACCGTGAGCTTTTGAAACGGCGCTTCCGGAGCAAGCCCTTCCGACGCGGTGACGCCGGCCTCCTGCAACGCCCGCGACACCATGCTCATGAGCAGCTCGGCACTCACCGTGCAGGTCAGCACGCAAGTGCCGTTCGGCTCGAAGACCGCCTCGCCTCCGGCCACGCGTTCGACCTGTCCGCGCAACGCCTGGTCCAGGGCGGGCCGCTGGCGTGCCAACTGGCCGACTGTCTGGCGATTCGACAACCGCACCTGCCGAAGCCAGATGAACACCCGCTGCCGCAGGTCCAGCTCCGCGGATTCGAGTGCCGTTTTTATGTCCTCGTGGGAGCAATGTCGCCAGCCGGGCCGGGGGTCGGTGAGGCGGCCGTCGTCCACGGCCAGGCCGGTGACCGAGATCACTGGGCCTACCGAGGATGCCAGGGCAACCTGGTTGGGTGCAGCGCTTCCGACCGTCCTCTGCAAAGCCTCTCGGATCAGTGCGTTCAAACGTTCGGCGGAAATGGAGACGTCCACGGCAACGGTGCCGCGACGCAGCTCGCGCGGCCGGCCGACCTGCCGTTCGGCGGCCACAGCTTGGCGCAAGGCGTACTCGGCGTCCGGCAAAAACCCGAGCAGACCCGCCACGGATTGGCTGCCTCCGGCGCTGCTGACCGGTAACGCCCAGACTGCGTCGATCAGCCGGGCCAAGCCGTCGTCGGCCGCACGATCGCTCAGTGGAACGGGCCCGGCCGGCGGCGGTTCGGCGGACTGAGCCAATCCCATCGCCGTCAGGGAAAACAGACAGGCCAAACTGGACATGCAGAAGCGAATGCTGGCCATGGCGGCATCATAATCGCCCGGCGGCGCAAAGAAAACGCGGACCTCGGCGCTCGGCCGCGGCCCGCGTTGTTTCATGTTCGGTCGGACGCATCCGGCATGCTTGCCGGTTGCCGCTTCCCAGCGGTCGCAGCGGCGGCCGACCGGAAATTACTCGATTACCTCCGTGCCCGGCGAGACCATCCTGGGCTCGGACTCCTGCACGGTCGTCTTGCTCTCGAACGTCTGCACCTTCTGCTCGCAACCGGCGGTCAGCAACAGAGCCGACGGCCCGATGGCAAGCCACAGAATCAGCAGGAAACGCTTCATGACTTTCTCCTTTTGCCTCGCGGGTTGCTCAGCCGCCGTGACCCCGGGCGGCCACGATTCGCTCGTACGAGCTGATGACTTCCCAGACCTGCATGCCGGGCAGGCTGACCGTCACCGTGGCCGTCCCGTCAGCATCGAACTCGGTCTTTTCCACCATCGCGCCGACGAGCACCGCCTGCAAGTGCGTTTCGATCTCGTCGTACTGGGTCACGAAATCGGCCACCCGGGTGTTGCTGCGGATGACCAGCCCTTTCACGTGCTCGGCGAGCTTTCGCTTGGCGTCGAGTTCCGCGGCTCGGGCCGCCAGCAGTTTGCCCTGCGGCGTGCCCGCCTTGTCCGGCGGCGGCACGCCCTGGCCACTCATGCGGATGGGGTACTGGGCCCAGTCCGGAATCTGCTGGGCCGGCTCGACCTTCTGGTTGTAGGCGACCAGAATCCTGTCCGGCGGAACGCCCGTGCCGGTGGCTTGGAACGTCTGCGTCTTGATCGACTGCGTAATCTCGCTCACGTCGAGCCCTTTGACGTGGTCGCCGCGGACCGAACGGCTATGCAGTTCCTTGATTGTGGTGATCACCGACTCGACCGGCACCTCGACGGTCACCTCGACGATGGGCTCATCATGATGGTAATAGGTTCGAACCTCGGTCGCCCCGACCAGCGTGCCGGCGGCGACGGTCTGGATCACGTCATGCTCGGCCACGAAATCGCGAACCAGCGTGTCGGAGTTGATGCGCAGCCCGAGGATGCGCTCGACGAGTTTGCGCATGGCATCGACGCGGGCCGCTCGCTGGGCCATCAAGCGCCCCTGGGGACCGATCTGCCGCCACAGATCGGGAATCGGCGGCGACGGTGGAGCGGGTGGCCCGCCAAGCTGCTCGGCCACGCCGGCCGGCAGATTGGGCGGCAGATCCTCGCGCGGCGCGCCCATGCCGACCACCTTGATCACGTCCTTCTTGATCGTCTCCTTCATCCGCTGGATGTCGGACGATTTGACCTTGTTGCCCTTGTAATGGGCGGTGTGAATCTGCGTGAGCTCCTGGATGACCTTGGCCACGGTCACCTCGGCCGGCACCTCGCAGGAAGCGTCGTCGTACCACCTGGGCTCGCCGAGGCGGACACCCCGGATAAAGGCGTCCATGGCTGCCTGAATCTGATCGCTCTCGGCCACGAAGTCGCGGACGTACGTGTCCGACGTGATCTGCAGGCCCTTGATGCACTCGGCCAGCTTGCGGTAGGCGTCGGCCTCGGCTGCCCGCTTGGCCAGCAGCTTCTTCTGGGCCAAAGAAGTGTCCACCTGGGCCAAGGCCGGGGCGACCACGCCCAGCGCCGTCGTCAAAACCAAGGCTTGTCTCAGCAGTCTCATGTCACTCTCCTTAACAGGTGATGAAGGCTCCAGCGAGTCGGACGTCAGGGGACCGTCCTAGGAGGATCGGCCATACAGACACACAGTAGGGCCGGTGGTTAGCCGCCGCCAGCCCTCCGCAGCCACGCTTCGCCCGGATAACGGAGTCCCGAGCAGGGGCGGCCGGCCGGAACTGCCGTATGCTCTGCTTCCGAGGCCGACTTGATCCGGCTCTTACTCCGTTCGAGCCGCTCGGCCGCCGCACCATACAACTCGGCGTCCTCCTCGTCCACACCCTCGGCCGAGTCCTCGTCGCTGCTCGACTTGGTGTCGATGCTGCTCCCGTTGCCGCCACGCGCGTCTTGACCTCGTTGCGGATGAATCTCGCGCTAAACCGTGATGCCTGGGCGTCAATAGGAGTGAGGACGATCAGGTCGCCGTCCGGAGCTCCACGCTACGGGGACCAAACTCCGGCCCAACAGGCGGGTCAAGCGGGACGGCGGACAGCCCTCCGTTCGCGTCAGTGTTGCCAAAGGCTGGTCTCTAGTACAATCGCGGTCGGAAGTTAGCACTACAGCGTTATTGACGAATCGCCAATTCAGCCGGGGATGGGGTGAGTGGAAGATGAACGATCGCCGGGTGAGCGCGGGCTGGGCAGTTGCGTTGGGGCTGGGACTGGCGGCGGGAGGCTGTCAGTGGTTCGTGGATGATGCCGACCGGGAGGTCTATCGGCTGGTGGAAAAACGCCAGGTCGAGGCGGTGGGTGTCGCCCATGATATGCGCATCGATACCGAGAAAGTGCCCATCAAGATCGGCGAGACCGCCCGCGAGTTCGTGCCGCATCCCGTCGATTCGGACTTGCCGGCCTCGTTCAAAGTGGCTGCGGTTGCCACGGCTCCGGCGATCCCATCCGTCACGCTGGAGTCAGAGGACGGTTCCACCGACGCCGACTCCGCTTTGCCGCCCGACGGTCCGAATGGATCCCTTTCCGCGCCGGCGCCCCGGCCGGCTGTCACCGACTTGAACACGCCGGAGCCGCCGGCGGTCGCCTCGCGTCCCAGCGAATCCGATGACCCTGCCGGATCGTATCTGCAACTCGAAGCCGATGCTGAGGTGCTCACGTTGGCCGAGGCGCTCGCCTACGCGTTCGAGCACGCCCGCGATTTCCAGGATGCCAAGGAAGATCTTTACCTGGCCGCGTTGTCTTTGACGCTGGAGCGGCATCTGTGGACACCCCGGTTCTCCGGCGACATTCGCACGCAGTACGTCAACTACGGCCAGATCCGCAAGTTCGATCAGGCCATGGATGCCGTGGCTCGCGTCGCGGTGGAGCAGCGTCTGCCCTACGGCGGAGAGATCACCGCGCAGTTGCTCGGCGCGCTCATGCGCGACCTGACCAACCACATCACCACCGGCGAGACCGGCCAAGCCCTCCTGAGCGCCAACATCCCGTTGCTGCGAGGCGCGGGCCCGGTGGCTTACGAGAGCCGCTACCGGGCCGAGCGGCAGCTCATCTACGCCATTCGCACGTTCGAGCGGTTCCGCCGGTTCCTGGCGGTTTCGGTGGCTTCCGACTACTTCGAGCTCCAGCAGCTTCGTCAGCAGATCATCAACGTTCGCGAGAGCATCGAGGGCTACGACCAGTTGGCTCGCCGGGCGAGAGCGTTCTGGAAAGCCGGTCGCTCGACCATCCTCGACGTGCAGCGTGCCGAGCAGGACCAACTGAACGGGACCAATCAACTCATCGATGCCATCGAGCGCTATCTCACGGCCTTGGACCTGTTCAAGATTCGCATCGGCATGCCCACCGCCACCAAGATCATGGTGGCCTTGCCTGAGACGGTCGCGACGCAGCCCGCCGAAGGCACAGCGCCGGCTGAAGATTCGGCCTCCGACCGGCTCATCGAGGATTTGGCCATGCCCGCCGTCGACGAGGCCGAGGCCGTGCGGGTCGCCCTCAAGTATCGTCTGGATCTGCTCAACGAATTGGATCGCATCGGCGATGCCGAACGTGGCGTGGAAATCGCGGAGAACGCGATCCTGCCGCAGCTTGACGTCTTTGGCACGGTGCAATTCGACACCGATCCGAACTACCTGGGCGTGTTCGATTTCAACTCCGAGCGCACGACCTGGCGGACCGGCGCGACGTTGGAACTGCCGCTGGATCGCAAGGCCGAGCGCAATGCCCTGCGGGAATCGCTGATCAACAAGCGGCGAGCCGAGCGCAACTACGAACTGGCTCGCGATACCGTCGTGCAGCAGGTCCGCCGGGCCATGCGCCGCGTGGAACAGCAACGGCAACTCGTGCAGATTCAGTTGGTGAACCGCCAACTCGCTCAACGGCGTTTGCGGGCGGCTCAGTTCCAGTTCCAAAAGGGGATGGTGGCCGCGTTCGAAGTCGTGGACGCCCAGAACGACCTCCTGCGGGCCCAGAACGGACTGGCCGGCGCCCAAGCCAGCCTCAAAGTGGCCATCCTCGAGTTCTGGCGCGATACCGACATGTTGCGCATCGACGACAACGGCGAGTGGAATTTCGAGTTGGCCAGCGCCGACGCGTCGCGGTAAGATGGGGAACCGGGGGAGAAGCGGATCAAGCGGCGGGCGGAAACGGTTTAAACAAGGGTCAATCCAGGAGTGGTTCGGCCCATGGCGCCATTGGGTACGACAGAACGGGAGCCTTTGACCGAAGTGCAGGCGGAGACGTTCGCTCCCGCCGCCGAGCCACGACTGGAGCCGAACTGGCCGGGGACGTCCGCTCCGCGTCGAGCGCGTCTCGAGCTGCCGTGGAGAAAGATCGCCCTGATCGCATTTCCGCTGCTCCTGATCGGCGGCGGGTATGCGGGATACACGCGGCTGTTGCACAGGCCCGTCGTGCAGGACGTGCAGCGCTTCGTGGTCGCGCGCCGCAGTTTCCCCGTCATCCTCAAAGAACGCGGCGAGTTGAAACCCAACAACTCCATCGACATCCGGTCGGAGCTCGAGGGCCGGTCCACCATCATCTATCTCATCCCTGAAGGCAGCCGCGTGAAGGAAGGCGAACTGCTCATCGAGCTGGCCAGCGATGAGATCGACAACAGCATTCGCGACAACGAAAGCAAGGAAGCCAACGCCCTGGCCGCGTACGAGGCGGCGGTCAAGACGCGCGAGATCCAGCGCGACGAGAACGCCAGCAAGGTGCGCAAGGCCGAGCTGCAGTTGCTCCTGGCCCGGCTGGCCCAGGAAAAATACGTCCAGGGCGAACTCAAGGAACTCGAGCAGGACGCCACGCTGGCCGTGGACAAGGCCCAGATGGTGCTCGATCGCGAGCAGCAGGACTACAAGGACGCCCAGGAACTCTTCAGCGAAGGCTTTATCACCCGTGTGGAGCTGAAGGACGCCGAGTTCAACGCTTACGCGGCCAAGCTCGACCTGGACAAGGCCAAGCTCGCGCTGGAGGTGTTGAAGAAATACACCATCCCGATGGCCCTCAAGGAGAAGGAGTCGGACGTCCGGGAGGCGGAGAAGGAACTCGAACGCGAGAAGAAGGCGGCCGAAGCGGCCGAAGCAAAGGCTACCGCTGAGGTCGAAGCCGCCAAGCGGGATCTGGACATCGTTCGCGACAAACTGGCCAAACTGCGCGACCAAAAGAAAAAGAGCAAGATTCTCGCCCCGGCGGAGGGGCTTGTGGTGTACGCCCGCGAGCACGGATGGCGCAGCGAAAACACTATCGACACCGGCGTGCAAGTGCACGAGCGGCAGTTGCTCCTGCAGTTGCCCGATACCAGCCAGATGAAGGTCGAGTGTCGCGTGCACGAAGCCCAGATCGAACGGCTGGCCGTGGGCATGCCCGCGCGGGTCACCATCGAAGGCTTCGACGGCCGCGTGTTCACCGGCAAAGTCTCTCGAATCGCCGTGATGGCCGACTCGCAGAACTACTGGCTCAACCCCAACCTTCGGGAATACAAGACTGACATCCTGCTGGACGGCACGTACACAGAGCTCAAGCCGAACACGACCGCTCGCGTGGAGATCCAAGTGGCTCAGTTGGAGCAGGTTCTGGCCGTTCCGGTGCAAGCCGTGTTCGCCCAGGGCGGGCGGTTCTATGTATTCCTGGACGAGGGCGGCAAAGTTCGGCCCGTGGCGGTCGAACCCGGTCTGGCAAGCACGGACTATGTGGAGATCAAGTCGGGCCTGTCGGAAGGCCAGGTCATCCGGCTGGCGATCACGGATGAGATGAAGTTGCTGTTGCCCGATGACAGCGCTGCCGCGGACGACGGTGAGCCCGGTGATTCGCGGCCGTCGCGACCTCGAAGCGTCGAGCAGATCCGTCGGCCGGCATCGCAACCGACCAGCATGCCGAGCGCCGGTCGCCCCGGCCAAGATGACGCCGCGACGCACCGACGCGATCGAGCAAGCCCGCGGTCGTGAGAACCGATGACTCTTCCCAACCGGTCGGGCGTTGAAGACCGGCGCGTAAACGCGAAGGATGCCGCAAATGCGAGAGAACACGGGTTCGCCCGTCACCACAGCCGCTCATCCCCATGCCGCTGCCTCCGCCGATTCCGGCCGTCCTGTGCTGGCCCGACTGGTACACCTGAACAAGATCTATCGCAAACCGGGCACGGACATCGAAGTGCACGCGCTGCGCGACATCTGCCTGGAGTTTCACCAGGGCGACTACGTGGCCATTCGCGGCCAGAGCGGCTCGGGCAAGAGCACGCTGCTAAACGTGCTGGGGTGCCTGGACCGGCCCACCAGCGGCGAATACATCCTGGGCGGCGAAGACGTCTCGCGACTCGACGACGACGAACTGAGCGAAATCCGCAGCAAGCGGCTGGGCTTCGTGTTCCAGAACTTCAACCTCATCCCCCAGTTGAACATCATGGAGAATCTCGAGGTTCCCTTGTTCTACCGCGGGGTGCCGCCGCGCATTCGCCGCGAGCGAGCCAAGGCCTTGCTCGACAAGGTGGGGCTCGGCCATCGCCTGCACCATCGGCCCATGGAACTGTCCGGCGGTCAACAGCAGCGAGTGGCCATCGCCCGCTCGCTTATGGGCGATCCGCTCATCATCCTGGCCGACGAGCCGACCGGCAATCTCGACTCGGCCACCGGTGACCTTATTTTGTCACTTTTCGACGATCTGCACGCGGAGGGCAAGACCATCCTCATGGTCACGCACGAGCCCGACGTGGCCGCCCGCTGCCCCCGCCGCATCACGCTCAAAGACGGCCGGGTGCTGGTCGACGAACGGGACTGAGAAGGGCGAATGCCCCCAGCCTCGAACGCGCCTCCGATCCCGTTTACGCCTTCCGTTTTCGGCTCTTCCTCGCTTGGCGTGGCCCGACAAGTTCCGATAAGGCAATCTTTGATCTTTTCAGTTGACACCCCGCAATGGGAATTGGTAGATTTAGTCTGGGAAAGATGGCTAAGCTGGGCAACCTGTGCCGACTGTGCCGCCGAAAGCCGGCACGGACGGCCCCGGCACGGGCAGGTCCCAGAATCACGTGACTGCGGGGCAGACAGCGATGAAGAGCGTCTACACGACAGGCGAAGTGGCCGAGATCTGTAAGGTCAGCCAGCAAACCGTCATCCGTTGTTTCGACAGCGGCAAGCTCAAGGGGTTTCGCGTGCCGGGCTCCAAGTTCCGCCGGATTCCACGCGAAAGCCTCCTGCAATTCATGCGGGATCATAACATTCCCATCACCGACCTGGACACCGGCAAGCGCAAGGTCCTGGTGGTGGACGATGATGAGGCCATCCTCGAGATGCTGGTCGAACTGCTCGAACGCGACGGGCGGTTCGAGGTGCGGGTGGCCCGCAGCGGCTACGAGGCGGGCATGATGACGCAGGAGTTCGAGCCGGACGTGCTCGTGCTGGACTACAAGCTGCCCGACATCAACGGCAACCGTGTCTGCCAGACGCTGCGCAGCAATCCACGGTTCAGCGGCACAAAGATCATCATGATCAGCGGCGTGGCCGATCCGGACGAGATCGCCGAACTGCGCAGTGCCGGCGCCGACGACTTCCTGCGCAAGCCTTTCCAGATCGACGAACTGATCTCCCGCATTCTCGACCTGGTCCAAGCGTGAGCGGGGGCCGCACGACGACAGGCGTTGATTTGAGATCGGCGATCCGCGCAGGCTGAAGCCTGTAACTCGTTGTCCGCGGATAGTGGCTGCCGCTCTTCACTTGCGGCTCGATTGTGCGGACGCAGGCTCGAGGAACCCACATGAGCATCTCCAACGTGTCCGAAACCATCGGTTCCGGTCGAGTCAGTCCCGGCGAGGTCGAACTGATTCTTTCGCAGATTGAATCGCTGCCCACGTTGCCGGCCGTCGCCGGGCGATTGCTCGAGATGACCGGTGACGAAGGTGCCGGCACCGGTGAGATCGCCGCTTTGGTCGAATCCGATCAGAGCCTGTCGGCTCGCGTGCTCTCGATGGCGCGCAAGTCGGACGTGGGAGCCCGAGTGGAAACAGTCGATCGGGCGGTGGTCCTGCTCGGCGCCGAAGCCGTGCGCGGCATCGTGCTGGGCGTGCAGGTGTTCGAGACGTTCGGCACCACGGGCGAGCCGGCGAGCCGGTTCGACCGGGTCGGTTTCTGGCGCCACAGCCTGGCCGTCGGATGCGCGGCTCGCCTCATGGCCGAGAAACGGGCGGGCAGCGCCGCGAGGGCCCGGGCGGCCCGCATGGGCTGGCCGCTCGCCCGGCCCGAGGAGGCGTTTGTTTGTGGCCTCCTGCACGATCTGGGCAAGGTGGTGTTCGATTCCTGCTTCCCCAAGAGCTATGACCGCGTGATCGAGAAGGTGGAAGGTCGGCGAGCCGACATCGCCGACGTGGAGCGTGAAGTCTTTGGCGTGGATCACGCGATTGCCGGGCATCGCCTGGCTCTGCATTGGAAGCTGCCCAAGCCGGTGGCCGAGTGCATGTGGCTGCACCACCAGTCGCCGTCCTCCACGCCCACCCGCATCGGCTTCCCGGATCACGTCATGCTGGTTCAGGCGGCGGACCGGCTGGTTCGCCAGATGCAATTGGGGTATTCGGGCAATTACGGGACGGATGATGCAGCGACCGAATTGTTCGAAGCAACGGGCCTGACGCCCCAGGTCGTGGACGAGGTCATGCGAGCCTTGCCCGAGACCATCGAATCGCGGGCCGAGGTGCTGGGTCTTCATCAGGTCACGTCGCGCGAGCTGCTGCACGAAACGCTCATCCGGACCAACGCCGAACTGTCCCGGCTGAACGCCGCTTTGTCGCTGTCCAATCGCAGTCTCGAGCAGCGCAGCCGCGCGTTGGAAGCCATCTGCGAACTCAACGCGAGTCTGGGCGAGGACTATCGGCACGAGTCGGTGGCGGGGGCGGTGGTGCGCGGTCTGCAACTGCTCATGCCCGCAGCGGCCGCCGCCGCAGTGGTGACGTCGCCCGCCCGACATCTGACCATCGTCGTGTGGGCCGCGCCCGGTGAGGCGCGATGGCGCGTCGAAGTGCTGCCCAGCACCGCCGATCTGAAAGCCGCCGGCGAGCGAGCGACGCGGGTGGCCGCCGAGAACGTTTTCTCGGGCCCGATGCTCGATCGCTTGACCGTGCTCTTGGGCGGACAGCCGCCGCAATACTGTCGGCTCATTCGCTGCTCGGGCGAAATGACAGCCGCTCTCGTTTCCGCGGAGCGCGTGCCCGACGATCTGGATCGCTCCATCGAGCTGATCGGCGATTGGGCCGCGTCCTGCTTCAAGACGGCCGAATCCACGTTCGTCACCCGTCAGCTCACCGAGGAACTCGCTGAGATCAATCGTCAGTTGATCAAGACGCAAGGCGAAGCCGCGCGGATGCGATCGCTGGCCATGGTGGGGGAGATGGCGGCAGGAGCGGCACACGAGCTGAACAATCCACTGGCCGTAATCTCCGGACGTGCCCAACTGCTCGCCGGAGGCGACCATGGCGAAGCCGTCACCCGCTCGGCCAGGATCATCGCCGAGCATGCCCAGCGGGCCAGCGACATCGTCAACGAGCTGATGGAGTTTGCCAAGCCGACGCCGGCTCAGCCCACCGTCTGGCCGGTGGCCGATCTGTTGAACGAAATTCGCCAGTCCGCACTGGCTCAGGGGTTGCTGAGTGCCGAGCAATTCGTGCTCGACATATCGGACGGCCTGCCTCGCGTGCACGCTGACAAGTCGCAAATGCGGTTGTTATTTGACGAACTGATCCGCAACGCCGTGGAGGCGATGAAGGACCGCAAAGACCCGCGACTCACTGTGAATTGCCGTGCCGATGTAGCCGATGAGAGGCTTGTCATTCGAATCGAGGATAACGGGTGCGGCATGACGCCCGACGTGGTCGAACGCGCCATGGACCCGTTCTTCTCGTACCGGCCCGCGGGACGGGGCCGGGGCCTGGGCTTGTCCCGGGCGGCTCGATATGCCGAGATCAACCGTGGCAGGATCAGGCTGTCGAGTCGGGTCAAGGAAGGCACGGCAGTGATTGTGGAGTTGCCGGTTGCCGCTGCGGAGTGAAGCTCACTTTCGGGGGGCCTGCCGGCCGGAGCTTCGGCACAGGGTTCACGCGGAAACAGCATTCGACTTCCAGGAAGACTCGAGATCCGGGCCGGGCGGGCAGTTGGGGCTTCTCCTCCTCCATCTCCTCCTCGCTCTCGTGGCCGCAACTGCCGCCGGCCTCTTTTTTTGAGCTTTCCTCCAAGTTGTCCGCTGAGCCGCCGTCGCCACTCGAGAGCCCCATGCCGGTGAGCAGAACCCGAAACAGCGATATGTATAACCGACCCGTGGAAATCCTGCTCGTCGAACCCGATGGCGACCTGGCCTGCATGATCCGCGAGTGCCTCCTCGGTGGTCTGGATGCGGCGCGGGTCACGGTGGCGGCTGATGCGGCCGCGGCCGTGCGCGAGGAACTGACCGCCACTCACGACGTGCTGGTCGTGGCGACCGAACTACCCGACGCCGCTTGGATGGATCTGGTTCGCGAGCTGCGCCGGGCCAACCGTGGGCCGCTGATTCTGTTGGCTCAGGAGCCCACCGGGGCCGAGATGATCGAGGCCATCCGGGCCGGGGTGACCGACGTGCTCGTCAAGCCCTTTGATCTGGCCGACCTGGTCGAACGGGTGGACCGTGCCGCCCGGCGTGCCTTCCGGTCCCGCCGTCGTCGACTCCGCAACCGCCGGCTGCGCAAGCTGACTGGCCGTATCATCCGCGAGCGTCGCGACCTGCGGCGCCGCATCGACCTGATTTGCCGCGACTTCGTTCACGCATACCGTCGCCTCGCCCAGCGAGTGTCCGACGCCGATCTGCTCTCGCAGCGATAACCTGGGGGGCGGGCATCCTGCCCGCCTCGAGATGTTTGGGATGCAGGCATCCTGCCTGTACGTGCACGCTGGCGTGTACCACAAAAACGCGTGCATGCCACCGGTATGGCCGTGTCGCCGCATCGTGGGGTGGCGGCCAATAAAACGCGAGCCAACGCCCGTCCGACATCCTGCACGGTCACAATTCGATCTGCGTGCCCAGCTCGACCACGCGGTTGGCCGGAATGTCGAAATATGCGACGGCCGAAATCGAGTTGCGCGACATGATGGCAAAAAGCTTTTTTCGCCAGCGGGACATGCCCGGCCGCCGCGTGGTGATGAGCGTTTCTCGCCCCAGGTAGAAACTGGCGTGTGTGGGATCGACTTTCAGACCGGCAGGCTCGGCACACCGGAAAACATCTGCCACGCGAGGCGTCTGCATGTAGCCGTAATGCGCCCGGACTTGGAAGAACCCCTGGCCCAGTTCGCGGACTTTGACGCGATCGACGGCCGCCACATAGGGCACTTCCAGCGTCGTCACCGACAACAGGATAATCCGCTCGTGCAGGACCTTGTTGTGCTTGTAGTGGTGCATGAGCACCACCGGCGTTCCATCGGGATTGGACGTCATGAACACGGCGGTTCCGGGTACGCGTACCGGCTTGGTGCCTTTGGCCAGACTGTCCAGAAACGTACTGAGCGGCAGAATCACCTTGCCCAACGACGCACCGAGCAATGATCGGCCTCGCTTCCAGGTGCTCATGAGCGTGTAGACGACGATGGCCACGGCCAGCGGGAACCAGCCGCCGTGGAAGACCTTCATCACGTTGGACGAAAAGAAGCCCAGATCGACAACGAGGAAGAAGGCGATCAATCCGCCGGCTTTCCACAGCGGCCAGTTCCACCGGCGACGGGCGACGACGAACAGCAGGAGCGACGTCACGGTCATCGTGCTGGTGACCGCCACACCGTAAGCAGCGGCCAGATCACTCGAAGCCTGGAAGGTCACCACCAGGCCGCAGCAGGCGACCATGAGCGCGAAGTTGATCTCGGGCAAGAAAATCTGACCCTTGGTCTGCCTCGAGGTGTGCACAATGGTCAGGCGCGGCGAGTAGCCGAGTTGCACGGCCTGCTGGGCGATGGAGTAGGCCCCGGAGATCATGGCCTGTGAAGCGATGACCGCCGCCACCGTGGCCAGGATCACCAGCGGGTAATGCAGATACCCTTCGCCCAGAGCGTAGAACGGGTTGGCCGCTGCCGTCGCTCCCTGGGCGATGACAATCGCTCCCTGGCCAAAGTAGTTGAGAAGCAAGCCCGGAAACGCCACGGTGAACCAGGCGAGTTTGATCGGCAGCCGTCCGAAGTGGCCCAGGTCGGCGTACAACGCCTCGGCGCCGGTGATGCACAAGACCACCGCGCCCAGTACCAGGAAGCCTTGCAGACCATGCTCCCAAAAGTGCTGGACGGCCAGCAGCGGGTTGACCGCGGTCAGGACGACGGGTTCTCTGATGATCCACCGCAGTCCGAGCACGCCAATGGTGATGAACCAGACCAGCATGGCCGGGCCGAACAAGGCCCCCATGAACCCGGTTCCGTACCGCTGGACAACGAACAAGCCCACGAGGATGCTCACCGTGAGGGGGAGGATGTAAGGCTGGAAGACCGGCGTGGCCAGTTGGAGGCCTTCCACGGCGCTGAGCACGGAGATCGCCGGCGTGATCATGCCGTCGGAGAAGAGCAACGCCGCTCCGAACAGACCCAGAGACACAATGACGGTCCGGGCGGACAGGATGGTTGTGGGACGCCGATCTTGCGGCACGGCCAGCGCCATCAATGACAGGATGCCGCCTTCCCCGCGATTGTCGGCTCGCAGCACGAAGCCGAGGTATTTCAACACCACGACCAGCATGAGCGACCAGAAGAACAGCGAGAGCAGCCCCAGCACGTTGTGCGGCGTGGGTGCCAGCCCGCCATGCATCTCCCGGAAGCAGTCTCTCAGCGCATACAACGGGGATGTGCCGATGTCGCCATACACCACACCCAGGGCGCCGAGCGTCAGGGCGGCGATCACGCGGCGGCTCTTGGCATGCGCGGGAGAGTGGCTGCCGGGAACGCCCGGACTGGCCTGGAAAGCGGAGTGGGGCGGTTCCGCCCCTTTGCCTGGGTCTCGCTGCATGGTTCGGCGTCTTGCAGAAAACCAAACGCGATAGGTTAGACGCCCTTACGGTCACGTTCAAGGCGGGCTCACGCCGTCCGGCGGTATTTGCTCCCCAGGGCGATGGATGGGCGCGAAACGCTAACGCTTGGTCATGCTGCAGACTCAGCGGGGCAGTTCGCCTCCGACGGGCCGATCGGTTATACCGAGATGATCCTCGAGCATCTGCTCAATATAAAGGGCCTGGTCCGCTTCCGGCAGGCCCGACAGGAGTTCGATTTTCCGTCCGTCGGTGAGCATCGCGTTGACCCGGTACGTGGAACTCTGCCGGTTCTCGCCGCTCACGACCTTCTCGGTGCAGAAGATCTGTTCGATGTCAGCGGTCGCCAGTCTGACTCGGCCTCGCCAGGGGATGGGGCCGTGGCGGACGGACAGTTCGCCACCTGCTACACGGATTCGGGTCTTGTTAAAAAGCGAGGCGAGGCAGAGGTAGGTAAGCCCGATGCCGACCGCCACGTGGGCAACGGGGAAAACGATCATAATCCACGGCGTGTCCTCGCCTGACAATGCTATGGAGTACCAAAAGACGAGAAAGCTGTCCCAGGCGATGCAGAAAAAGACGAGGAACAGGACGGCCGGCGTGAACCAACGCCGACTCATGACCAGTTCATGCCCCCATTGGTCCACCCGAATCGCCGGCGGCAGGGGAACCTCGGCGCGTGGGCTGGCCGGGAGCCGGGTACCGCGTGTTGCCTGAGACGGGTCTGCCAGACTGAAAACGGTTCGGCAGGCCGTACACCTGGCCAGAGCAGCCGGGATGTTGACCTCCTCGGTGTCGATATCGGCGCCACAATTCGGACAGTTCAACACGAGGGCGGTGAGCTTCGGCGTGAAGTTCATCGGACGGGCTCCTCACAAGCCGGCGGCAAGCGGAGGGGCGGACATAGGGCAGACACCTCCCCGATGTCGCTCGTGGCGGCATCATATCGAGGGGGACTGATCGGTGCTACCGGCCTCCGTCTCGAAGACACGCTCCGGTCCTTCCACCCAACGATATGAAAAACTATTGCCAAGCCGACGTCGCATCCGTTAAAATCACTAACTAAAAGGTTGTAGATCGTGGCTTGGACGGGTGAGTAGGCGGCATCCGGCCAAGCCTATGACACATCCATCGATCGGCACCTATCAGGCCGGATGGCGGAGCTAGGCCGTAAGACGGAGGAGGTCGTTCATGTCGAGCCGGACACGCTCTCGGGCGTTCACGCTCATTGAAGTGTTGGTCGTGGTCGCCATCATCGCTCTGCTGATCTCGATTCTGATGCCTTCGTTGCGTCGGGCCCGGGACACTTCCCGGTTCATCGTGTGCCAGACGAACGTTAAGCACCTGATGGCGGCCTTCATTAGCTACTCGGTGGATAACAAGGGCCGTTTTCCGGGGAACCGGGGCGATGAATACGCTGACTGGCTGGGCGGCTACAACGGACACCCCAGCGAGCGCAAGTACGGCCGAGATGGGAATCGCGGAAAGCAGCCGGAGTGGGGAACCATTTTCAAGAAGCACATGGGCGGTATGACCGCAGCCTACTCCTGTCCGGATGACAAGACCTACCGCGAACGAAAGGAAAAGGGCTGGTCATCTCACAGTTATACGGCCAATCTCATGATTTCAGGAGCCAAGCCCGAGTCGCTGATGGGCGCGCATTATCCCAAGCCCATGACCAGCACCAACCCGCAGTACAACCGTACCAACCACGTGAACATGGCCGCGATGGAGCACGTCCCCGTCATCATCGAGGAGCACGAGACTTGGTATCTCCTGCATCAGGTCGACGACAGCGGGTGGTGCAACGAGGACAGCATCTCCGAACGGCACTTGCGTGAACCGGGCAAGTTCGGCCAGGGTAGCATCGGCTACGCGGACGGCCACGCGGGCGGGTTGCGAGTGCCGTTTCGTACCGAGGCTCAGTCGGTGCGCTCATCCACGACGCTGACCGCGAGCGATTTCTGCATCCGGACGGGCCGTAAGTGGGTTAATGGCGAGAGTTGGGACGATCCAACGTTGATGAATCCTAACGGCGGCGATGGCGTGTACGGCATCCTCGACAAGGCCCCGGACGCGGGAAAATACGGTATTACGCACTGACCCTGAGCACGGCACTGCGCGGGAGACATCTTGTCCTCTTCCGGCCGGGCAAGACATCTGCACTGGATGCTTTAGTCAAGTAACTCAGTTGCCGAACGACAACGCCCCTGGCGACCATCGCCAGGGGCGTCTTGCTGTACGCTTGTGACCTAATCAAGGCGCAATCAGGAAGGCCTGAGACTTGAGGCTTGAGAGCGTGCTGCCCAACTCAGCACTATTGGCAGATCACGTCTTCGAACTGACTCACCGCAGGGGTCGCAGAGGGGCGCAGAGGCGAGGTCCGATATGCCTGCCTCTGTGATCCTCTGCGACCTCAGCGGTTCGTGTTCGGGGACAGGCAAAGGCTTGAGACTGAGACCGGAGCGGAAGACCAAGACAGAACGGATCGCCGTTGGTCAGATCGCGCGAGAGCGAGAACACCCCGTCCGGATGAGCTCCGGACGGGGTGTCTGCAATTGTCCCTTATTCTGCGGCGGCATCAGTGGTCGCTGGCTGCCGCCGATCGATGGTTACGCATTCATCACGGTGCACAGCCGGTCCAGGGGATGCCCGGGCCGCTCACGCACTGACTGAAGGCCGGGAAGTCCTGGAGATCGATGCGGCCGTAAGGCGCGGCACGATCCATGCACCGGCAGTACGGCAGATCTTCAGGAATCGAACCGGTGATGCTCACGCAACGCTGCCAAGCGGCAAAGTCGTCCATGTCCACGTCGCCGTCTTCGTCGGCATCGGCCCAGTTCAGCGGACAATCCGTGCCGAAGGAGAGCCCGTCGGCGTGACCGCCCGGCGAGCTCGGCGTGGCATTCCGGATCTCCCACATGACCGTCATGATGTCGGACGTGGCGGTGGCCACCACCGAACCGGGGACCCAGCTTCCCGAACCGCCGGTGTAGACCGTGGTCGATTGCAGAACAGTCCCGTTCTCGTCACCGTTGAGCAGCGAGATGACGCAGTCGGCCGAACCGGCGAACTGACCGCTGAACCGGTAGGGCTGACCGGGGATGACCCGGACCGTCTGCCAGGCTCGCATGGTGCCGACATCGGCGTTGCTCATGCTGCCGTAGTGCCCCCCGGCCGGGCTGGGGCAGGACGGAGGAACCGGAGCGTTGCCGTCGCGACTCAAGCCAATGTCGGCGCTCCAGCCGGTCGGCAGTCCGCCCACGGGCTGCGGATAGGGCGGGCCGCAATTCTGCGGGGCCTCGGGCAGTTCGAAGTCGCCGTTGATGAATTCGGCGGCAACGACGGTGACCGCCTGGGGAAGCGTCTCGATGCAGCCGCCTTGCTTGACGAAAACGTCATACCGGCCGCCCGGCACGCCGGTCAGGTCAAAGTCGCAGGTCAGCTTGGTGGAACTGACCACCACGACGTTCGTGGCGAGCAGGCTGAAGCCCGGCTTGCTCAGGAAGACGGTGGGGGTTCCGGTAAAGCCGCTGCCGGCCAAGTCGGTCACGTGCAGCACGGAATCGTTGGTGTCGAGGCTGGGTGTGATGCTCGCCAGGTAGGTGATGGGGGTCGAGCACTCCTCGAACGCCATCGCGTCGGCATGGGTGGCGTTCTGCGTGCCGCTATTGCGAGCGATGGCCCACTCGGCGGTCATGACGCTCGTCGTGGCGGTGCCGGTCACGAAGTTGAAACTCCAGTCGTAGTTGCCGCCGCCGGCATGGATGTCCTTGGAAACCAACTGGTCTCCGCCGGGGCCGTTTTCACGGAGCCGCAGGGCGACGGTGTTGTCGCCCGAACCGGCGAAGAAGCCGCTCCACGTGTACGTCTTGCCGGGCGTGACGGCGAACGTCTGATAGGCGACGGCGTTCGCGCCGCCGGTGCCGGAGTTGGAGGCCATCGTGCCGTACTGGTTACCGTCGATGGTCGGGCAGGAAGGCGTGAACGCCAGCGAACCGTTGGGCACGAAGCCGTTGAGCTTCAGCCTTCCCTCCCAGCCCCACTCGTTCGATTCGCCGGTGCGCCAATCGGTCGGAACGACGTCGCCCGGCGTCCCGCAGGAGGCGGTCTCCGGATCCTCGAAGCTGCCGTTGGAGAACGCAGGCAGGTAGACCAGCATCGCACCCGGCGCTTGGATCTCCGTACAGGAATTCTGCTGATATACGACGTCGTAGTTGTTGTGCGGTGCATCCGCCGGAATAGTAAAGGTCGCCTGCACTTCCGTGGGACTGTTCACGACGACACCGGTGGCGGGAATCGTCATGGGACCCGTCAGTGCCACAGTCGGCGGACCGTTGGCGTCGCTGAAATTGACCCCCTGGAGTGTCACGTTCACGGTCGAACCTCGCACCGCCATGTTGGGGGTGACGGGAGTGCTGGGGGAGAAGGCCGGCTGGTCCGGGCAAGCGGTTTCGAGCTCCAACCGGACGTTATCCACATGGAAACCATTGATTCCGCCCGGCGCCGTCATCTTGAAGACGACGGTCAACTGCGTGGTGCCCGCAGGTGGTATTGCCGTGACGCTGAACGGCGCCCAGGGAGTTTGCCCGTTCGCTTTCTTGATCTCCGTTACATTCAAAAGGAACAACGAAGGGTTGGAGCCCCTGTGTATTTCGAACAGAGCCGACGCAGGCTGCTCCGTGCTCGTCGTTCCCATGGAGTATTCGCCGCTGAATTTGTAGACCTGGGTTCCGTCGGCCGGCTCGGGCAAGGTGACAACCTGGTACCCACCCAGGGTCTTGGAACCGCTGAACGACACGCTGGCTCGCAGAAAGTCCGGTGGATCTCCGTGCGGGCATTCCGGCCAGAAAATATCGCCATTCCGTCCGAGGTCTCCAATGGGCTGCCAATCGCTGGGCGCCCCCTTGTCGAACTCGCAATCCTCCTCGACCGGCGGTAACGAAAAACTCGGGTTAGACAGTAGGTTCTGGCCCAGAGCGGGAATGGCCGAGGCTCCGAGCCCCAATACCATCAGCAACCGCTTGATCATGGTTCGCCCTCCAATCGAATGCGACACAAATACTTCGATCGCCCACGAAACGAATTGGTCATGGCCCGATGACGCCGGGCCATCGGATATGTGCATGCACCAGAGGGCTGACTGGTCACCCCGAAGTCCTCCCTCGAGCCGCGCCCCGTTTCGACAAGAAATGAATCGGATTTAACACAAGCCGCTGTGGTATTGGGCGTGCCAAACCACAGCGGCTTGGGGAAACCAAGTCCGTGGAAACTTCACCTGGCCGGACATCTCACGGCCATCACTGGATCAGTGGCGCCGGCGCAGCAAGGGCAGCCCGAGGGCCAGCAGGAACAGGCTGGCAGGCTCCGGCGTCAACGTGATGTTATCAATCCAGAAGTTTGCGTTGTTGCCGACCTTGGTGGCGAGCAGAACGTAAGGCTCGGTCGCGGTGAAGGTCAGCGGGTTGAGGATGCTGTTGGGGCTTTCCTCGCTCAGCCAACGCGGCGTGCTGAAGTCTTCACCGTAGGGCTGGCCCCAGTCGACCTCCTCATGCTTGACCCGGATGGCCGCGCCCACATTGGGACCGCTGTCCAGAGCGTCCAGGACGTCGACGCTCGTGTTGGGCACCGGAATCGCCAGGACTTCGGCCCAACCGTTGTTGGCCGTGCCCGCCCACTGGGCATTTAGCGTGAGCTCGGCGCCGACCGGGACCGGAACAAACTGGTAGATGCCCGCACTCCCCTGGCTGTCCTCGTTGAAGTGCCATGCCAAGCCACCATCCACGAGGACGTCGCTCGTGCCGCCGCCCCAGCTTGCAGCCCACTTATTCCAGCCCGTCAAGTCGGTGTCGAAGGTCCCGTTGACGACCAGGTTTTGACCGCTGGCCGCGGAGACCACCGCCAGAACAGCCATTGCGCACAGTAAAGCTCTCATGCGTTCCTCCTCTTCCAGAAATGAATCTGCCTCTTCTCTGACTCCGAACAGACATGCACACCGACGACCGGTGCGCTGGTCGCTAGCTACCGAAAGGGTTCAGAAAGACACTTCAGATTACGCATCTTCCCCACGCCCGCCAGCTTGTCGCGATACTCTCGAGGCCAGAAGTGGCACCGCCTCCGGGTTGAATCATAACAGGGTGGGGATAGGGTGTCCATAGAAAAGTTGCTTTTTGCCTGAACAGGGCGGCGGGGCGGCAATGATGGCAACGGCGCCTGAAACCACCGGGAGTTAGCAGTCGAACGACGGGTTCCAATCGGGTCGGCAGGCGGTCCGAGTATCTTTGTTTTTCTTGGACAACCGATTTAGTCCGGGCTGAAAGTGACGGGTGAGCGGCAGTGGTTGCAAGATGGAGCACCGCATTTCTCGCGGGTTCTCATGACTTTCGGGTCGAAAAGTTGCCGAAAGCGCCCGGTTTCTGCAACTCCGGCCTGTGCGCCGCCGGTCTCGTTTGTTAATCTATAGCTAAGTCGGTTTAGAAGACCGGGCGGGCCCATCTCCGCCGCCGCTACCCAGAGTTGCCACGCATGCGTTCAACAGGAGGGCGAGGGGCGAATGTCCAATTCATGTCCACACTCGGCAAAGCACCATGCTCCTGACCATCGGAACGTTCCCGGACACTGTCCAGGCCACACTCATTGGCACGTGCCGCCGGCCGATCGGCGAGCACCCGACCGTCCTGCCCCTGGCGTTCGTGCCCGGATGATCTGGTTGTGGCAGTGGTTCTGGTTTGTGTTGTGGCGCAATCGATTCGCCATTGCGGTGGCATCACTGGTTTGGCTGATCTGGCGAAGCGGCACGCAGCCGCGGCGGTTGGCGTATCCGTGCCAACAAGCTGCTGCGGCTAACCTGGGTTTCCTGGCCGTGCTCTTCATACCCGAGGCCGCCCGCCGTCATGCCGCCCGGCGAAGACCCGTTCGGCGGGCGTTCGCGCTGGCGACGGGCTCGGTCGCATTGGCCGGCGCGTTATCGCTGCTGATCTCGGCCGGCGTGAGTGTGTACTCGCAGTACGTGGCCTCGCAATCCTACTTCGTCATGGCGGGGATGGCCACCAACATTCCGCCGCCCGCGACGCCGGCTCCGGAAGCGGTGGTGGCCATCCATCGGCGGCCGAGCAGCCCGACGACGGCGGCCGAGATCGAGGCCATGGTCCGCAAGGCGGTCGCCGATGCCGGCGGCTTGGCCGGCGTGGTCAAGCCTGGCGACCGCGTGGTCATCAAGCCCAATCTGGTCAATGACAATATTTGGACGCCGTCCGCTCCCACCGGCGTGACCACCGATCCTCGCGTGGTCGCCGCGGTCGTCAAGTTGGCCAAGGAAGCGGGGGCGAGCTCGGTGGCCATCGCCGAAGGCTGTGCCGGCCCGGCCAACTGGAACACCAACGACCCGGTCGAGTTGGATCGCCACATCACCTGGCGGGCGTTTACTCGCGCCGGCTACGACACCGACGGCGACAGGAAGTTCGACTACGATCCCACGGTCGAGCTGATCGACCTGAACGATGCCGGCACGGGCGGACTCGTGCCCCGGCCGATCACCTCCACGCCGCCGAATACGGCGCTGGTGACGCTGCCGAACGGCGTGATCCGCAACCAATACTACGTGCCCAAGGCCATCCTCAAGCCCGAACAGGGCGGCACGTGCGACGTGTTCATCAGCGTGCCGTGTCTGAAGAACCACGGAAATGGCGGCGTGACGCTGGCGTTGAAGAACCGCGTCGGCTGCGCTCCCAGCGACATTTACCATGTGACCGACTACGTCCCCAGCCATTCCAATCAGATGAAGTGGGACCTCGTGCACTGGGCCGTGCGGTACAACGGATTGGACGGCAGCGGGTTGCCCACGCGGCTGCCGCCGTTTCCGCGCGACGTGACGCATCAGAATCCTCCTGCTCCCACCGGGGCGGACACGCTCGTGCAGAACATCACCGTTCATTACACCATCGTGGATCTGAACCTGGTTCGGCCGAACGACTTCGCGGTGGTGGACGGTCTGATCGGCATCACCGACGGACCGACCGGCACGAACAAGCCGGCGACGCCCATGCGGCTGATCATGGCGGGTCGGGACTCGGTGGCGGTGGATACCATCGGCGCGTTGTGCATGGGCTACAACCCGCTGGAGAACCTGCACATCGGTTGGGCCTGGAACCGAGGACTGGGCACGCGCGACACCTCGGCAATCATCGTCGTGGGCGATCGTGTGGACGCCATCCGGCAGATGTTCCCGGCCAATTACGGCGGGTCGGTTCCGGTCGAGACGGTCGACCCTTCGCTCACGTTCATCAGTCCTGCCGACGGCAGCACGGTGTGGGGCGATGTCAAAATCACGGCAGAAGCCGCCGACAACACCGGGTTGTCCAAGGCGGAACTGCGGGTGAAGCTGGCGGCCGGGCCGAATCTGCTGGTCAACGGCGATTTCGAGAACGGTTCGGCCGGCTGGCAAACTTGGAGAGCGTCGTGGGGCTCGGGCGAGACCTGGGATTTTAACAACACCGAACCCGGTCATCTCGGCAACGCCTGTCTGCGGCTGAGCTCCGGCCACGCCAGCTTCGGTGTGTATCAGGAGGTGGCGGTCACGCCCGGCAAGACCTACAAGATCGACGCCTACTGGAAGGGCGAGAAGCTGGGGCCGAGGGGCGAAGACAACTGGTACGAAGTGCTGCTCCTCGACGGCCCCTGGGACTACGGAAAGGCGGACGGAAATCCCAACGTGTATCCGTACGACGATCCGAGCGAGCCGGTGTTTAACGAGATGTACGGCTACGACTCGCATACGTACACCATGCCCGACAGCTTCGGCTGGGAGTGGACGCACGATCTGAACGACACACCTATCGACACCATGGACCGCAACGGCCTGCGCAAAGCCACCGGTAACGTGATGACGGTGGTGCTCAAGGCGGGGGCGGCCGGCCAGGCCAGCGGCTCCAGCGGATGGTTCGACAACATCTCGCTGGTCGAGGTGGATACCGAGGAAGAACTGGTGGCGGTCCTGCCCAAGCCGTCCAGTCCATTCGAGATGACCTGGCATGCCGCGGATTATCCGGACGGCGACTACGATCTGACGCTCACGGTGTACGACATCGCGCTCAACGAGACGAGCCGGACGCACCGCGTCAACAAGATCGCGATTCCGGGACCGGTGATCGCAGTGGATCCACGGCAGCTCGATCCGGTGTGCCACGTGGGGACCGACGCGGCGGCGGATCAGCTGCTGGTGTGGAACGCCGGCATCGACCGGCTCGAGTACAGGATCGACGTCGAGTTCGATCCACCGGCGAGCGACTGGCTGACGGTCAATCCGACCACGGGTTGGTCGGAGGGCGAGCAGGATGCCATCGCCGTCACGTACGCCACGGCGGGGATGAGTCCGGGGACGTACACGGCCCGGATAGTCGTGAGTGATAACGGCAGCACGCCCGAGCCTGCACGGCAAAGTCCGACCACGATCCCGGTGACGCTGGTGGTCGAGACCGTCAAAGCCGACTTCGATTTCGACGGCGACGTGGATCAGGGCGATTACGGATTCCTCCAGAGCTGTCTGAACGGCGAGATGATGCCGATTCCCGGCTCAGCCTGCGTGGCCGCCGACCTGCAGAAGGATGGCGACGTGGACCAGGCGGATGTCGCGCTGTTCCAACTGTGCTTTGGGGCGCCGGACGTGATAGCACCGGCAACTTGCGACGATACGTATCCGTAGGTCCGGGCGGGCGTCTTGCCGCACCGTTCGGTTCGCAATTGAGTGATGCGCCGCGACCTGCAGGCTTCCCTTTGATGAGGGGAGGCTGCGAGTTCGCGGCGCATCTACATTTCTGGCCGCCTCGTTCTCGCGAGCACCGTCTATCATCAACCTCGTGCGCAGCGACCTGTCCGCTGCGAAGTGCACTGGCCTTTTCTTCCCGGCTCGCTGAGCCTGAACACTTCGATCCACTCCGTTACTGCTCGCCGACGTGGATCGCGAGCGCCGGGCCGGGCTGAAGTTCCGCGGCGGTTGCTGCCGGTTGGGTAGCGTAGCTGCCGTAGGCCGGCCAGAGGCGCCCAAGAGCGGGCACCCGGGGCACGGGTGCTTCGATATTGGCACACAGGTAAGCGTACCCAGCCACATAGGGATATACAACCAAGAATACGAGCGAGCACGCTCGCGCCAGCTTCCGTGTCTAAAGTGCGTGCCTTTCAGTATGACCGACTGGCCTGTCTGATCTCCAAACGTCGCGTTCTCATCGTGCACCCCCGGCGGTTGCGTGCCGGCTTGGAATGACAGAAAAAAGGGCATATGACTCCGTCCGGCGCAAGATATCTGCCCGGCGGGACCGAACGGACCGTCGGACATGGCTTCAGACCAGACTCGGCCTGAGGCGCAGGGGCCAAGGCCGCCGTCCGAGCCGAGGACTTTCTTCACGTTAGGAATGCTCTGTCACTGATATGATCCCGGATACTCAACCCGGTTGGCGACTCCAGTCTTGCAAAAGGTGCTCGAATGGGTATGTTTGAGGCAGGCGACTGTCGCGTGAGGTTCTTATGACGAAAGAAGTTAGCTCGCAAGACATCGAGGCGGCGGAGGCCCTGTTCCGCGATTTTCTTCGCGATCGGGGGCTGAAGTACACGCCGGAGCGCCGGATGCTGCTCCTGGAGGTGCTGAACACGCCGCAGCACTTCGAGGCCGAGCAACTGCTGATTGCCATGCGGCAGTCGGGCAAGCGCGTGGCGAAGGCGACCATCTACCGGACGTTGCCGTTACTGGCCGAGTGCGGGATCATCAAGCAGGTTCAGTTTGAGGATAATCTGGCGCGGTACGAGCCGATCCTGGGGCAGGCGCCGCACGACCACATGGTGTGCGGCCAATGTCGTCGGATCATCGAGTTCGACAGCTCAGAGGTGGCCACGCTGCGGGACGAGATCGCCGCCCGGCACCGATTCGTCGCGGCCGGACACCGCTTCCAGATCATCGGATTGTGTAGCGCGTGCAGCGAAGCTGAGGGCAAGGAACGGCCGGATGCGACGCAGGTGCAGGGGGAAGAGCTGAGCTACGAGCTATGAGCTCTAAGCTGTAGGCATTAGGACATAGGCCAGCCTAGTGGGGCTCAAACCGGTCGCTGACTGGTCGCTGACCGGCGGTGGCTTCTCAGCACAACGCGGCGTAGGTCAGAATCGTCAGGACGATGATCTTCAGCTTGCGGGCGAAGAACTCGTCGATCAGGATCAGTGTGGCCTCCATCTCTCTCCTCTCCAACGACGGCAGTCGCCGTGGTTCCCGGCCCTGTCCGCCCTGTTTCGTTGCTCTGCAGGTTTGAGATTGGCATGGGCCGTGCCTTCGGCTGGCGACTGGCGTGGCTCGTGTTGTAAGCGATATGTTCTTTGTTCGCAATAGCTTACGGCAGCATGTCCCCAGCGGGAAAATAGGAAGACTTTGCCGTTTGTAGGGGTTGTTGCCGCCACGCAGCGGAAGGCCTGCCGCGGCTGAGGGGGCGGTTGAACGTTACTCGTTTAACGGCAATTATTTACGAGTGTATATCGGGATGTGGTCGACGTGATGTGGCAGCCGGGAACGGGCATCGGGACATCGCCGCGTTGTGCGAAGACTGCAACGTCACGTCGCCGACGTGTTGCAGGCGTTGCCGGTGCTGATTGCAGAACCCGGTGTTCTGCGTGAAGATACCGGCCGGCATGTGCGGAAAGGAGGACGCATGGGCAGGTCGGTAGGGCTGATTGCCGGCGTAATAGTGGCGATGGTGTGTGGCTGCGTGCCGAGCGAGCCACTGGTGGTGTCGCCTTCGAGTCTGCCGGACGGAGCGGTGGGGCTCGAATACACCGCGGAACTGACCGCGGACAGCGAGGCCGGGGCACGTTGGTCGGTCGTGGAAGGTGAACTGCCGGCGGGGTTGAGTCTCGACTCGAGGTCGGGCGTGATCGGAGGCACGCCGGAACAGGCCGGCGAGTTCTCGTTCACGATCCAGGCGACGGATGCGGCCAACATCTTCCGGACGGGCACAGCGTCCTACACGGTCACCATCCTGCCGCAACTGAAATTAGCGGCGGCCTTGCCGGCAGGGCGGGTGTCCGAGGCATATAGCGGGTCGCTCTCAGCCAGCGGCGGCGTGCCGCCATATACCTTCAGTATCATCGGCCTGCCTGCCGGGCTGGCGCTGGATTCGGCCACCGGCACGGTAACGGGCACGCCGATTTATCCGGTGAGCGGAGAGTTGCTACAGGTCTCCGTGAAGGACAGCGGCACGGTCCGCCAGACGGCGACGGCGTCAGTGCCGCTGGTGATCAAAGGGCTACCGGTACGAATCACGACCACGTCGCTGCCGAGCGTAGTCGTCGGGTCCCTCTATTCGCACAAGGTCGAGGCGGCCGACGGCGTGGGCCCATATCACTGGGCGATCGTCGCCGGCGACTTGAAGCCGCTGGGGCTGGAACTCGTGCTGAGTACCGGCGAACTCCGCAATCGCCGCGATGTCCTGGGCCGCCCGATTCCCATCCCGGCGATGGCCACGCCTTCCACGTTCGTGGTCCGAGTCACCGATAGCGACACGCCGGCAACAACTGCGACGAAAGAGTTCACGGTGGGAGTGATTGGAGGGGAGTGATAAAGAAGGAGACAGAAGGCAGAAGACAGGAGACAGCAGACAGGAGTGGGAAGGAATCAGTGGAGTGGAGACAATCGCATGCTCCGAAGGACATCGCTGGTCGCTCTGATTGCCGTGACGTGCACGGGGGTATCGTGTCAGATCACTGTTCCCGATGACGGGACGGGCCCGGGCTACATTCAACTGGACCGGGTGACCGGAGATATCACTATCACGGCGGCCATGCCGGATACGTCGGCGGTGGTGACCGCTTCACTGCGCCGTAACGGGCTGCCGGTGGTGCTGCACGATGGTCAGGAGATTACGATTAACGGCTCGCCGCTACAGGGGCCGTCGCTGAACGGGCTGTACACCGTGACCGTGCCGCGCGCGGCGGCGTACGTGATTCGAGTGGTCGAGCCGACGCTGGGCACAAATGAGACCACGGTGCAGGCGCCGGCGGATTTTTCGATCAGCACGCCTGCGGCCGGCGAGACGGTTTCGCTCTCCGGCGGGTTCGATCTGACCTGGACGCACGCGACGCCGGAGGTCACGACGGTGGCGGTGCTCACACAGGTGCTGACGTCGTTGGCGGTGGAGACGCTGGGGCCGTTCCCCGACGATCCGGCGTTTCGACAGATCACCGCGACGGATCTCATGAAGTTCCGGCAAGGCGCCAACATGACCATCAAGCTGAGCAAGACGGCCCAGGTGAATGGGATCGGCGGTCTGGCGGGAGGGAGCGTTCGGGTAGAACTGTCGCAATCGACCAGCGTAGTACCAGGACCCTGACCTCGGGGCTGAGACTCGAGACTTGAGGCTTGAGACCTGAGGTTTGAGACTTTGGGCCGCGCACAGACCACTATCGCCACGCATTTCGAGCGGTTGCATGCCTGATCTTCTGCACGTGTCCGACGGTTATGAACCCATGCTGAACTCGGCGGGGCTGCGGACACTGGCGGATGTGTTCGCCTGGACCGACGGGCAGCGGCTGGACAAGCCCGGCCTGGAGAACTGGCGGCAGCGGTGGCGGCTGCAACTGACAGACGAGGCAGGCCGGCCGCGAACGCTGTACCTCAAGCGATTCGACTCTCCGCCGCTCCGCCGCCAGTGGGAGCGGTGGCGGCAGGCGCGACGGCTGAGCACGGCGGGGATCGAGTGGCGCAACGCACGCGAGCTGGAGCGAGCGGGCATCCGTGCCGCGCCGCCGGTCGCATTCGGCGAGCGGATGATCGGACCCTTCGAGCAGCGCAGCGCGATTCTGCTCGGCGAAGCGCCCGGCGAATCGCTCGAGAAGTGGGTGCCCGCGCACCTGGGAGCCGATCGCCGCGAGTTCGATGCGGCGAGCCGCCGTCGGTTAGTCGAGGGGCTGGCCCGGTTCGTCGCGCGGTTCCACGCGGCGGGGTTCGTGCATCGCGACCTGTATCTGTGCCACATCTTCATCGATCCGGCACGGGCGTCGGCCGGCGCAGGCCAGTCCGCCGATCGGGCGTTCTGCCTGATCGATCTGCAGCGGGTTTTTCGGCCGAAGTGGCGGAAGCGGCGTTGGGTGGTCAAGGATCTGGCGGCGTTGGACTTCTCGACGCCGGCCGCGTGCGTGAGCCGGTGGGAACGGCTTCGATTTCTGTGCCGTTACGTTCGGCACTTCGACCGCTTCGGATCGGCTCGCCTGCTGGCTGGCAAGGTGGCGGCCCGAAACCGACGGATGGCGAGAAGACACGCCAAAGCGTGAACGCGACAGGCAGTGGATGAGACGACGGACCACGTGATGGCGGAGCGGCGAGAGCGGCGAGATTATCTTCGAGAGATGTGTGCATGGATGTGGCCTTGATCATCGAGCGGTTCGAATCCTGGCGAGGCGGTGCGGAGACCTCGACGCTGCAGTTCGCCAACCATCTGGCTCACCTGGGCTGCCGGGTGACGGTTTTGACCACGTCGCAGATGCCGTCCACGCCCGAGTTGACGGTGGTTCCGCTGCCGGCCTCACGGGCGTTTCGCAGCGCCCGGACGGCGCGGTTCTCCCGCCGGGCGGCCGAGTACGTGCAGTCGCATCGGTTCGACGTGGTGCATTGCATCACGCCCTGCCTGGCCGCCGACGTCTATCAGCCGCGCGGCGGCACGATCCCCGAGACGCTGGAACGCAACGCTGCGATTCGCACTTCCCCCACGCGCCGCCGACTCAAACAGTTGGGCCAGCAACTGAACCTCAAGAACCGGATGCTCGCCCGGCTGGAGAGCCAGTTGCTGGCGCGAAAGCCTGCCCCTTGGGTGGTCGCGATCTCGGATTACGTGCGCGATCAGTTGGAGCGGCACTATCACTTCGACCCCGCCCGGATCGTGAAGGTCTTCAACGGCGTGGACCCCGATGAATCGGACGAGGCGCAGCGGCTGGCCGACCGTACGCAGATTCGTCGGCACTACGGCATCGCCTACGACGAGCTGGTGGTGCTGTGCGTGGCCCACAACTTCAAGCTCAAGGGCGTGAACAAACTGATCGAGGCGTTGGCCAGGCCGGGCGGTCAAGCTTATCGTGCGGTGATCGTGGGACGTGACAACCCGGCGCCGTACGCCCAGTTGGCCGAACAGTTGGGGGTCCAGCATCGAATTATCTTCACCGGACCCACGCAACGGACGGCCGCGTTCTTTCACGCCGCCGACGTGCTGGCCCACCCGACGTACTATGACCCGTGCAGCCGGGTGGTGCTGGAGGCGATGGCGGCGGGGCTGCCGGCCATCACCACGCGATTCAACGGGGCGGCCGAACGCATCACGGACGGGCTGAACGGATACGTGATCGATTCGCCGGAGCAGGTGGATCAACTGGCGGATCGGCTGGGACGGCTGGCCGACCCGGACCATCGCCTGAACTGCGGGCAGGAGGCCCCGCTTGCAGTCAGCGACTGCTCGATGGAAGATCACGCCCGGCGGGTGATGGGCCTGTACGAGCAAATCGTCGCCGACCGGGGCGAACGGCGGGCTCTCGAATCGCCGTTGCGAGGGTGACTTCGTTGACAAGTCAGCATGTTCTGCTGTGTCTGGGAGCGTTTGTGATCGCTTACCTGTGCGGCTCGATCCCGTTCGGGCTGCTGGTAGGAAAGCTCAAGGGGATCGATATTCGCCAGCACGGCAGCGGTAATATCGGAGCGACCAACGTCGGACGGGTGCTGGGCCGTAACTGGGGGTTCCTGGTTTTCTTCCTGGACATGGGCAAGGGCTTTCTGCCCGTGCTGTTTTTCGGGAGGATGGCCGGCGATTGGATTGCCCCGGGAACGCCGGGCCGGTCGAGCATCTACCTGATGTGGGGCGGAGTGGCGGCCGCTTGCATCCTCGGACATTTGTTCCCTGTGTTCCTCCGGTTCAAGGGAGGCAAGGGCGTGGCCACTTCGCTGGGGGCGATGTTGGGCATTTATCCGTATTTCGTGCTGCCGGGTTTGGTCGCGTTCGGCTTGTGGGTCGTGCTGACGCTGACGACGCGCTACGTTTCGGTGGGCTCAGTAGGGGCGGCAGCTGCGTTTCCGATAATCTTTGCCGTGTTCGCCGCGATCCGGCGGGACCTTTGGGGCGGGATAGCCGAGCTGTGGCCGTTGTACGTGTTCGGGGTGGTTCTCGCGGTGCTGGTCATATATCGGCACCGGGGGAATCTGCGACGGCTGTCCCAGGGCGTCGAGCCTAAGATCGGAGCCTCAACCGGCGGGTCGCAACGGCCGAGTTAGATGAGAGTGACCGAAGGTCCCGGACTGCGTGCCGGGTTGGATTGGAGAGCAACACGATGAAGAGCCTTTACGCTGTATCGGCCCTGACTGCCGCTGTACTCATCGCGGTCCCGGTGTGCTTGTCGGCAGAGCCCGCTCCCGCGACTGCGGCCGCCCAGCCCGCTGCGGCCAGTCGGCCGGCGGCCAGCCAGCCCGCGTCCGAGATCGTGCTGGTGCGGGTGGGGCCGACCGTGATCACGCAGGAGGACTTCAACCGCGAAGCGTCGCAGGTTGACCCGCGGCGACTGCAGTCGGGCAAGGCATCGATCATGCACGCGCTGGTCGGTCAGCGGCTCCTCCAGCTCTACCTGGACGAGCACCCGGAACTGGTGGACGAGAGCAAGCTCGAGGCGATGGTCCAGGACGTGCTCAAGAAGGAAGGCGTCGAGACTCGCGAGGAACTGCTGGCCAAGCTTCGAGCCCAGGGGGTTCCGGACAAGCTCGACTACTACCTGAACAAGGCTCGCCTGATGGTAGGGCGGGCCGAGATTCGTCGCCGAGCCGCGCGGAGCGAGGAGGAACTCAAAAAGATATTCGACAAGGATCCCTCAGCTTTCAACGGAACGGCCCGGTTCGTCTGCCAGATCCGAATCAGCCGGTACCCCTGGGAGACGCCCGAGCAGGTGAGGGCCAAGCGGGAGAAGGCCGAGCGGATTCGCGAGGACCTGGTGTCGGGCCGGCGATCGTGGGAAGAGTGCCTGGTCGAGAGCGACTGCCCGAGCAGGATGACGGGCGGAGAACTCGGCTACGTGCACCGGCATCTCGAACAGCCGGACGTGGTTGGCGAGGCGGCATTTCGGCTGGATGTAGGCGAAATCAGCGAAGTGCTCGAGGATCGGCGGGCGTTCTACATCATCAAGGTGACCAAGAAGCACAAGGGCGGGCAGCCTTTTGAGCAGGCCAAAGTGCGCATGCGCTTGTGGCAGGAATGGGCTCCCCTGTCGGCGATTGATCAGGAGATGCGGGCCAAGTACGAGATCGTGGGGGTTCGCGAGCCGGAGCTTCCGCCGCTGCCGGCGAGCATGCCGGAATCTGCGACCGCCCCGGCGCCCCGGTCTGCCCAGGTCAAACCGCCTGCCCAGGTCAGACAACCGGCTACTGCTCCCGCGCGGGCTGCCGTCCCTCAACCAAAGCGGTGAAATTAGCTCTCAGCTCTCAGCTATCAGCCGTCAGCTGTCAGCCGTGAGCTGTTAGCTCTCAATTGTCAGCCAGGGCTTGGCTCATAGCTCAAAGCTCATAGCTTACAGCTTGCCAAAACATCGAGGGCACGGGAGCCATGCTTCCGTGCCCTCGCTCATATTCGGACTTGCTCGGGCGGCGATCTACGGCCGGTCCAGACCGGTCAAGCCAATCGGCGCTTGGCCCAACCCGTGATACCCAGACCCGCCAGGGCGAGGAATGCCGCGCCTGGTGCCGGCACCGGCACGGGAGTCGGGCAGGACGCGGTCTTGACGATCAGATTGCAGATGCCGACGTCGGCCAGACCGTGGTCCGTGAACTTCAGACCATACACGCCGGGGTTCAGGTCAAAGACCGGGACGTGGAAAGTGCTCAAGCCGGCGTTGTCCTTGCTGAACACTCTCTCGATCACTTGACCATCCTCGTCCAGCGTGAACAGTTGGAAATCGGCATCGGTCGTTTCCCAAAGTACCCATCCGTCGAACCCGACGCCGGTCAGCTGTTCGCTAAACTGCAGCGTGAACTCCTTGCCGAAGATGCCGCCGATTCCGACGCCGAAACCGGTGCCCACGGCTCCCGACACCTGGACGCTGCCGCCGGGAACCGCGGCGCTGAGGACGTCGGTCATGTACTTCGAGATCTCTTCGCTGCTACCGCCCAAGAGTGACCAGTCGTTGAAATCAAAGACGATGTTCGCGTTCGCAAGTCCGGGAAAGACAGCGAGAAACGCGAATGCGAGACTGGCAATCTTTCTGCTGTGGATCATCTTCCTTCCTCTCAGACAAACCTCTTTCCTGTACCAGGAATCCGGACCGGCGACTTCCCCTCTGTGCCATGGCCCGTCCCTCCTACATGGGGGAAACACCTGATGAATACAGCGTGCCCCTCTATTTGGGGTGTGTCACTTAAACGTCACTGCAACGATTTAGGGTGCCGCTCTCAGCCGGAAGGGCTGTCAGTCAAATGGCATAGTGGAGCACCGCAGAATTCAGTCCTGGAGACGCCGACGCCACTCCTGGAGGAGACGCAGGGCCTCGGCGGGGGAGAGGCTCTGGCTGTCGAGCTGCCGGATCTGTTCGATGACGTCGTCGGCCGGATCGTCGAAGAGGTAGAGCTGTCGGCTGGGCTTGCTGCGGGCGGCGGCTCGCACGGAAGCCCGGCGGTCGGAACTGAAGTTGGTTTCCAGCTCGGCCAGGAGTTCGCGGCTGCGCTGGATGACCGGCGAAGGCACGCCGGCCAGCTTGGCCACGTGTGAACCGTAGCTCTTGTCGGCCCCGCCCGGCACGATGCGATGCAGGAAGGCGATCTGGTCCTGCCACTCGCGGACGGCGACGTTGCAGTTGGCCACGCCGCGCAAGTATTTCTCCAGTTGCGTCAGCTCGTGGTAGTGGGTCGCGAAGAGCGTGCGGCAGCCGACGCGGTTGACGAGATCTTCGGCGATGGCCCAGGCCAGCGAGAGTCCGTCGAACGTGCTCGTGCCGCGGCCCAGTTCATCGATGATCACGAGGCTGTCCCGACTGGCGTTGCGGAGGATGTTGGCGGCCTCGGTCATCTCGACCATGAACGTGGATTGGCCACGACTGATCTCGTCGGACGCGCCCACGCGGGCGAACAGCCGATCGACCGGCCCGAAGCGCATGGCCGCCGCGGGCACGAAACTGCCGGTCTGGGCCAGGAGCGTCAGCAGGGCGGTCTGACGGATGTAGGTGCTCTTGCCGGCCATGTTGGGGCCGGTGAGGATCACCAGCGAAGGTGGCGTCGTGCCCGCAAAGGGTTCACCGCTGGCCGCATTTGCGGATTCGATCGGGCCCGGTTCGGCGTCGATCGCCCTCAGGTGACAACTATTAGGCACGAATTTCTCGGCCAACGTCTGTTCGAGCACGGGATGCCGCCCATCCACGATCTCGAGCACGGGCTCGTCGACGATTTCGGGACGCACGTATCGTCGCTCGTCGGCCAGATGGGCCAGCCCCGCGATGACGTCCACCTCGGCCACGGCGGTGGCGAGCTTCTGCAAGTCGGGAATGCGTTGAATCGCCTGCTGACGGATGCCCTCGAACAGTTCGAGTTCGCGGGCGTTGGCCCTGTCGCGGGCGGTGAGCACCTCGGTCTCGTACTTCTTCAGCTCATCGGTGATGTAGCGCTCGGCATTCTTGAGCGTCTGTTTGCGCACGTAGTCGGCCGGGATGCGGCTGCGGTGGGCGTTGGTGATCTCGATGTAGTAGCCGAAGACCTGGTTGAACCCCACCTTGAGCGAGGGGATGCCGCTGCGCTGGATTTCCCTCGCCTGGTAGTCGGCCAGCCACTGACGGCCGTCGGCGGTGATGCCGCGGAGGCGGTCGAGCTCGGCGTCGAAGCCGGGCGCGATGATCCCGCCCTCGTTAGTGACCGGCGGCGCCTCGGGAGAAAGCGACGTGACCAGGTACTCGGCCAAATCGTGCAGGCCGCACATGGCGTCCCGTCGCATGGTGAGGAAGACGGACAGCCCCTCCGGCCGGCTGCCGGTGGCGCTGCACGCACCGCTGCCACTGCTCGCAGCGGGCCCGGGTTCGGCAGCGGCGATGACCGGCGCGGCTCGGCGGGCCAGTTCGTCCAGAAGCTCGACGATCTGCTCGACGACAATCAGCGTGACCCCCAGCGCGACCAGGTCGCGCGGCGAGGCGCGTCCCAACCCCAGGCGGGCCGTGATCCGCTCGATGTCGGCAAGGTCGCGAAGCTTGGTGCGAATCTCGGCCAGCAGATGCACGTCGGCAAGCATCTCGGCGACGGCGGCCTGGCGTTCGCGGATGCGGTCGGCATCGCGCAAGGGCGCGGCCAGCCAGCGACGCAGGCAACGGGCCCCCATGGCCGTTCTCGTGCGGTTGACCGCGGCCAGCAGACTCCCGCCCACGGCTCCGGTCCGGATGGTTCTTTCGACCTCCAAACACCTCCAGGTGGATTCGTCGATGGCCACGAACTCGCGAGGCTGGCGGCGATGCAACGTGAGGATGTGGGCGAGCGATGATTTCTGCGTCTCGCCCAGGTAGTCGATGATCACCGCGGCGGCGCAAAGCGACGGATCCATACCGGCAAAGCCGAAACCCTCCAGCGTGGTCACGCCGAAATGCGCGAGCAGCCGCTGCTCGGCCTGGTAGGGATCGAACTGATGGGCGGGCCGTCGAGTGATCGTGGGACTGGCAGTATCCAGGCTGCTGCCCCGAAGTTGGGCGAGAAGATCGGCGAACGGGTCGGCCACGTCGATGCGGACTTCCGGCACGAGGATTTCGGCCGGGTTCATGCGAGCCAGCTCGTCGGCAACCTCACGCTCGCTGATGAGCTCCACCTCGAACGCACCGGTGGACAGTTCCACGAACGCCAGACCCACCTGCGAACCCTGCCGGGCCAGACACGCCAGGTAATTGTCGGCGCCGCGATCGAGCAGTGCGTCTTCGGTGAGCGTGCCCGGCGTGACGATCCGGACGATCTCCCGGCGGACCACGCCTTTAGCCGTGCGCGGGTCTTCAACCTGCTCGCTGATGGCGACTTTGTAGCCCGCGTGCACGAGCTTGGTCAGGTAAGACTCGAGGGCGTGGTAGGGGATACCGGCCAGCGGGATGGGCTCGCCGTTGCTATCCGTGCCGCGGCGGGTCAGCGTGATTCCCAGGACGCGGGCCGTGGTCACGGCGTCCTCGAAAAACGTCTCGTAAAAATCGCCCATGCGGAACAGCAGCAGCGCGTCGGGCGCGGCGGCCTTCTGCTCCATGTACTGGCGCATGGCCGGCGTGAGCTTTTCCGTCGCGGGCGAAGCGGTCGATGTCGATGGTTTCTCGTGCGTCATGGCAATCCCGATGACTGTACGGGATTCACGGAACGTTCTCAATCTGGCGACCCGACCGGGGCCGCCTGAACCTGCATAAGGGTTCTTCCGGCCAGCGTGCGCGCGACGGCAAGCCGCAACTATATTCGGATGTCCTGCGCGCAACGCGCTGGGGTGAGACGCTCCAGCTACACGGGGGACCGCTCCTTTGATGAATGTGCTTGTCACCGATCGGGTATGGTTCATGAAGCTGCTTGCCGCCAAGTGGGCGTCGCGGTTGCGGATGGCGGTGTGCGTGTTCGCACTTGGGGCAGCGGCATCGGCGTCGCGGGCGGATACGGATCTGAGTATCGCCGGCGTCACGCTGGTGACGCCGGAGCCTGCCGCGGGCGACCGGGTGGAGCTCGACGTGGTGGTGGCCAACAGCGATCCGTGTCCGACATGCGAAGCGGTCGAGGTCAGTTGCTGGGACGACAGTCCCGATGGCAACGTGCAGTGCGTGGACGGTCGATCGCTCGGCGTGTCGGCGGAGATTGCCACGCAAAACCAAACGACGCTGCGGGTCACGCTGGAGGGCTATCCGCGGCCGGGGACGTACCGTGCGTGGGTGTGGGTGAACTGCACGCAGACGGTGGTCGAGTCGGACTACGCGAACAACAAGGCATATGTGGACATCGTCGTGACTGATGCCGTGCCGGACACATCCACGCCGCCTTCGTCGCCGGACGATCCGTCCGACCCTCCCGATGCCGAGCCGCCGCCGCGGGACCGGCCGGCGGATGATCCGGACGAGCAGGTCGGTGCTGACCCCGGGTCGAATCCGTCGAACGGACCGGCGTTCTGCGGACTCTTCGGCGGGCAGTCGGCGATCAGCCTGGGGGCGTGGCTGGCGGTGGCGATGGCGGGCCTCGCGGGCATGAAGCACCGGCACGCACGCCGGCCGAACACCGCATCGGCCGAGGGAACCGGGCTCGCTCCCCGCCGAGTTGTGTGAGAGTGCCGAGATTTATCACGGGTCGCACAGAACACAAGTCCGCGCTTCTGCACGGGCCAGGTTTCAACCTGCCCGTTTGGCCAGATCTCGGAAGTCGATTCTGATCTCGGCCGGCTCAGGCTGGCCGGCGGTGAACTCCGTGGCTTGGCTTCGCTTCGAATAAAGGAAAAAACCATCGAAGTTGGGCGAGGCGCTGAGTTGATACCTCCCGGGGGGAAGGTTGCTGAAGCGAAACTCCCCCGCTCATTCGTTCGGGACTCGGCTTCGTAGCCGGTCCACATCCACGACAAGGAGGATTGTTCGAACGGGTGGGCACGGACGTCGCAATCCCTCAACGGCTGGTCCGAATTCGCGTCCAGAACGCGCCCGCTCAGAACGAGACCGCGCTGGAGCCGAATCGTGGTGGGCTCGCCTTCGGGCTGGACGGGAACCAGATCGGTGGGGCAGTAGTCCCGGCGCGAGGGCAGCTTGATCGAGTACTTGATCCGCGGGTCGGGGTTGATGTCCTCGAACCGCACGCGGCCTTGTTCATCGGTCAGCGGATCGGGGTGATAGCCACCTGCTCCGGTGATCGGCGAGTCGTATGTGAATGAGACCGGAACACCCTTGGCAGGCTTGCCTTCGGGGTCGAGGACCCGCGCTGCGCGTCAGTCGATACACGCCGGTGATCTGGACCGCCAGTCGAATGAGCATGACGCCCACGCCGACCAGCCACACCAAGCCGATGGGCACGCTCCAGTCGTAGGAATTCGTGTGCGATGGCCGGGGCGGCGAAGCGATCGCCGGCGGTTTTGCTGACGGTGTTTCCGTGACGTTCATGATGTCAGTCTGGGGTGAGGCTTCGCCCAGGGGAGCGGTCGCTCGGTTGTCGGCCGGAGCGGGATACGGCTTTTGCGCTCTCCAGTCGAGGACCGACCACGTGACCAGGCCGGCCATCGCCACGACGACCAGGCTGGTCGATGCCAGTGCATATCTTGTCCGTACGTGGCGGCGGGCACGAGGCGCAGAAGACCGTACAGGCCAGCCGCGATCAGCGGAGCCTGCCAGAGTGTGTGCAGCAAAGCGCTGATCAGCCGGTGTCACGCTGGATCGGAGAGAAACGCGGGGAGCCAGGTCATTTGCCGCCTCCTTTCGGGCCGGCCTGATGGTCATATTCGTTGATGAGCTTACGGATTTGCTCCAGTTCGTCTCGGTCGATCTTCGCCTCGTCCAGGAGGTATTGCATGGCCGTTGATGCGTTGCCGCCAAAGAAGTTTCGCAGCAGATCCCGCATCAATGGACGCAAGACCTGGCGGGCCGCCACTTTGGGCTGATACACGTGGGCCATGCCCTCCCGTTTGTGAGCGAGCAGGCCTTTCTTCTCCATGATCTGCATGACGGTCAGAACGGTAGTGTACGCCCGCCGCTTGCCGTCGGGCAGGGCTCCCATCATCTCGCTTCGCCGCTCGCTGGAACGCTCGCGGGGCAGAGGCGAGGGGAGTAGAATGCACCTTCGCCTGGGAACCGGACGGATGTACATGCATGGCTCGAGTCGGGATTCTTCAACACTTCTGGTGTGAACACGCCGACGTTTTGGAAACCGCGCTAAAAGAGGCTGGCCATCAGACTACGGTGGTTCCGCTGTGGGAAGGGCGGCCGGTGCCGGCCGAGAACGCGTTCGACGCGTGGCTGGTCATGGGCGGGCCGATGAACGTCGACCAGACGGATCGGTATCCCTACCTGCTGGCGGAGCGCGAATTGCTGGCCCGGCTCATCGCGGCGGATCGACCGGTGATTGGCGTGTGCTTGGGGGCGCAGCTGCTGGCCCGGGCGGCCGGGGCACGCGTGTATCCCAAGCGGCCGCGCGAGATCGGCCTGTTTAAGATCGAGCTGACTGAACACGCCGCAACGGATCCGTTGTTCTCGCTGGCCTGCAATCCGCAGGAAGTCTTCCAGTGGCACGGCGATACGTTCGACCTTCCGGCGGGGGCCGTGCACTTGGCCCGGTCGCCTCGATTCGAGAACCAGGCGTTTCGGCTGGGCCGCCGCGTGTACGGGCTGCAGTTTCATCTCGAATGCTTCCTCCGCACGGTGCAAAGCATCGTGCGGGCGTGCGCGGATGAATTGGCCGAGCTGCCGCCCGAGGATGCGTTCGAGCAATATGTGCCAAGGCTACCCGCTGCCCTGGCGGCCCAGCAGGAGCTTGCTCGCAAGATGGTGCGGCGATGGGCGGAAATGTTCGATTAGCGGCTCACCGCTCATAGCTCACAGCTCATAGCTGATCACCAGCGAAATCAGCAGGGCGGCGAGCACCAGCGATGTGATAACCGCGAAGATCCAATCCTTCTCCCAGAGGAACGTGATCGCGGACATGGCCACGCGGAGCACGGGCGTCATGAACAGGACGAAGACGCCGAGCATGACGACGGCTCTGCCCTGGCCCGCCAGTACGCCGGCAACGATTTTACCTGCCGTGCCGGGCGGATTCTGTCCTTCGACCTTCAGGTGGGCCAGTGCTTGCGGTGAACTCACGTATTCCGGGTGGCGGGTATACATGAGGGTCACGCCGAGGGTGACGAGTACCAGGCTGAGCAGCAGGCCACCACGAAGCAGACCGCTGATGACCCGCTCGATACGGCCGAGCGGAACGGACTGGTCGGCGTCGGGGGCGGGCGGATGATCATGGGGATTCTGGGGCACGATCAGCCTTTCGTCAGCATCTGAACCGAGACGATCAAAAGAATCACCACGAACATGAGCCGCACCCAGGTGCTGTGCAGCCGGCCCAGCAGGCGGGAACCGGTGGTGGCGCCGATGGTGATGCCGAGCACAACGGGAGCGGCGATGAAGGGGTCGACTTCGCCGCGCAAGAAGTAGACGCCGGCACTGGCCGCTGCGGTGACGCCGATCATGAAATTGCTGGTGGCGGTGGCGGCTTTGACGGGCACGCGCATACCAAGCGTCATGACGGGGACTTTGAGCACGCCGCCGCCTACGCCGAGCAGCCCGCTCACCGCCCCGGCCAGTCCGCTGACGAGCATGCCGAGCCATGTGCGGCAAACCCTGTATTCGACGCGGGCCTTCTGCCAAGCGTCGTAGTAGCCGCCATGCAGACGCAGTCGATCGGCGATGGGATCGGGCGGAGCGGGCATCCGCGAGGGGCGATTGGTGCGCACGAGCATCATGACGGCCACGTAAGCCATGAGGATGCCGAAGATGCGCTGCAGCCATTGGGCGGGAATGATGCCGGCCAGGTGAGCGCCGAACAACGCTCCGGCAGTGGTGGCCAGTTCGAGCACCATGGCCAATCGCATGTTGGCCAGATGCTCGCGCACGTAGGCTGCGGCAGCACCGGTGGAAGTGGCGATGACCGAGACAATGGAAGCGCCGATGGCGAAGCGAATGTTCACGCCCAACAGGAGCGTAAGCGTGGGCACCACGATGATGCCGCCGCCCAGGCCGAGGATGGATCCGACCAATCCGGCCAGCACGGACGCGGCGAAGGTGACCAGCATGAACTCCAGCGGCGTCATGGGCCGCCAATCGTACGAGGTGACCGAGGAGGGCTCAAGCAAGTAAGCTATCAGCTATCAACTGTCAGCTGTCAGCCTTCAGCCGGATGGCTGGCTCGCAGTGCAGGGATGCGGAGTTCGATCGCCGGCGGCGTGGGCGTCGGGAAAGCGAAAGTTGACGTGGGGGACCCGTTGACAAGCGGGGCGGGGGGAGTAAACTATCCTTTCTACGCGCCTCCCAGTGAAATGGCCGGGAGACGCGGGCGGGCTCGTAGCTCAGTTGGTTAGAGCGCGTCCCTGATAAGGACGAGGTCCGAGGTTCGAATCCTCGCGGGCCCATGCGGTGGAGCTATCAGCCGCCAGCGGCGACGATCTCCAGGGATCGAAAAACACCGCTGGCGAGTTGACCAGATGGAGTGGCGGCCTGACCCGGTTTTCCGGGGCGGCTGAGAGCTGAAAGCTGATAGCTGACAGCGATTTGCGGGGCCGTAGCTCAACTGGGAGAGCGCCTGGTTTGCAACCAGGAGGTTGGCGGTTCGAGCCCGCTCGGCTCCAGATTTGCAAAAGCAGAATTTTCTGCTAAGATGCTCGACCTGGATGAAAGCCCGCGACATCGCCGGGCTGGAATCCGGAACCGAATTGGGGGGCGGACGATACCCGGAAAGCCGCGGCAATGCGTCGCGGTTCTTTTTTCGGGGGATCGCAAGGCGGCTCCAAAATTCGGCAAACGTTCGGGTGTTCGGTTGGCAGTCGGGCTTGGCTCGATGCTATGATCGAATAACCGAAACGGGGGCTCAGCGACGGGGTCGAACTCGTCGGTGAGACTGAAGAAAATCAGGCGAAAAAAAACCTGAAAATTCTTCCCGAGACCCCTGGACAGCAACGAAAAAGTGAGTATAGTTGCTGAGCTCCGGTAGGGAACGCAAGAAATTGCGGGACGGACCGGAGAAACGATACGAAGCTCTTTGACAATCGCATATGTGGAGAACATCTGGCGACTTTCGCCACGGGCGAAACGTCGGGCAGATGTATGACGCTGGTAGTGGTAATCCATTTTGGATTCCAAGTTCTAGAGCGTGATGAGCGAGCTTGCGTGGCGGCCGGTTTCGGCCGGCCGGTGCGTGAGTCTTTCTCGTTTCGATTCGACGCGACAATTGCGTCGAAGGTGCATGATCACGGGTGATGCTTGGTCGCGGAGGCGATCGGCGGAAGGCGGAACGCTGACCGTCGGGAGCTTCCTCGGACAGTGTGTCATTCATGTGATCAAGCTACTAAGGGTACATGGTGGATGCCTAGGCGTCGAGAGGCGATGAAGGACGTGGTAGGCTGCGATAAGCCCCGGGGAGCTGTCAAACGAGCATTGATCCGGGGATGTCCGAATGGGGAAACCCGGCATCACTCCGCAAGGAGATGATGTCACGGCGGGCTGAATGCATAGGCCCGTACGAGCTAACCCAGGGAACTGAAACATCTCAGTACCTGGAGGAAAGGAAATCAACCGAGACTCCGTCAGTAGCGGCGAGCGAAAGCGGACCTAGCCCAAACCGGTCTTCGGACCGGGGTTGCGGGAACCGAGAGCGGTTACAAAAGTCTTGCCAACCGAAGTACCTGGAAAGGTGCACCACAGAAGGTGACAGTCCTGTAGGTGACGGCAACGACTCCGCGTTACCATCGGTTTACCAGAGTAGCACGGTGCTCGTGGAACTCCGTGTGAAGCTGGGGGGCCCACCCTCCAAGGCTAAGTACTCCTCGACGACCGATAGTGAACAAGTAAGGTGACTGAAAGGTGAAAAGAACCCCTACTAGGGGAGTTAAAAGAACCTGAAACCATGTACTTACAAGCGGTGGGAGCCCGATGGTGGTCTTCGGATCACCCGGGTGACCGCGTACCTTTTGCATAATGGACCGGCGAGTTACCTTCAGCGGCAGGTTAAGCACTTCCGGTGCGGAGCCGAAGCGAAAGCGAGTCTGAATAGGGCGTTAAGTCGTTGGAGGTAGACCCGAAACCAGGTGATCTACCCATGGCCAGGTTGAAGTGCCCGTAAAAGGGCGCGGAGGACCGAACTCGTGAACGTTGAAAAGTTCTGAGATGAGCTGTGGGGAGGAGTAAAAGTCTAATCAAACCTGGAGATATCTGGTTCTCCTCGAAATGCCTTTAGGGGCAGCCTCGAGCCACTACGCTGTGGGGGTAGAGCTACTGAATGAAACGCGGGGGCCACCAGCCTGCCGCCTTCAATCAAACTCCGAATACCACAGCGACTATCTCGGGAGTGAGTCTGCGGGTTCAATATCCATAGACAAAAGGGAAAAAACCCAGATCGCCTGCTAAGGCCCCCAATTCATGCTCAGTGCATAAGGAAGTCTAGTTTCTGAGACAGCGGGGATGTTGGCTTAGAAGCAGCCACCATTTAAAAAGTGCGTAACAGCTTACCCGTCGAGAGACTGGGCGCCGATAATGAACGGGACTAAGCATGAAGCCGAAGCAGCGGGCTTGCGTAGCCTACGGGCGAAACAAGCGGTAGAGGAGCGTTGATAGGCAGATACAGGCCATACCGTAAGGAGTGGTTGCGGGCCTATCAAGTGAGAATGCCGGTATGAGTAACGAGAAAGCGGGTGTAAATCCCGCTCGCCGAAAGCCTAAGGTTTCCTGGGGAAGGTCAATCCGCCCAGGGTTAGCCGGATCCTAAGGCGAGGCCGAAAGGCGTAGTCGATGGACAGCAGGTTAATATTCCTGCGCCGTGTCATGCGGTTGAACTGTACGTGCGTTTTTCCAAGCTGCAGCCCACCATTAGACGTGAGGGTTCCCGAAAGGGCGAGGCCGATTCGTTGCTGAAGTGCGGGGAGGAAGAACCGAGAAAAGCGTGCAGGGACAAGTGGCACGTCCGTACTAAAACTGACACAGGTAGGCGAGGCGAGTAGCCTCAGGCGCTCGAGAGAACGGTCCTTAAGGAACTAGGCAAATTTGCCCCGTAACTTCGGGATAAGGGGTCCCTCCTCCGTTTGGCAACACTCGGAGAGGGCACAGCAAAGCGGCTCTGGCGACTGTTTATCAAAAACACAGGTCTCTGCTAAGTCGAACAGACAACGTATAGAGACTGACGCCTGCTCGGTGCCGGAATGTTAAGGAAGCAGGTTAGCCGCAAGGCGAAGCTTGCGACCGAAGCACCGGTAAACGGCGGCCCTAACTATGAGGGTCCTAAGGTAGCGAAATTCCTTGTCGGGTAAGTTCCGACGCGCATGAATGGCGTAACGACTGGAGCACTGTCTCAAGGACCGACTCGGTGAAATTGGAATTGTGGTGAAGATACCACATACCCGCGGCAAGACGGAAAGACCCCGTGAACCTTCACTGTAGCCTGATATTGGCCACAGATATCACATGCGTAGGATAGGTGGGAGGCGTTGATCCAGCCGTTCCGGCGGTTGGGGAGCCATCCTTGAAATACCACCCTTGTGCTATTTGTATCCTAACCGCGACCCGTGAAGCCGGGCGTGGGACAGTGTTAGGTGGGCAGTTTGACTGGGGCGGTCTCCTCCTAAAAGGTAACGGAGGAGTGCAAAGGTCGGCTCAGCGCGGTTGGCAATCGCGCATAGAGTGCAAGGGCATAAGCCGGCTTAACTGCGAGACTGACGGGTCGAGCAGACACGAAAGTGGGCCCTAGTGATCCGGTAGTCCCGTGTGGAAGGGCTATCGCTCAACGGATAAAAGGTACTCCGGGGATAACAGGCTGATCTCCCCCGAGCGTCCATAGCGGCGGGGAGGTTTGGCACCTCGATGTCGGCCCATCGCATCCTGGGGCTGAAGGCGGTCCCAAGGGTTTGGCTGTTCGC